>NZ_JBKFFO010000032.1:0-40460 GCF_046506645.1 Streptomyces sp. 5K101 | reverse complement strand
ACCCGACTCCACGGTGAGATAGGGCACGTCCCGCCCGCCGAATACGAAGCCAACCACTACCTGAGCGCCACGAAAGCCCAGGTCACAACCAACATCTGAGATCTCTACCGAACCCGGAACGGTTCACAGCGAAGAACCGGGTCATGCTGGTGCGGTTCAGCCGCTCGATCCCGCCCTTGTGGCGGGCGCTGCGCACCTTGTGCATCGGCACACCGAGCAGGCCGAAGGTCCGCCGGACGGTCTTGGACATGAAGTCGGAGCCGCCGTCGACCCGTACCAGGTGCGGCAGCCCGCCAGCGGGCCCGTACGGGGGTTCGCGCAGCACAGAGGCCCGTACGGCCGCCAGGACCGATCCGCGGTGCGCAGAGCCGGCGGTGACCGCCCAGCCCATCACGTTGCTGGTGCCACGGTCCTCGAACCACGTCACCCACACGTTCGACGGCTTCTTGTCAGGCATCATCACGACGGTCGGGGCCTGCTTGTGGTCCCCTTCCCACACCTGGTTGCGGGCGACCGCCGGGCGCTGGAAGGCGGGGTCGAAGCCGCGGGCAGCTGGGATGCCTTCCCGCAGCCCGGCCATGAAGCCTGGGTTGAGGTCACGGGCGATGGCGTCGTGCAGCGTGGTCAGGCCGATCGGCCTCTCCCCCGCCCGCTTGGCCTCGCGCACCAGATGCTCGTGGCAACGCTTGACGTTGCCGCGGTAGTCGGCGAGGACATCGACGATCTCTTCGGTGATCTTGAAGCGCCTGCGTTCGGGCTTCTCCGGTGAGCCGGTCTCTTCCGCCTCGGCCAGCCAGCGCCACGCCTGCCGCAGACTCACGTCCACCGACTCGGCAATGAGCCTCATGTGTGCGGTGGTCAGCTCCCCCGACTCCCGCAGCCTGAGCATCTGACGAACCGCGGCAGGCCTCAGCTCGTCGCGGGGCTGACCCAGACCCGTCTCCGACTCATCGTTCACGGTGATCACCGTCGGCGGAACCTGTAAGACCAGCAGGCGAACAGCGGCGCAGCGCTCAAGTACAGCCTCCCCCGGCAGAGGTAACAGAGCGGCACGGTCGGGTGCCGCACAACGTGGATTGAGGCTAAATGCGGCGTGACCGAATCGGAGGAGGCTGTCACTGGAACGAGTGGGCTCTGGGCTGTTTCGCCTTCACTCAGCGAGAACATGCGCTATTTGATGCCGGTGAAATTGCTAGGCCGGTGCAGGCCCGGCCTCCCCAAGGGCGCCCTTCCGGAGTCCTTCCCCCGTGGCCTGTACTGCTCTGTATGGAGTGCCGCCCTGGCCGTACATGCACCGAACTCGCCAGCAGGGACGCGGGAACGCCCATGGCTGTCCGTAGCCCGTGGCCCTGTCTACAGCCGTCGATGCCACATGGGACACCTACGCTCCCTGGTCCTCCACCGGTCCAGGTCATCGTTGACCCCGTGGACGACCCCGCGCTCATGCGTGCGGCGCTGCTGGCCCATGCACCCGAACAGGGGCGTATTACCGTTCACCTTGCGCCCTCGCGGTATCCCTCACGCATGCTCTTTCAAGAGATGCTTACCCAACTGGGCAAGAATCCGTATTGGAGATCCAGCACCGAGGCCGCTGACACGCTGCGGGGACAGGCCTTTGTTTGGATCACCGCGTTGGGGATCAGGCATGTCATCTTCTGTCGCGCCCACAACAGTCGGTGGGACCGAGTCTGGGAAGCCCTGCTCGCGCTGCGCCGATCCGCGAACTTGCGTCTTACCGTGCTGTGGCACCAGCCTTGGACCGGCACCCCACATCTGGCCCGCGTGCCACACCGGGTGATCAGGGCCCGGTCCGCCGCGCGGGTGGCCTTGCTGAATACGCCACAACATCAGCGCCCAACAGAGAGTGGAACATCGCTGAAGGTGAAAGCAGTAAGCCGGCCTTTGCCAGAGCCTGTGTTCTCCGACGCCTTACCAGGACACGCAGCGCCAAGCGGCCGCATGGATGAGCCGTTCTGTCCAGGCGCCGACACCATCCAGTATTCTCCGTCACGCCCGAACGGCCTGCGGATGCAGCCCAGCCCAGAGGTTATCGCCGGCCTGCTGCAGATCGCCGACCCGGGAATCGCCGCGATCTTGACAGCCGCAACTGTCACCAGCCTTGGTCTGCGCGCACTCTCCAACACCCGAACCTGCGACATATCCGTAGACGGCGACTTGCTCAAGACACATGGAGGCGTCGGCTACGACTCTCACGGGCGGTGCGCACTGCATATGATGCCGCGATGGGCCCAGCCAGTCCTCAGAGCAGGTCGGCTCGAATGCCTCACGCACTACCAGCACCCATTCGCCTACGCCAAGAAGTACGAGAAAATGCTTCAGAACGCCGCCCGCGGTATTGGGCTTTCTCTACAGACCGCTTGATCCCGAGTGATCCCGAGGCAGCCGCTGAAGACTATTGCTGGTACTGAACACCGGATCCGATGTGCTCCACCAAAGCAAGCCCGTCACTGCGACTTTGCCACGCAGAAGCCCTCACCAGCACCCAGCGGCCGCGCTTGCATGCTCAAGTGAGCATCCGCCAGAGCCAGCAGAAGGAGATTCGACAAAGGCGACACCGGCCAACACGGATTCATGTCACTGCGGAGCGCGAACTGATGCCACCATGATCGACCAGCTAAACCGCCCATGACTTGCTCACATACATCTCCCGGCAAGTGACACACGAAGCCGAACGTCTCGGTGACGCCTTCCCCGAACCTCACAGGCGCCTACGGCCAGCAGCTGGCCCCGATGGACCTGACGGTGGTCGATGAGGCCCACAGGACTTCCGGCTCGATGGGCAAGGCGTGGGCCGACGTCCACAACCAGACCGTCATCCCGTCGCACCGCCGGCTGTACCTGACGGCCACGCCGCGGATCTGGGAGGAACGGCTGAACCGGGAGGTCGCCGAAGGGGTGCGCGACCCGCTGCCGCGCGAGATGGCGGCCTCCATGGACGACGAGAAGGTCTTCGGGCCGGTCCTCTACAAGCTCAGCCTGGCGTCGGCCGTCTCGCGCGGGTTGCTTGCGCGGTACCAGATCATCGTCCTGGAGCTGAAGGACCCGGTCGTCACGCCCGAGCGGCTGATGGGCGAGGACCGGCACACGGAAGAAGTCCGCGGGCAGCGCCTCGGAGCCCTCCAAGCCGCGCTCCTGCACACCATGGCGCAGCACAACCTGTCGACCTGCATCACCTTCCACCACCGGACCATAGAGGCACAGGCATACGCGGAAGGCCTCGAGCGGGTCGCGGCGAAGCTGCATGCCAACGAGCCCGAGAACTACCCCGCTCGGATCTGGGCGGACTGGCTCTGCGGCGAGCACATCCCCCAGCACCGGCGGGAAGTGTTGGGCTCGTTCGGCACCACGACGCAGCGGGCCGTGCTCTCCAACTGCCGCGTCCTAGGCGAGGGCGTCGACATCCGGGCCGTGGACTCCGTGGCCCTGCTGGACCCCAAAGGGGCGCCCCACGACATCGTCCAGGCCATCGGCCGGGCGCTGCGTCAGAAGCCCGGACAAGGAAAGCTCGCCTCGCTGATCGTGCCGGTATTCCTCCAGCCCGGAGAAAAGCCGGAAGACATGTTCACCTCCGGGTCGTATCGGCCTTTGGTGAAGGTACTTGAAGGGTTGCGCGCTCACGACGAAGAAGCCGTCGAACTGCTGGCCATCCCGCAAGAGCCTCAGAAAGACGTCGCGCAGCCGTCCGTGAACATCGGTCCGCCGCCCGAGGAAGACGAGGAAGAATCCCGCCTGCTGCTTCGCTTTGCCGCCCCGCGTGACCCGGTGATGGTCGCAGACTGGGTCAGCTTCAACGTGATCGACACCGAGAAGCAGGACTGGGCACGCGGCTGGGCGGCCTTGAAGAAGTTCACCGAGCGTGAGCAGCACGCCCGAGTGCCCTACGGACACAAGGAGAGTACCTACCCCCTCGGGCAGTGGGTCGCGGAACAGCGACGGGCGTACGGGGCCGGGCAGATGAGCGGCCTGCGCGCCCGGCGGCTGGAGAAACTCGGCATGGTCTGGAGCCTGGCGGATGAGCGGTTCCAGGAGAACCTGGAAGCCGCCAAGGCCTACTACGAGCAGCACTGGACGCTGTGCGCACCCCGCACCGCCACCATGCTCGACCGGCCGATCGGGCAGTGGCTGTCCAACCTCCGCCGCCCCGGCACCCTCGACGACCACCCCGAATGGAAGACCGCGCTGGAGGCCGTAGACAAGGACTGGAACCCGTCGTGGCCAGCGGAGTGGCAGCGGCACTACGCCGCACTGCGCGAACTACTACGCGACGAAGAAGGCCAGGCCCACGTCCTGCCCGGCGTCACCGTCCACGCCATGGACATCGGCAAATGGCTCGCCCGACAGCGGACACCGAAGGCCTGGGAAGCCCTGACGGACGGGCAGCGCGAGCGCCTGGAGCAGCTCGGCATCACGCCGCCGGCCCCGGAGCCGAAAGAGCCCGCGAAGCCCTCCACAGCGCCTCTGAGCCCCTTCGAGAAGGGCGTAGCAGCCCTGGCGCAATACAAGGCCCGCGAAGGCTCTGTAGGGCCTGTCAGCCGCTCCCACGTCGAGATTCTCCCGGATGGGACCGAAGTCAAACTCGGAGTGTTCCTCTCGAACACCAAGAGCCGCCGGGCCAAACTCACCCCCGACAAACTCACCCAACTCGCCAACCTCGGACTGGCGTGGGCCGCGTAGGGAAACGTCCTCGCTCGCTGAAGCGTCCACGAAGGCCGGAGCCCCGGGAGGACACACCTCCCGGGGCTCCGTGGCGTTGTACGGCGGGGCGCCGTAAGTGCCCGGCTGTCCCCGGTCCGCGGGGTAGGGGACAGCCGGGGTCCGCCTCAGCACTCGACCAGTGTGCCATCCAGAGAGGACTCGACGCTGATGAGGTACTCGGTGGGGGTCGTGTAGTGGATCCGCAGAAGGGCCGGATCACCTGCGAGGTCCTTGCGGTAGCAGGAATCAGCGGGAGCATCCGGCGTACCTCCGGCTTCGCCCGCCGGTCGGAGCGGTGTCCAGCCGTCCTCCTTCGTCTCCTTCCGGTAGTGGTCGAGGACCGTCTGCTGGTCGGCGTCGGACTCGTAGCCCGACGTGGCGGCCAGCCAGGGATCCCCGCTGTCGTCCATGCACTCGGTCTGCACGCCCTCCAGGCCCGGCGCGGGACGCGCGCCGGCCGGAGGGGTACGGAAGATCTTTAGGGCCGCTACCTGCTGTTCCCGGACGGAGCTGTCCGCGCAGCCGCCGGCCCCTACGAGCCAGGTGACCGCCGCGAACACGCCCGCACCCGCGACCGCGAGTGCGAGAAGAAGCAGGCCGGACACCCGTAGCGCACGGCTCGTCTTCGGCTGCGTCACCAGAGGTACCTCTTCCGGTAGAGATAGTCGCCGACAGCATAGAGGTAGCCCAGAAGCTGACCTCGGCGGTTGAACCGCGCCATCTCGCGGCTGTTCCACCAGCTGGACGCGAACGCACGCGCCTGACGGTTGTTGTGCTGGTCCTTCACCGTGTCGCAGGACCGGTTCCAGCGCTTGCACGTCTCGCCCCACTCGTGCGCGTCGCCGAGGCTGGAATGGCCACCGCTGATCTGGACCCGGGCTGATGGCTACCAGCTCGGCGCGGAACGGGCCGCGTTGGAGGCCTACGAACGGGCCGTCCTCGCCGAGAAGCTGACCGAGTTCCGCCGGTTCATCACCGGCACGGTCGCCCCGCACGCCGCCGCCCACCCGAACGACAAGTGGGTCCGACACATCGTCGCCCAGCTCAACTCCATCGAATCCACCCTCGACCTCATCGCCTCCTGACCAGCTGTGATGGGCCACCCGTCCAAGGGGACGGGTGGCCCATCACAGCGCTGTTCAAGGACACCGCCATGCGCCATCCCACCTATCCCTCGGACACATCCGACGCCGAGTGGGCCCTGATCGAACCGCTGCTGCCTACACCAGCCTGCGACACTCCTGCTGGCGGCCGACCGGAGAAACATCCCCGCCGCGAGATCATGGACGCCATCCGCTATGTCGTGGACACCGGCTGCAAGTGGCGTGCTTTACCTGCTGACTTCCCGCCTTGGCGCACGGTCTGGGGCTTCATGGCCCGCTGGGCGGCTGCCGGAGTGGTCGGGCAGATCCGCGACCAGCTCAGTGGCCGGATCCGCCGGGAGATGGGCAAAGGGCCCAAAGCGGTGGCCACCGTGATCGATTCCAGTCCGTGAAGGCCGCCGAGACGGTCGGCAAGGACTCGCGCGGCTACGACGCGGGCAAGAAAATCAACGGCCGCAAGCGGCATCTCGTGGTCGACACCAGAGGGCTTCTGTTGCTGGTCATGGTCAGCCCCGCCGACCTGCACGACAGCCATGCGGCGAAGGAAGTCCTCTTCCGCCTCCGCTTGATGCACCCCGAGATCACCATCGTCTGGGCCGACTCCGCCTATGCCGGAAAGCTGGTGGACTGGGCGAAGAAGCACCTGAACCTCACCATCAAGACCGTCAGCCGTCCCAAGGACGCCTCCGGCTTCGTCGTGCTGCCCCGCCGGTGGGTCGTTGAGCGGAGTCTTGCGTGGATGATGCACGCACGCCGACACGCACGCGACTACGAACGCCTGCCCCAGCACTCCGAAACGCTCGTCACCTGGGCCGCCATCACCCTGATGACCCGCCGCCTCACCCGCAAAGGCGCCACCCCGAGCTGGGCGAAGAAGAATGAGGCTGAAGCGGGCTCCTCATGAAGCTGACGTCGGCGGATCGTTCAGGGAGTCGGAGGGCGTGTCCCAGGGCGTGATGGAGGGGTCAGGCTGGACCCGGGGGACACCTCGCTGGTGGGTGGAGCACTTTCGGACGGGGTAAACGATGGTCCCACACCTCGCCCTCGGTCGCCGGACGAAGTGCTCGCCCCGAATGCCAGCATGCCGGCCACAGCAACCGTCGCTGCTGCCCCCGTCAGGAGTACCACTGCTTTCCGAGGTCGCACGCGGGGAATAGGTGCACCGACGTCGTCCGGGCGTGGCCGTCTGCTGCCGTCAGGGCCGGGCTCAGACTCATTGGCCGACGCTGCCGGCTGCCTGATGACGGGTGTGGAACCGGTGGACTTCTGGCTCAACTCGGCGGCCACGATGTCTGCCGCCGGCCCTAGCCGCTCCAGAACGGTGCGGGCTGCATGGGCATGCAGGGCATCTGCCTCCTCCAGGCCGGCGTCAATATGCTCGACTATCTCCTGCCTGAGCTCTATGCGTCGTTCTGCCGTGAGGAACACGGACGCATTGTCAAAGCGACGCAGGTACTCCTCGACAAGCTGATGCCCGCTTGAGGTCACTGATTCTTCCCCTCACTGTCCAGCAGGTTATCGACAGCAGTTCTGAACGGCACCCACTCACCGGCGAAGTCTGCCAGCGCTAGTCGTCCCGCATCTGTCAGCGTGTAGTAACGGCGTGGGGGGCCGGCATCGGACTCGATCCAGACCGTGCTGACCCACCCTTCTTTGCGAAGCCGTGAGAGCAGCGGATAGATGGTGCCCTCACTAGTCACGAGTCCATGGGCGTCGCACAGCTCACGCACCAGTTCGAAGGCGTATCTCTCACCGTCGCGCAGAAGCGCCAAGACGCAGAACTGCAATACCCCGCGCCGGAGTTGACTCACTCCGGAACGTGATCCGCCGGGAAGTCCCATGCGGTACAAGGTAGCTGCTGAAGGCCGGTACCGCCAGTACTGCCGCCCCTCCAAGGCGCACCGTTTATGATCGGACAGACGCAGCCCGCAGGACCTTCAAAAACAAGCACTGAGAGGTCGTCTTCACCTGAACTGCCCGTGTATAAGCCGATTCTTGGGTCGCGAGATCGTGGTGACGGTGAGGTTGTAGGTGCGGTTGGGGCCTGTGGGCCGGGTGGAGTGACAGGTGTGGCGGGATGAGAGTCGTTCCTGTCTCATCCCAGAACGCCCAGCTTTCTATGTGCTTCCGTCGTTACCGCTGTACGCCTGGGCGCACTCCGCCTGGAGCGGTACGCCGGAAGCATGCCTGAGCGACGCCCCTATCCGAGTGACCTGTCCGATGCCCGCTGGGAGTTGATCGAGCCGGTCCTTGCGGCCTGGCGCTTCGAGCGCCGTGGCAGAGCCCTGGACTTCGGCCGGCCGCCCGAGCATGACCTGCGCGACATCATGGACGCGATCTTGTACGTGGACCGGACCGGAGTCCAGTGGCGCTACCTGCCGCACGACTTCCCGCACTGGAACACGGTCTACGGCTACTTCACCAAGTGGCAGCAGGAAGGCGTGTTCGCCCAGCTCAACGGCCTCCTCCGGCAACTGCTGCGGCAGAAGGAAGGGCGGGACGCCGAACCATCCGCCTGTGTCATCGACGCCCAGAGCGTCAAGACCTCCACCAGCGTCCACGCCTCCAGCCAGGGCATCGACGCCGGAAAGAAGATCGTCGGCAGGAAGCGAAGCATCGTCACCGACACGCTCGGCCTTCTCCTCGCCGTGCTGGTCACCGCCGCCGGCGTGCAGGACTCCGCCGCCGGCACCCGGCTCCTCGACCAGGTCGCCGCCGACCACCCCGGCACCCGCAAGGTCTGGGTCGACGGCGGCTACCGCCAACACCTCGTCGAACACGCCGCCACCCTCGGCATCGACATGGAGATCACCGCCCGAACCCCCGGGACCAGGGGCTTCAACCCGATCCCGAAGCGGTGGGCGGTCGAACGGACCTACGGCTGGCTCATGCTCCACCGCCGCCTGGCCCGCGACTACGAAACCCTCTCCGAACGCTCCGAAGCCATGATCCACCTCGCCATGACCGACCTCATGGCCCGCCGCCTCACCGGCGAGAACACCATCTCCTGGCGCGACCCGACACCCCAGACCAAACAGTCGATTCCGGGATAAAACAATGGGAGAAAACGACCTCTGAGCGCAAAGCGCTCCGACCGGGAGAACACAGCACAGCGCCGAGCACCCGGCACACGCGACCGGACCGCGGAAAGCACAGCGAACCCCGCCCACACGGCGGACACGGGAAGCGGACCACGCCCACTACCCCGCGACACCGACCACACCACGCCCCGCCCGGGGGGCGAACGCCACGCCCAACCACGCCGCACCCAAACAACCCCAAAACGATAGAGCAGCACACGGGGCCGGCCGCTGGCCGGCAAGAGGGCTGCCCCTTGACGGGAGCAGGGTTCCGGAGGCGCCGATCAGCACCAGCGGGCGGCCCTCAGGCACCCAGGATGGGGACTTCAGATCGGCGATAACCTCGGGCGAGACGCGGACGCTCGTGGTCGTAGTAGTTCATCGAACTCCGCGAGTGCACGCGCCGTTCATGCTCGGACGTGTAGTCACGGACACAGCCTCACAAGGGGCCCGAGCACGCGCCGTCAGGTGAGGTGAGGTTGGGCTGCCTGAGTGAATTCGATGCGAGCGCGAACGAATGCTAGGAGCTGCTCTTCTCCGACACCGTGCAGATGCGGGGCGTTTACCCAAGAAGCAGCCTGAGTGCCGAGGTCGGCGCATATCGTGACAAGGCGAACGGCTTGGGCTCCGACACTGATCGGACCGTGCAGCTCGATGACAGAACAGGCATGTTCCATGCGGGTGAGAGCGCGCTGCAACTTCTCATACCTGACCATTCTTGACTGCCATCCGTGCTCACCTCGGCGTACTTTTCGCCGAAACCAGAGGACAACCCGCCCGGCGCGAGGGCTTTTGGCCCGGACATACTCCGCCGCTCTGAAGGCCCATCGTAGTTTTCGTGGGTGACCATCTGGCCAGACGTCCATTCGTATCGGTCTTAGGACCAGGCCCTGGAGTGCGCCTTCGAATTCAAGAGCGTCAGCGAGCAGGGCAGCGCATGCGTTGCTGCGGTTGGAACCGATCCACTGCATATGCGCGCCATCAGCCTGACGACTGGCAGCATCACGGGCTGCGGCTGCTTGGGCGTGGGCGCCCCGGGCTTGGAGCTTGGCCGCCATGACAGCACATCCCCCACCAATCACAGCACCGGCTAACGCCGCGAGTACCTCACTCATGATGCTCACTTTCGTCATACCGGCTCATAGAGCACTCATTCTTCGCGAACGTCTTGCTTCGGATCGCGGGGCGGCGTCTTGACGCAGCAAATCGCTCGGCACATCCTCGATCCGGGTAAGGACCCGGTGGACCGTGAAGAACAACCCCGGCCCGCCGACGCTCCTTGGGGATGCAACGCGAGGATACCGGCGGACCCCATTGAAACCGGTAGCACGGTCTGCACCGGCCCCTTGAGCGCGACGTCGTCCTGTCATGCGCCGGGCCGTACGCCGGCCTCGCCAGCTCCTCCACCGCCGCCCGGGGGGACCCGATGCTCACGAGTTACGACGAAATCGGCCGCTCATAGAGTGATCAGCATGCCGATACCCGTCCATGCCCTCGCCCACCGGCCGCTGACCGCTGGGGCCGTCGCCGAGTTGGTCGCCCTGCCGACCGCGCCGCACGTCCCTGACGACTTCGAATCCCGCAATGTGGAGGTGCAGAAGCGTGGATGGGCATGGGAAGACCTGGTCTGCGACTCCTTCCGCACCGGATACGGGCATGTGCTGTGCACCGACGGCAGCAACCCGTTCGGGCGCCCGGAAGTCCGGCACTTCCTGGTCTTCGGCGAGGTGTATCCCGTCGACCCGGACGACGAGGAGGTGACCAACGGAGAGTGGCTGTACGAGCTCATCGACGACTGGCAGCAGCTGCCCGGCTGGAGCGGCCGCAGGCCATGCACCGACCAGGACTGTGAGACGGTGCTCGAACAGGCCGCGCAGGCAGTGACCGAGCACCTCGGCCAAAGCCCCGAGCGGACGCTCCTGTCATCCGCGGCCACAGTCACCGGACCCGCGTTGACCCACCGCATCTGGCGCACCCCCACCCACGCCCTCGTCCTCGGGCCGGCATCCGACAACGGCCCCTACGGCTACCTCACGCACCTCCAACTGTCCTACACACCCCTCACCTGCGGCCCCGACCTGCCACCCGCCCATGACACCGACAGCCTCGACAGATGGATCAGCGCACACGTCGACTGGTGACCTCGGCCCCACCACCGGGCACACGGCCCTCCACGACGCCGCCAGCACCCACCCGGCACGGCACGAACGGAGCCACCAGGCTCCTCCACCGCCGCTCAAGGGACCGATGCTCACGAGTTACGACGGCATCGGCCGCTACTACCAGACCGACCCGGCCCAGGCCGCGGCCGTGATGCGTCCCTCGGCCACCTTCAACCAGGCGCTCGCCACGCTCGGCTGACGCCGCCGCACCCCGATCCGCCCCGGCCGGCACCGCGCCCGGCCGGGGCGGAGTCGTCCGCCCGGGGGCCGCACGACGAAGGGGCGGCCACCCGATGACCGGGTGGCCGCCCCTTCGTGGCGGTATGTCAGTAACGCTCGACGAGCGGCGCGCCGCCGTACTTGGAGCCGGACAGACCCAGCGTCGCGTCGTACGCCTTCTCGTGGTTGCCGTTCGCGTCATGCGCCTCGATGGAGTCCGACACCGCCTCGCGCAGTGCCTTGTCGTCCTTGGCCATCCCGATGCCGTACGGCTCCTCGGTGAACGGGTTGCCGACGACCTTCAGCTTGTCCGGCGCCTGCGCCGCGTAGCCCATCAGGATGGCGTCGTCCGTGGTCACGGCGTCGACGTCGCCGGCGAGCAGCCGCTGGACGCACTCGACGTCCTTGTCGGTCGCGACCGTCGTCGTGTTGTACTCGGGCTTCTGGATCTCGCGCAGAGCCGTCGCGCCCTTCACCGAGCAGACCGTCTTGCCCTCCAGGGAGTACGGGCCGCCGATGGTGCGGTCGTCCTTGCGGACCAGCAGGTCGGCGCCGGCCATGTAGTACGGCCCCGCGAATCCGACCTTCTTCTTGCGCTCGTCGTTGATGGTGTACGTGCCGACGTACAGGTCGATCTCGCCATTGGCGATGGCCGCTTCACGGCCGCGGGTGTCGATCGTCTTGAACTGGATCAGACGGGGCGCGAAGCCGAGGTCCGCGGCGACCATCTTGGCGATCTCGATGTCGAAACCCGAGCGCTGGCCGTCCTTGTCCTGGTAGCCCAGGAAGGGCTGGTCGTCCGCGACTCCGATCACGAGCTTGCCCGCCTTCTGCGCCCTGGCGAGGGTCGGGGAGTCGAACGAGACGTCTGTCGCGACCTTGTAGGTGGGGAGCTTGGGGCGGTCCATAGAGCTCGGGCCGCCCGACGGGGCGTCACCGGCGGAGCGTGACTCGCCGCTGCAGGAGGTGGCGGTCAGGACGACCGCCATCGCGGTGATCGCCGCGAACGTGGCCGACTTGCGGGACTTCATGGTGCGACATCCTCTGTTCCAACGATCCGGGGGAGCCTGCGACGCCCGCGGGACCGCGGTGTGTTGCTGGTGTGTTGCTCCCCGCACCAGACCGTGGTGCCCTGCCCCACTGTTCTCGATTGTGAGGACCCTAGAGATGGGCCGCCGGTTCGTCACTGCATCTGAGCTGAACTTGAGGATCACGGTCCGGCTACGGAGGGGGAAAACCGGTGCGAACCGGGATGTCAACGGCGCGAAGCCGCGGGCCAAGGGCCGGGTGCGCGCCGTCCCGAGGAAAGCGCTGGTCGGAAGTTCGGGGCGGGGGGCGATTCCCCCGGTTGTGGTGTGGCGTGTTGCGGCGGTGACCGCCGGGCCCCTAAATGAGGCAAATCCGAAAAATCGCCCTGATCGGATGGCTCATGGTGCTCACCCACACGCTCGACCGTGGCGTACTGGTCGTCACGCTCCACGGCGACGTCGTGATCAGCGACCGCGCCACGGTGTCGCAGCAGCTCGCAGAAGTCGTCCGGTCCCATCTGCCGCGAGCCGTGGTGATCGAGCTGCGGACGTCCGTGATCAGCGCGGCGGCGCTCAGCGCCGTGCTGCGGGCGCACCGGCAGTGCGGCCAGGCGGGCATGACGCTGTCGGCGGTGGCCACGGTGGCGTCGGCGCGGCGGCCCGCCCGGCGCGCAACACCGGTGAGCGCACCCCGATCCCCGGCAGCGTCCACGCCGCCCATCCCGCCCTCCCACTCACTCCAGCCAGGGACATGGAAAAAGCGGCCGCAACGGGGATGTCAGCACCCCGACCACGCCCGCACGCTGGCGCTGACCTGGGCGAAGTCCCGGACACTGTGAAGGCTCGCGCAACGCCTACCGCAACACCCAGCGCACCATCCACCGCAACGCCTGGCGCAACGCCTGGTGCAACACAGGTGCTGGCCGGTCAGCAGGAAGGCTGATCCGCCGCCGCGATCCGCCCGAGCCGTGCAACTCCCTGTCCGGCCATGTCGGTGATCCATCCGTCAGCCCCAGCCGGCAGTAGTGCAGGCCGGTCGTGCTACTCAGTGGTGCGGTCGGGGTCGGGGAGCTCTGGCGGGAAGTGCCGCTCCAGGATCTCCGCCCAGCGGTGCAGGACGACGAAGCCGGTGGTCTCGGCCTGCGCCTGGACCAGCTCGGTGAGGGCGTCGACGAAGGGCTGGGCGGCGGTGTCGGCGGGCAGCGCGGCAGCTGCCTTCTTAAGGCGCTCGTGCGCGGTGGGGAAGACGCCCTGGGCCCATGCCTCTTGCTCCCGCACGCGCTTGCTGCCCTCCTCCATGTTGATTTCCATGATGACCAGTGCCGGACACTCGGGGGTGTGCCACGTCTCGCTGATCGCGCCGCCGGTCTTCACGTAGGCGATGCGGGTGTTGTCGGGCCCCGGCAGGGCAAAGCAGTCGGTGCAGTCGACGCGTTCTGTCTCCGGCTTGTCGGTCATCGCGGAGCTCCCTTCGAATGGAGGAGAGCCTGCCATCCCGATCAACGTGCGCGCGGGGCAAGAGTCGCTTGGCCGCGGCGTGGCAGGCACGATGCTCGCACGTCGGCCCGGGACGCTGGGCGCCAACGAATAGCGCCGTCACGCAGAGGTCAGCCCGGTCTCCGGACGGCAGATCTCGCATGCCTTGATGTCCGGCTCACCCAAGGCGATGAGCGCCTCTTCGCGGTCCAGCCAGCCCATCGGGTGCTTGTACATGGCGCAGCCGCCGCGGTGCAGCACCGCGAAGGTGTCATCACCCTGCGCTCTGGACGGTTCGATCTTCCACGACGACTCCTCCCGCGCAGCCCGCTCCCGTTTCCGCGCGGCCTCTTCCTCAGCCTCCAGGCTGCGGATCGTCTCCCGAATCCGCTCCAGCTGGTACGCCTGGTACTCCTCCACGACGCGCAGCTTCTGGAGGCGGGACAGCTCGGGCGACGGCTCAGACATGACGGGCGGGTGCAGCATCAGGCGGCGGAGACGACGTCGACAACGGGCGCCGCAGCTGGGAGGGTTTCGTGCTTCAGCCGCATCCGCTCCCCGACCCGCTTCTCCCGCTCCACCGTGTCCCAGTACGGGTGCGCGGCGACGGTGACGGACAGGTCCGTGCACTCCGTGCGCAGGCGCTCCACCGCTGCCTGCTGGCCCTCGGTATATCCGGGGCTGGCGTCACGGCCTCCGGTGACGACGCCGGTGTGGGGGTGCTCGGTGCCTTCCCAGCCGGCCAGCGGCTCCACGGACCAGGGAAGAGTGCGGCAGAGGGCGGAGAGTTCCGCGGTGGCTTGGTGCAGGCGGATCTGTGCGGCGCGCAGATCGTCGGGGAAGTCGGTGTCGACCATGACGACACCATACGCATGTTCGAATTTCTTGCCGAAAATCCACCCCGACATATGGCCAAAACCCACACCGTCGGGTGATGATCAACCCACCCCCCCACAGCACCACCCACCCCTGGGGGCCGCCTTGACTCTGAACCCGCCCACCGCGCACACCCTCACCCTCGCCACCATCCACCGCGCCGGCCCCTTCACCACACTGGTCACCATCCAGGGCTGGTACCACGAGCAGATCCTGGCCCCCGTCCAAACCGAAACCCTCCTCGAGGTCACCGGACGGAGCAGGGCGGACCTCCCCGGTGAGCGCGTGTGGGTCATGGCCCGCCTCGATGCCACCGTCCCTGCCGGTCTCGCCCTGCGCGGCTGGTCCCTGGACGAGCCGACCACGCCCCGGCACACGCAAGCGGAGCCCCCCGGCAGCAGCGCAGACACATGGGCCGGAACCCTTGCGAACACCGTGCCGGCCACCCGCTGGGCCGCCTGACCACGGCCAGCCGCGCGCCCCGGTCAGCCGGCGGCGGGGGCCGTGCCCTCGCCGAACGGCGGCACGTCGTCTGTGGTGACGTCCAGGCGCAGGCGCACATAGCGCAGGGGGTGCCGCCAGGCGCCGCGGTCGATGGCGGTGTCGGCGCTGATCTCCGCGACGAGGTCGGGGACGACCAGGGTCGGGTCGAGGATCTCGCGGCTGCCCCACGTGACGCTGAACCGTACGCCGGTCCACGGATGCCCGACCTCGGCCGGTGTGAGGTGGTCGGCGAGCTGGTGGGCGGCGTCCGGCCGCAGCGGCGTGGTGCGGCCCACCGGACGCAGCCGGTGGTCGGCGTCGTGGCGTCCGAGGACGAGCAGTTGCGGCTGGGAAAGGCTGCCGGTGACCGCGCCGATGATCGCTTCGGTCGTCTCGCGGCGCCGGACCTTGAACCACGCGCGGGCGCCCGGCACATACCGTTGCCGAAGGCCCTTGATGACGACGCCCTCCACACCCGGGACGCGGGTCCAGGAGGTCAGCCATTCCTGCGCGAGGGCCGGGTCGGTCGTCATCGGGCACAGCGTCCACGGCGGCGTCAGCCCGTACTCCAGGAAGAGGTTCTCCAGGACGGCGCGGCGCCGCTCGTACGGCTCGGTGAGCAACTCTTGGCTGTCGGCCTGGAGGACGTCGAAGGCGATGAAGTGCGCGGGCATCTTGGCGGCCAGATCGTCGACGGTGCGCGCGCCCGACACGGCGCGGCGCTGCAGCGCCTCGAAGGACAACCGGTCCCCCGACCACACCACCAGTTCGCCGTCGAGGACCAGACCGTCCGGCAACTGCCGTGCCGCGGCGACCAGGTCGGGGAAGTGCCGCTGGATCAGGCTGCCGCGGCGCGACTGCAACAGCACCGCACCGCCGATACGGTTCGGGGTGAACAACAGGGCGCGGTAGCCGTCGAACTTGGCCTCGAACGCCAACCCGCCGGGCAGCACCCCAGGGCCGGGCACCGATTCCCGGGCCTGGGCCAGCATCGGCTGCACCGGAGGACGCAGCACCATCAAGCCGCCCTCGGTCTGGGCGGCGGCAAGTCAGCCCGGGATGTCCCGAGGATCGCCGCCGTACCTGTACTCGCTCGCTCATGTCCTGTCTACGACTGCGCCCGCCGGCCCGCGACCCGGGCGGCCATGATCAGCGCCGACAAGGTCCAGCAGCTCATGGTGCTCAGCGCGTGGGCATCGCTGGTGGCTATCGTTCGGCGGCGCGGGCGCGCAGGCGGGCCATGATTCCGTTGGCCGGCCCCGCGTCCTCGGTCCGGCGTTCGGATTCGAGCTCGCGGCGCGCGTGCTCGCACCGCGGGCACAGCCCGCCCTGTTCGGGCCGGTAGCCGTCCTGGCCCATCATCCCGGTGCCGACGTCCGTGCCGCATGACGGGCACGACCAGGGCCAGGCCGCGGCAAGCCGTTCACGGCGCTGCTCGTCCTCGAGCGCGCGTGCCTGTTCGCGTTCCGTACGGCGCTGTTCCTCGCGGGCCTCGTGGTCGGCCTTCGTGCGGGTGTTGGTCAGCGCGTCGGTCAGGGGCTGCCACGCGGAGCGGCCGAAGCGCCACCAGATCGGCCCGTGCGGGCCCTTGGCACGCAGGTGGTCAAGGTGGGTGGCAACAACGGGGATGGTGTCGGTGTAGTCCCACCAGCCGTCCGGCTCCTGGCCGTCGACGGGCTGGTGCCAGCCGGTGTCGGTGAGCCAGCGGCCTTCCCAGCACGCCCGGGATGCTTCCTTGATCGCTTTCATGCGCCGCATCCGTGCCTCCTGACCGACGTCCTTGGTGAAGACGAGGGCGACCGGGGGGTAGCCGCCGCGGCCGGAGTCCTCCCACAACGTCGACCACAGCGGGGTGTCGCGGCCGCGGTGGTCCTTGACCTGCCGGCGGAAGAACGCGCGGTAGCGGACGAGCTTCTGGGCGACGACCTCAGCCGGCTCGGTGTGGTTGTCGACCTCCACGAACAGCACCGGCACGTTGTCTTCCGGCGCGACGAGGACGGCGTCCGAGCGCAAGGAGCCCTTCGCCGGGGCGGTGAACGTGCCGGCGACCGGCAGCGCCACCTCCGTCTCCCAGCCCCGCAGATGCCCGAGACCCCGCGGGCGCACCGGCAGCACACGCTGCTTCGGCGGCTTGGTGGTGCGGCGGGCGACGGGCTTCGTCGCGAGCGGCGGCGACTGGCGGAATGCGTCGATCGTGTCCGTCACCGCCAGGGCGTGCGCGGCGCCGGCCTTGGCCGCCTCCCGCGCGGTGCCGCCCATCTCCCGCACCGGGCGGTCCAGCTCGCTCGCCGCCGCTGCCAGACCGGCCGTGGTCAGGTTCCACAGATCGTGCCGCACCGGCTTGCCGGACGGTCCCAGCCGCGCTGCCCGGCCGACAGACTCCGTCAGCCCGGCATGCCGCAGGTCCTTGCACGCGTTGCGGACCGTCTGTACATCGGCCGTTCCCGGCAGCACCAGCTGGCGCAGCTGCTCGGCCGTGGCGACCTTCACCACCCCCAGCGCCAGCAGCACCAGCGCACGCGCCCGACCTGTCGAGTCATACGGCCAGTCCGTCACACCCGCCCCCATTCACCGTCTCCAACCGCCCGCCCCGGGCCATGCGTCGCCCCTTTGTCTGACGCCGAACAGTCGGACAAAGGGGTGTCGAAGTGCCGCCACCCTGCGAAACCAGGCGCTGACTTGTATCGACACGACCGACCACAAACGTGATCACTGTAGGGGAAAGTGTAGGGAGAACTGTAGGGGCGGCTGTAGGGAATGACGCATGGCCTCACCAGGCCTGCCCAGCCCGCGCCTGACCGCGCTGCGGAAGCGCCGATTGCTGAGCGACTCCGCGAGGGCATGGCCCCTGCCGCCGCGAGAGCTCCAGCCGAAACGCTGACCAGCCTCCTCACGCTTGCCCTGTCTTGTCGTCCTCCTCGTGGTGCTCATCGGCTGGCAATCTCGCCGGTCTGTGAGTGCACCGGCGGCGCTGGTTCGGCGTCGCGAGGACGGGAGGTGGCCTGGTTGCTGCCACGATGACGGGTCCGTGTAAGCAGAGGTTGGCGTCCTGCGGGGAGTTCACGTGGGGCGTCAGGCCGGTCCCCGGCCGCGTCAAGGAGAGCGCTGACTCGTCGTGCGAAGTCCGGGCCGGGCATCGGCAGGTCCATCTCGGGCTGGCGGAGATAGCCGGCGGCGACCGCCGTGGGAACGTAGGCCATGAGCTCGGTGACCACGGCGGACTGTTGGCGGGTGGTGGACTTCGCGAGGTGACGCAGTACGCGAAGCATCGTGGTGGTGGGCGCGTCGGTGACCTGCCTGCCCGCTGCGTGCCGAGACCATGGCGGTGCCGGCGGCTCTGCTGGCCGACCAAAGCAGTCGTCGGGTGGTTGGACGTCGTCGGCCTGTCGGTGCCACCAGTCCGCGGCTTCTTTCTCGCCCAGGGCCAGGTGGTGGAGGTGGAGGCAGTACGCGGCGGCGGCCTGACCGGCCCCTGCGGCGTACTGCCACCAGAAGCGGGCGCCGTCGTCGGTGTCCGTCAGCTGCAGGACGCAGGCGAGGATGAGGGCGCTGCGGGGCTCGGGCAGCTGCTCGGTGACGAACTCGGCCACATCGTCGGCGGGGGCGTGGGTGACGAGCGTTTCGCACAGGGCGCGCAGATCTTCCGCGGCATCGGCGGAGGTGCTGTCCTTCACGGGTGTGTCGCCGGCGGGAAGAGGATCTGGCGATGGGGTCGTGGGCGGGACGATGTCCCGGGGCACCGTGCGGTCCCGGACCAGCAGGGCCCGGGAGAGGACTTCTTCGATGCGTGTCATGCGGTGTTCCCTTCGGTCTCGGGCGACGGGCAGATGACGCTCTCCAGGAAGTAGGTGGCGTGGCGCTCGCCGGAGCGGATGGTGGCCAGCGGGACGCCCATGAGGGCCGAGGCGTGCTCGGGGCAGATCCCGTAGAGCTGGCGGAGCACCATGATGTCGAGCTGCTGGTCGGGGAGCCGGCTCATGGCTTTGAAGAGCTGGAGGCTCTCCTCGACCTGCTGCAGGCGCTCGGTGTCGGTGGTCAGGCGCCGCAGGGCCACGGTGTCGAAGGCGGCTGCGCCGAACTCGGGCCGGCCGTCGATGTGCGGGGTGCGGGCCATGACAGTGGTGCGCAGGGTGTACCAGGCGAAGCGCCGGATGTCGGGGCTGGAGAGGGCCTCGTTCCAGCGCAGCCACAGGATGTCGAAGGTGTTGGAGACGGCGGTGTCTCGCTGGTCGTCGTCGAGGAAGACCTGGGCGTAGAGACGGTAGTCGCCCTCCACCGTCTCTCGGAACGCGCGGTGGTCCAGGGGCGGCGTCTGGGATGTGGTCACCAAGGCCTTCTCGGTGGACCGTTCGACCCATTCGCTGGACTTCTGGGCTTCGAAAGCCGCTTGCCGCCACAGCCGGTACAGGGGCCAGCTGGGCATCTGCAGCTGGAGGGACAGGCTGAGGATGATCTCCCAGCGCGGATAGAGCCCGGTCCCCCGCAGCAGCTCAGAGATCTTCGACTTGGCGAGCAGGACCCTGACGCTGAGGTCGCTGAGCGTCAGTCCGCTCTTCAAGTAGGTGTAGCGCAGTGGCTCGAGCCAGGCGCGGTGGACGCTTCCCACGCCGTCCGCGATCGGCCCGAGCTTGCGCCCGGGCCGCAGGGGTACCGGTTCCGCGGGAGGAACCGGTTCGAGAGGGGTCGTCACGGGGCGCTGCCCTCCTTGTCGGGCACCGCGTCCACGCGGTGCTCCTGGGGCGGCCCCGTCTGGGTACGAGCGGCGCGGACGATCTGCTGGACAACGAGCCCGAGGACGGGTGCCAGTGCGGCGATCGCAGCGGCCTGTCCCATCGCCGCCATCACGACGCTCCAGGCGAGCACCGTCGCGGTGATGATCAATATGTGGTTGAGGGCCACGCACAACTCCCTTGTTGTCGGCCTGGTGCTCCACGGCCCATCCGGAAGCTGTGGAGCTTCCCCGGGCCGCGGGTGCCGAGTCCGCTGCCCCGGGGAAAGGCAACCAGCTCGAACCGCAGGGGAGTTGCCACACCACGTGATCATGGATTCACGGAACAATGACGGTCGCGGTCTGTTGAACCGGCGTGCGGAGATGACCGTTCAGATACGCAGTGAGCACCAGGAACCGCACCAGGGGGTCGAAGTTCCCGGTATTCCTTGCAATCCCCCGGCCGACCCCCGTCAAATGGATACCGGACACCTTGCGTGTCGGCCTTCCATCCGGAAGGGCTCGCTCCCGTGCCGAGATCGATAGGGAGCGAGCGTGCCGCTCCCGCCTGGCCGGTCTTGGAGGCCAGGCGAGAGCGGCACAGTCCCCACACGAGGACGACAGGACCGTAGCCCAGCGCACTGACAGTCCCCCGACCGATGCCGCGGCTGGTGCTGTAGCCCAAGGCACCCGGGAGGGTGGCGTGGGGTCGCGGATCGTAGAGCCAGGGCCCGGAAGCCGACGCGCGCCACGCGCACCGACCACTGGGAGCGGCGGTGCGCGGATTCGCACCGGTGCGCGCGGCGCGATGAGTTGTCCATGATGCACCGCATTCCCCCACCCTGGCGCGCACCGGATGCCGGAACGTCCACTCACCGCTGGCGGTGTCGGCGCAGGCGCGTGGACCGCCACGGGTTCGGCTGGCCGCCGGGGTACTGCCTGGAGCGGCGCTGGACCGGCGGCGGCTTCGGTGACAGGTACAACGCCGTTCGCAGCCGGGATGCTTCAGCGAGCTGCTGGAGGAGCTCCAGACGCTCCGGCGAGAAGTGCAGCGGGATCGGGTCAACCATGCGGGACTCCGCGCTTCGGTTGGCTCTTTCCTCGCACTCTCGCCACTCTCGGTCGGCACCACGGCCGGGCGGCCGGCCGCGTCCCAGCATCTGGCGCGGCGATTTCGTTCGCTGTCCCGTCGGACGGTCTCCGCCGGCCGGTCGCACGCCACGCGTGGCTCCGTTCACTTCCTCGGGCAGCGTTTGTTGATGAGTACGAGCAGCACTATCGGTCTTGACGGCGCCTGGCTCTTGGGGCAGCCAGGCGCCGTCACAGGATCTTCGTCTGGTGACTGCCTGCGATGGGAGATCGCTGCTCTCAGATGTGGAGGTCGGGCGGGAAACCGGTCCATCGAAGATCGGCGGGGAGGTGGCCGGTGTCATTGAAGAGGAGGACTGACGGGGGCCGGCCGGGCGCGTAGCGAATGACGGTGAGCGCGGCGTTGGCGTGGTTGATGCCCATCCAGCGCCACTTCGGGGCGTCAAGGGCGGCCCGGATGAGCCAGCCGATGAGGAAGTTGTGGGTGACGACGAGTTCGTGGCGCGGCTCATCGCCAGCGACGGGACCCGTGAACCGCGCGAGAGCCTCCTGGGCCAGGCCAGGGCCCTGTTCGCGCTCCTCGGCTGGGAACTGGGCGAGGTGACCGAGCATGGCGTCGGCCGATTCCGACGGCAGCTCCTGGCGCTGCGGCATGTAGGGGATGTAGTCGCCGGCCGGTCCGGAACGCCGCAGGGGAACACCGTCGAGCTGCTCGCAGACCAGCTGCGCCGTCTGCTCCGCGCGCGCGAGCGGGCCATGGTGGATCGCCGTGAGAGGGGCCCCGCGGAGCCGCTCCCCGAGCAGAACGGCCTGACGGCGGCCGTTGTCCGTCAGCGTACTCTCGTCCGATGAGGCCTCACCGTGCCGCGAGAGGTACAGGTAGCGGGCAGCTGTTGCCGTCATGGGCGAGTCCTCCGTCAGGTTCATGATCTTGCGAACGTCTGGACGGACGTTGACATGCGCCATGTGGTTCCGCAGCCGACGGACGCATCACCTTTCGGGCTCGGGTGCTGGCGAGTCAGTAGCGGTCGGTGCCGGTTCCGATGATCGTGCCGTTGAAGGTGAGGGCGGCATGACCAAGGCCTTTCACCAGGAGCATCCCGATGCTGCCTTGGCAAGTACCCCACTGCTGTCAAAACTCGGGTTCTGGCTCACTTTCCGTGGAGTGGTTACGGAGAGTCAGATCTTCGGGGCCATGCGATGGCGGTTTGGATGGGCACGAAGCCGAGGCGAGGTGAGTTCCAGGGCCCGGTTGTCGCGTCCGGCGCTCATGTGGTTGAGCCAGCGTTCGTACCAGTCGAGGAAGTCGGTGGCGGAGGAGACGTTGGGGCCCCAGTACCCGTCGCCGTTACCAATGAGAACGCGGCCAGTGAGGGGACCGGTCACCGCGATGACGCATACGTCAGTGCAGCCCATCTCGATGATGTGGAGGAAGAGATCGCGTCCGTGGGCCCTGGGTTCTGTGCCGTCGAAGCCGCGGAGTGTCCCTGGTTTTCCACGCGGATTCATGACCAGCAGGGAACACCGCTCCAGCGGCATGAGGCCGTAGAACGGCGCCGCGCCTGAGCCGCCGATGTGCGTGAGGAACTGCCGATAAGCGTCGGGCAGGGCGATGTCGTGCTCGGCCTCAAACGCAGCGACGCGTGCTTCCGCCAGCTTCGGACCGAGGCGAAACTCGTGTTGCTCTTCCCCGAAGGAGTGGCTGCGCAGGGGTTGGAACGGGATCGCGGCCAGCTTGCGACGCAGGCGGGGTATGCGGGGATCCATGGTGCATCTTCTCTCGTCCCCGTCACCCTATGGGTGGCTGTAGTCAGCTGGCCAGAAGAACCCTCTTCCGCAGGAGAGTGAAGCCGGCCCGGCCGAACATCTGGCGCTTGAGCATCTTGATCCGGTTGACGTGTCCTTCGACCACGCCTGAGTTCCAGGGCAGGGTGAGCCCGGCGATGACGGCGTCGCGGTCACGCTCGATGCCTGCGGCAAGGGTGTGGAGGCTGGGGAGGTTGTCGCGCCGGACGGCATCAAGCCACTGCGGCAGCCGTTCGCCCTGGCGCTCGGCGAGCATCTGGGCGAATGACCGCACGTGAGTGGTGAGGGCGTCGAGTTCGTGGCAGTGGACCAGCACGGCCTTGAGCCGAAGGTGGTCGATTTCCGGGAGGGTCTCGGGGTGCCGGAGGATCCAGCCGGCGACAACGCGGGGTGACGGTGGCCGAGCTGTGACGGCGCCAGGAGAGAGCCGCTTCTCCCGGAAGTAGGCGCGAACCCGCTGGTAGCTGCCCTGATAGCCGAGCGGCACAAGCTCCTCCCACACCGTCCAGGCGTTGGTGCAGCCCTGGTTCCAGCGGTCGTCCAGGTAGGGCTTGAACGCGTCCAGCTTGGACGGCCGGCCCTGCCACTGCCCATGAAAGAGGTCCTCCGGGGCGGCTGCGTCGGCGAAGAGCTTGACGGTGCGCGAGGTCATGCGGAGCTGGCGGCCGATCGCCCTCCGGCTGAGCCCGGCCGTCAGCAGTTCGTGGACGGTCGCGTGCTTGGCGCGGGTGCGGTCGGCGAAACGATGTCCGGTCGGCCAGGGCGAGCCGGACGGGTCTTCGAACTTCTCCGGCTGGGGGACGGACTGGGCTGGATCCGGGGCCAGGACTTGCAGGCATCCGCGGTGGTCTGCGACACAACGCTCGGCTGCCTCACTCAGGTTGTGCCAGAGGTGCCACCTGTCCGCGACCTGCACCGCTTGGGGCGCCCCGGCAGTGGCGCCTTCGGCGAAGAACGGTGCCCGGTCGCGGCATACGACCTCCACCCCGGGCCGCTTCGCGAGCCAAGCTGCCAGGCTGGAGGATTCCCGGTCGGGCAGCAAATCCACCGGACGCCGGGTTTCGACGTCGACCAGGACAGTCCCGTAGTGACGCCCTTTGCGGGTCGCGTACTCATCGACTCCGACCACGCGCGGGGCAGGAACTTCCGGGTCGGGCAAGGATTCGACCAGCCGCAGCACTGTACTGCGGCTGACGGACACGCCGAAGACTCTCGCCATGCGGGCCCCGGCCCGACCGGCGAGCGCGAGGCCGACCGCGGCCAGCGTCGACCGCAGGCGCTCGGTCCGCCGGCCGTACCGACGGGTCAACCCCGGCACCTGCTCGACGAAGGTCCGCCGCCCGCACGAGATGACCGGGCAGAGGAACCTGCGGACCCGCAGGCAGAGGACGACCCGTCTGCCACCGCTGGGCACATCAGCGGGAAACCGCAGGTAGGAGCTGTGAATCCGCCGCGACCAGCTTCCACAGCCAGGGCAATCGGACCCGGCCACCGTCCTCTGGGCCTCGATGCGTACCGCTTCGTCGGTCACGTCGACCGACAGCACAGCCACGTCCGAGATCGACGGGAACAGTAACTCCTCCAGCCGGAGCACTACTTCTTCCACGGGCCGAACTGTCAGCCACACCGCACTGGAGACGAATCATTTTCAGGCAGCTTCCCGAGGCCCCGCCCGCCCGACAAGCGTCACTCCGCGTGGTGATTCACGGAAAGTGAGCCAGAACCCAAATCGGTTCTGGCACAGATCTTGGGGAGTCGTCGCGGAGCGTTACCGTGATGTTCGATTGCGAGGAGTCTGGCTCGTGCGAGACGGCGTACGCCTTGTCGCCTGACAGTCGGAAATGACGCTCCCTCAGGTTCCCTCCGTTCGCTGCTGCAGTCGGCTGCGGACGGTGATGGTGCTGGTCATGCAGACCGATGCACTGTCCTGGGACACGCTGGTGTTCGTAGGGATCGACGATGTGGAGATCGAGGCGGTTACGGCCGCGTTCGGCACCGTCGAGGTGGTGGCGAAAGGCCGGGCGGGCGGCGGTCTATGTCCGGACTGCGGCCGCTTCTCGGTCCGAGTCCACGACCGCTATCAGCGGAGCTTGAAGGATCTTCCTCTGGCTGGCCAGGGCTTTGTGATCCGGCTGACCGTCCGGCGCTTCATCTGCGGGTCGGCGGACTGCCCGCGCCGGACGTTCGCCGAGCCGTTCTCCCGGCTGACCGCCCCGTACGCGCGGTTCACCACGCGGCTCAACCGCGCCCTGGAGCGAGTCGGGCTCGCCCTGGCCGGGCGGGCCGGCGCTCGGCTGACGGCCCAGCTGGGTTTTGGTGCGGGAAGGATGACCTTGTTACGCAGGGTCATGGCATTGCCCGATCCGCAGTTCAGTACTCCGCGGGTGTTGGGCGTGGACGACTTCGCGATCCGCCGCGGCCAGACCTACTCCACCGTCTTGACCAGCGTCGAAGACCATCGCGTGGTTGATGTGCTCCCGACTCGTGAATCCGGGCCGCTGGCCGCCTGGCTGATCCGCCACCCCGGCGTGGAGATCATCTGCCGGGACCGGGCGGGTGCGTACGCCGAGGGCGCCCGGCATGGTGCGCCCGACGCTTTGCAGGTCGCCGACCGCTTCCACCTGTGGCAGGGCCTCGGCCGGGCTGTGGAGACCTGCGTCGCCTCCCACCGCGACTGCCTGCTCAACCCGTCGCCCAGCGGCATGCTGCCGTACGGCACCCGACCGGCTCCCGGTCGCCCGCAGGACGACTCGATGCCTGCCGGCCGGCGGGCCGAGCGCAAGCAGGCCGCACACGCCCTGGTCCACGAAATGCTCGCCCAGGGCCATTCACGCCGGGCGATCGCCCGGCACCTGGGCTGGGGCCTCAACACCGTGCTCCGGTACGCGGCTGCCGCACGCTGGCAGGACACCATCCGCGAGAACCGGACCCGGCCCAGCAGGCTGGACCCCTACAAGCCCTACCTGGAACGGCGATTCGCCGAGGGATGCACCAGCGTCACCCGACTGCACAGCGAGCTGGTCGCCGAGCAAGCTCCCGTCACCTACGGCATGGTCCGCGCCCACATCGCCACCCTGCGCACGGCTCCGGCCGACGCGCCGCCCCGGCCTCCGACGGTGCGCCAGGTGACCGGTTGGCTCACCCGTCACCCCACGGCCCTGGCCGAGGAGGACCGCGCCGCTCTGAAAGAAGTTCTGACCCGCTGCCCCGAACTAGACACAGCCGCCGGGCATGTCCGCGACTTCGGGAAGATCCTCACCGGCCGCCTCGGCGTCACGCTCCCGGCCTGGATCGACGCGGTCGATGCCAGCCAACTACCCGGCCTCACCGGCTTCGCACTCCACCTGCTCCGGGACATCGACGCCGTGACAGCGGGGCTCACCCTGGACTGGAACTCCGGCAGCATCGAGGGCGCCGTGAACCGCATCAAGAAGATCAAGAGGCAGCTCTATGGTCGAGCCGGATTCGAGCTACTCCGCAAAATAATCCTGCTGCAGTAGCGCCTCGCCGTGGTTATTGGGGGTATGACTTCCGATACCCTTCCTCAGGCTGTTTCTCCCAGTGAAAGCGGTCATCCACGTCCGGCCACGCGACTCGCAGGACAGGGAGAGGCGGCAGCGACGTCATGCTTTGGCGCCGGCCATGCCACTGGTGACGACGATCGCGGCCACGTCGCCGGTCTCGGTCCGCCCCAACCAGACGACGCCGCCTGACTGCGCCGTGAACGTAACCAGATCGGCTTGTTGTGACTCGTCGCTGATCCGCTCGCACCCGTCCGGCAGCTGTCCGCTGTCACGCGGCTCCCAACGGCCATCCGCACATGTGCGAAATGGCGCGGACAAAGTCGTCCACGCGCCGGCGTCGGCGAAGCAGCCGACATTATGGTCCGCGCCGAACCGGGGATGCTCGCTCGGCGGAAGCCGGTCGATGTCCTCGCCGACACCCAGGCCCATCTCCCACCCGACCACAGCAGCGTCACTGATACGCAACCGGGTCGCCGCGCACTCGACGCCATCGAAGTGCTCGCCGAAGAACTCGTACGGGCCCGCTGTCCACGCGATCTCCACTCGGTAGACGCCTGGGGGAATGCGCACCGCCAGCTCCCGCGGGGGCCTCGTCGGCAACCCACGCTCATATCTCCAGGTGTCGTCGTCGTCCCACGGCGCATCGACCACAAGACGGCCGCTGGGCACACGAATGGTCGTCACCTCCTCGACGCTCCTCACAACGACGGGTGTTGTCGGATCGTCATACACCGCCCCCAGGTGAGCACCGGGCGTGAAAGCCGTCTCCAAGTACCAGGTGGCCTCAGGCCCGGCTGCCAACCGCTCGTCCCCGACCCACTTCATGTCTCACCCCTCCTCGCCGCCCGGCCGGGCGGTCAACCGAAACGTACGTGGGCCCGCTGACATCGGCACTTCGTGCATCGTCACGATCCGTGATCGCTCCCCAAGATCTGTGCCAGAACCCGGAACTCAGGCTCTGGCTCAACTCTTGTGGTGGGCCATCAGGCGAACGGCTGGGCCATGGCCTTTGCGTCGGAGTCGTGGACGAGTTCAGCAAGCTGGATCAGGAAGCCGTACGTCGCCAGACGCCCCTGGCTGCGAACGAAGTATCACCGGCTGGAGCACTTGAAGATCTCCCGGCGGCGCACTTTTCGGAGGCTGCGCTCGTATGCGTTCGCCGCCTGCAGGACAGCCGCTTCCGCCTCCTCCGTGGTGCCATCGAATTCCGTAACGGTCCGCGCATCACGGTCTGTCTCCGCGACACCGGAGACAGGTACGGCCAGCACTATCCATCGGGGCATCCCGCGATCAGTTCCTTCCCCCTTGGCGTCCCTTGTCGCGACGCGCGCGGGGTCAGTGTGGCAGGCGAGCAGCGCCGAACGGGACCGTCACCGCAGAAACCGTCACCACAGAAGTTGAGCCAGAGCCGGAACTCATGAACAAAACCACCCTCATGGTCGCTCGCCACCACCCCGCTCTCTAGGAGCGGCAACTGCGGGGCTGAGACAGTCCTCACAAAGCCATGTGCGGGATGGGTGTCGCTGACAGAATGACCGACGTCCAACGCGATGGTGAGCGAGGAAGCCGGTGTGATTCCGGCACGGTCCCGCCACTGTGACCGGTGACCGAACGCCGACGTACGCCACGGCCCCACAGGGCCGGAAGGCCGGCGGAAGGGACGACCCGGGAGTCAGGAGACTCACACCATCGCCGTCTCCATTGGTCCGGGGCGGATTTCCCCGGAGAGAGCACGGTGATCTCGCCATGTCCGCTGTCACCCCCGCACTGGGCTCCCGCACGGAGGGCGCCCGCCCGTCGGCACCCTCAAGAGCCTTCCCCCTCCCAACCTCGGCCGACTGGCCCGCCTACACGCTTGCAGCTGTAGGCGCCACGGCGCTCTGGGCGGCGTGCCTCTGGGCGTCCGCTCACGTCCGGGCCGACGCGGCTCTCCATACCGCGGCCTTGTTCGGCCACATGGTCTCGCTCGTGGTCGGTTTCGGCGCTGTCTTGGTGATCGACTACTTCGGCCTGCTCTGGCTCACCGGAAAACACACACTCGGCGACGTACTGCGGCTGACGAACAGTCTGCACGCCCCCGTGTGGGTCGGCATGGCGGGCCTCGTACTTACCGGTCTCTTCCTGAACCCTGACCTGAGCTCCACCCTGACCCGCCTGAAAGTTGCCGCGGTGCTGGTGATCGCCCTCAACGGCATATGCGCGACGGCACTCCAGCGATACCTCACGCGCCTTGCCCAGGAAGTCCCCTCGCAACCGGTGCTGCTCCGTGGTGCCGCAGTGGCAGCAGTGTCGCAGGCCGGCTGGTGGCTCGCGGTCGTGGTCGGCTTCCTCAACAGCCGGGACTGAGACAAGCTGGACTGGATCGGCCCGTCCGACGCCTGAAAGCCTGGGGCTGTCCACGGACGCGCATCCGGTCCTCGTCTGTGAGCAGGCGGCCGATGGCGGCAGTCAGGTCTTGATGTTCGCTGCGGACGGCGTGGTGGAAGGCGGTCGCCAGTTCGACGAACCGGTGGAGGAAGGGGAGTCCGGCGGCCTCGATGTCTCTGACTTCGTCGGCGGCCCGGACGGGGTCGGCGAAGGAGACGGCGAGGGCGAGGCGGACCTGCATCATGGCGCGCTCGCCGGAGGATCAACGGCCTCTGGGCCCTTCTGCGTGACGGACGGCCATACAGCCCGCTACCGCCCGTCACGTTGGCCGCTTGACCACTCAACTAGGAATCGTCGCCCCACCTGCGGCAGTGCTCGTAGGCGAGAGCTGCGGCCGTGTCGGGGTCGAGGGCGTCGAACTCCTCTCCCCAGCGGGTGAAGTCGTCTTCGCTGGTGGCAAGCAGCTGAATCCGGTCGGCGACCGGGCCGGGCAGGACGGCGACGATGAGCAGCTCGGTGCAGTCGACGTCCAGGGTCAGGCCGATGACGGTGAACGTCTTGGTGGCTGCTGCGGTCATGCGATCAGCTCGAACGTCGCGCTCTCGATGGCTCGGGTTCGCAGGTCTCCCTCGAACGCCGCGGCGACGCAGGCGCCGTTGTCGCCGCCCCAGAGCGTTTCGGGACTCTCGCCACCCTCGCCCTCGGCACGGTGCGGGAAGTGCTCCAGAACGGCCCCTGCCGCGTTCTGCTTGGCCTCGTCGAGGGTTTCTTCCTCAGCGACGACCGCTGCGCTCGTGGAGCGCGTCTTCGACTTTCTTCGCGGTCCTGCCTGGCCCTGCTGGGGGTTATAGCCCAGAGTCCCTACCCTGGTCAGGGCGCAGGGACCCGGATTGACAGGCTGCTTCTGCACATGTGAGGTTCCTGAGATGACCGGGATCGATCTTGTACACAGCCTCTCCGAGATCAGCGAGAGCGAGCTGGCCCCACTAACGGAGGGCCGCTCCTTCTACGTCAGCGGGCCGTGGCTGCGGGCATACGAAACTCTGCGAGCGCCGGACATGGCATATGTCACGCACAGGGACGGCGTGGGGCGGCTCGATGGGCTTCTTCCCCTCTACCGGCAGCGGCCTGGCATCCTGGCGCCGTACGACGCCTTTGGTGCCTATCTGCGCGGCATTGGGGGCTTCGCCGAGAAAGACTGGTCGCCGAGCCTGGTCCTCGGGCAGAGCGCTGCCTACTGCAACGAGTTCCTGACCGTGGCGGGTACCGAACCGGAAGCCGAGTCCCAGATCATCGCGGATCTACTGCGGGCCGCCGAAGAGCAGCGCAAGCGATGGGGGCTGTCGGCCACGTCGGCTCTCTATCTGAATCGCGAGGGCGCTCGTCAGCTGGCCGCAGTGACCGGAACGCCGCGGCCGTTCATCTGCGACGTCGAATGTGAAATCGACATCGAGTGGGATTCCTGGGACGGATATATTCGATATCTGCACTCTCTCGGCAGGAAGCGGTCCGCCTCAGCCCGTCGCGAGACGGAAGAATTTCAGGCGGCTGGCTATACAGTCTCCGCAGCCCGACTCGGTGAGCTACTGGCAGAGTCAAATCGGCTTTTCACCAAGCTTCAGGAGAAATACGGCGACCGTACGAGCATGGCGGATCGAGCGCACTATCTGAAGATCCTGGCGACCGAGGCCGATAGCTACAGCCGACTCTTCGTGCTTCGCAGAGACGAGGAGATCCTGGGCATCTCGCTGGCGTTCCTTTGGGGCGACGCGGTGTATATGCGCCAGCTCGGGCTGGACTACGAGAGGCTGGCGGGGGCAGCGGAGTACTTCAACCTGACGATCTATGAACCGGTTCGCTTCGCTATTGACCACGGCTACCGACGGGTCCACCTCGGGCGCGCTTCGTACGACGCCAAGATGTTCCGGGGAGCCAAGGCCCGCCCATTGGTGGGCGCCTGCTGGTCGGCGACCGCCGAACCGCCGTCGGCCCAGAACTCCTTCGCCGCGTGGAACCAGCGGCGCGCCGAGGCTGCCGAGTCGGGTGACCGGCAGATGGTCATGGCGACCTTCGGGGCGCACTGACCTGTGTCACAGCGGAATCGATCGGCAAAGCTTCCTCACGGATTGGTAAAGTCTCCTCAAAGAGATGTCCCGTCAGCGAGCGGGGCATCCCTGTGACGGAGGGGATCACAGGCACGTAACGGGCAGAGCCCTTTGCCTTGATTGCCCCATAGGGCGCCGCACTCAAACCCCAGTATGCAACGAATTACTCAAGCGTCAGCGATTGAGTCGATTGCCCGAATTGGGCGACTGTTGACGGCTTCCTCGTCGAACGGTGTTCTCCATGATCGTGATAGCTTCATGATCATGGAGAACACCGAGATAGACGCCATTTCCCTCGAATCTGGATTCCCTTCGACTGTGCGCTATACGGCGGCCCGCGAAAACCCCGCCAAAGCCCTGGTCGGCCTGGACGAGGCGCAGCGCAATGCGGTGAAAACCCTCCTCGAAGAAACCGGCGCAGTACTCTTCCGCGGCTTCAATGTGCTGACCATCGATGAATTCGAAGAGGTTGCCGAAGCTCTCCTTGGCGAGCTGGCCGCCTACAAGGGCGGCGACGCCCCTCGCAAGGCCGAGCGAGGCCTCGTCTACAACGCTTCAGGGCCCGACAGGACGCGCGCTGTGCGGGCCCACAACGAGCTGTCCTACGCCCCCTGGCACCCCGGCACCCTGCTCTTCGGCTGCAGCGTTGTAGCAGCCGAGGGCGGCGCCACCACCGTCTTCGACGGCAGCCGCGTCTACTCGATGCTGCCGCCCGCAGTCCGCGACGACTTCACCGAGCGCGGCGTCACCTACATCCAGCACCTTCCGCACGCGGCTGGCGATCCGAGCGGTATCAAGTCGTGGCCCGAAACCTTCGAAACCGAGGACCGGGACCACGTCATCGAGCATTGCCAAGAGCAGTACACCTCGGCCAAGTGGACCCCGATCGGCCTGCTGACCACCAACCGCACCCCGGGCACACTCGAGGTGGGCGCCGACAAGCGGCGCGCCTGGTTCAACCAGGCCCACATCTGGCGCAAGGACCCCGCCACGGTGCCTGACGTCACCGACATGGACCGCTGGGAGAGCTGGATCGGATACGGCGCTACCTTCGGCGACGGCACCGAGATCCCCGAGGAGCACATGCGGCAGGTCGCCGAGGCCCTCGCTGCCTGCGAGGTGCCCGTGCAGTGGGAGGCCGGTGACGTGCTGTTGGTCGACAACCGAGCCGCCATGCACGGCCGTACGCCTTACAGCGGCGAGCGCCAGGTCTTCGTCGCCTTCGCCTGACGCCCGCCGCACCACCCGAAGCACCCCGCCGCAGGCCCGCCACTGCTGCCGGGCCGTGCAACCACCCTCACCGCCGAACACCGGACGCCCGGCACCCTGCCGCGCCGCAAGCACGCCGTGTGCCGCGCCTCCCGTACGAAAGAGCACAGCAATGCGCGTTCTTCCCGTTCTCGACCTCACCAGCGAGCAACAGCAGCGCCTCGCCGACCTCGTCGAGCAGGTCCTCACCAACTGCCCCGGCCAGACCGAGTTCCGCTATGTGAGCTACATCCGCGGCCACCTGACCGTCCGCTCGGAGCTCGGTTCAGTCGCCGGGGCCTTCACCGCCTCAGGCGGCGACGCAGTGCACGTACGGAACCTGCCGCAGTTCGACGACGTGGAGCGCAGCAAGATCCTCTGCATGCTGCTCGGCGAGGCGATCGGCACCGCAGTGGCCTACGCCGAGTACAACCACTCGTACATCACCGACATCCGCCCCACCACGCTCTCCACGGAGAAGAGCTCCGGCGTGGAACTGCTGAGCATGCACAACGACCTCGCCTGGGCGAGCGACAACTGCCGTCCGCGCACGCTGGTACTGGTGCCCCACATCGCCACCGGCGACGTGCCGAAGACGCTGCTGGCGCCGGCACGCGACGTCCTCGACCTGCTCCCCGAGGAGACCAAGGAGGTGCTGCGGCAGCCGTGGTTCGAGGCACGATCCGGCTCGGCGCTGTCCTGGGGCCACGAGCGGGTGCGGCGGATGGAGCTGCTAATAGAGGCAGACGGGCAGCCGCCGGTGCTGCGGCTCAACTTCGGCACCTTCACCCCGGCCGCGCACCTCAGCGCCGAAGACGCCGAGCGGGCCGCCCGCGCCCAGGAGGAGCTGAGCCAGGCAGCGCTCAAGGTGGGCAGGCAACTCGGCATCGCAATCCAGAAAGGCGAGTCGGTGCTGATACCCAACGACCACTGCATGCACGGCCGCGACACCATTGAGCCCGGCACCTGCGAGCGGCTACTGCTGCGCTCCTACGTCCTGCCAGACGACGTCGCCGCGCTCCACGGCAGCAGCCTCGTCCAGCTCAGCAGCTGACGGGGCAGCCGCTTCATGACCGACATCGCCATCATCGGCGCAGGGCACGTGGGCCTCACCCTTCTCGCCGATCTGCAGCTCACCAAGCCGCTCCACGGGCGCACCGCGACGCTGCTCCCCTTCGACCGCACGGGCGCACTCGACCGGCGCACCCGAGACTGGACACGGCTGACCATGGAGAACCTGGTCACCGGTGCCATGGAGCAAGTAACGCTCGATCCGGCGCAGTTCGGCTCCCTGTGGAGTGAGCAAGGGCACGAGGCGCTGCAACGCGCCGAGGCCATCTTCGTCACCGTGCCCGACATCCCCAACCTCCGACTCGAACTGCTGGACCATCTGGAACGCACCGTCGACCTAGCCGACAAACTGATCGTCTTCGTACGCGGCGGGCAGGGCGGGCAGCCCGTGCTCGCCAAGTGGATCAGGGACACCCCTCGGGTGCGGGGCACCTCCGTCGTCCTGGTGGAGGACTCCTTCTACGGCACCCGGGTGCTCGGTGACCGGATCCAGTACAAGCGCAAAATCTCGGTGAACGTCTCGGTCTACTCGCCCGACCCTGACGCGGCGCTCGCCGCCCTACGCGGCATGTTTCCGCTCGGCTCGCAGATCAACCGGCCCTCCTGGCCTGACATGGCCGTCACCGACGGCATTGAGCTGCAGTTCAACCCACTCGGCTACATCATCCACGTGGGGGTGGCGCTCGACCCTACCAACCTCGCCAAAACCCGCGAGGGTATCCGCTACACCCACTACATCGACGGCATCTCCCCCGAACTGGCCGCCAGGCTCGACTTGCTGGACCAGGAGCGGGTCATGCTGGCCGAGGCTATGGGAGCGCGGGCACAGACTTTCCCGGAGATCATCCAGCGGCAGTATGGGCTTCCTCCTCAGCCGACCTTCCACGCCATGATGCAGTCCTGCCGGCCGATCTACCGGTCGCTGTCAAGCGGCAGTATCGAGGAGCTGAGGACCTCGCGGGTGCTGTTGGAGGACATGCCGGCCTTCCACACGATCCGGTGGCTGGCCGACGCCTGCGGCGTCGACATGCCGCACACCCGCGCCTACTTCGTCGATGTCCTCGATCGGCTCAGGGAGATCGGCGCCGACTCGCCTGGCTACACGGCGTACCTGCCCTATCTCGACAAGATCGACGGCGGTACCGCCCAGCTCAAGGAGCTGCTGAACCACCCGCACCGTAAGAAGACCGAGGTCTGACATGCCGCAGCGGATACGTCATGTGCTGATGGTCAACCGGCGTCGGCAGGAGCTGGTGACCCGCATCCTGAAGGACCCCGGGCTGCGGCTGTCCCTCATCACCGAGGAGGACTGCCTGCCGTCCTACGCCGAAACCGACGCCATGGCGTCGGTCACCCTCGTTGACGACGTGCAAAACCTGGATTCTGTACGGCGGGCCACGCTGGAGCTGCTGGACCGCTTCACGTTCGACGCGATCGTGGGCCCTGCGGAGAGTTCGATCCCCACGGCCGGATATCTGCGCAGCTACCTCGGTCTGCCCGGCATCCCGTTCGACGTCGCGCATGCCTTCTGCAACAAGAACGCGATGAAGGCAAGGATCAGCCGGGCAGGACTACCCGTGGCGCGCCGCACGCTCGCCCCGCAGGACGGGAGCGTTGCGGACTTCCTGCGTCGGCACGGTCTCCCCGCGGTGATCAAGCCGGTCTGGGGGGACGGTGCGGCCAATGTGCACGTCGTACGCGATGAGGCGGATATCGCAGAGCTCAGCAGGCCCGACGGGCCGCTGCTGCGGCACGATACGGCGCCCTTCCTGATCGAGGACTTCCTTCAGGTCGAGGAGGAGTATCACTGCGACGGCCTGGTGCTGGGCGGCAAGGTGCAGTTCGCGGCAGTGTCGAAGTACACAGGCCCGCCGCTGCGGGCCAAGGGCTCCGTGTTCGGCTCGTACACACTGCCTGACCACACCGACGAGGCCAAGGAGCTTGCCACGCTGCATCGCGCTGTCGTGCGGGCTATGGGGCTCACCGACTCGGTCACGCATCTGGAGGTGTTCCGTACCCCGGCCGGGCTGGTCGTCGGTGAGATCGCCTGCCGCCCCGGCGGCGGCGGGATCCCGATGACGCTGAAGCGCGCGTACGGCTTCGATGTGTGGGAGCACTTCCTCGCCACCGAACTAGGCGAGCCGCTGGAGTGGCGCCCAAGGCCCGAGGACGGGGTGTTCGCTTTCCTGATGTTCCCGGTCCGCGCGGGTACCGTCACCCGCGTACCGGGTCCCGAGGTGTTCGCGGACCTGCCCGAGGTAGAGCGAATGGACATCACTGCGCAGCCCGGCGACCGGATCTCGGGGCTGTTGTACTCCACCAGTAGGGCGGGGATGGCGCTAGTCCGGACCGACTCGGTGGAGGAGATCCCACAGCTGCTGGCGACACTCGAAGAGCGCTTCGTGGTCGAGTACGCAGACCACGCCCAGGGAGCGGACCGGTGAGCGGCGCGACCGCCACGGCCCGAAAGCCTGGCACCATGCGGCACTTCTGGGTATTCACCGGTGCCTCGGCAGTCTCCAAGTTGGGCAACACCTTCCTCAACGTCGCAATGCCCTGGATCCTGCTGCAGGTCACGGGGTCCGCGCTGGTCGCCGCAGCGAGCTTCGGCGTGCAACTCGCGCCGTATGCGCTGTCACCTGTCTTCGGCGTGCTCGTCGACAGGTTCGACCGGCGCCGTGTGTTCGTCTGGGCGGAGATGGCGCAGGGCGTGCTGGTGGCACTGTTGCCGCTGCTGGTGTACGCGGACAGCGCGGTGCCGGTGCTGATCTTGCTCTTCCTCATCGGATGCGGCGGCCTCACCTCGGAACTGACCAGTGACTTCGGCCTGATCCCCGAGCTGGCCCCGGCCGACAGCCTGACTAAGGCCTACAGCTGGTACACCACCACCATCTCTGTCATGCGCTTCATCGGACCCGCCCTGGTCGGTGTCGTGATCGGTACGCTCGGCCCCAAGGCGGCGCTGTGGATCGACGCCGCCACCTTCCTGGGGACCGCAGCTGTCGCGCTGACGCTGCCCGTGCGTTCCGCTTCCGACCAGGGGCCGAGCCTGTTCCGTCAGATGTTGCGCAACGGCTTCAGCTCTTTCTGGCAGCTGCGCAAGGTGCGCAGGCTCACCGCCGCGCTCGCCGTATTCAACCTCGGGGCGGGGGCCGTGCCCACCGTGCTCATCGTCCTCGCCCAGTCCCACTGGGGTTGGAGTCCGCAAGCCGCAGGCGCCGCCCTCGGCATCGGGGCTCTCGGTGCCGCGGCAGGCGCCTGGATCACCCCCCGGGTGGCGCGCGACAGAGGGCTGGAGACCCGGATCGGCATATGGTTTTGCGTCTGCGGGCTCGGCGGCGCGTTGATGCTCTTCGGCTCCGCACCCGCCGTCATCGCCGGATTCACCCTGTTGTCCATGGGCGAGGGCGGAATGAACGTCACCACCAACGAGTACCGTTACACCGCCATCCCCAAGGACCTGCTTGGCCGGGTCAACGCGATCATCCGCGCCATCATCATCACCGGAGCCGCCGCCTCGTCGCTCGTGCTGGGTGCCACCGCCGAGACCGACAGCCCGTACCTCTGGCTGGCTCCCGTACTCGCCGGCGGCGTCCTCGCCAGCGGGATCTGGTCCACCAGGTCGCTGCCCGCCCCCCGTCCCTGAACCACCGGCCCGCACGGCCGACCATGGAGAGTGCCATGATTACCCACGTGCTTGAGAGCGCCCACCAGCGGTACGCCGCCAAGCGTCCGGTCAGCGAGCGTATGCACAAGGACGCCCGTTCCTTCCTGCCATCCGGCACCACGCGCTCGGTGCTGGACTTCGATCCGTTCCCGTTCGCAGTCGCCTCGGCCGCCGGATGCCGACTCACCGACGTCGACGGCCACGAGTATGTCGACTACCTGGGCGACTACAGCGTCGGACTCGCCGGGCACAACCCGGAGGCGGTGCGGCAGGCGGTCGCTGCCGTCCTTGACAACGGCTGGTCCTTCGGCACGGTGGCCGCCGAGGAGGCCGAGGTCGCTAGAATGCTGTGCGAACGCTTCGAGTCGCTGGACCTCGTACGCTTCACCAGCTCCGGCACCGAGGCCAATCTCGTGGCGATCTCGCTGGCGCTGAAGTGGTCGGGTCGGGAGAAGGTGCTCGTATTCGACGGCGGATACCACGGTGGCTTCCTCAGCTTCAGTCGCGGCCGCCCCTCGCTCAACATCCCCGTCGACGCGGTGCTCTGCGACTACAACGATCTCGAGTCGGTGCGCGGGGCCTTCGACCAGTGGCCTGAGCAGATCGGCTGCGTCTTGGTGGAGCCCATGCTCGGCTCCGGCGGACGCATCCAGTCCGCCCCCGGCTTCCTCGCGGGCCTGCGCAAGATCTGCGACGAGCAGGGCGCCGTGCTGCTCTTCGACGAGGTGCAGACCTCCCGGATGTCGTACGGCGGGGCCCAGGAGCTGCTCGGCGTACGCCCCGACCTCACCACCATGGGCAAGTACCTCGGTGGCGGCTTCGGCTTCGGCGTAGTCGGCGGCGCGGAGCGGATCATGCTGCAGATCGCCCGGGGCCAGCAGCCCTCGTACGACCACTCGGGCACCTTCAACAACAACCGCTTCTCCATGGCGGCCAGCGCAGCCATGCTGAGCTCTGTGCTCACCCGGGATAGTCTCGACGCGCTCTTCCGGCGAGGCGAGCAGCTGCGAGGCCAGGCCGATGTGCTGCTGCGCGAGCACGGCTTCCAGGCCACCGGCTGGGGCTCGCTGATCGGGATCCACCCGACCGACATACTGGTTGCTCGGGCCAGTGATCTAGCGGATGCGGACCGGCGGCCGGTCGAGCTGCTCTTCCACGAGCTGCTCGACCGTGGCATCTACATCGGCAAGAGCGGCTTCGTCACCCTGTCGCTGCCGCAGACTCCGGAGACCGACGCACGCTTCCTCGCGGCGCTGGAGAGCTCGCTGCAGGTGGTCGCGCGCGCCTGCCAGTAAGCCCATTGTTCCGTCAACCACGTTCCCGAGCCTGAAGGTCGGACATGCACCAGAGCACTGAGATCAGCACCGAGGCGATGCTCGCCGACCTCCGGCGACTCGTCGAGGTCGAGTCGCCCTCCCGCGACCTGGCCGCCCTTCAGGAGTCGGCCGAGGCGGTCGCCGAGATCCTGGAGAAGCGATTGGGTGGTAAGGCGGTCCTGCTGCCGGGGGAGGCCGGTACCCATGTTCGTTGGTCCGGGGGCGGCACCCCGCGGGTTCTCGTCCTCGGCCACCACGACACGGTGTTCCCCAAGGGCACCCTTAACACGCGTCCGTTCCGGGTGGCTGACGGGCGCGCGACGGGGCCCGGCGTCTTCGACATGCTGGGCGGACTGGTGCAGGCGGTGCACGGGCTGGCCGCACTGGACGAGCTGTCGGGCGTGGAGATCCTCGTGACGGCGGACGAGGAGGTGGGTTCGGGCACCTCGCGGGCACTCATCGAGGAGCTGGCGCGGGAGTGCGGCGCCGTGCTGGTGTTTGAAGGCTCCGCGGAAGGCGGTGGGCTGAAGACCGGCCGCAAGGGCTGTGGCACTTTCCGAGTGGACATCGAGGGACGCGCGGCTCACGCCGGTCTCGAGCCTGCCGCCGGGGTGAACGCCTTGGTCGAAGCGGCCCACCAGGTGCTGGCCATCGCGGCGCTCAGCCGGCCGGGGGTGGGCACGACAGTGACTCCGACGGTGGCCACTGCGGGGACCTCGGACAATGTGGTGCCGGCTGAGGCTACGGTGCTGGTCGATGTGCGCGTCGAGTCGGCTGCGGAGAAGGACCGGGTCGAGGCGGCCTTCGCCGCTTTGACCCCGCACCTTCTCGGGGCTCGGCTCAAGGTGCAGGGCGCGGTGGGCCGTCCCCCGATGCCCGAGTCCGCGGCCGCGGAGTTGTTCGCCATGGCGCAGCGGCTGCAGCCGGGCATCGAGGGCAAGGCGGTCGGCGGCGGCAGCGACGGTAACTTCACCGCCGCACTGGGCGTGCCGACTCTCGACGGGCTGGGCGCCGTCGGCGGCGGCGCGCACGCCGACCACGAATACCTGGTGGTCGACGCGATGGCCGAGCGGGCCCGCCTCGTGGGCGGACTGGTGGCCTCGATCCGCCACTCCCACCAGGGCTGATCCGCTGTTCGCCTTTCAGGCCCCGAACGTGCCAGACCCAGCCCCGTGGGGCAGCACCCGGGCCGATCCGCCCTACAGTCCGGCAGGCGCGGCGACGATGAACGCTTCGATGCGGGGCAGGCCTTCGGTGTCGGGCAGGTAGTGGGCGCGGCGGATGCCTGAGACTCCGCCTGTGACCAGGCGGACAGCCCCCGGGAGCGTTCGGCGAATCGGCTGACGATGAGCTCGGCCCGCGCCCGGGGGCCTTCGTACACCGTGCGGACCGAGCGCCAGGTCTGCCCCTTCTGCTGTTTGCCACGGCAGCGGTCCGGACCCGAGCGGTGCGGCTCCACATCGACCGGCGCGCCGTCCTGGTCGACGATCGTGTGGATGCGGCGGCAGCGCGGGGTGCGCTGCCAGCTGCACCACCATTTCGGCTCGTCGCACTTCTTGCCGTGCCAGCGGCGGCAGTCCTTCGTGCGGCCGACGAAGGTGATGCGGCGGATCTCGTAGACGGCGTAGGGCGTCTGGTCCAGCCCGGTCTGGAAGGCGTCCAGGACCGCGCGGTTGCGGCCGTCCTCTGTGAGCCGCCCATAGAGCGATCCTGCGGGCCCGTACAGGGACATCTGCTCGTTGAGCGCCATCGAGACGTACTCCAGGCGCAGCACGTCGGCGGCGACGTGCGGGTGGGCACGCAGCCGCTCTTCGTGACGGTCGCGGGAGGCGCAGAAACGCCGGAGAACGGGCAAGTTATTGAGAATTGAGACAGGGGTGTGACCTTTCTGGGGTCAGGAGGTGGCGCCCCAGTCGCGCGGGGCGTTGTCACAGCTGGGTGGTATCTATGCCGCATGAACATTGATCAAGCTGACCCTGCTGAGCTGGCGGCGCTTCGTGCGGCGTTCGACATCGATGACGGAGGCGAGTCGGCTCTTGGCTGGGAGGCAGTCCATGCCTTCGAGGCAGAACACGGGATCGTGCTGCCCGAGCCGTATCGGACCTTCGTCGCTGAGATAACGGACGGTTCGTACTCCGGGCCGCCCGAGTACGGACTGCTTTCGGTGGCGGAGCTGCCAGCCGACTGGGGCGATGACGAGCAGGAACGCGACCTGAGTAAGCCGTTCCCGCTGGCGGAGGCGTGGATGTGGGAGGAAGACTCGGGGACCCGCCCGAGGATGCCGACGAGGGGCCTTCCCCCGCGGAAGTGGACACGCGTTCGGGGTTGTCATGCGGCCAGCGTGAGCCTAGCGGACTCCTGCTGGTGCCGGTGTTCGAAGTCCACGGGGCTGAGCTGCCCGTTCGCGGAGTGGCGT
>NZ_JBKFFO010000031.1:0-44391 GCF_046506645.1 Streptomyces sp. 5K101 | reverse complement strand
GTGGGTGCGGGGCCGTCCGCTGCTCAGGGGTGCCGGGCCACGCCTCTGTGCTGAAGGAGCGCTACGCCTCGCCCCCGTGGGTCTGCGATGCGGCCTTGCGGGCCTTCTCCGCCCGTTCCTCCGCCTCCATCTCCGCGAAGACGTCGATCGGCGGCGGGGCCTTCGCCAGGAACAGCCAGGTCAGATACACGGCCAGCAGGAACGGCGGGATCTTGAGAGTCACCAGGACCCAGCCGAGCTGCGTCGTGTCCGCCCACCAGTACAGCGGAAACAGGATCGCGCACTTGGCGAGCAGGATCAGGCCCCAGGCCCAGCTGGCCTTGGCGTACGCCTTCTTGCGGCCGGGGTTGCGGGTGCGCCAGGAGAGGTTCTCCTTGAACACCGGGCCGAGGATCAGGCCGATCAGCGGCACGCCCGCCAGGGTCGTGATGATGTACGCCAGCGCGAGCCCGAGCGTGTAGAGCATGCCCGGGAGGTAGAAGTCCTTCGCGTTGCCGGTCATCATCGCGAAGATGACGCCGAAGGCCACGCCGAAGACGCCGCTGAAGGCGTGCTTGACGGTGTCCTTGCGCACCAGCCGGACGGCCACGAGCACCAGCGAGACCGCGAGCGCGGCGATCGCCGAGAGGTGCAGGTCCTTGTTGACCGTGTAGATCGTGACGAAGAGCAGGCCCGGCAGGACCGTCTCCACCATGCCGCGCACGCCGCCGAACGCCTCGAACAGCGCCGCCTCGGTGACCGCCTTCGTGTCGGCGGGACCCTGTGCGCTGTCCTGCTGGTCGTTCGTCGTGGGGGTCGGCTTGTCGACAGACGTCACCGGCTACTCCTGTCCGAGCGGTCGGAGTTCGTATTTGGGATTGAACAGCACCCGGCGGCCGTGGCTCATCGATATGCGGCCGGAGGCGATCAGCCTGCGGCCCGGCTCGATGCCCACGATGGACCGGCGGCCGAGCCAGACCACGTCGAGCGGGGCCGTGCCGTCGAAGAGCTCAGCCTCCAGCGCGGGCACACCGGCCCGCGGACGAAGGGTGACCGTGCGCAAGGTACCAGTGACCCGGACGATCTGACGGTCGCCGCAGTCGCCGATGGGGGTGCACCCCGACGCCTGGGCGTCCTCCTGGAGCTCCTCCGACTCGAGATCCAGCTGTGAGCTGGAGAGCCGGTCGAGCATGCGGCGGAAGCGACCGGCCGGTTTCGACTCCCTGTCGTCCTTCGCCGCCTTCTCGGGACGGGGTACAGCACTCATACAGAAAGCCTACCGGCCCCCCGAGGGGCCGGATCAACGTTCGAAGCGGTACCCCATGCCGGGCTCGGTGACGAAGTGCTTCGGGTGCGAGGGGTCGGCCTCCAGCTTGCGGCGCAGCTGCGCCATGTAGACCCGCAGATAGTTGGTCTCCGTCCCGTAGGAGGGGCCCCAGACCTCCTGGAGCAGCTGCTTCTGGCTGACCAGGCGGCCGGTGTTGCGTACGAGGACCTCCAGCAGATGCCACTCGGTGGGAGTGAGACGTACGTCGCGTCCGTCGCGGTTCACCTTCTTCGCGGCGAGGTCGACGGCGAAGGTCTCGGTCTCGACGGTGACCACGTCCCCCTCGCCGGCGACGGGTTCGGCCCTGCGGACGGCGGCGCGCAGCCGGGCCAGCAGTTCGTCCATGCCGAAGGGCTTGGTGACGTAGTCGTCGGCGCCGGCGTCGAGGGCCTCGACCTTCTCGTCCGAGGAGTGGCGGGCGGAGAGCACCAGGATCGGCACCCTGGTCCAGCCGCGCAGCCCCTTGATGACCTCGACGCCGTCCATGTCGGGCAGGCCGAGGTCGAGCACGACGACGTCGGGGTGACGCGCGGCGGCGAGTTCGAGCGCGGTCGCGCCGTCGCCGGCCGAGTCCACCTCGTACGTGCGCGCCTTCAGGTTGATCACGAGGGCGCGGACGATCTGCGGCTCGTCGTCGACCACGAGCACCCGGGTCATGCCGGTCCGCCTTTCTGCTGGGTTGGCTGGGTGGGCTGCGACTGCGGTGCGGGGCGGGCCGGCGCCGGGAGCGCCGCGCGGGGTCATGCCGTCACCCGCGCGGGCGGTCGGGCGGTGCCCTCGCGGCCGGGTCCCGGCGCGGCACACAGGGTGAGCACCATGGTCATGCCGCCTCCGGGGGTGTCCTCGGCACTGAGCGTGCCGCCCATGGACTCGACGAAGCCGCGGGCGACGGCGAGGCCGAGGCCGACTCCGGTGCCGCGCGGGGCGTCGCCGGAGCGCTGGAACGGCTCGAAGATGCGTTCCTTCTCCTCGTCGGGCACTCCGCTGCCGCGGTCGACGACGCGCAGTTCGACCCGTTCCGCGAGGGCGCTGGCCGCGACGGTGACGCGGACGCCGGCGGGGCCGTACTTGACGGCGTTCTCGACGATGTTGGCGACCGCCCGCTCCAGCAGCCCGCGGTCGACGGCCACCATGGGCAGCGACTCGGGGATGTCGAGGACCACGCTCTGCGGCGGCACGCCGGCCAGCGCGAGCGGGATCACCTCGTCGAGGCTCGTCTCACGGATCAGCGGGGCGATGGTGCCGGTCTGCAGGCGGGACATGTCGAGGAGGTTGCCGACCAGGTGGTGTAGCCGGTCCGCGCCGTCCTCGATGCCGGCGAGCAGCTCGGCCTCGTCCTCCTCGGACCAGGCGACGTCGTCGGACCGGAGCGAGGAGACCGCGGCCTTGATCCCCGCGAGCGGGGTGCGCAGGTCGTGGCTGACGGCGGCGAGCAGGGCGGTGCGGATGCGGTTGCCCTCGGCGAGCGCCCGGGCCGCCTCCGCCTCCCCCACCAGGCGCCGGCGGTCCAGAACGACCGCCGCCTGGGTGGCGAACGCGGCGAGCACCCTACGGTCCTCGGCGGGCAGTACGCGGCCGGAGAGGGCCAGCGCCATGTGGTCGCCGACGGGCATGTCCACGTCGGCGTCGTCGGGGCGGGCCGCGGGAGCGGGTCCGACGCTCGCCGTGCACGTCCACGGTGCGCTGCCGTCGGCGCGCTCCAGGAGCGCCACGGACTCCATCGCGAAGGTCTCCCGGACCCGTTCCAGGAGCGCGTCGAGCGCGGTCTCGCCGCGCAGCACGCTGCCGGCGAGGAAGGAGAGTATCTCCGACTCGGCCCGCAGCCGGGCCGCCTGGTGGGTGCGGCGGGCGGCGACGTCCACGACGGAGGCGACCGCCACGGCCACCGCGAAGAAGATCACGATGGCGACGAGGTTGTGCGGCTCGGCGATGTCGAGGGTGTGGGTGGGCGGCGTGAAGTAGTAGTTCAGCAGCAGTGATCCGACGGCGGCGGAGGCGAGCGCGGGCAGCAGCCCGCCCATCAGGGCCGCCGCGACCGTGAGGAAGAGGAACAGCATGACGTCGTTGGCGAGGCCGGGGCCGTTCTCCATGCCCGTCAGCATCAGCGTCAGCAGCACGGGCGCGACGACGCCGACGGCCCAGCCCGCCGCGATCCGGGAGCGGCCGAGCCGGGCGCCGCGGGTCCCGGGCAGGCCGCGCCCCTTGCCGGCCTCGTCGTGGGTGACGATGTGGACGTCGAGATCGGGCCCGGCATGGCGGGCCACGGTCGCCCCGACGCCGGGGCCGAAGAGGTACTGCCAGGACGTGCGGCGGCTGGAGCCGAGGACGATCTGGGTGGCGTTGACCCCGCGTGCGAACTCCAGCAGCGCGGCGGGCACGTCGTCGCCGATCACGTGGTGGAAGGTGCCGCCGAGGTCCTCGACGAGGGTGCGCTGGACGGCGAGTTCCTTGGGGGACGCGGAGGTCAGCCCGTCGCTGCGGGCAATGTAGACGGCCAGGATCCCGCCGCCCGAGCCCTTGGCCGCCATCCGGGACGCGCGCCGGATCAGGGTGCGGCCCTCGGGGCCGCCGGTGAGACCGACGACGATGCGTTCGCGGGCCTGCCAGGTGGAGCGGATGTTGTGCTCGCCCCGGTACTGCTGGAGGTACTCGTCGACCCGGTCGGCCAGCCACAGCAGCGCCAGTTCGCGCAGTGCGGTGAGGTTGCCGGGGCGGAAGTACTTGGCCAGGGCCGCGTCCACCCGGTCCGGCTGGTAGATGTTGCCGTGCGCCATCCTGCGGCGCAGCGCCTGAGGTGCCATGTCGACGAGTTCGATCTGGTCGGCTCTGCGGACCACCTCGTCGGGCACCGTCTCCCGCTGCCGTACGCCGGTGATCGAGTCGACGACGTCCCCGAGTGACTCGAGGTGCTGGATGTTGACGGTCGATATGACGTCCGTGCCGGCGGCGAGCAGTTCCTCGACGTCCTGCCAGCGCTTGCCGTTGCGGGAGCCCGGCGCGTTGGTGTGGGCGAGGTCGTCGACGAGGGCGACCGCGGGGCGGCGCTCCAGCACGGCGTCGACGTCCATCTCCGCGAAGGCGGCGCCGCAGTGGACGGTCTCGCGGCGCGGCACCTGCTCCAGCCCGTCGAGCAGCGCCTCGGTGCGCGGCCGGTCGTGGTGCTCGACGAACGCGACGACGCAGTCCGTGCCGCGTTCCACACGGCGGTGCGCCTCGGAGAGCATCGCGTAGGTCTTGCCGACTCCCGGCGCCGCACCCAGGTAGATCCGAAGCTTGCCGCGTCCCATGGCCCCATTGTCGTCTCTGTGCCGCGTCGCGCAGCGGCGTCGGCCGCTGCCGCGCAGCGTCGACCTTACGTCGAACCGACGGGGTGAAACCGACGCCGGAGGACTCCGCGGTGCGTATTGACGCGATTCTGACGCACCCCGGACCGTGGCCGCGACGGCCCGTCAGTGCTCGACGATCTCGCCGTCGCGCAGTTCCAGGACGCGGTCCGCGAGGTCGAGCAGCTGGGCGTCGTGCGTGGCGACCAGGGCGGTGACGCCCTCGCTGCGCACGACGGCACGCAGGAGCTCCATCACCGCGAGCCCGGTCTCGGCGTCCAGCTGGCCCGTCGGTTCATCGGCGATGAGGAGCGCCGGGCGGTTGGCGAGGGCTCGCGCGATGGCGACGCGCTGCTGCTGGCCGCCGGAGAGCTCGCCGGGACGCTGCGCCGCGTGGTCGGCGAGGCCGACGAGGGCGAGCATCAGCCGCACCCGCTCCTCCCGCTCAAGCGGGTCCGCCTTGCGCAGGCGCAGGGGCACGCCCACGTTCTCGGCCGCGCTCAGGATCGGGATCAGGCCGAAGGACTGGAAGATGAAGCCGATCCGGTCCCGGCGCAGCTCCAGAAGGCCGTTCTCGCCGAGCCCCGACAAATCGATGCCGTCGACGGTGATCCGGCCCTCGTCCGGGGAGTCGAGACCGCCGACGAGGTTGAGGAGCGTGGTCTTGCCCGAGCCGGAGCGCCCTTTGAGGGCGACGAGTTCGCCGCGGGGGATCTCGAAGAAGACGCCGCGCAGCGCGTGCACGGCCCCGGCCCCGGTGCCGTACGACCGGCGCAGGTTCTCCACCCGCACCATCGGTGCGCTGCCCCGGTCGCCGATGACGGCGGTGCGGCCGTGCGCGCCGCTGCTCTCGGTCATGCGTCCCCCCGTACGTGCTGATCGTCCGGCCACAGTATGTGCAGGGGCCATGCTCCCGGGCAACGGCCGTGCGCGGAAAGACGGGTGGGCCGCGGCTCCCTCGGAGGGAATCGCGGCCCACCCGCCCTCCGTGTCAGCGGACCTCGGTGATCTCCGGTCCGCGCTGGAGCCGGCCCATGCCTCCGGAGAAGCGGGATCCCTCCTGCTCCTCCTGCTGGACGCCCTCGGGCACCATCTGGGCGTCGTCGGGCAGCTTGAGCACGATCGGGTCGCGGGGCGCCATCGGGCCCTCGCCGCGCACGACGACGGTGTCCCGGAAGATCTGCTCCAGCAGACCGGCGGCCTGCGGCTGCACCGCGCCCTGCCCGGAGATCACGCCGCGCAGGAACCAGCGGGGACCGTCGACGCCGACGAAGCGGACGAGCTGCACGCCGCCCGTGCCGTCGGGAAGCTGCACGGGCACCTGCGCCCGCAGCTCCCAGCCGAGCGGGCCCTCGACCTCGTCGACGACCCCGCCCTGCTGCGTGATGCCGGAGGCGATCTCCTCGCGGACCTCGCCCCAGATGCCTTCCTTCTTGGGCGCCGCGAAGGCCTGCAGCTGGATGGCGCTGTCGCGCAGCACGACCGTGGCGGCGACGATCGCGTCACCGGCGACCTCGACGCGCAGCTCCATTCCCTCGACGCCGGGCACGAAAAGTCCGCCCAGGTCGACGCGGCCGTCGCCGGGCCTGGAGACCTCGGAGACGTCCCAGGGGCCGTCGGGCCGGGGCGCCGGCGGGAGGTTCACCCTGCGGGGCGCGCCCTCGTCGGCGTCGGTGCCGAGCTCGTCGGACTGGTCGGCGACTCGCTCGGCCTCGCCCGTTGCGTCCGCCACGTCCCCGGCGGAACCACTCTTCTTGCGACGTCCGAACACGTCACTGTCCTTCCCGGTCGGATACGACCGAAGCGTATCGATTCCCACCCGTAGAGCCGTCCACGGCGGCGTGACCGCCGGTGGACCCGAAGCCCCCCTCGGCCCGCGCGGAGCCGGGAAGCTCCGCCACCTCGTGGAAGCGCACCTTCTCGACCTGCTGGACGACCAGTTGGGCAATCCGGTCGAACCGTTCGAACCGCACACTCTCGCGCGGATCCAGATTGACCACGATCACCTTGATCTCCCCACGGTACCCGGCATCCACCGTCCCTGGGGCATTCACGAGAGCCACTCCGCAGCGCGCTGCGAGTCCCGAGCGCGGATGCACGAAGGCCGCGTACCCGTCGGGCAGGGCGATCGACACTCCCGTGGGCAGGACGGCGCGTTCGCCGGGGGCCAGTTCGATCGCCTCGCAGGTCACGAGATCGGCGCCGGCGTCGCCGGGGTGTCCGTACGCGGGGAGCGGGACGTCGGGGTCCACACGTCGGATCAGTACGTCGACGGGTTCACGCATCAGGGGTTCACCTCGAAGGCGCGGGCGCGCCTGATCTGGTCGGGGTCGGCCATGGCGGCCCGGATCTCCTCGGCACGGCCGTGGTCGATGAAGTGGTCGACCTTGACCTCGATGAACAGCGCACCCGCGCGGAGGGCCACCGGTCCGTCCGGGCCGCCGATCCTGCCGGTGGCACGGGAGTAGATCTTGCGCCCGGCGACGGCGGTGACCTCGGCGTCGAGGTGCAGCACGGTGCCGACGGGCACGGGGCGCACGAAGTCGGTCTCCAGCTTGCCGGTCACGGCGATCACGCGCAGCAGCCAGTTCAGCGAGCCCAGCGTCTCGTCCAGCGCGGTGGCGAGGACGCCGCCGTGGGCGAGGCCCGGTGCGCCCTGGTGGGCGGGCTTGACGGTGAACTCTGCGGTGACGCGTACGCCCTCCTCGGCACGGGCGGCCAGGTGCAGCCCGTGGGGCTGGGCGCCGCCGCAGCCGAAGCACTGGTCGTAGTGGGCGCCGAGGAGCTCGCCGGGGGCCGGGGCGTCGGGGTGCCGGACCGGTGCGGTGGCGCCGGCGGGCGGGGTCAGCGCCGTGGAGCCGGCCGGGGGGCCGGGCGTCGCCGCCTGGGGGTTCGCGTTACTCACAGGCGCAGACCTTACCCGCGCGGCTGTTCGCCGGTCGCGCCGTGCCAAGCTTGGATTCATGCAGCCTTCCGCCCCGCAGTACTCAGAACGTCTGACCGCGCCCCGTTCCTGGTGGGCCGTCACCGCTCTCGCCGCCGTCAGCGGCGGTCTGGTCGCGCTGCCGCTGGGGACGCTGCCGATGCTCGGCGGCTTGATCGGGGCGGCGGCACTGGCGGGGGCACTGGTCAGTTCCTACGGCACGGCCCGCATCCGCGTGGTGGCCGGCTCGCTGGTCGCCGGTGACGCCCGTATCCCGGTGTCGGCGCTGGGCACGCCGGAGGTGCTCGACCCGCAGGAGGCACGTGCCTGGCGGTCGCACAAGGCGGATCCGCGGGCGTTCATGCTGCTGCGCAGCTACGTGCCGACGGCGGTCCGCATCGAGGTCACCGACCCGGCGGACCCGACGCCGTACGTCTACCTGTCGACGCGACACCCGCAGGAACTGGCGGCGGCGGTGACGGCCGTCCGTGCGTCCTGAAGGGAGCGTCGGACGAGCGCGCCGACGGTGGCGGTGGCGGCCGGCGGTGCGTCTGAGCGCGGCTCTGCCGAGCGGGGCGGCGGCGGCCCTGGTGCCGGTCCTGCACCCTGAGCGGGCGCAGCGGCCCCGGTGGCCGTACGCGCATCCTGAGCGGCGCTGTGCCGAGCCGGCCGGTGACGGCCTCCGCGCTATGAGCGCGGCTGTGCCGAGCGAGGTGGCGGCGGCCTGGGCCGTCCTTGCGTCCTGGACTCTGCCGAGCGCGGGCGGTCAGTGCTCCGGCGTGGGCGGGGGCTGCCGGGTCTCGCCCAGTAGCTTGCCGGGCAGCGCGTCCTTCGGCCGCTCGAGCGGCGGGAGCTGCGGCAGGGCGTCCCAGGGGACCTGCCGCCTGCGCAGGTCCGCGCGGATGTGGTCGGCGAGCTTGCGGGTGTCGCGGCGGTTCATCACCGCGCCGACGGCCGCCCCGACCATGAACGGCGCGAGGCTGGGCAGATTGCGCACCATGCGCTTCATGATCTGCTGGCGCAGCTGGCGCTTGAGCTGCCCGCCCATCGCCGCGTTGTACGTCGACGGCTTGGTCACGTCGATACCGCGCTCGGACGACCACGAGTTCAGATACGCGGTGCTGCGTGCCGTGAGCCCGCCCGGCGGGCGCAGCCCGTAGACCTCGTGGAGCTCGGCGACGAGCTTGAGCTCGATCGCCCCGACGGCCAGGACCTCCGCGGCCAGCTCGGTCGGCATGGCGGGCGGCACGGGCATCATCGCGGCGGCGCCGACACCGGCGCCGACGGCGGACGTCGCGTTGGCCGCGCCCGAGACGAGCTTGTCGGCGAGCTGCTCGGGACCGAGCCCGGGAAACTGCCTGCGCAGCGTGTCGAGGTCACGGACCGGGACGCGCGGCGCGTTCTCGATGAGGCGGTCGGCGAGGTAGCCCAGGGTCGCTTTGGCGCCCTGCCGGGTCTTCACCAGCGAGGCCCTGGCGCTCGCACTGCCCCTGGCGACGCCGTGCCGCACCGCGGCCAGGCGTCGGCCCCTGGTCGGCGGCCCGGCCCGGCCCGCTGCTTCGAGCGAGGCCGAGCGGCCTCGCTCCACGTCATGACCTGCGCCGTGCGGCAGCAGGGCGGCATCGCGCTCGGTGGACGCCGTGGCGTCCGGTGTCGGGCCCGAACCGCCCTGGTGCGCCTCCGACGGCTTCAGACGCCGGAAGCGCCGCTTCCTGGACGGTGTCTCGCCTGCCACTGGCGACCTGTCCTCAGTCGCAGTCGCGGCAGATCGGCTGGCCGTTCTTCTCGCGCGCCAGCTGGCTGCGGTGGTGCACGAGGAAGCAGCTCATGCAGGTGAACTCGTCGGCCTGCTTCGGCAGGACCCGGACGGCCAGCTCCTCGTTGGACAGGTCGGCTCCGGGGAGCTCCATGCCCTCCGCGGCGTCGAACTCGTCGACGTCGACGGTGGAGGTGGACTTGTCGTTCCGCCGGGCCTTCAGCTCTTCAAGGCTGTCCGAATCGACGTCGTCGTCGGTCTTGCGTGGGGTGTCGTAATCCGTTGCCATGTCGCTCTCCCCCTCTGGGTGTCTGCGGTGTCTCCAGCGCACGTAACGCGTGAGAGGCCGGACTTGTGCCCGACCTGAGGCGGAGATTTTGCCTCACATCAAGGTCTGTTACTCAATCGACACCCAACCGGACCCCTCAAGAGTGATCGGGTTGGACGGCGATGGGGACCGTACACGGTCCGCGGGGCGCGCTATACGGGCACCACCCCGTGTACTTCCCGTGATGCCACCCCCCGGAAACTCGGACTTTTTCCGGCTTTCCGGCGCGATATGCGTTCACGGAGAGTAGACGGCCTGAATTCCACCTCTGTGACCGATCGCACACGATACCTCCGGGAGCGGGTCCCGAAAATTCCGCTTAAAGCGAACGTCCTTCAGCATGTCAAACCGGCAGGGTGACACGCATCACAAGCCCGCCACCCTCGCGGGGCTCCGCGATGATACGGCCCCCGTGGGCACGCGCGACGGACCGGGCGATGGAAAGTCCCAGGCCGACGCCCTTGTCGCTGCCCGTCCGCTCCTGCCGCAGTCTTCTGAACGGCTCGAAGAGGTTGTCGATCTCGTATCCGGGGACGACCGGGCCCGTGTTCGACACGACCAGGACGGCCTGGCCCTGCTGGACCTCCGTCGAGACCTCCACCCAGCCGCCGTCCCCCACGTTGTAGCGAACGCCGTTCTGCACGAGGTTCAGCGCGATCCGCTCCAGCAGCACGCCGTTGCCCTGTATGACGGCGGGGGCGCGCTCCCCGCGGATCTCGACGCCCTGCGCATCGGCCTCGGCACGCACCTGGTCGATGGCGCGGGCGGCGACCTCCGCCAGGTCGACCGGCTTGCGCTCGACGATCTGGTTGTCGCTGCGGGCGAGCAGCAGCAGGCCCTCCACGAGCTGCTCGCTGCGCTCGTTGGTGGCCAGCAGCGTCTTGCCCAGCTGCTGGAGCTCGACGGGCGCTCCCGGATCCGAGAGATGGACCTCCAGGAGCGTGCGGTTGATCGCCAGCGGGGTGCGCAGCTCGTGCGAGGCGTTGGCGACGAACCGCTGCTGGGCGGTGAACGCCCGCTCCAGGCGGTCCAGCATCTCGTCGAAGGTGTCGGCGAGTTCCTTCAGCTCGTCGTCCGGGCCGTCCAGCTCGATCCGGCGGGTCAGGTCCGAGCCGGCCACCTGGCGGGCGGTGCGGGTGATGCGGCCGAGCGGCGACAGGACCCGCCCGGCCATGGCGTAGCCGAAGGCGAAGGCGATGATGCTCAGCCCGAGCAGGGCGAACAGCGAGCGGCGCAGCAAGTCGTCCAGGGCCAGCTCGCGCTGGTGGGCGAAGCACGACTTCAGGGCGGCGTTGGCCTCGTCCGCCGACAGGCCCGTGGTCAGCGCCTCGCAGGAGTTGTCGGTCAACTGGATCTTGCTCTCCGGCAGCAGCTTGAACGGGAGCCCGCTCCCGTCGTGCAGCGCCTGCGCGGTGAACAGGTAGATGATCGACAGCAGCAGGATGCCCGCGATCAGGAACATCCCGCCGTACAGCAGGGTGAGCCGTATCCGGATGGTCGGGCGCAGCCACGGCCGCACCGGCTCCCTGGGGTCCCAGGTCGGTTTCGGCGGCGCCTCGGGGGGCGCGGGGACGGGGGTCATGCGGATCAGATCCGGTAGCCGGAGCCGGGCACCGTGACGATCACCGGCGGTTCGCCGAGCTTGCGGCGCAAAGTCATCACGGTTACGCGCACGACGTTGGTGAACGGGTCGGTGTTCTCGTCCCAGGCCTTCTCCAGCAGCTGCTCGGCCGAGACGACCGCGCCCTCGCTGCGCATCAGAACCTCCAGGACGGCGAACTCCTTGGGTGCGAGCTGGATCTCCTTCCCGTCCCGGAACACCTCGCGGCGGTTCGGGTCGAGCTTGATCCCGGCGCGCTCCAGCACCGGCGGCAGGGGCACGGTCGTCCGCCGGCCGAGCGCGCGGACGCGCGCGGTGAGCTCGGTGAACGCGAACGGCTTGGGCAGGTAGTCGTCGGCACCCAGCTCCAGGCCCTCCACACGGTCGCTGACGTCCCCCGACGCGGTGAGCATCAGCACCCGGGTCGGCATGCCCAGCTCGACGATCTTGCGGCAGACGTCGTCGCCGTGCACGAGCGGGAGGTCACGGTCGAGGACCACCACGTCGTAGTCGTTGACCTCGATGCGTTCCAGGGCCGCCGCGCCGTCGTACACGACGTCGACGGCCATGGCCTCCCGGCGCAGCCCGGTGGCCACCGCATCGGCGAGCAGTTGCTCGTCCTCGACGACGAGTACGCGCACGTCGCTGTTCCTTCCTCCGAGCCCGTCCGGCGACGGGCAGGCCTTTGCACTGGCTGTGCGCATACATCCTGCCCGTTACGCGCGTAAACCGGCCGTAAGGCGGAATCTTTCGTTGCAGGAGCATCGGGGCGCGAGCGTCGGGGAATGAACCGGATTCCCGGGACAGTTGAGGTTTCCCTGAGGGAACGCGTGGGGAAGACGTCTGCACACCCACGATCACGCCTTGTTAGTGGCGCAGCACGACCTGTTCCAGGGTTGATCACCCGCCTCTCGCCCCGGCGAGGGGGACCCCAGCCAGGCACACCCCGTGCCACCGACCTAGCCGAGGGGGCGCAATCATGGACGCTTTCACCGCGGGACTTCTGCAGCGCATAAAGGCTGCGGAGACCGACCTGACGATGGCTCGCGAGACGGGCGACGACTTCCTCGCCGACGTCGAGATGGCCGAGCTGGAGGACCTGCGCCGGCTCGCCGCCGAGCACGGGGTCGAGGTCAGCGCGGCGTAGCACCGCTCAGAGCAGCACGAAGACCCCGGCGCCGCGTTCGGCGCCGGGGTCTTCTTGCAGCTCGGCCTCCTCAGGGCTTCGCCGGCTCGTGGGCGGCCCGGAGGAACGTCAGTCGTGCCAGGCGCCCAGGTCCTCCAGGAGGGTCTGGAGCGGCTCGAAGATCCCCGGCGAGGCCGCGACCGTCAGGTCGCCGGAGGGGAGCTCGCCGGGGCGGCCACCCGTCCGCGCGCCCGCCTCTCGGGCGATGAGGTCGCCCGCGGCCATGTCCCAGGGGCTGAGCCCGCGCTCGTAGTAGCCGTCGAGACGGCCCGCGGCCACGTCGCACAGGTCGATGGCCGCCGAGCCGCTGCGCCGGATGTCACGCAGCTGCGGGATCAGCCGGTGCGCCACCTGCGCCTGGTGCGCGCGGACGGTCTGGACGTAGTTGAAGCCCGTGGACACCAGCGCCTGGTCCAGCGGCGGCGCCGGACGGCAGCTCAGCCGCCGCTCGCCCAGGTACGCCCCGTTCCCCAGGACCGCCCGGAACGTCTCCCCGCGCATCGGTGCCTCGACGACTCCCACGACCGTCTCGCCGTTGCGTTCGGCGGCGATCGACACGGCCCAGGTGGGCAGCCCGTACAGGTAGTTGACGGTGCCGTCGAGCGGGTCGATCACCCAGCGCACGCCGCTGGTGCCGCTGCTGGACGCGCCCTCCTCGCCGAGGAAGCCGTCGTCGGGACGGTGCTCCGACAGATAGCCGGTGATCAGCTTCTCCGCGGCGATGTCCATCTCGGTGACCACGTCGATGGGGCTGGACTTGGTCCGGGCGACCGCCAGGTCGTCCGGCCTGCCGTCCCGCAGCAGCGCGCCCGCGCGGCGGGCGGCCTCGAGGGCGAGGGTGAGCAGCTCGGACGTCAGGGCGTCGGTCACAGGGGTCTCCTTATGCGTAGGGGCTGTCGGCGCCGGCGGCCGCGGGCTTCGGCGTCCGCGCCGGGCAGCAGCCGACCGGGCAGAGGTCGTGGCTCGCGCCGAGCGCCCCGAGGGCGCAGCGCTCGGCGTCGACGCCGCGCTCGGTCGCGGCGCGCTCCAGCACGAGGTCGCGCACGGCGGCGGCGAACCGCGGGTCGGCGCCCACGGTGGCGGACCGGCGCACGGGCAGCCCCAGCTCGGCGGCCTTGGCGGTGGCCTCGGTGTCGAGGTCGTAGAGGACCTCCATGTGGTCGGAGACGAAGCCGATCGGGACCATGACGGCCGCGGGCGCCCCGGACGCGTGCAGGGCTTCCAGGTGGTCGCAGATGTCCGGCTCCAGCCACGGGATGTGCGGGGCGCCGCTGCGGGACTGGTAGACGAGCCGCCAGGGGTGCTCGATGCCCGTCTCGTCCCGTACGGCGCCGGCGATCAGGGCCGCCACGTCCAGGTGCTGGGCCACGTACGCGCCGCCGTCGCCGTGCTCCGGCTCGGGGCCCGAGGTGTCCGCGGCCGACGTGGGGATGGAGTGGGTGGTGAAGGCGAGGTGGGCGCCGGCCCTGACGTCCTCGGGCAGGTCGGCCAGCGAGGCGAGGACGCCGTCGATCATGGGGCGGACGAAGCCCGGGTGGTTGAAGTAGTGGCGCAGCTTGTCCACCCGGGGCACGTCCAGGCCCTCGGCGCGGAGGGTGTCGAGCGCGTCGGCCAGGTTCTCGCGGTACTGGCGGCAGCCGGAGTAGGAGGCGTACGCGCTGGTCGCGAGCACCACGATCCTGCGGTGGCCGGCGGTCGTCATCTCGCGCAGGGTGTCGGTGAGGTACGGCGCCCAGTTGCGGTTGCCCCAGTACACCGGCAGGTCGAGGCCGTGTTCGGCGAAGTCCTTGCGCAGGGCGTCGAGCAGCGCGCGGTTCTGGTCGTTGATGGGGCTGACGCCGCCGAACCGGAAGTAGTGCTGACCCACCTCCTTGAGGCGCTCTTTGGGGATGCCCCGGCCGCGGGTGACGTTCTCGAGGAACGGAACCACGTCGTCCGGGCCTTCGGGGCCGCCGAAGGAGAGCAGCAGCAGGGCGTCGTAAGGAGCTGGATCACGCAGATCGGACATGGGATCGATCCTGCCACCCTCTCCCCGTCTCCGGCGGGGAGCCCCTGGCAGGCGGGGCGGAGGAAAAACCACGGTGCGGGGACACCCGTTCGGCCGTAATCTGTGAAGGCTGCCCATACGCCTTACCGGAGTCCTCCTTGCCCAGTCCCTACCGCGCGATCTTCGCCGCTCCCGGCAGCCTGGCGTTCTCCACGGCCGGCCTCCTCGGCCGGATGCCGCTGTCCATGATGGGCATCGGCATCGTCACGATGATTTCGCAGATCACCGGCCGTTACGGACTGGCCGGTGCGCTCTCGGCGACGCTCGCGATGTCCGCCGCCGTGCTCGGGCCGCAGATCTCGCGCCTCGTCGACCGGCACGGCCAGCGCCGGGTGCTGCGCCCGGCCACGCTGGCCTCCGTAGCGGCCGTCGCGGGTCTGCTGGTCTGCGCGCAGCAGGGCATGCCGGACTGGACGCTGTTCGTGTTCTCGGCCGCGGCCGGCTGCGTGCCGAGCGTGGGGGCCATGACGCGGGCGCGCTGGGCCGCGATCTACCAGGGCTCGGGACGCGAACTGCACACCGCGTACTCCTTCGAGTCGATCGTCGACGAGGTCTGCTTCATCTTCGGACCGATCGTCTCGATCGGTCTGTCGACGGTGTGGTTCCCGGAGGCGGGCCCGCTGCTCGCCGCGCTCTTCCTGTTCGTCGGCGTCTGGTGGCTCACCGCCCAGCGCGCCACGGAGCCCAAGCCGCATCCGGTCGAGCAGCACACGGGCGGCAGCGCCCTGCGTTCGCCCGGGCTGCAGGTGCTGGTGGCCGCGTTCGTCGCCACGGGTGCGATCTTCGGCGCGGTGGACGTGGTGACCGTGGCGTTCGCCGAGGAGGAGGGCCACAAAGCGGCCGCGAGCCTGGTGCTGGCCGTCTACGCGCTGGGCTCCTGCCTCGCCGGCGCCGTGTTCGGGCTGCTGCACCTCAAGGGCGAGCCGTCGCGCAGGTGGGTGCTCGGCGTGTGCGCGATGGCCGTGAGTATGATCCCCCTCCAACTGGCCGGGAACCTGCCGTTCCTGGCCGTGGCGCTCTTTGTCGCGGGCCTTGCCATCGCACCGACGATGGTGACCACTATGGCCCTCGTCGAGGCGCACGTACCGCGCAGCAAGCTCACCGAGGGCATGTCCTGGACCAGTACGGGGCTCGCGGTCGGTGTGGCACTCGGTTCGTCGGCCGCCGGCTGGGTGGTCGACGCGCACGGAGCCGCCGCGGGGTACGCGGTGCCCGGCATTGCGGGAGTGCTCGCGGCCGTGGTGGCGTTCCTGGGGTACCGCCGGCTGCGCAGGCCGGTGCCGACGCGGGAGGGACAGCGTGAGCGGGACTGGCAACAGTCCGAAGAGCGTGAAGAGCACGTGGCGTAACTGGGCGGGGACCGTCGCCTCGACTCCGCAGCGCGAGGCCCGCCCGGCCTCGGCGGACGAGCTGGCCGACGCGGTGCGTCGCGCGGCCGAGGACGGACTGCGCGTCAAGACCGTGGGCAGCGGCCACTCGTTCACCGCGATCGCCGCCACCGACGGGCTGCTGATCCGTCCCGACCTGCTGACCGGGATCCGGCGGATCGACCGGTCGGAGATGACCGTGACGGTGGAGTCGGGCACTCCGCTCAAGCGGCTGAACGCCGCCCTGGCGCGGGAGGGCCTGTCGCTCACCAACATGGGCGACATCATGGAGCAGACCGTGGCCGGCGCCACCTCGACCGGCACCCACGGCACCGGCCGGGATTCGGCCTCCATCGCCGCGCAGATCAAGGGCCTGGAACTGGTGACGGCGGACGGCTCGCTGCTCACGTGCTCCGAGAAGGAGAATCCGGAGGTGTTCGCGGCGGCCCGCATCGGGCTCGGCGCCCTGGGTGTGGTCACGGCGATCACGTTCGCCGTGGAGCCGGTCTTCCTGCTGACCGCGCGCGAGGAACCGATGCCCCTGAACCGGGTGCTCGCGGACTTCGACGCGCTGCACGCGGAGAACGAGCACTTCGAGTTCTACTGGTTCCCGCACACCGGCAACTGCAACACCAAGCGCAACAACCGCAGTGCCGGACCGGCGGCCCCGGCGGGTGCCGTGCGCGGCTGGATCGACGACGAGCTGCTGTCCAACGGGGCGTTCCAGGTCGCCTGTTCGGTCGGCCGGCTGTTCCCCGCGGCGGTCCCCGCCATCGCCCGTGTCTCCAGCAGAGCCCTGTCCGCCCGCACGTACACGGACATTCCCTACAAGGTCTTCACATCTCCGCGCCGGGTGCGGTTCGTGGAGATGGAGTACGCGGTGCCGCGCGAGGCGGTGGTCGACGTGCTGCGGGAGGTGCGGGCCATGGTGGACCGTTCGCCGCTGCGCATCAGCTTCCCCGTGGAGGTGCGCACCGCGCCGGCGGACGACATCACGCTCTCGACGGCGTCGGGGCGGGAGAGCGCGTACGTCGCCGTCCACATGTACCGCGGGACGCCGTACCGCTCCTACTTCACCGCGGTCGAGCGCATCATGACCGCGCACGCAGGGCGGCCGCACTGGGGCAAGATCCACACGCGGGACGCCGCGTGCTTCGCCGAGGTGTACCCGCGATTCGGCGAGTTCACGGCGCTCAGGGACCGGCTGGATCCGGACCGGATGTTCCAGAACCCGTATCTGCGGCGGGTCTTGGGCGACTGACCCGGCGGGCGCCGGGCCGCCCCGGTCACTCCGGTTGACGGGTCGTCGCACCGTCGGGTGACCGGGACGGCGTGTCGTTCGATGGACGCGGGTGCCGTACGTGCTCGCCTCCCGCCTCCTCGACAGGGGCGCGGCGGCCCTTCGGCCTTGCCTGGACGGCGGATTCATGTCGCTGCTCGCCGGTTCTGCCGCATCTCCCGCCCCTGTCCACCTACTTGTCCGTCGTGCACCAAGGAGTGACAGTTGAGCGAAGTGGATAGTTCCGTTTCCGCCGTCCCTGTGAAGCACAACACCTGGTCACCCGCGGTTCGGTGACCCGACTCCCACCCCCGGCGTGAACTTCGGCGGCGCGGCAGTCCACCCCGATGGCCCGAATGGAGTACTGTGGCGAGCCCTGGGCCCAAGCACCTTCACAGTGTTCGGACACCAGGTAGGGGGCCGAAAGCGGCGCTCGATACCGGCGGCGCCGCGGCACCGGACGGGAATCTATTGCTCAGAGTGAGCTTCAATCACTCTGAGTGGCAAATAGATAACCGTGCCATAACGGCGATCAAGGGCCCGTGCCCGACACGCCGGGCAACTCGGCAAGGTTGTGGCAGGCTGCACCCGGGCAGGCCACACTCGACTAGCGGAAGCAGCGACGCAGGTGACGTCGGCAGGCACCACCCGGGAGGTCCCCATGCCCGAACTGCGTGTCGTGGCCGTCTCCAACGACGGCACACGACTGGTGCTCAAGGCTGCGGACAGCACGGAATACACGCTTCCGATTGATGAGCGGCTGCGCGCCGCCGTACGCAACGACCGCGCCCGGCTCGGTCAGATCGAGATCGAGGTGGAGAGCCATCTCCGCCCCCGCGACATCCAGGCGCGCATACGTGCGGGCGCCTCGGCCGAAGAGGTCGCGCAGCTCGCCGGCATCCCCGTCGACCGGGTGCGCCGTTTCGAGGGCCCCGTGCTGGCCGAGCGCGCGTTCATGGCGGAACGGGCCCGGAAGACTCCCGTACGCCGCCCCGGCGAGAACACCGGCCCGCAGCTCGGTGAAGCGGTGCAGGAGCGGCTGCTGCTGCGGGGTGCCGAGAAGGACACCGCGCAGTGGGACTCCTGGCGTCGTGACGACGGCACTTGGGAGGTCCTGCTGGTCTACCGGGTGGCGGGCGAGCCCCATTCGGCGAGCTGGACCTACGACCCGCCGCGGCGGCTCGTGCAGGCGGTCGACGACGAGGCGCGCGCGCTGATCGGCGAGACGGACGACACGATCGCGCAGGAGCCGAGCTTCCCGTTCGTGCCGCGCATCGCACGACTGCCGAGGGACCGGCCGCTGGACCGCGCCCTGGACCGCCAGGTCGACCGCCCCGCCGTAGGCCCCGTCGCCGACCCGGAGGAGAACGGCGAACGGGACTCGCTGACCAGCCTGTTGGAGGCCGTGCCGAACTTCCGCGGCGACATGGTCGTCCCGGAGCGCCCGGCACAGCCGGAGCCCGCCGCACTCGAACCGGTGCAGGAGCCCGAGGCCGAGGAGGAGCCGGTGGCTCCGGCGGCGTCGGCCGGCGCGGGCTCCGCGTACGCGGACGTGCTCATGCCGCGCTCGGTGACGGGCCACCGCGACCGGCTGACCGGCACGACGGACCGTCAGGCGGAGGCGGACGGCGTCCGCCCGGGCCGCCGGGCGGCGGTGCCGAGCTGGGACGAGATCGTCTTCGGCACCCGCCGCAAGAAGCAGGAGTGACGACAGCGGTTCGGTGAGGGGCCGGCACCGATACGGTGCCGGCCCCTGACCGCGCGCCCGTCCACGCAAAGGCGGCGGCGTCAGAACGGGTCCGGGCCCGTGGCGACCGGGCGGGAGGGGTCGCGGGACCACTCCGACCAGGAGCCCGCGTACAGCGCCGGGACGAAGCCCGCCAGCTCCAGCGCGACCGCCTGCTGTGCCGCCGAGACGCCCGAGCCGCAGTAGACCCCGACCGTCTGCCGGTCCGCGCCCGCGCCGAGGCCGACGAAGCGCGCGACCAGCTGCTCGCGCGGCAGGAAGCGGCCCGCCTCGTCCACGTTCTCCGTGGTCGGAGCCGAGACCGCGCCGGGGATGTGCCCCGCCACGGCATCGATGGGCTCCACCTCGCCCCGGTACCGCTCCCCCGCCCTGGCGTCCAGCAGGAGCCCCTCGCGGGCGAACTTCGCGGCGCCGTCCGCGTCCAGCAGCGGCAGCGTGCCCGGCGCGGGGACGAAGTCGCCCTCCGCGGGCTTGGGGACCTTGGTCTCCAGCGGCCCCGCCCAGGCGGCGAGTCCGCCGTCGAGGACCCGTACATCGGGATGCCCCGCCCAGCGCAGCAGCCACCAGGCGCGGGCCGCGGCCCAACCCTTGTCGCCGTCGTACGCCACGACCGGCGTCCCGGCGCGCACGCCCGCGCGGTGCATCGCCGCGCCGAAGGCGTCGACGTCGGGCAGCGGGTGGCGCCCGCCCGCTCCGGGCGGCCCCGCCAGTTCCGCGTCGAGGTCGACGAAGACGGCGCCGGGGATGTGCCCGGCCTCGTACGCGGGCCGGCCGTGCGGTCCGCCGAGCTGGTACCGGACGTCGAGCAGCACCGGCGGCGTCGGGCCGGCGAGTTCGGTCGCGAGATCGGCTGCGGAGATGATGGGTGTCATACGGGCCATCCTCGCGCACCGGATCGCCGCACCGTCAACGCCCCGCGACGTGGATGACCGGCAGCAGAACGGGCATGCTCCGGCGGGAACCCGCCACATCCGGCGCGGCCGGGACACACGGGACGCCCGGTGGTGAAAGCATCTGCTCGGGCGCACGGCCTTTCCGCACAACGGCGCGCCCGTCCCCGCACGGCCACCACGATGGTCCGAGGAGAGAGTGACGATGACCGAGGCGACTCGGCGCGCGCCCGGCACACCCTGCTGGGTCAGCCTGATGGTGCACGACCTTGACGCGACGCGGCAGTTCTACGCGGCGCTGTTCGGATGGGAGTTCGCGCCCGGCCCGCAGCAGTTGGGCCCGTACGTCCGAGGGCTGCTCGACGGCGAGGTGGTGGCGGGGATCGGCCGTCTGCCCGTCGACCGTCACCTGCCGGTGGCGTGGACGCCGTACCTCGCGACGGACGACGCGGACGCCACGGCGGAGGCGATCAGGAGCGCCTGTGGCACCGTGGGCGTGGGCCCGCTGGTCGCCGGGAACGAGGGGCGGATGGTCATCGCCTCCGACCCGGTGGGCGCGGTCTTCGGCGTCTGGCAGGCGGCGGCGCACACCGGCACCGCCGTCCGCGGCACGCACGGCACCCCGGTGTGGAACGAGCTGGTCGCCCGTGACACCACGGTGAGCAAGTTCTATCAGGTGGTCTTCGGCCACGAGGCGCAGGCGAGTGTCCCGTCCGGCGTGGGCGATCCGGTGGAGGAGGACCGTCTGACGCTGCTCGTCGGCGGCCGGCCGGTGGCGTCGGTGCACGGCGTCGGCCAGGGGCTGCCGCGTGACCGCGGCCCGCACTGGATGACGTACTTCGAGGTCGAGGACCCCGACGGGGCGGCGCGGCAGGTCGTCGAGCTGGGCGGGCGGGTGATCCGGCAGCCGGGTTCGGGGCCGGCCGGACGCGAGGCGACCGTCGCGGACCCGGAGGGCGCGGTGTTCACGGTCGTCCGTACGGAGCGGGACTGAGACGGATCGGGGGAGGACCGAGGCGGCGGACGGGCCGCGACCGGGGCGGCGGCCGGCCGGCGGTCTCGTCAGGCGGGCCCGACGGGCAGGACGTCCGGGGACAGGGCGGCCGCGTGGGCCGTGGCCGCCGTCATCCGCCGCCGGTGGTGGCGTCGGCACAGCACCTCGTAACCGATCTCGTCCGGCGACTGGTTGACGTCGCCGACCACGACCTGCGCGCCCTCGACGACCATCTCGCCGCCGACGGTGCGGGCGTTGTGCGTGGCGCGCGCTCCGCACCAGCACAGCGCCTCGACCTGCAACACCTCGACGCGGTCGGCCAGTTCGACGAGCCGCTGCGAGCCGGGGAAGAGCTTGGAGCGGAAGTCGGTGGTGATGCCGAAGGCGAAGACATCCAGCTCCAGGTCGTCGACGAGGCGCGCCAGTTGGTCCACCTGCTCGGGTGCGAGGAACTGCGCCTCGTCGGCGATCACGTAGTCGCAGCGGCCGCCCTTGGAGAGCCGGTCGACGAGGTACGCGTAGAAGTCGAAGCCCTCGGCCGCCTCGACGGCGTCCGTCACCAGCCCCAGGCGCGACGAGAGCTTGCCCTCGCCCGCACGGTCGTCCCGCGTGAAGATCATGCCCTGCAGGCCGCGCGCCGACCGGTTGTGCTCGATCTGAAGAGCGAGGGTGCTCTTTCCGCAGTCCATCGTTCCGGAGAAGAACACCAGCTCGGGCATGGCAGGTCGAGGACCTTTCGGGTCGGTCGTGGGAGGCGGTCGGCGTACGGGGGTTACGAGCGTACTTCGAGGAGGGGGACGAGCTGCTCGACGGGGGTCATGGACCCGTGCATGCCGACCATGGCCGACTCGTTCGGCTCGTTGGCCGACGCGATGACCACCACGTCGTCGTGGGCCGCGGCGACGACGTCGCCGATCCGCCCGTACACCCGCTCCTCGATGCGGTCGCCGAACCAGCCCGCGGCGATCGCCTCGTCGCGCCCGGCCACCCAGAACTGCTCGCCGAGCACCTCCCGCCAGACCGCGAGCACATCGGACTCGGCACCCGGTACGGCGTAGACGTGGCGTGCCCGGCCCTCGCCGCCCAGCAGGGCGACACCGGCGCGCAGTTCCCAGTCCTCGTCGAAGTCGATACGGGACTGGTCGTCGAAGGGGATGTCGATCATGCCGTGGTCGGCGGTGACGTACAGGGCCGTGCGTGGCGGCAGTTGCTCGGCGAGGCGCTGCACCAGCCGGTCCACGTACATCAACTGGCCGCGCCAGGCGTCGGAGTCCACGCCGAAGCGGTGGCCCTTGCCGTCGAGCTCGCTGTAGTACGTGTAGACCAGGGAGCGGTCGCCGGCGGCGAGCTGCTCGGCCGCCAGATCCATGCGCTCCTCGCCGGAGAGGCGCCCGTGAAACGTTCCGCCGCTGAGCGCGATCTTGGTGAGGGGCGTCTGCTCGAATGCCGGCGAGGACACCTGGGACGTGTGCACGCCCGCCTCGTCGGCGAGCTGGAAGACGGTCGGGTACGGCTGCCAGACGCGCGGCGGGGTCCAGGGCTTCCAGCGCAGCTGGTTCATCAGCTCGCCGGTCTCCGGATTGCGCGCGGTGTAGCCGGGCAGACCGTGGACGCCGGGCGGCAGGCCGGTGCCGACGGAGGCGAGCGAGGTCGCGGTCGTCGCGGGGAACCCGGCGGTGATCGGACGCCCGGTGCCGCCGCGCGAGGTGCCCAGCAGAGAGGTCAGGTACGGGGCCTCGTCCGGGTGGGCGAGGAGCTGCTCCCAGCCGAGACCGTCGATGAGGAACACGCAGTTGCGGTCGGCGGGGGTCAGTTCCGCGATGTTCCGGCCGAGGCCGGGGACGCCCTGGCCCGCGGCCAGGGTGGGCAGTAGATCCGCGAGCGAGCCGCTGCCGTATTCGGGAACGGGCGCGGTGTCGGGAGCGAGCGGAGTGGGTTCGTCGGGCCAGACAACACTCTGCGCGGGCTGGGCCATCAGCGGGTGGCCGCCGTGGCTTCGGAGAGGGCCTGGGCGAAGGCCAGCGTCTGGCGCACGGTGTCGGGGCCGTCCCCCGCCTCGCTCACCCGCAGGCTGAGGTCGTCGGCGGTGGAGTTGCCGGTGTAGCCGTGGTCGGCGTCGCAGTTGGGGTCGCCGCAGGCGGCGGGCTCCAGGTCGATGCGGGAGACGGCGCCCCAGCCGATGGTGAGGACGACCTCACGGGGCAGCGTGCCGGGGGTGTACGACTCCGGGTTGGCGACGACCCGGCTGACCACGACGGACGAGATGCGGTCCAGTTTGACCGACTCGGTGGACGTGGTGGCGTACGGCGTCGGGGAGCTGTCGTCGGCGGCCTGCTCGTCGGTGTGGCTGACGATGAAGCGGTTCGCCGTCAGGACGAGGACCGTGACATGGCGGCGGACCTCGTTGGCGTCGAACGTGGTCTCCTGGTGCACGACGTACGACGAGATCGGCTCGCCACCGACGGCGGCCTCCACCGCCTCGGCCACGAGGGCCGGGTAGTAGCCGCTGCGCTCGATCGCCGCGCGCAGCCCCTGGGTCGTCGTACCGGTCTTCGCCATGCGGTCCATCCTACGGGGCCCCGGGGGCCCGGGCGCTCAGTAGCTGGGGAGCCGTCGGGGGCCCAGGTCGGTGCGCGGGGGCGGGGGCGCGAGGCGTACGGAGGCGTCGAGCACGGAGACGCCGTGCGGTGCGACGACGACCGGTTCGAGTCCGATCGAGACCACCTCGGGGTAGTCGTCGACCAGCCGGGAGACCCGCAGCAGCAGCTCCTCCAGCGCGGCCGTGTCGACGGGCGCGGAGCCGCGCCAGCCGAACAGGAGGGGGGCGGTGCGGATGCTGCGGACCAGTTCGGCGGCGTCCCGGTCGGTGGCGGGGACCAGGCGGTGCGCGGTGTCCCCGAGCAGCTCGGAGGGCGGGCCCGCGAGTCCGAAGGAGAGCACGGCGCCGGCGGCGGGGTCGATGGCGGCGCGCACCACGGTGTCGACCCCGCGCGGGACCATCGCCTGGACGACGGGCTGGAGCTCGGCGGGCTTGCCGAGGGAGCCGGTCAACTCCTCGTATGCCTGGCGCAGTTGTGTCTCGTCGGCCAGATCGAGGCGTACGCCGCCGAGGTCGGCGCGGTGGCGCAGGTGCGGGGCGGTGGTCTTGAGGGCGACGGGGTAGCCGAGACGCCTGGCGGCCTCGACGGCGGAATCGGTGTCCGAGGCGGGCAGGGCGGGCCGTACGCGGATGCCGTAGCGGGCCAGCAGCTCATGGGTGTCGGCCTGGCCGAGGGTGAAGCCGCGGGTGTCGGTGTCGTCGCCGAGCAACCGCTCGATCTGGGCGGCGGCACCCGTCTCGTCGATGTCGTCGTACTCGGGCACCTTGCCGGGGTCGGCGGCCTGTCGCCGCCACTGCGCGTACCTGACGGCCTCGGCCAGCGCTCGCACGGCCCGCTCCGCGGCGGGATAGGCCGGGATGCGCCGCGTGTCGTCGCCGTCGCCGGGGGCGGCTGGGCGCTGCTCGCCGGGGGTGGCCGAGCCCGCTGGGCCGTGCATCGCGTCCGCTGCAGGCCCCCGCGCGCCAGGGGTGGCTGAGCCGGCTGCACCGTGCACGACCGAGGCCGCTGCGGGCCCCCGCGCGCCGGGGGCAGCGCGGCCGGATCCGTCGGCCAAGGCCGGTGCCGGGCCGCTGCCGGGGCTGTGAGCGCGGGAGGTGGTGGCCGCAGGGCCGGTGGTGCGCTGGTCACTGCCTGCACCGGGGGCGGGGATGGCGGCCTCGCGGCGGCCCGACCCGTGGGGTGTGGCCTCCGCCCGGCCCCTCTCGGCTCGGTGTCCCGCGTCGGTGGGGCCGGGCTCCGTGGAGGCGGGCGGCCTGCCCGACGCGCGACTTCGCAGGCCGAACCAGGACCTGGCGCCGGAGAGGCGGGACGTCCCTTCTGTCGCCCGTCGGTCATCGGCAGAGGAGGCGCCCTCGTCCTCGTCCACCGGAGCGGAGACCTGCGTCCGGCGCCCCTCCAAAGCCGGTACGGAGCCGTCACCGGCCCCGGTCGCGCCGGCCTCCGCCTGTTCGGAAGCGCCCTCGTCGCCCGGGTCGCTCTCCGCGCGCACGGCCCGGCGGCCCCCGTGCACCGAGGCCGCAGCAGTCGACCCTGCTCCCGGATCGTCCTCCGGCCCCGAGGCGTCCTCGGCCCCGCGGGGCGCGCGCACCGGCACGGCACCGGCGCCGCCCGTCTCGGTGGCGGCGGGGGACGACGCCGCGTCCGCGCGGGCGCGGGGCGCCGTGCTCGACGCCGCCGAGAGCGCGTCCGCCAGCGCGCCCATCTCGACATGGACCACCGCCACCGGCTTCGCCGGGCTCGTGGCCGCCGCGGCGCGGAGGGCGGCGGCCAGCACCTCGCCGTCGCCCGATTCCGTGACGCCGTTCTCCCCCACCCACGGGATCGCCGTGACGATCACGGCGTCGCACGCGTCGTCCTCCAGCGCCTCGGCCAGCGCTGTCCGGAAGTCCGCCGGGGTGGCCTCGGTCGTGAGGTCGAGCGGCGGCAGCGGGCGCAGCCCCTCGGTGAGGCAGGCGTCGTACGCGAGGAGCCCAAGGGACTCAGAGTTGCCGAGGATCGCGACTCTCGGACCGGCCGGCAGCGGCTGGCCCGCCAGCAGCAGCCCCGCGTCGATCAGCTCGGTCACGGTGTCGACGCGGATCACGCCGGCCTGGCGCATCAGCGCGCCGACCGTCGCGTCCGGCATGCGCGTCGCGGGCACCGCGTGCCCGGGCGGCGCACTGCCGCTGTGCCGCGCGCCCTTGACGACGACGACGGGTTTGACCGCCGCCGTGCGCCGGGCGAGCCGGGTGAACTTGCGCGGGTTGCCGATGGACTCGAGGTAGAGCAGGGCGACGTCCGTGCCCGGGTCCTCGTACCAGTACTGGAGGAAGTCGTTGCCCGAGACGTCCGCGCGGTTGCCGGACGAGATGAACGACGACAGCCCCGCGCCGCGCCGGTGCAGACCCGCGAGCAGCGCGATGCCGATCGCCCCGGACTGGGTGAACAGACCGATGCGCCCGGGCGCGGGGGACTCGGGGGCGAGGGAGGCGTTGAGCCGGACGGTGTCCGCGGTGTTGATGATGCCGAAGGCGTTCGGCCCGATGATCCGCATGCCGTACGAGCGGGCCTGGCGCACCAGCTCGCGCTGGCGCTCCCGGCCCGCCGCGCCGCTCTCGGCGTATCCGGCGCTCAGGACCACGAGACCTTGGACGCCGTGCTCGCCGCAGTCGGCGACCACCTCGGTCACCCGCTCGGCGGGGACGGCGACGATCGCGAGGTCGACGGGCTCGCCGATGTCGCCGACCGAGCGGACGGCCGGAACGCCCTCCGCCTCGGTACGGCCTTCGGGGAAGGCGCTGTTCACCGCGTACACCCGCCCGGTGAAGCCGGCGCCCAGGAGGTTGCGCAGGGTGGTGCGGCCGACGCCGCCGGGCCGACGGCCCACGCCGATCACCGCGATCGAGCCCGGCGCGAGGAGACGCTGCACGGAACGGGCCTCGGCCCGCTGCTCGCGGCCGCGCTGCACGGCGAGGGACTCCTCGGTCGGTTCGAGGTCGAGGGTGAGGTGGACCGAGCCGTCCTCGAAGCTGCGCTTCTGGGTGTACCCGGCGTCCCGGAACACCTTGATCATCTTGTTGTTGGCGGGCAGGACCTCGGCCGCGAACCGCCGGATGCCGCGCTCCCGCGCGACGGCGGCGATGTGTTCCAGCAGGGCGGAGGCAATTCCGCGCCCCTGGTGGGCGTCCTGGACGAGGAACGCGACCTCGGCCTCGTCGGCGGGGGCGCCGGCCGGGCGGCCCTGTGCGTCGATCCGGTCGTAGCGGACGGTCGCGACGAACTCGCCGCCGACCGTCATCGCGAGCCCCACCCGGTCCACGTAGTCGTGGTGGGTGAAACGATGGACGTCCTTGTCGGACAGGCGCGGGTAGGGCGCGAAGAAGCGGTAGTACTTCGACTCGTCGGAGACCTGCTCGTAGAAGCTGACGAGCCGGTCGGCGTCCTCGGTGGTGATGGGCCTGATGCGCGCGGTGCCGCCGTCGCGCAGCACCACGTCTGCCTCCCAGTGATCGGGGTAAGCGTGCTCCGACGAGGTCTGCATGGGCCAAGCGTACGGCCCAGTCACGGGTCGCGTGGGTGGTTGTGGACGGGCACGCTGAGAGGGCTCGGCGGCGGTCGTGACCACCATCCGGACGCCGAAGGGAGCACGCCGGAGCGCATGAGAGACTGGTCTAGACAACCCGTTGAGACTTGAAGGGCAACACCATGGCTGAGCGTCGCGTCAATGTCGGCTGGGCCGAGGGCCTGCACGCCCGCCCCGCTTCCATCTTCGTTCGTGCCGCGACGGCCTCCGGCGTCCCGGTGACGATCGCCAAGGCCGACGGCAACCCCGTCAACGCCGCGTCCATGCTGGCCGTGCTGGGCCTCGGTGCACAGGGCGGCGAGGAGATCGTGCTGGCCTCCGACGCGGACGGCGCCGACGTCGCGCTGGACCGCCTGGCCAAGCTCGTGACCGAGGGTCTCGACGAGCTGCCCGAGACAGTCTGACGCTCGACCGCCTGCCGGTGCTCCGGCCCGTACGGGGAAGCACCGGAGAACCACGGCGAAGCCGCGGCGTTCCACGACGGAACCCGCGGCTTTTCCATTCACACCTTCGCCCGATTATTCGGGCGAGCCGAAAACAGGGTCGGCTTCGGACAGGCCTTTCGAATAAGCCCCGCTCTTGTATACGGCTCGATTGTTAATTGCGGACGCTCGCAATGTTTACGGAATGTTGCGAAGTCCTCACCCGGTCCGAGCGTCGCAGCCGGTGCGCGGCCGCCGCCCTTTCCCCGTGGAGGGCCGTGAGCGCCCGGGCCCTTTCCACGTCCCCGCGCGCCACCGCGTCCACGATCGCGCCGTGCTCGGCCCAGCACTCGGCGGGCACGGCGGGCTGGTCGACGGCGTACATCCAGGCGATCTTGTGGCGCAGCTGGGTCAGCAGGGCCGTCAGCCCCGGGCTGCCACAGGCCTGCGCGAGCGTCTCGTGGAACCAGGCGCCCAGGGAGCGCAGGTCCTCGCCCTGACCGCGGCGCGCTCTCTCCTGACCGAGCCTCACCAGCCCGCGCAGCACCTTGAGATGGGCCTCGGTGCGTCGCTGGGCGGCACGGGCGGCGCCGAGCGGCTCCAGCAGCATGCGGATCTCCAGCAGGTCGGCCGCCTCCTGCTCGGTGGGCTCGGCGACATGCGCCCCGGCGTGGCGACGGGTGACGACGAAGCCCTCCGACTCCAAGGTCCGCAGCGCCTCGCGGACCGGGACGCGGGAGACCCCGTAGCGGCGCGCGAGGTTCTCCTCGGTGAGCCGGCTGCCCCGCTCGAATACACCGGAGACGATGTCGTCGCGGATCGCCGTGCATACAGAGTGCGCGGGAATGCGCATGTCCGAACCTCCGCCTTGATCCGCGCGAAACGCAGCCGATTGACTCGTGTCCGGTGACTCTATTCCAGTCCACGGGATTTTCCGATGGCCGACCGGAATTCATGGTTGTCTTTTGGCCGGAAACGACGTCATGCGATCGCCGGGTCGGGGGTAGGACTCTCGGCTCTGCGGCACGGACCCTCTCCGGCCGGGCGGTGCCGTGGACGCGCGGAGGCCCTCGGCGTGTGCCGGGGGCCTCCGCGGGGACGGTGAGGTCAGACGCTCACGCCGCGGGCGCGCAGGTATGCGACCGGGTTGATGTCGGAGCCGTAGTCCGGCGAGGTCCGGGCCTCGAAGTGGAGGTGCGGGCCGGTCGAGTTGCCGGTCGAGCCGGAGAGGCCGATCTGCTGGCCGGGCATCACGCGCTGGCCCACCGAGACGCTGATCGACGACAGGTGGCCGTACTGGGTGTACGTGCCGTCGTTCATGCGCAGCACGATGTTGTTGCCGTACGCGCCGCCCCAGCCCGCCTCGACGACGGTGCCGGCGCCCACGGCCACGACCGACGTGCCGAACGCGGCACGGAAGTCGACGCCGGAGTGGCTGCCGGAGGACCACAGGGATCCACCGGCCTGGTAACCGGTGGTCACGAACGAGCCGGCGACGGGCAGCTGGAAGGAGTTCAGGCGGCGGCGCTCGGCCTCACGGGCGGCGCGCTCCTTGGCCTCACGGGCCTCCTTCGCACGCGCCTCGGCCTTGCGCTTCGCCTCGGCCTTCGCCCGGGCCTCGGCGGCCGCCTCGGCGGCCTCCTGCTTCTGGGCGGCGGCCTGGTCGGCGATCTCGTCGGCGAGGGACCCCATGGAGACGATCTGGGTGAGGCCGGTGTCCTCGACGGAGGGCTCGGCGTCGGCGGCGAACGCCGGGGAGGCGAGGCTTCCGATGACGCCGGTGGTGGCCAGAGTCGCGACGCCGGCGATGTTCCGGCTCCTGCGCGTCAGACGGCTCGGGGCACGGTGCTTCCCGGTGGCACGGGTGAACGCCATGAAAAGGCTGGTCCTTTCCTTCCTTCTCGCCTACCGGGTTAGCTGACGGGTTCGGAGCAGGAAGGTCTCCTACGGGCCCCTCCGCGCGGGCGGAGGCGTCCGATTCACCCCAGGGGACTGGGTCCCCGGCTCCCCCGGCTCGCGCCTGTAGGGGACTCGGCGATGACTGTCCGATGCCGCGGGTGCGACGTGATCCAGGCGGACAGCCGGACCGACGCTAGGCAGGTCATCTGCCAATCACCAAACGGACAGCCGGTTTTGTAGCGCATGCCACAGGGCAGACAGGCCGTCTCTCCAACAAACCGGACATAGCGCGGAACCCCGGCAAACTCCATGAAGCCGGGGTTCCGTTGGGGACGCATCCCACCCGTTGTGCGCGCTCTGACTTGATGTGCGGCTTTCGAATCAGCCCGTGACGACCGTCACTTCACCGATGCCGAGCGCCCTGACCGGCGCCTCGATCTGCGCCGCGTCGCCGACCAGCACCGTGACCAGACGGTCCACGGGGAACGCGCTGACGACCGCGGCGGTCGCCTCCACCGTGCCTGTCGCGGCCAGGCGGGCGTACAACTGCGCCTGGTAGTCGTCCGGGAGGTGCTGCTCGACCTGGTCGGCGAGCGTGGCCGCGACCGACGCCGCGGTCTCGTACTTCAGAGGGGCCACGCCGACCAGGTTCTGCACGGCCACGTCGCGCTCGGCGTCGGTGAGCCCTTCCGCCGCCAGCGTGCGCAGCACCGTCCACAGGTCCTCCAGCGCGGGACCGGTGTTCGGCGTGTCCACGGAGCCGCTGATGGCCAGCATCGAGGCGCCCGAGCCGTCCGGGGCGGACAGCAGGACCTGGCCGAAGGCCCGTACGCCGTAGGTGTAGCCCTTCTCCTCGCGCAGGACGCGGTCGAGCCGGGAGGTCAGCGTGCCGCCCAGGCAGTAGGTGCCGAGCACCTGGGCGGGCCAGACGCTGTCGTGGCGGTCGGGGCCGGTACGGCCGATGAGCAGCTGCGTCTGCACGGCACCGGGGCGGTCGACGATGAACACCCGGCCGGTGTCGTCGGCCGTGATCGCCGGCACGGGGCGGGTGGCCGTCTTGTCGCCCGTCCAGGCACCGAGGGTGTCGGCAAGGACGGCGTCCACGTCGATCCCGGTGAGGTCGCCGACGATCACGACGGTCGACGTGGACGGCCGGACGTGCGCCTCGTAGAAGGCCCGGACGGCCGCGGAGTCGATCCTCGCCACCGTCTCCTCGGTGCCCTGACGCGGGCGGGACACCCGCAGGGCCGACGGGAATAGCTCCTTGGAGAGCTGCTTGGCCGCGCGGCGGGCGGGGTTGGCCGTCTCGTGCGGGATCTCGTCGAGGCGGTTGCGGACCAGCCGGTCGACCTCGCCCGCGGCGAAGGCGGGGGCGCGCAGGGCGTCGGCGAGCAGGCCGAGGCCCTTGGGCAGCCGGGAGGCGGGGATCTCCAGGGAGACGCGGACACCGGGGTGGTCGGCGAGCGAGTCGAGCGTGGCGCCGCAGCGCTCCAGCTCGGCGGCGAACTCCTCGGCACTGTGCTTGTCGGTGCCCTCCGACAGGGCGCGGGCCATGATCGTGGCGACGCCGTCGAAACCCTCGGGCTCCGCCTCCAGGGGCGCGCCGAGGAGGATCTCGACGGCGACGACCTTCTGGCCGGGGCGGTCGCAGCGAAGCACGGTCAGCCCGTTGTCCAGGGTGCCGCGCTCGGGGGCCGGGAAGGCCCAGGGCCGGGCGGTGCCGGGCGTGGGCTGCGGGTGAAAGTCCATGGTCACGGCAGCGTCGCTCACTGGTCCGCCCCCTTGTGCTCGTCGTTCTCGTCGGACGCCGCGGCCTCGTCGCTCACGTCGCTGTCGTCGGCGGAGATGGGCTCGTAGACCAGGACGGCCCTGTTGCGCGGGTGCAGCCTGGCCTTGGCGACCGCCTGCACCTCCTCGGCGGTCACGGCGAGGACGCGCTGCACGGCGGTCAGCGCCAGCTGCGGGTCGCCGAACAGGACGGCGTAACGGCACAGTTCGTCGGCGCGGCCGGCAACGGTGCCGAGCCGGTCGAGCCATTCACGCTCCAGCTGAGCCTGCGCGCGCTCCATCTCCTCGGGCGTCGGGCCCTCGGCCGCGAACCGCGCGAGCTCCTCGTCGACGGCCGCCTCGATCTTCGGGACCTCGACGCCGCCCGACGTCTTCACGTCCAGCCAGCCGAGCGACGGGGCACCGGCCAGGCGCAGCAGCCCGAATCCGGCGGCGACGGCCGTCTGATCGCGGCGCACCAGGCGGTTGTGCAGTCGTGAGGACTCGCCGCCGCCGAGGACGGTGAGCGCCAGGTCGGCCGCGTCGCACTCGCGGGTGCCGTCGTGCGGGAGGCGGTAGGCGGCCATCAGGGCGCGGGCGGGCACCTCCTCGACGATCTCCTCGCGCAGCTGCTCCCCGATGACGTCGGGCAGGGATCCGTCGCGCGGCGGCTGCTTGCCGTCGTGGGACGGGATGGAGCCGAAGTACTTCTCGATCCAGGCGAGCGTCTGCTGGGGATCGATGTCGCCGACGACCGACAGCACCGCGTTGTTCGGTGCGTAGTAGGTGCGGAAGAAGGCGCGGGCGTCCTCGAGGGTCGCCGCGTCGAGATCGGCCATCGAGCCGATCGGCGTGTGGTGGTACGGGTGGCCCTCGGGGTAGGCGAGGGCGGTCAGCCTCTCGAACGCCGTGCCGTACGGCACGTTGTCGTAGCGCTGGCGGCGCTCGTTCTTGACGACGTCGCGCTGGTTCTCCATGGACTCGTCGTCGAGCGCGGCGAGCAGCGAGCCCATGCGGTCGGCCTCCAGCCAGAGCGCCAGCTCCAGCTGGTGGGCGGGCATGGTCTCGAAGTAGTTGGTCCGCTCGAAGCTGGTCGTGCCGTTCAGCGAGCCGCCGGCGCCCTGGACGAGCTCGAAGTGGCCGTTCCCCTTCACCTGGGCCGAGCCCTGGAACATGAGGTGCTCGAAGAGGTGGGCGAGTCCTGTACGGCCCTTGACCTCGTGGCGGGAGCCGACGTCGTACCAGAGGCAGACCGCGGCGACCGGGGTCAGATGGTCCTCCGAGAGCACGACGCGCAGGCCGTTGGCCAGGCGGTGCTCGGTCGCTGTCAGGCCGCCGGAGTCGGCCTGAGCTGTGGCCGTGTGACCCATGGGCATGTACGTCCCTTCGATCGCGATGCTGGATGTGCTGCCAGACCTGCCACTGTATGCAAGCGTGCTGACACCTGGCGAAGTTCCAGGCCGCCGGTCGGCGTTGTTCCCCCGCTCGTGGCGGACGTGGCTGCGGGGCCGCCGCGGGCCCTGTGCCCGGGTCGCGGTCCGCGTTGTCAGTGGAACGGTCCACAATGGTCGGCGTCAGATCCATCCTGGTACGTGAAGGAGCAGCAGCCGCGATGGCCCGCCGCAGCACGAAGACCCCACCGCCGGACGATTTCGAGGAGAGGATCCTCGACATCGACGTCGTGGACGAAATGCAGGGCTCCTTCCTCGAGTACGCGTACTCGGTGATCTACTCCCGCGCCCTGCCCGACGCCCGCGACGGCATGAAGCCGGTGCACCGCCGCATCGTGTACCAGATGAACGAGATGGGCCTGCGCCCCGACCGCGGCTACGTGAAGTGCGCCCGCGTCGTCGGCGAGGTCATGGGCAAGCTGCACCCGCACGGTGACGCGTCGATCTACGACGCCCTGGTGCGCATGGCGCAGCCGTTCTCGATGCGCCTGCCGCTCGTCGACGGCCACGGGAACTTCGGCTCGCTGGGCAACGACGACCCGCCGGCCGCCATGCGGTACACCGAGTGCCGCATGGCGGACGCCACCAGCCTGATGACGGAGTCGATCGACGAGGACACCGTCGACTTCCAGTCGAACTACGACGGCCAGGAGCAGGAGCCGGTCGCCCTCCCCGCCGCCTACCCGAACCTCCTGGTCAACGGGGCGTCCGGCATCGCGGTCGGCATGGCGACCAACATGCCCCCGCACAATCTGGGCGAGGTCGTCGCGGCGGCCCGGCACTTGATCAGATATCCCCACGCCGACCTCGACGCGCTGATGCGCCATGTGCCCGGCCCCGACCTGCCGACCGGCGGCCGTATCGTCGGCCTCAGCGGGATCAGGGACGCCTACGAGACCGGCCGGGGCACGTTCAAGATCCGCGCCACCGTGTCCGTCGAGACGGTCCCCGCCCGCCGCAAGGGTCTGGTCGTCACCGAGCTGCCCTTCTCGGTCGGTCCCGAGAAGGTCGTCTCCAAGATCAAGGATCTGGTCTCGGCGAAGAAGCTGCAGGGCATCGCCGACGTCAAGGACCTCACGGACCGGCAGCACGGCCTGCGCCTGGTCATCGAGGTCAAGAACGGCTTCATTCCGGAGGCCGTCCTGGAGCAGCTGTACAAGCTGACGCCCATGGAGGAGTCCTTCGGCATCAACAACGTGGCGCTGGTGGACGGCCAGCCGCTCACGCTGGGACTGAAGGAGCTGCTGGAGGTCTACCTGGACCACCGGTTCGACGTGGTGCGCCGGCGCAGCGAGTTCCGCCGCACCAAGCGCCGCGACCGGCTCCACCTGGTAGAGGGACTGCTCGTCGCCCTGCTCGACATCGACGAGGTCATCCGCCTCATCCGCTCCAGCGACAACTCCGCCCAGGCCAAGGAGCGCCTGATCGAGCACTTCTCGCTGAGCGAGATCCAGACGCAGTACATCCTCGACACTCCGCTGCGGCGCCTGACCAGGTTCGACCGGATCGAGCTCGAGAGCGAGCGCGACCGGCTCAACAGCGAGATCGAGGAGCTCACCCGGATCCTGGAGTCGGACGCCGAGCTGCGCAAGCTGGTCTCCGCCGAACTGGCCGCGGTGGCCAAGAAGTTCGGCACCCCACGGCGCACGGTGCTGCTGGAGTCCGCGGGCGCGCCCGCGCCCGCCGCGTCGCTCCAGGTCGCGGACGACCCGTGCCGCGTACTGCTGTCCTCCACGGGCCTGCTGGCGCGCACCGCCACCGGTGAGCCGCTGGTGGACCACGGCACCAAGCGCACCAAGCACGACGTGATCGTCTCGGCGGTGCTCACGACGCAGCGCGGCGAGGTGGGTGCGGTGACGTCGGCCGGACGGCTGCTGCGCCTGTCCGTGATCGACCTCCCGCAGCTGCCGGACACGGCGTCCGATCCCAACCTGGCGGGCGGCGCGCCGGTCGCGGAGTTCCTGACCCTGGAGGCGGACGAGCAGATCGTCTGTCTCACCACGATGGACGAGGCCTCGCCGGGCCTCGCGCTGGGCACGGCACAGGGCGTGGTCAAGCGGGTGGTGCCCGACTATCCGTCCAACAAGGACGAGTTGGAGGTCTTCGCGCTCCGGGACGGGGACCGGATCGTGGGCGGCACGGAGCTGCGTACGGGCGAGGAGGACCTGGTCTTCATCACGTCCGACGCGCAGTTGCTGCGCTTCCCCGCATCGCAGGTGCGGCCGCAGGGCCGGGCGGCCGGCGGTATGGCCGGCATCAAGCTGGCGGCGGGTGCCGAGGTGATCTCGTTCACCGCGGTCGATCCGGCCGGGAACGCGGTGGTGTTCACGGTGGCCGGCTCGCAGGGCACGCTGGACGAGGCTCCGACGACGGCGAAGCTCACGCCGTTCGACCAGTACCCGCGCAAGGGGCGCGCGACCGGCGGCGTGCGCTGCCAGCGCTTCCTGAAGGGCGAGGACATGCTGGTGCTGGCCTGGGCCGGCGCGGCCCCGGCGCGCGCGGCGCAGAAGAACGGCGCACCGGCGCAGTTGCCCGAGCTCGACCCGCGCCGTGACGGTTCGGGCACGCCGTTGACGTCCCCGGTGGCGGTCCTTGCGGGGCCCGCGCGTTAGATCTCCTGGTCGGGGGCGCCGGTCCCGCCCGGCTCCCCCGCCCCGTCCACCGCGTAAAACTCCCCCGCCGCGTCCGGCTCATCGGGGACGTAGCGCAGGACGCCCCACATGCTGCGCTCGTCGGGGCGGTCCTCGGGTCCGGCCGGCACGCAGGCCTCGATCTCCTTGCGGAGGCCCGCGGCGTCGATGCCGGAGCCGATGAGCACGAGCTGCGTTATGGGCGGCTCGCCGGCCGGCCAGGGCTGCGGGGAGAAGCGCAGGAAGCGCCCGACGGCGTGGACGGCGTACCGGTTGCGCGGATCGGCCGCACCGAAGTCGACGAAGCCCTTGATCCGGTACAGCCCCGCGGGCCTGGAGTCGAGGAACGCCATGAGCCGTCGCGGGTGCACCGGCACGTCCAGGGAGACGGAGACGCTGTCGTACGCGGCGTGCAGATGCCCCTCGTGGTCGTGGCCGTGCTCGCGGTCGTACGCCTCGGCGTACAGGTCCTCGAAGGAGAGCTGGCGGACCTCCTCCTCTTCGGACCGCACGGCAGGGTCCAGGAGCAGTGCGGGGTCGACCCGCCCGTACTGCGCGGAGACGACGGGCGTGCCCACGGCGAGTTCGGCGAGCGTGTCCCGCAGCCGCTCCTGGGCGGCCCGGTCCACGCGGTCGGTCTTGTTGAGGACGACAAGGTCGGCGACGGCCAGGTGCCGGTCGAGTTCGGGATGCCGGACCCGGGTGTCGTCGAACTCGGCGGCGTCGACGACCTCGACGAGCCCTCCGTACACGATCCAGGGATTGTCGCTGGCGAGAATCATCCGCACAAGCTCCTGCGGCTCGGCCAGCCCGGACGCCTCGACGACGATGACGTCGATCCGCGCCGAGGGACGGGTGAGCTTGTCCAGATAGTCGTCCAGCTCGCTCGCGTCGACAGCGCAGCACAGGCAGCCGTTGCCGAGGGAGACCGTGGAACCGACCTGTCCGGCGACGGTCATGGCGTCGATCTCGATCGACCCGAAGTCGTTGACCACGACGCCGATGCGGGTGCCGCCGTTGCGGCGCAGCAAGTGGTTGAGCAGCGTGGTCTTTCCTGATCCGAGGAAGCCCGCGAGGACGACGACGGGGATCCGGTTCCTGCTCGGGCTCACTGCTGCACCTCGGACGGTTGGGTCTGCTCCGGCGGCCCAGGATAAGGGCGCACGCGAAGTGAACGATTGTTAGCAGCGCGTACCGGGCACACATTCGACACGGCCCCCGGAGACACGCACCGCCGTTCCCTCCGCAAGGATCGGCGCCAGTGAAGATCGTTCGTAGGATCGGAGCGTCCCCTCGTGAGCGCGGACGCCTGTCCGGGCAGACCTGCCCGGACATTTTCGAGCTCAGCGACGGCCGCTTCGCCGTGATCGGCACCGAGGCCACGGAAGACCTCGACAAGGAGCTTCCCGCCGACGCCGCGCGCGCGGACTACGAGCGCATCGTGATCATCAGTCGCGAAACGCTCATCAGAGCCAAGGCCGACATCCCCGACGCGTAACCGGTCGACGGGGACCAGCACGTGCTCGGCACCGACCGGTGCCGGGCACGTCGTCGTTTCCGGCCCACCGTGGAGAGCGGCGACGCGGGCCCGGTGCGACGCGGCGTCGCGAGCCGGTGCGGGAGCGGGCGCGGGCGGGCCCGTGAAGTGGACGCCATTTCGAAAAGCGGGCCGCGCCGTTTACCGTTCATAGACATGAGTCCCGTACCGACCGCCTCCGCCCGGCGACGGCGGCTCGGCTGGCCGAAGCGGGTCTTCTCGCAGGTCCTGCTCATGCAGCTGGCCATCGCCACCGGCGTCACCGCGCTGGCCACCGGCCTGTTCCTCGCGCCGCTCAGTTCCCAGCTCGACGACCAGGCGATGCGGCGCGCCCTCGCCATCGCGCAGACCACCGCCTCCCCCGAGCTTGCCGCCGACGTGACCCGCACTCGCCCGACCGCCGACGGCCCGGTGCAGCGGGAGGCCGAGCGGATCAGGATCGCGACCGGCGCCGAGTACATCGTCGTGATGGACGACAACGGCGTGCGCTGGTCGCACACGTCACCGTCCGAGATCGGGCGCATCGTCTCGACCGACCCGAGCGTCGCCCTCTCCGGCCGCGAGGTGATGGAGATCGACAGCGGCACCCTCGGACGCTCCGCACGGGGCAAGGTGCCGCTCAAGGACGACGAGGGCCGGATCGTCGGAGCCGTGTCGGTCGGCATCGAGTACGACAGCGTCCGCGCCAGGCTGCTCGCCGCCATCCCGGGACTCATCGCCTACGCGGGCGGTGCGCTGGCCGTCGGCGCGCTGGCGGCCTACCTGATCTCCCGCAGGCTCCAGCGGCAGACCCACGACCTGGCCTTCTCCGACATCTCCGCCCTGCTCGCCGAACGCGAGGCCATGCTCCACGGCATCCGTGAAGGTGTCGTCGCCGTCGACCGGACGGGCGGGATCCGGCTGCTCAACGACGAGGCGCAGCGCCTGCTGGGTGTCGGTCCCGACGTCATCGGCCGGCCGCTGGACGAGGTGCTGGGCGCAGGCCGTACGACCGACGTGCTCGCGGGCCGCGTCAGTGGCGAGGACCTGCTGACCGTACGCGGCAGCCGGGTGCTGATCGCGAACCGGATGCCGACCGACGACGGAGGCGCCGTCGTCACTCTGCGCGACCGCACCGAACTGGAACAGCTGGGCCGGGAACTGGACTCGACCCGGGGCCTGATCGACGCCCTGCGTGCCCAGGACCACGAGCACGCGAACCGGATGCACACCCTCCTCGGCCTGCTCGAACTGGAGATGCACGAAGAGGCCGTGGAGTTCGTCACCGAGGTCGTCGGCGTGCATCGGGCCACCGCGGAGCAGGTCACGGAGAAGATCCACGATCCGCTGCTGGCGGCGTTGCTCGTGGGCAAGGCGACCGTGGCGGCCGAACGCGGGGTGTCGCTGGGCATCGCGCCCGCGACGCTGCTGCCCGACCGGCTGGTGGATCCGCGCGGCCTGGTGACCGTCGTGGGCAATCTCGTCGACAACGCGCTGGACGCGGCAGCGGGCACGCCGGACGCGACGGTCGAGGTGGAACTGCATGCGGAGGACCGCACCGTCGTGCTGCGCATCGCGGACAGCGGGCCGGGAGTCCCGCCCGAGCGGCGTGAACTGATCTTCACCGAGGGCTGGTCGACCAAGGAGCTGCCCGCCCACGGCAAGCGCGGACTGGGGCTCGCCCTGGTGCGCAGGTTCGCCGAGCGGCAAGGCGGCACGGCGACGGTGCGGGAAGCGGCCTCGGGCGGCGCCGAGTTCACCGTCGTCCTGCCGGAGGCGCTGACCGAGCAGCCGCTCCTGGCGGCAGGAGCGGCAGAGAAGCCGGCGGCCGTCGCCGCCGAGACGATGCGAGAAGGACGATGATCGACGTACTGGTCGTGGACGACGACGTCCGGGTCGCTGACGTCAACGCAGCCTACGTCGCCAAGGTGCCCGGCTTCCGGGTCGCGGCGGTCGCCCACTCGGCCGCCGAGGCACTGTCCCGTATCGCCGAGACGCCCGCGGATCTGATCCTGCTCGACCACTATCTGCCGGACGAGAACGGCCTCGCCGTGGTCCAGGAGCTGCGCCGTCTCGGCCACCAGACCGATGTGATCATGGTGACGGCGGCCCGTGACGTGGCGACGGTCCAGGCCGCCATGCGTCATGGCGCCCTCCAGTACCTGGTGAAGCCGTTCAACTTCGCCGGGCTGCGCACCAAGCTGGAGGCGTACGCGGCTCTTCGGCGCACCCTCGACGGGGGCGGCGAGGCGGAGCAGGCCGAGGTGGACCGCATGTTCGGCGCGCTGTCGGCCGCGTCCGTCGCCCCCGAACTGCCCAAGGGACACTCCCCCACGACGGCCGAGGTGGTGCGCCAGGTCCTGCTGGCCGCCGAGGGCCCGCTCTCGGCCCAGGAGATCGCGGAACGGGCCGGTATGAGCCGGCAGACCGCACAGCGCTACCTGAAGCTCCTGGAACGGACGAACCGCGTGCGCCTGAGCCTCAAGTACGGCGAGACGGGCCGCCCCGAACACCGCTACTCCTGGACGACCAGCGGCTGAGAACAACCGTCCACGACGGGCAGCGACGGGCGGCGAGGGAGCCGCGCTCCTGTCCTCCGCGCGGGCGACCCGCTACACGGCACCGGCCCCGGTCAGCGCCCGCACCTCGGTCTCGGCATGCCGTGCCGCGTCCGGCGGCTCCGACGACGTGACGGTGCCGACCCAGCCCGCGAGGAAGCCGAGCGGGATCGAGACCAGACCCGGGTTCTCCAGCGGGAAGACGTGGAAGTCCACCGCTGGGAAGAGCGCCTGCGGGCTTCCGGACACCACCGGTGACAGCACCACGAGCAGCACCGAGGGGACGAGACCTCCATACACCGACCACACCGCCCCACGGGTGGTGAACTTCCGCCAGAACAGCGAGTAGAGCAGGACGGGCAGGTTCGCCGACGCGGCCACCGCGAACGCCAGCCCCACCAGGAAGGCCACGTTCAGATCGCGGGCCAGCAGGCCGAGCCCGATGGCGACGGCACCGATCCCCACCGCCGCGATCCTGGCGACCGCCACCTCGCCGTACCGGCTGCCCTCCCGGGACACCGGGCGTCGCAGGGACGCGTACAGATCGTGCGCGACCGAGGCCGAGGACGCCAGCGTGATGCCTGCGACGACCGCCAGGATCGTCGCGAAGGCCACGGCGGCGACCACCGCGAAGAGCACGGTGCCCCCGGTCGAGCCCGCTCCCCCGCCGAGGTCGAGGGCGAGCAGCGGCACGGCGGTGTTCCCGGCGGCGCTCGACGCCCGTACGCCGTCCGTGCCCACCACGGCCGCGGCGCCGAAGCCGAGCACGATCGTCATCAGGTAGAAGCTGCCGATGAGGCCGATGGCCCAGACGATCGAGCGGCGGGCGGCCCGTGCGGTCGGCACGGTGTAGAAGCGCGACAGGATGTGCGGGAGTCCTGCCGTGCCCAGCACCAGCGCCAGACCGAGGCTGATGAAGTCCAGGCGCGCACTCCAGTCGCCCCCGTACCGGAGGCCGGGCGAGAGGAACTCCTTGCCGTGTCCGCTGCGCTCGGCGGCGGAGGTGAGCAACTGGCCGGCGTCACCGCCGAACCGCATCAGCACGAGCACGGTCACCACGATCGCACCCGCCATCAGCAGCACGGCCTTCACGATCTGGATCCAGGTGGTGGCTCGCATCCCTCCCATCGACACATAGATCACCATCAGGGCACCCACACCGACGACGGTCCACGAGCGCGCGGCTTCGCTCGTGCCGCCCAGCAGCAGCGCGACGAGGGACCCGGCTCCCACCATCTGCGCCACCAGATACAGAACGGACACGGTGACCGAGGAAGTTCCCGATGCGATGCGGACGCGTCGCTCGTTCATCCGGGAGGCGACGACGTCTGCGAGGGTGAACCGGCCGCAGTTGCGCACGAGTTCCGCGACGAGGAAGAGGACGACGAGCCAGGCGACCAGGAACCCGACGGAGTAGAGCATTCCGTCGTAGCCGAACAGGGCGATGAGTCCGGAGATACCGAGGAACGATGCGGCCGACATGTAGTCGCCGGCGATCGCGAAACCGTTTTCCATCGGCGAGAAGAGCCGCCCGCCGGCGTAGAACTCCTCGGCCGACCCCTGTCTGTGGCGGCTCACCCACGTCGTGATGCCGAGGGTGACGGCGACGAACGCGCTGAACAGCAGGAGCGCCAGGGCTTGGTGGTCGCCGCTCAATGCCCGGCCCCCCGGGTCATCTCCTGGGTGTCCCAGCGCAGTTCGAGCGCGGCACCGTCGCGGCGCCGACGGGCGTGGCGGGCATAGGCCCAGGTCAGCAGAAACGTGGTGAGGAACTGGGCGAGCCCCGCCGCCATCGCCACGTTGACCGCGCCGGCGACCGGGCGGGCCATCAGCTCCGGCGCGGTGGTCGCGGCCACCACGTAAGCGAGGTACCAGAGGAAGAAAGCGAGGGAGGCGGGCACGACGAACCGCCGGTAGCGGCGGCGTACTTCCCGGAAGGCGGCGCTGCGCTGCACCTCGAGGTAGATCTCGGCAGCGCTGGGGCCTGTCTCGCACTCCGCGGACGCAGGCGGGCCGACACGGACCCGCCCGCCGGTGCCGTCCACATCGACCCAGCCGGAGGCCAGCGCGTCGTACCACGGGTCCTCCATCCGAACCGCCGACGCGTCCTGCCCTTCCTTGTCGTCCACGCTCAACTCTCCTTGCTCAGCGAGCCACTTCGGCCCGTATGCACAAGGATGGACAAAGCGAGAGCATCTCGGACTCTTCTCCCAGGACGCTTCACCCCATCAGGTGACTCCGGTCCCCGGTGGCCGAGCGAGCCCTTCCGGCAGGCCGCCGCGCCGATGCCACGGAGGCGAGGGCCCGCGCCGGATCGGGCCCGGGGAGGAACCGGGGGGTGGAGTCGCCTCCACCCCCGGTGGGGCGTCAGGCGTCGATGCGCGAACGGTCCAGGGTGGCCGCCGAGCTGGTGATGAACTCCTTGCGGGGCGCGACCTCGTTGCCCATCAGCAGGTCGAAGATCTGCTCGGAGGCCTCGAGGTCCCCGATGTTGATGCGGCGCAGGGTGCGGTGGCGCGGGTCCATCGTGGTCTCCGCGAGCTGGTCCGCGTCCATCTCGCCGAGGCCCTTGTAGCGCTGGATGGAGTCCTTGAAGCGAACGCCCTTGCGCTGGAACTCGAGCACCGTCTGCCGCAGCTCATTGTCCGAGTACGTGTAGACGTACTTGTCCTGGCCCTTCTTCGGCTGGATCAGCTCGATCCGGTGCAGCGGCGGAACGGCGGCGAACACGCGGCCCGCCTCCACCATCGGCCGCATGTACCGCTGGAAGAGCGTGAGCAGCAGGGTCCGGATGTGGGAACCGTCGACGTCGGCGTCCGTCATCATGATGACCTTGCCGTAGCGTGCCGCGTCGATGTCGAAGGTGCGGCCCGAGCCGGCCCCTATGACCTGGATGATCGCGCCGCACTCGGCGTTCTTCAGCATGTCGGACACGGACGACTTCTGGACGTTGAGGATCTTGCCGCGGATCGGCAGCAGCGCCTGGAACTCGCTGTTGCGCGCCAGCTTGGCCGTACCGAGTGCGGAGTCTCCCTCGACGATGAAAAGCTCGCTGCGCTCCACGTCGTCGCTGCGGCAGTCGGCGAGCTTGGCCGGCAGCGACGAGGACTCCAGGGCCGTCTTGCGCCGCTGCGCCTCCTTGTGCTGGCGAGCCGCGATGCGCGTACGGGCGGCGGCGACGGCCTTTTCCAGAACGGCGCGGGCCTGGGCCTTGGCGTCCCGCTTGGTGGAGGTCAGGAAGGCCTTGAGCTCCTTGGCGACCACGTTCGCCACGATCCTGTTGGCGGCCGACGTGCCGAGGACCTCCTTGGTCTGGCCCTCGAACTGCGGCTCGGCGAGCCGGACGGTCACGACCGCGGTCAGGCCCTCCAGGGCGTCGTCCTTGACGATGTCGTCCTCGGCCACACGCAGAAGCTTGGCGGAGCGCAGGACCTCGTTGACCGTCCTCGTCACGGAGCGCTCGAAGCCGGTGACATGGGTGCCGCCCTTGGGGGTGGCGATGATGTTGACGAACGACCGGACCGTGGTGTCGTAGCCCGTGCCCCAGCGCAGGGCGACGTCCACGCCGAGCTCACGGGTGACCTCGGTCGGGGTCATGTGTCCGCGGTCGTCGAGGACGGGGACGGTCTCCTTGAAGGTGCCCTGGCCGCTCAGGCGCAGCACGTCGCAGACCGCCTTGTCCTGGGCCAGGTACTCGCAGAACTCGCTGATCCCGCCGTCGAAGCGGAACGTCTCCACGCTCTTGCCTTCGCCGTCGCCGCCCGCCGGGCCGCGCTCGTCGCGCACGACGATGGTGAGGCCGGGGACCAGGAAGGCGGTCTGCCGGGCGCGCTGGTGGAGCGTCTCCAGGGAAAGCCGGGCGTCCTTGAGGAAGATCTGACGGTCGGCCCAGTACCGCACGCGGGTGCCGGTGCGGGCCTTGGGCACGCGCTTGCCCTTCAGGAGCCCGTTGGCCGGGTCGAAGGGGGCGTCGGGACCGGACTCGGTGAAGATGCCGGGCACACCGCGCCGGAAGCTGATCATGTGGGTGGCGCCGCTGCGGTCCACCTCGACGTCGAGGCGCGCGGAGAGCGCGTTGACCACGGAGGCGCCGACGCCGTGTAGACCACCGGAGGCCGCGTACGAACCGCCGCCGAACTTGCCGCCGGCGTGCAGCTTGGTCATCACGACCTCGACGCCCGACAGGCCGGTCTTGGGCTCGACGTCCACCGGGATGCCGCGGCCGTTGTCCCGGACCTCGACGGATCCGTCTTCGTGGAGGATGACCTCGATGTGGTCGCAGTGGCCGCCGAGGGCCTCGTCCACGGAGTTGTCGATGATCTCCCACAGGCAGTGCATGAGGCCGCGGCTGTCCGTGGACCCGATGTACATGCCGGGGCGCTTGCGGACAGCTTCGAGGCCCTCCAGGACGAGCAGGTGCCGCGCGGTGTAGTTGGAACCGTCACGGTCTGCGGTCAGCAGCGCTGTGGACGGCACGGACGTTTCGGCGGTCACGCGGTTCGCTCCTCGCTGAATTTCAGATGTGGCCAAGGTGGGTAAAGGCCCGGGCGTCGGTCGCCGGTCAGAGCGTACCGAGGCCTGGTAGAGCCGATGTAACGCCACCCTCGTGATTTCTCATGCTAGTCCAGCATCGCATGTGTGTTCGATCCCTCGATGGGGTGACGTGCACATCACGTTCCCTTCCAGGCATGAACCATTTAGGCTCCGGGCACGTCCTCATGAACAACCGGCTACCCAGCCGGGAGGGCCAAACGAGACAAGCAACGCGAAATCCGTAGAGCGAAGCAATACGGCTCATTCGCCGCCAACCGGCAGCAGACAGCCACCTCGGAAAAAATTTCGAGGAAAAGCCCCGAGCGGGAACGTTTTCGGGCTGGTTGGATGTTGCACCTGCTACGACAGCTCGTCGAGCTAGAGAAGAGGCGACGTGACTACTGTTCTGACCCCCGCGACCCCGCTGACGGCCGCTGACCGCTGCGACCGCTGCGGCGCCCAGGCGTATCTGCGCGTCGTCCTGCTCAGCGGCGGTGAGCTGCTCTTCTGCGCCCACCACGGACGCAAGTTCGAGCCGGAACTCAAGAAGATCGCCGCGGAGATACAGGATGAGACGGACCGTCTGACGGCCGTGCCGGCCGGTGCCGGCGAAGAGGACCACTGACCTCGCATCCACGACGAGCCATGGGCCGGTCGAGGACCGGCGTCGGGGGGGGGGCCCCGGGGGCCCACGGGCCCCGCCCCCC
>NZ_JBKFFO010000030.1:0-45693 GCF_046506645.1 Streptomyces sp. 5K101 | reverse complement strand
GCGTGCGCGGCATGGTGGAGACGGTCCTGCCGGGCCTGCTCTTCGTCACGATCTACACGGTCAACAAGGACCTGCACCTCTCGGCGATCGCCGCGCTCGCGGTCTCGCTGGTGCTCGTGGCCGTCCGCTGTGCCGAAGGCGCCGCCGTGCCGTCAGGACTCGCGGCGGACCGAGAGCAGGTCCTCCAGTTGCTCCTCGCGCGCCTGGGCCGCCACGAACAGCAGTTCGTCGCCCGCCTCCAGCGTCTCCTCCGTGTTCGGCGTGAGCACCCGCGGGCCGCGGATGATCGTGACCAGGGACGTGTCCTCCGGCCACGCCACGTCGCCCACCTGCGTACCCGCCAGCGCGGACTCCGGCGGCAGCGTCAGCTCGACCAGGTTCGCGTCGCCGTGGCTGAAGCGCAGCAGACGCACCAGGTCGCCCACGCTCACCGCCTCCTCCACCAGCGCCGACATGAGCCGCGGGGTGGAGACGGCGACGTCCACGCCCCAGGCCTCGTTGAAGAGCCACTCGTTCTTGGGGTTGTTCACCCGGGCCACGACCCGGGGCACCCCGTACTCCGTCTTCGCGAGCAGCGACACGACCAGGTTCACCTTGTCGTCGCCCGTCGCCGCGATGACCACGTTGCAGCGCTGCAGCGCCGCCTCGTCCAGCGACGTGATCTCGCACGCGTCGGCCAGCAGCCACTCCGCCTGCGGCACCCGCTCCACCGAGATGGCGGTCGGGGCCTTGTCGACCAGGAGGACCTCATGGCCGTTCTCCAGCAGCTCGCCCGCGATGGACCGTCCCACCGCGCCGGCGCCCGCAATAGCCACCCGCATCAGTGACCGCCTTCCTCGGGGCCCTCCGCGAAGGCCGCCTCGACCTTCGCGATCTCGTCCGTACGCATCATCACGTGCACGAGGTCGCCCTCCTGCAGAACGGTCTGCGACGTCGGCAGCACCGCCTCGCCCAGCCGGGTGAGGAACGCGACGCGCACGCCCGTCTCCTCCTGCAGCTTGCTGATCTTGTGGCCGATCCACGCCGGCGACGTGTACACCTCCGCCAGCTGCACCTCGCCGCTCGGGTCGCGCCACAGCGGCTCGGCGCCCGACGGCAACAGCCGCCGCAGCATCTGGTCGGCGGTCCAGCGGACCGTCGCGACCGTCGGAATGCCCAGGCGCTGGTACACCTCCGCACGGCGCGGGTCGTAGATCCGGGCGGCCACGTTCTCGATGCCGAACATCTCCCGCGCCACCCGGGCCGCGATGATGTTCGAGTTGTCGCCGCTGCTGACCGCGGCGAACGCACCCGCTTCCTCGATCCCCGCCTCACGCAGGGTGTCCTGGTCGTAGCCGACTCCGGTGACCCGGCGGCCGCCGAATCCCGATCCCAGGCGACGGAAGGCCGTGGGGTCCTGGTCGACGACGGCGACCGTGTGCCCCTGCTGCTCCAGGGTCTGCGCGAGGGCGGCTCCCACTCGCCCGCACCCCATGATGACGATGTGCACGACCGTCCTTCCGGCTGTCACTGATCCTGTCTCGCTGTCAAGGCCCTCCAGGGTCTCAGACCGCGGCCCTAGCTAAACACGTGCGGTCGCCCCACGGCCCCCGCACGTCACGGGGAGACAGGATTCCGTTAAGGCCCGGGTGGGAAGTGGGCACGACTCATTTCGAACGTTTACGATCCTCCCCGTGTCCAAACTGACCGACGTGCCCAAACGGATCCTGATCGGCCGGGCGCTGCGCAGCGACAGACTGGGACAGACACTCCTTCCCAAGCGCGTTGCACTCCCCGTTTTCGCCTCCGACCCGCTGTCCTCTGTGGCGTACGCGCCGGGCGAAGTCCTGCTGGTCCTGTCCATTGCGGGCCTGTCGGCCTACCACTTCAGTCCGTGGATCGCCGCGGCGGTCGTGGTGCTGATGTTCACGGTCGTCGCCTCCTACCGGCAGAACGTCCGCGCCTACCCGAGCGGCGGCGGCGACTACGAGGTCGCCAACACCAACCTCGGCCCGAAGGCCGGCCTCACCGTCGCCAGCGCGCTGCTCGTCGACTACGTCCTGACCGTCGCGGTCTCCATCTCCTCCGGTGTGGAGAACCTCGGCTCGGCCATCCCGTTCGTCGTCGAGCACAAGGTGCTCAGCGCCATCGTCATCATCGTGCTGCTGACGCTGATGAACCTGCGCGGCGTGAAGGAGTCGGGCAAGCTCTTCGCGATCCCGACGTACGTCTTCGTCTTCGGCGTCTTCACCATGATCATCTGGGGCGCGTTCAGGGGACTCGTTCTCGACGACACCATGCGCGCGCCGACCGCCGACTTCGAGATCAAGCCCGAGCACGGCGGCCTCGCCGGCTTCGCGCTCTTCTTCCTGCTGCTGCGCGCCTTCTCCTCCGGCTGCGCGGCGCTGACCGGTGTGGAGGCCATCAGCAACGGCGTCCCCGCCTTCCGCAAGCCCAAGAGCAAGAACGCCGCGACCACGCTGCTGCTCATGGGCACCCTGGCCGTCACCATGTTCTGCGGCATCATCGGCCTCGCCATGGCCACCGACGTCAAGATGGCCGAGCACCCGGCGCAGGACCTGATCAGCAACGGTGTGCCGGTCGGCCCGGACTACGTCCAGAACCCGGTGATCTCGCAGGTCGCCGCCGCCGTCTTCGGCGACGGAACGTTCTTCTTCGTGCTGCTCGCCGCCGCCACCGCGCTCGTGCTGTTCCTGGCCGCGAACACCGCGTACAACGGCTTCCCGCTCCTCGGCTCGATCCTCGCCCAGGACCGCTACCTGCCGCGCCAGCTGCACACCCGCGGCGACCGGCTCGCTTTCTCCAACGGCATCGTGCTGCTGGCCGGCGCGGCCGTCCTTCTCGTCTGGGTCTACGGGGCCGACTCCACCAAGCTGATCCAGCTCTACATCGTCGGCGTCTTCGTCTCCTTCACGCTCAGCCAGACCGGCATGGTCAGGCACTGGAACCGGCACCTGAAGACGGAGCGGAACAAGGCCAGGCGCCGCCACATGATCCGCTCCCGCGCGATCAACACCTTCGGCGCCTTCTTCACCGGCCTGGTGCTGGTGGTCGTCCTCGCCACCAAGTTCACGCACGGCGCCTGGGTCGCCCTGCTCGGCATGGTGATCTTCTACGGCACGATGAGCGCGATCCGCAGGCACTACGACCGGGTCGCCGACGAGATCGCCGCGCCCGACGAGCCGAGCGACGACACCGTGCGCCCCTCCCGCGTGCACTCGATCGTCCTGGTCTCCAAGGTCCACCGCCCGACGCTGCGCGCCGTCGCGTACGCCAAGCTGATGCGCTCCGACAAGCTGGAGGCGCTGAGCATCAACGTCGACCCGGCCGAGACCAAGGCGCTCCAGGCCGAGTGGGAGCGGCGCGGCATCAACGTCCCGCTGAAGATCCTCGACTCCCCCTACCGCGAGGTCACCCGCCCGGTCGTCGAATACGTCAAGAGCCTCCGCAGCGAGAGCCCGCGGGACGCGGTCAGCGTGATCATCCCCGAATACGTCGTCGGCCACTGGTACGAGCACCTGCTGCACAACCAGAGCGCGCTGCGCCTCAAGGGCCGGCTGCTGTTCACGCCCGGCGTGATGGTGACCTCCGTGCCGTACCAGCTCCAGTCCTCCGAGCTCGCGAAGAAGCGGGCCAGGAAGCGCCAGGAGTGGAACGCGCCGGGCTCGGTGCGCCGCGGTCCGGTCGACGAGCGTTCCAAGCAGCCGGCCGAGAAGAGCTGAGCCAGGGGCCACGTAGACTGGTGGGCTGCCGCTCCGGCAGCCCCCGTCTCACCTCTGGAGTCACCTCGTCATGCAGAACGCACCTGATTCTTCGCTGATCGGGGAGGAGTACGAGGTCGAGGTCGGTCCCGTGGCGCACGGCGGCCACTGCATCGCCCGCAGCGACGAGGGCCGGGTGCTGTTCGTCCGGCACGCGCTCCCCGGCGAGAAGGTCGTCGCCCGCGTCACCGAGGGGTCCGCGGACTCCCGCTTCCTGCGCGCCGACGCCGTGCGTGTCCTGGCAGCCTCCAAGGACCGCGTCGAGGCACCCTGCCCCTACGCCGGGCCCGGCAAGTGCGGCGGCTGCGACTGGCAGCACGCCAAGCCGGGTGCGCAGCGGCGCCTCAAGGGCGAGGTCATCGCCGAACAGCTGAAGCGCCTCGCGGGCCTGACGCCCGAGGAGGCCGGCTGGGACGGCACCGTGATGCCGGCGCCCGGCGACAAGGTCCCGGCCGGCGAGGTGCCCGCGTGGCGCACGCGCGTGCAGTATGCGATCGACGCCGAGGGCCGGGCCGGGCTGCGCAAGCACCGCTCGCACGACGTCCAGCCCATCGAGCACTGCATGATCGCGGCGCCGGGTGTCAGCGAACTGGGCGTCGAGAAGCGGGAGTGGCCGCAGATGGCCGCGGTCGAGGCGATCGCGGCGACCGGATCGAACGACCGCCAGGTCGTCCTCACCCCGCGCCCCGGCGGCCGGCTCCCGCTCGTCGCACTCGACAGGCCGGTCTCGGTTCTCCGGGTCGAGGAGCGCGACGGCTCCGTCCACCGCGTCCACGGCCGCGCCTTCGTCCGTGAACGCGCGGACGAGCGCACGTACCGCGTCGGCATGGGCGGCTTCTGGCAGGTGCACCCGCAGGCGGCGGACGTCCTCGTCAAGGCCGTGATGCAGGGCCTGCTGCCCCGCAAGGGCGACATGGCACTCGACCTGTACTGCGGCGTGGGCCTGTTCGCGGGGGCCCTCGCGGACCGGGTGGGCGAGAAGGGCGCGGTGCTCGGCATCGAGTCGGGCAAGCGCGCGGTGGAGGACGCCCGCCACAACCTCCAGGACTTCGACCGCGTCCGCATCGAACAGGGCAAGGTGGAGCAGGTCCTGCCGCGCACCCGGATCACCGAGGTGGACCTGATCGTCCTGGACCCGCCGCGCGCGGGCGCCGGCAAGCAGACGGTCCGTCACCTCGCGTCCCTCGGCGCCCGCCGCATCGCCTACGTGGCCTGCGACCCGGCGGCACTGGCGCGGGACCTGGCGTACTTCCGCGACAGCGGCTACAAGCCGCGCACGCTGCGGGCGTTCGACCTGTTTCCGATGACCTCGCACGTGGAGTGCGTGGCTATTCTGGAGCCTGCTACAAAGGGGTTCTGACCTGCGGTTTTCCTTGGTTCCTCAGGCGCGCCGGGTGTGCTCGACCTGTTTCCCGAAGTGCACGACGTGAACCACGACCCGTGTTCGTGAGCGCCGCTGACCCGGTGTTTTGCGGGTTGTGCGGAGACGGAGGATATGCCTCATTCGTTCCAGGCTCGTGTGGTGTCAGGTTGTCTTGACGCTCGGACGACGCTCATTTTGACGGTTTGTCAGAGGCATCGGCCGGATGAGGAGAGCGCACGATCCGCCTGCGTCGCATTGAGAGGCGGCTTGGTGTGCCGTTGCGACCGCACACAGGGGGTTCCGCTATGGCGACGCCGGTCCAACGGACAGGGACGCGAACCTCTCGGCCGTCAGTCCTGCGTCGGTGTCTCCCGAAATCGTGCCGCCAGTTCGCTGCGTGAGCGGATGCCGAGCTTGGAGTAGATGTTTGTCAGGTGGTACTGGACGGTCTTGACGGAGATGAACAGCTCCACGGCAACCTGTTGGTTGGTCGCGCCGCCCGCTACGAGGCGGGCCACGGCCTGTTCCTGCGGGGTGAGGCGGGACATGCCCGGGGTGAGGCGGGCTGTGTGCAGGCCGCCGGCCTTGAGTTCGCGGTCGCAGCGCTCGACATAGGCGCGGGCGCCCAGTGCGGCGTAGATGTCGCGGGCGTTCCTCAGGACGGTGTCGGCCTCGCGGCGCTTGCCGGCACGGCGCAGGGTCTGTCCGTAGGCGAACTTGACCCGCGCGCGGTCGTAGGGGAGGGGCAGGTGTTCGAGGTGGGCGAGGGCCTGCTCGAAGTCCTTGCGGGCGGTGTCGATGTCGCCCCGGGCGGCGGTGAGCCGGCCGCGGGCCAGGCCGAGGCGGGCCATGGCGGAGCGGCGGGCGCGGCGGGCGGCCAGGTCCGCGTGCGGGGCGAGGAAGGTGTCGGCCTCGTCGAGGCGGCCGGTCATCACCAGGGCGTTGGCGTACACGTCGGGCCAGGGCCAGAAGCCGGGTTCGTCGATCGATCGCCGCTCCGGCAGGTGGACGACCGGTGAGAGGGCTTCCACGACGCGTTCGTAGTCGCCGCGCGCCTCGGCGACCTGGGCGCGGGCCAGGCAGGACGGGATCAGCATGACCTCGTAGTGGTGCGGGGCGGCGACGGCCTCGCCCACATGGTGCTCGGCCGCCTCCCACTCGCCTCGCAGGGCGTGGAGCTGTGCGCCGGTCCAGTGCACGAGCGGGCGCACCAGCTCGATGCGCACCTCGGCGAGCCGGACGGAGGCCCGTTGCACGGTCTCCAGGGCCTCCGGCCAGGCGCCGAGCGCGAACTGGGTGCGGGCCAACCATCCTTGGGCCCACAGGGAGATACGGGTGGAGCCCATCCGGTAGCCGGTCGGTACGGCCGTCTCCAATCTTCGGCGGGCGGCTTCCGGTGCGTCGTGGGCGAGGTCCACCCAGCCGCGGCCCAGTTGGAAGCGCTGGGACTGGGCACCACCGGGAAGCTTGGAAGCGGCCGCCTCGTAGGCGACCAGGGCCTCGTCGAGCCGACCCGTCATGGCCAGGCCGAGTCCGAGCACGGCTTTCGACTCGACGGCCGAGGGGTGGTCCGGGTCCGCCAGCTCGATGGCGCGGTGGGCCCAGGCGACGAGGTCGTGTCCGTCGAAGTGGCCGAGCGCGTGCAGGACGCGCCGCTGGCAGATCCGGGCCATCAGGTCGGCGTGCCGCTCGGGGGCGCAGCGCTCCCACGCCTGGGCCAGGAAGGTGTCGGCCTCGGCCGGACGGCCGCGCATGATGGCCAGATAGCCGAGGACCACGTCTCGCAGGATGTCCGCGGGGAAGCTCTCCAGTTCCGGGGCGAACGCGGTGGCCTGTGGCACGTCGCCGGCACCGATCATCGCGTCGACAGCACGAAGCAGCCGGTCCTCGCGTGTGGCTTGTCCGGTGCTCAGGCGGCCGGCCCGCACCAGGGCGTCGGCCACGGCGGACCACTCGCCGGCCGAGGCGCGTTCGGCGGCGTACGCGTCGAGTTCGTCGGCGAGCGCGTCGTCCGCGGTGCCGGTGGCGGCCACCCGGTGCGCCAGCCGACTGCCGCGGTCCGTGGTGACCTCGGCGGCGCGGTGGTGCAGCTCGGCGCGGCGGGTGAGCGGGATACCGGTGAGGACGGCGGCCCGGACCAGAGGGTGGGTGAAGGAGAGCTGGGTGCGTCCGGGGTCGATGGTGGCGGTGAGCAGGCCCGCGCCCCGTGCTTCGTCGACCGCGGGCAGGGACTCGTCGACGCCGGCCAGTTCGGAGGCTTCGGCGAGTGAGGCGTCGTCGCCGAGGACGGAGCACGCCTCCACCAGATGGCGGGCGGCGTCACCGCACCGGTCGAGCCGGTGGCGGACGGCCGCGGCATAGCGGGCGGGCGCGGGCAGTTCGGGCCGCCAATCGTGCCAGGTCTCGCGGGGCAGTTCGCGCAGGAGCTGCGTGATGTGGCGGGGGTTGCCCAGGGTGTGGCGGCACAGGTGGCGGGCCGCCGGCAGATCCAGGGTGAGGCCGTGGGCCTCGCGCGCGAGGGTTCGGACGTCCTCGGCGGTCAGTGGCCCGGGACGTATGGCGGTGTCCCGGCAGCCGTCGAGAAACTCCAGGGTGCGCAGCGCCGACAGTGGCAGCTCCTCGTGCGCTCTGCGTGTGTCGTACAGCTCGTACGGCTCGTCCCGCGCGACCACGAGGACCAGCACCCGCTCGTTGCACATCCGGCGCACCGCCGACCGGACGGCGCGCAGACTCTCCGCGTCGGCCCAGTGGGCGTCGTCGACGACCACGACCAGGGGTGCCGTCGCCTGCGCGGTCGTCCACTGGCGGTGCAGGATCCGGGAGGTTTCGAGTACGGCGTCCGGGGTAGCCGGCTCGGGCAGCAGGACGCCGTTGCCCTGGCCGTTCCCGGTGCCGTTTCTGCGGCCGTTGCCGCCGGTGCGGACGAGTTGGTCGGCCACGCCGAGCGGCAGGTCCGACTCCCACGCGACCCCGGTGACGCGAAGCACCCGGGGCGCGGGCCCCTCGGGGCGAACACGCCGGCCTTCCAGGACCGTCTCGACCAGGGCCGTCTTGCCGATCCCCGCCGGTCCCTCGACCAGCACCAGGGCGGGATGCCCCGCGCAGGCGGAACCGAACGAGCGGGTCAGCGCGGCGATCTCGCCGGCCCGCCCGATCAGGCTTCGCTGCAGCTCAGGGCGGTCATTCATGTGCCAGCACGCTAGCACCGCCGCCCGCCAGGGGCCCGGGGACGGAGACCGCCTCCGCGGAAGCCGGCTCGGCGGCCCGGCGTGGGACGAGGCAGGTCACCAGGGTGCCGAGGACGGCGACGCCGGCGAAGACGTAGAAGGCGCCGCGTGGGGAGAGCCCGGCGCCCATGAGCGCCCCGCCGACGAGAGGGCCTCCGATGCCGCCCAGCCGGCCGAATCCGGCGCACCAGGCGACGCCCGCCGCGCGGGCCGCGGTGTCGTAGTAGGTGGAGACGAAGCCGTAGATGAGGACCTGGGTGCCGATGGTGCCCACACCGGCCACCGCGACCAGGGCCAGCAGGATGCCGAGCGACAGCCCGAGCGGGAGCAGACACAGGGCGGCCGCGGCCAGGGCGAACGTCGTGGCGATCACCCGCCGCGGGCCGAGCCCGTCGGCGGACCGGGAGGCGATCAGACCGCCGACGATGGCACCGCCGTTCAGGGTGAGCAGGAAGAGCAGGGCGTACGACTTGCCGAAGCCGCTCTGCCCCATGATCTCGGGCAGCCAGGTGTTCAGGGCGTAAGTGAGCAGCAGGCCGGAGCAGCTCATCAGTCCGAGGAGGAGGGTGGCCGGGGCGTAGCGGCGGGTGGCGAGTGCGGCGAAGCCCACCTTGGTCTTCTCCCCCGGCTCGCGCGGTGCCGTCTCGGGCAGGGGCACGCCCGTGCGCTCGGCGACCTGACGGGCTCGTACGACGTTTCCGCGGGCGAGCAGCCACTTCGGCGACTCGGGCAGCCGCAGCACGGTGACCGGCAGGAGCAGGACGAGGGGGGCGGCACCGAAGAGGAACAGCAGGCGCCAGCCGTCGCCGTCGGAGGCGAGCAGCGCCAGCAGGGCCGCGAGCACACCACCGGCCGGGACACCGCTGTAGACGATCGCGTTGTACACGTTGCGGCGGTGGGGCGGGGCGAACTCGGCGATCAGCGCGCCGGCGGTCGCCACGAGCGCGCCCACCCCGACGCCGGTGAGGAAGCGCAGGCTGCCGAAGACGGTCATGTCGGTGGCGAACGCGCCCAGCCCCATGGCGATCGAGAACCACGCGATACCGGCCAGCATGACGCGGCGCCGTCCGACGTGGTCGCCGACGGCGCCCGCGATCAGGGCGCCGACCATGACGCCGATGAGCGCGTACGAGCCGAGCGCGCCGGCCTGGGCCGGGGTGAGGGCGCCGATCTGGCTCGGGTCGCGGAGCAGGACGGGGACGACCGTGCCGTAGACGACGAGGTCGTAGCCGTCGAAGACGAGGGTGACGGCGGTGATGGCGACGACCCAGCGCAGGGTGGCGCGGTGCCGTGGGTCGAGGGCTCTGTGCTGCGGAGTGTTCATCGGGGACCCCAGGTTGGTGTGAGCGGACAGGGCTATCTCCGCTGCCCGGCCGTGAAAGGGGAGGAGGCCGGGCGGCGGCGTGCGGGGAGATGATCTGCATCAACGGGGTGGGGGGCAGCAGGTGTGGGGACGGGAGTGAAGGTCAGCCGAGGTCGCCGCCGGCAACGGGGAGCACCGTGCCGGTGATGTAGGAGGCCTCGTCGGAGGCGAGGAAGCAGATCGCCGCGGCCTGCTCGTCGAGCGTGCCGTACCGCTTGAGCAGGGAGGAGGCGAGCGTCTGGTCGATGTGGGCCTGGAACCAGTCCTTCTCCTGGGCCGTCCTCGGCGTCGGTGTGCCCCGGGAGATCCTGCGCGGGGGGGCTTCCGTGCCGCCCGGTGCCGTCGCGACCACGCGGATCCCGGCGTCGGCGCACTCGAAGGCGAGCGACGCGGTGAGGGCGTTGATGCCGCCCTTGGCCGCCGAGTACGGGATGCGGTGGATGCCGCGGGTCGCGCACGAGGACACGTTGACGATCACCCCGTGCTCCTGCCGCGTCATCGACGGCAGCACCGCGCGGCAGGACCACAGGGTGGTGAGCAGGGAGCGGGTGATCTCCGCCTGGATCTCCTCGGCGGTGAACTCGGTGAACGGCTTGAAGTTGATCGCGCCGCCCACGTTGTTGACCAGGACGTCGATCCGGCCGTGGTGCTCCAAGGCGGACGCCACGGCCGCCTCCGCCCCCGCGTACGTCTCCAGGTCGGCGGTGACCGAGTGCGCGCCGAGTCCCGCGGCGACCTCGTGCACCAACTCGGACCGGTCGACGAGGGTCAGTTCGGCCGACTCGGCGGCCAGGCGGCGGGCGACCGCCAGGCCGATGCCCTGGGCCGCGCCGGTGACCACCACCTTCTTCCCGGCGAACCGGTCCGCGTGGACGGCGGTCGCGCTCACGCCGCCTCCAGCGTCTGTCGTACGGCGGCCGGGGTGAACTTCTCGTAGTGGAAGTTCGCCGGGGTCACGCCGAGGGCCGTGATGTGCGCGCGTACGGCCTCGACCATGGCGGGCGGGCCGCACAGGTAGACGTCCACGTCGCCCCCGTGGAGGGTGCCGGCGTCCATCAGTCCGGTCACGAAGCCCTTGTTGCGGGCCGTGCTGGACGGGTCGGCGACGCAGTGGTCGAAGGTGAGGCCGGGGACGACCTCCGCGTAGTCCTCCAGGGTGTCCAGGTGGACGAGGTCCTGGTCGGTGGTGACGCCGTAGAGCAGGTGGACCGGATGGGCGGGCGGCTGCTGGGTCATCCGCTCCAGCATCGACAGCAGCGGCGCCAGACCGGTACCGCCGGCCAACAGCAGGCTGGGGCGGGTGAGTTCGCGCAGGTAGAAGCTGCCCATCGGGCCGGTGCACTCCAGGCGGTCGCCGACCCGGGCGCGCTCGGTGAGGTACCCGGACATCGCCCCGCCCGGCACCGTCCGCACCAGGAAGGAGACCTGCCGCTGGTTCGGGCCGGAGCTGAAGGAGTACGAGCGGGCCTGATCGGTGCCCGGCACGGCGATGTTGACGTACTGGCCGGGCAGGAAGTCCAGCGCATCCCGGTCGTCGACGTCGAGGGTGAACTCGACGGTGGTGGCGGAGTGATGCTTGATGTCGGCGACCGTGGCGGTGTGGGTTGCGGCTCGGGTCTTCGCGGCGAGGGAAGAGGACGGGATGCGCAGCACGAGGTCGCTCTGCGGGGTCATCTGGCAGGGCAGGCAGTAGCCGGCCGCGGCCTCGTCGTCGGACAGCGCCTCCTCGATGTAGTCGCCGCCATCGTAACTGCCGGACTCGCACAGCGACTTGCAGGTCCCGCAGGCGCCGTCGCGGCAGTCGAGGGGGATGTTGATACGGGCCTTGTAGGAGGCCTCGGCGACGGTCTCGTCGGGGCGGCACTCGATGAAGCGGGTGATGCCGTCCTCGAAGTTCAGGGCGACCTGGAAGGACATGGGGGAACTCATTTCAGACGTGGTAGATGTCGACCACGTGGTGAACGTAGTCGTTCTTCAGGACGACCTTCTTGCTGAGGATCAGCGGCTTCGGGCCGGAGACGTCGAGCCGGTAGAAGGAGGTGCCGAAGTACGTGTCGGTCGTCTGGTAGCGGTAGTAGAGCGTGAACCAGTTGAACCGCACATCGACCAGGTGGCCGTCGCGGCCGGTGATCTCGACGTTGGTGATGTTGTGGCCGGTGCGCGGCTCCGGCAGGCTCGTCGCGCTGGAGCGGTCGGTGCGGATGCGGAAGACGCGGTCCTCGAGGCCGGCCCGGTTCGGGTAGTAGACGAGCGAGATCTCGGTCTGCGGGTCGCGGGTGAGTTCGTCGTCGTCCGCCCAGGCCGGCATCCAGAACTCGGCGTCCGGGTGGTAGCACTCCAGCCACTTCTCGAACTCGCGGTCGTCGAGGTACCGGGCCTCGCGGTAGAGGAACTGGCGGATCCCCTCAAGGGTGATCTCTTCGACTGCCGTGGTCACTTGGCCACCTCCAGGGCCTCGCGCAGGGTGTTGAGCCAGTAGCCGTGCTGGATGGGGTAGAGCCCCTCGTCCTCCGTGCGCACACCGCTGGCGATCGGGTTGATGCCGATCTTCTTGGCGTCCTCGTCCGGGCCGTCGATCTGGTGCACGGCACCCCGGCTGAGGTCGTTCCACGGCATGGACTCGGCCAGATAGGTCTTCTGGCAGGAACGGAACTCCTCCAGGTCGTCCGGGGTGGCCATGCCGGTGGCGTTGAAAAAGTCCTCGTACTGGCGGATGCGCCGGGCACGGTCCTCGGCCGGCTCGCCCTTCGGGGCGATGCAGTAGATCGTGACCTCGGTCTTGTCGACGGAGATGGGCCGGAAGTGCCGTATCTGCGAGGAGAACTGGTCCATCAGGTAGACGTTCGGGTACAGGCACAGATTCCGGGACACGCCGATCATCCAGTCGGCCTTTTCCGCCCCGAACTGCTCGGCCAGCTCGTCCCGCTTCCCATACAGCGGCCGGTTCGTCGGGTCGAGCCACTTCGTCCACAGCAGCAGATGGCCGTGGTCGAAGGAGTAGAACCCGCCCTTCTGCTTGGACCAGCCGCCCGCGTCCATCGTCTTCGTGTCGTTCTTCGACTCGCCCGAGGTGCGGCGGGCCTGGGTGGCGGCGTAGTTCCAGTGGGTCGCGGAGACGTGGTAGCCGTCGGCGCCGTTCTCGGCCTGCAGCTTCCAGTTGCCGTCGTAGTGGTACGTGGAGGAGCCGCGCAGCACCTCCAGGCCCTCCGGGGACTGGTCGACGACCATGTCGATCACGACCGCGGCGTCGCCGAGGTGTTCGCGGAGCGGCTTGACGTCCGGGTTGAGGCTGCCGAAGAGGAAGCCGCGGTAGCTCTCGAAGCGGGCGACCTTCTTCAAATCGTGGGAGCCGTCGGTGTTGAACTGCTCCGGGTAGCCGGCATCGCGCGGGTCCTTCACCTTCAGCAGCTTGCCGCTGTTGCTGAACGTCCAGCCGTGGAACGGGCAGGTGAAGGTGGTGCGGTTGTCGGTCTTCCTGCGGCACAGCATCGCGCCGCGGTGGCTGCACGCGTTGATCAGGCAGTGCAGCTCGCCCTGCTTGTCGCGCGAGATGACGACGGGCTGCCGGCCGATGTACGTCGTGAAGTAGTCGCCGACCTCCGGGATCTGGCTCTCGTGGGCGAGATAGACCCAGTTCCCCTCGAAGATGTGCTTCATCTCCAGTTCGAAGAGTTCCTCGTCGGTGAAGACGTTCCGCCGTACCCGGTACACACCGTTGTCGGGGTCTTCCACGAGGGCGTCTTCGAGGATGGTCCGCGCCCGGCTGAAGTCCTCGGCCATGATTCCGTCCCTTTCACCTCGACCGGGCCGCAGGTCGGCGGCCTCGTTGCCATTGCTTTTCAGCACCATGACAGCGCGGTGAAGAGTCGGCCCCGGACATTCCCCCAGGTTTGACCCAGGGGGGTATTGATATCACCGCCGTCTGAATAAGCTCAGACCAGGTATTTGTGCGGTATGGGATTCGCTCTCTACGCTGGGGCTCGTTCGAGGGCCCCGAAACACGAAAAAGGGGCAGCCCGAAATGGAACTCAGGCATCTTCGGTATTTCGTGGCCGTCGCCGAAACGCGTCATTTCGGAAAGGCCGCGGAAAACCTCCACATGGCCCAGCCGCCGCTCTCCCAGGCGATACGCCGCCTGGAGACGGAACTGGGCGTGGAACTGTTCACCCGCACCACCCGCCAGGTCGCCCTCACCGGCGCCGGCGAGGTGTTCCGCACCGACGCGGAGCGCATCCTCACGGCCGTCGACGAGGCGGTCGCCCGGGTCGGGCGCTTCGCCGCCGGGGCGGAAGGGGTGCTCAGGATCGGCCTGACGGGCGCCGCCTCGTACCGCCAACTGCCCGCACTCGCACGGCTGATGAAGCGCGCGATGCCCCAAGTGATGCTGGAGGTGCACACCGAGATGCTCACGCCCGCCCAGGAAGCGGGGCTGATCGAGCGCCGCCTCGACATCGGCCTGCTGCGCCCGCCCGTCCGCCAGGAGGGCATCGCCCACCGCACCGTCGCCACCGAGCCCCTGGCCGTCGCCGTACCCGAGCAGCACTGGCTCGCCGAGGCGGACGTGGTCCGCGTCGAACAGCTGCGGCACGAGGACTTCGTCCTGTACGGCGCCACGTCGGGTTCCGTCGTGTACGACGCCGTGGTCCGCAGCTGCCTGGCCGCCGGATTCTACCCGCACCGCGCCTACGAGGTCACCGAGACCTCCGCCGCCCTGGCGCTGGTCGCCGCCGGACTCGGTGTCGCAGTCCTCCCCGACTCGATCCGCGCCGCGCCCCGCGAGGGCGTGGTGTGCAAGGACATCGAGGACGCGCTGACCGTGCGCCTCGACCTGGCCTGGCGCGAGGACGACGCATCGCCGCTGCTGCGTCGCCTCCTGACGGTGCTGGAGCAGAACGACATGTTCATCGACGTGCCCGAGGGAGCGGCATGAAGATCGTCAAGGTGGAGGCCATCCCCTTCGCCATTCCGTATGCCAAGCCGCTGAGGTTCGCGTCCGGCGAGGTGCACACCGCCGACCACGTCCTGGTCCGGGTGCACACCGACGAGGGCCTGACCGGCACCGCCGAGGCGCCCCCGCGGCCGTACACCTACGGCGAGACCCAGGAGTCCATCGTCGCGGTGATCGACAACATCTTCGCGCCCCAGCTCCTGGGGCTGACCGCTCTGGAACGGGAAGGCGTCCACGAGCGGCTGGACCGCACCGTCGGCAACCCGACCGCCAAGGCGGCGCTCGACATGGCGCTGTGGGACATCCTCGGCCAGGCCGCCGGCATGCCGGTCTCCGGCCTCCTCGGCGGCTACTCGGACCGCATGCGGGTCAGCCACATGGTCGGCTTCGCACCGGCCGAGGCGATGGTCGCCGAGGCGGAACGGATCCGGGACACGTACGGCATCACCACCTTCAAGGTGAAGGTCGGCCGCCGCCCCTACACGCAGGACGTCGACGCGTGCCGGGCGCTGCGCGAGGCCCTGGGCCCGGACGCCGAGCTCTACATCGACGGCAACCGGGGCTGGACCGCTTCCGAGTCCGCCCGCGTCCTGCGGGAGACGGCCGACCTCGGCCTGACCTTCGCCGAGGAGCTCTGCCCCGCCGACGACGTGCTGGGCCGACGCTGGCTCGTCGCGCAGAGCCCGGTGCCGTTCATCGCCGACGAGAGCGCCACCCGGGCCGCCGAGGTGACCCGGGAACTCCTCGGCGGCTCCGCCACCGCCATCAGCATCAAGACCGCCCGCACCGGCTTCACCGCCTCCCAGCGGGTGCTGCACGAGTGCGAGGGACTGGGCGTCGATGTGGTGATCGGCAACCAGATCGACGGCCAGATAGGCACGTTGTGCGCGGTCGCCTTCGGCGCCGCGCACCGCACCTCCGCCCGGTACGCGGGCGAGCTGTCCAACTTCCTCGACATGACCGACGACCTCCTCACCGAGCCGCTGACCATCGAGAACGGCACCCTGCGCGTTCGCGAGGGCGCCGGACTCGGCATCGACATCGACCCCGAGAAGCTGGCGCGTTATCGCCAGGACCGCTGACACACCTTCAGGACACGAGTTTCAAGGGACGGGATCACCATGACCGACACCACCATCGAGCAGGCCACCGCCGCCTCCTCCGGAGCCGCCGCGACCGAGCAGTTCCGCAACAAGCAGCGCACCGGGGCGGCCGACGTCGACACCAAGCGCGTCGACACGCTCGTCACCGAACTCCTCACCGCCGCCCACGACATCATCCGCCGCCACAAGGTGACGTACGCCGAGTACGACGTGCTGAAGTCCTGGCTCATCAAGGTCGGCGAGGACGGCGAGTGGCCGCTCTTCCTCGACGTGTGGCTGGAGCACGTGGTCGAGGAGGTCGCAAACGAGGACCGCGAGGGCAGCAAGGGCACCATCGAGGGCCCGTACTACGTTCCCGACTCCCCGCTCCTGCCCGCGGAGGCGACCCTCCCCATGCGCGAGGGCGAGGAGGGCACGCCTCTGCTGTTCCAGGGACGGGTGACGGGCGTCGACGGCACCCCGTTGGCCGGTGCCAAGATCGAGATCTGGCACGCCGACAGCGACGGCTTCTACTCGCAGTTCGCGCCGAACCTGCCGCAGTGGAACCTGAGGGGCACGGTCGTCGCCGACGACACCGGACAATTCCGGATCCACACCATCGAGCCCGCCCCGTACCAGATCCCCACCGACGGCTCTTGCGGCAAGCTGATCGCCGCGGCCGGCTGGCACGCCTGGCGCCCCGCCCACCTGCACCTGAAGGTGTCGGCGCCCGGACACCAGCTCATCACCACCCAGCTGTACTTCAAGGGCGGCAGCCATGTCTCCGACGACATAGCCTCCGCCGTGAAGCCCGAGCTGATCCTCGACCCCGGTCCCGCCGCGAACGGCGAGGGTCGTGAGGTCCGTTACGACTTCGTCCTCGACAAGGCGTGATGCACGGTGCTCTTCGCGGTTCGGATGGATGTCGACATTCCGCGGGACCTCGACCTCGAGGTCCGCGCGGATCTGGTGGCGCGGGAGAAGGCGTACTGCCAGGAACTGCAGAAGTCGGGTGAGTGGGTGCACATCTGGCGGTGCGTCGGCCGGTACGCCAACATCAGCGTCTTCGACGTCGCCGACAACGAGGCGCTGCACCGGATCCTGTGGCACCTGCCGTTGTTCCCCTACCTGACGATCGAGGTCACCCCACTGGCTCAGCACCCGTCCGATCTGGCGGCCAGTGAGGTCCCGGCATGATGGACAAGGTGATCGCGACAGCTGCCGAGGCGGTGGCCGACGTGCCCGAGGGTGCGTCGCTCGCCGTGGGCGGCTTCGGACTCAGCGGTGTGCCGAACGTGCTGATCCAGGCCCTGTACGAGCGGGGTGTGGCCGGGCTGTCGGTGGTGTCCAACAACTGCGGGGCGATGGACTCCGGCCTCGCGGTACTGCTGACCGCCGGCCGGATCGCCCGGGTGACCGGCTCCTACATCGGCGCCAACAAGGAGTTCGCCCGGCAGTATCTGGCCGGGGAACTGGAAGTCGAGTTGATCCCGCAGGGCACGCTCGCCGAGCGGCTGCGTGCCGGGGGTGCGGGCATCCCGGCCTTCTTCACCCCGGCCGGTGTGGGTACGCAGGTCGCCGAGGGCGGGCTGCCGTGGCGCTACGACGGCTCCGGTGGCGTCGCTCTGGCGTCGCCGCCGAAGGAGGTGCGGGAGTTCGACGGCACCGAGTACGTGCTGGAGCGCGGTATCCGCACCGACTTCGCGCTGGTGCGGGCCTGGCGGGGGGACCGGCACGGGAATCTCGTGTTCAACAAGTCCTCCCGTAACTTCAACCCGCTTGCCGCCATGGCCGGCCGGATCACGATCGCCGAGGTCGAGGAGCTCGTGGAACCCGGCGACATCGAGCCGGACGCCGTTCACCTGCCGGGGATCTTCGTGCAGCGCGTGGTCGCCCTCACTGCCGAGCAGGCGGCGGACAAGAAGATCGAGCAGCGGACGGTGAGCAGCTGATGGCCTGGACACGTGAGCAGATGGCCGCCCGTGCCGCGCGCGAGCTGGAGGACGGGCAGTACGTCAACCTCGGCATCGGTCTGCCGACGCTGATCCCGAACTACCTCCCGCCCGGCGTCGAGGTGGTCCTGGAATCGGAGAACGGCATCCTCGGCACCGGTCCGTACCCGGCCGGGGACCAGGTCGACCCGGACCTGATCAACGCCGGCAAGGAGACCGTGACGGTCCTTCCGGGTGCCTCCTTCTTCGACTCGGCGCTGTCCTTCGCGATGATCCGGGGCGGGCACATCGACGTCGCCGTCCTGGGCGCGATGCAGGTGTCGGCCGTCGGCGACCTGGCGAACTGGGCGATCCCGGGGAAGCTGGTCACCGGAATCGGCGGGGCGATGGACCTGGTCCACGGGGCCCGTACGGTCATCGTTGTGATGACCCACACCGCCAAGGACGGCTCGCCCAAGATCCTCACCGAGTGCGCTCTGCCCCTCACCGGCAGGGCATGCGTGAACCGGATCATCACCGACCTCGGTGTCCTCGACGTCACCGACGACGGGCTCGTCCTCGTCGAGACCGCGCCCGGCGTGAGCGCCGACGACATCGTGGCCAGGACCGACGCGAAGGTCCGCACCACCGAGGAGATCTCGTCATGACACTGCGGGACGTCTACATCGTCGACGCGGTCCGCACGCCGGTCGGCCGCTACAACGGCGCGCTCGCCGCCGTCCGCCCAGACGACCTGGCCGCCCACGCAATCCGCGCACTCGTCCGCCGTACACCGGAGTTGGACCCTTCTCGGATCGAGGACGTCTACTTCGGCAATGCCAACGGCGCCGGCGAGGAGAACCGGAACGTGGGCAGAATGGCCGCGCTCCTGGCCGGACTGCCGACCTCCGTCCCCGGCGTGACCGTCAACCGCCTGTGCGCCTCCGGTCTGGAGGCGGTGATCCAGGCGGCCCGCGCCATCGCGGTCGGGGACGCCTCCATCGCCGTGGCCGGTGGTGTGGAGTCGATGACCCGCGCCCCGTATGTGCTGCCGAAGAACGACCGGGCCTTCCCGGCCGGGCACACCGAGCTGTACTCGACCACCCTGGGCTGGCGCATGGTCAACCCGAGGATGGACCCGCAGTGGACCGTCCCGCTGGGCGAGTCGGCCGAGCTGATCGCCGAGAAGCACAAGATCACCCGGGAGCAGCAGGACGAGTTCGCGCTCGCCTCGCACCAGAAGGCGGCGAAGGCGCAGCAGGCCGGGCTCTTCGACGCCGAGCTGACGCCGGTGGTCACTCCGCAGCGCAAGGGCGACCCGGTGGTCTTCAGGGTGGACGAGTGTGTGCGGCCGGACGCCTCACTGACCGCGATGGCCAGGCTGAAGCCGTCCTTCCGCGAGGAGAACGGAACGGTCACCGCGGGCAACGCGTCGCCGCTGAACGACGGGGCCGCGGCGCTGCTGCTGACCGACGAGGAGGGCCTGAAGGCCACCGGCCGCGAGCCCCTCGCCCGCGTCTGCGCATCCGGCGTCTCGGCGATCGACCCGCACTACTTCGGGCTCGGGCCCGTGGAGGCGGTCAACCGCGCGCTGGCCAAGGCGGGCAAGGGCTTCGACGACCTGTCCGTCCTGGAGCTGAACGAGGCGTTCGCCGCTCAGGTGCTGGGCTGTGTCGCCGAGTGGCCCGAGTTCGACCCGGCGATCCTCAACCCGCAGGGCGGCGCCATCGCCCTCGGCCACCCGCTGGGCGCCTCCGGCGCGCGCCTCGCCGGCACCGTCGCCCACCAGCTGGCCCGCAAGGGCAGCGGCGTCGGCGTCGCCACCCTCTGCATCGGCGTCGGGCAGGGCCTGGCCCTCGTCCTCGAACACCCGTGAAGCCTCCAGGAGTCGCTGTGTCCGCCTCGCCCCTGCTGCACCACCACGTGGTCGGACCGGCGGACGCGCCGCCCCTGGTCCTCGGCCCGTCCCTGGGCACCTCCAAGGCGGTCTGGGAGCCGCAGCTGCCCGCCCTGACCCGCCGTTTCCGGGTACTGCGCTTCGACCTGCCCGGACACGGCGGTTCCTCGTCCGCTGTCCTGCCCGCCCCCGAGCCCGGCCGCACGACGGTCGGACACCTCGCGTCGCTGGTGCTCGCCCTCGCCGACCACCACGGCTGGGACCGGTTCCACTACGCGGGCATCTCCCTGGGCGGAGCCATCGGGGCCCACCTCGCCGCCCGCCATCCGGAACGGGTCTCCTCCCTGGCCCTGGTTTGCTCCTCCGCGCACTTCGGTCCCGCCGAGCCATGGCAGGAGCGGGCGGGTCTGGTGCGGATCAAGGGCACCGCTCCGCTACTGGAGACCAGCCCGGGCCGCTGGTTCGCCACGGCCGACGTGGCCGGCACCCCCTTCGGCCGCAGACTGCTCGGCAGTCTCGCCGACGCCGACCCGGTCGGGTACGCGGCGTGCTGCGACGCCCTCGCCGAATACGACCTGCGCCCCGAACTGGCGGCGATCAGCGCCCCCGCTCTCGTCGTCGGAGGCACGCTCGACACAGCTACGCCGCTGGAGCACGCGCGAGAACTGGCCGACGGCATCCCGCACGCCGTGCTGAAGACCATCGCCTGCGGTCACCTCGCCGCCGAGCGGCCCAGGGCCCTGCGGGACGTCCTCACCGCACACCTTTCCATGGCCCAGGAGAAACACCGTCCGAGGGTTCCCCAGACCGACTGACCCGTTTACGCTCCGCACACCACCACCAAACCCCGCAAGTACGGCATGCAGCTCACCGGAGGTCGCTGTGCAGCCCAGTGACACGCTCCGCCCGGAGATCGCCCACTCCTGGTGGCGCTCCGAGATCAGCGGGCTCAGCCCCGAGGCTCCGAATCTGCGCGTAGAGCCGGACGCGGTGGACCGGCGCAGCCGTCTGGCGGCGGCTGCCGAACCGGTGCTCGCCGAGCTCGCCGAGCAGCTCGGCGACGGGGACTTCTGCGTGCTGTTCACCGACCGCGAGTCGCGGATCGTGACATGCCCATCGGGGCCGGGCGGCTGCGCGACCGGCTGGAGGGGCTCGGCGTGGTGGCCGGCGGCGTGTTCCTGGAGGAGACCACGGGGACGAACTCCATCGCCACGGCGCACGAGCTGCGCCGCGGAGTCGCGGTGCACGGCGAGGAGCACTACCTGAGCCGTTCAAACGGTTCAGCTGCTACGGCCATCCGATCACCCACCCCGTGACCCGCCGTCTGGTGGGCGTCCTCGACATCACCTGCGACACCGGGAACGACTCTCCCCTGCTCGCCCCGCTCATCGCCCGCGCGGCCCGCGACATCGAGGAACGGCTGCTGCAGTCCACGCGCCGTGCCGAACAGCGGATGCTGGCGGCCTTCCAGACGGCCGCGGCAGGACGCAACCGTCCGGTGCTGGTGCTGGGGGAGGGCGTGGTGCTGGCGAACCCCTCCGCCGTGGAGCTCCTCGACCCCGTCGACCACTTCCGGCTGCGCGAACTCGCAGCCGGCATCGTCCGCCGGGGCAGCGGCGGATGCCCGCAACCTCATACGGTCCGCTCGGTCGAACTCGCCTCGGGGCGAGAAGTCTCCGTCCGGTCCAGGCCGTCGCGCTCGGGGGTGAGGGTGTGCTCTTCGAGTTCGACAAGCCGGACGGTCCGGACCCGACGGCCCGGACCGTCGGCTCCGCCCGGCGTCCCGCCGTACGGACCATGGAACCCGCGCCGGGCACGCCGGTGTACGTCGGAGGGGAACCCGGCACCGGGCGCACCAGGACAGTGCGGTCACTGGTGAGCGGGGACAGCACGCGGATCCTCGTCATGGAAGCGTCGGAAGCCACCGTACGTGGGGAGGCCGCCTGGCTCGCCGACCTGGAGCGGGCGGCGGACGACCGGTCGGCCCTGCTGGTCGTCGAGGACGTACAGCTGCTGCCCGACGCCTGCGCCGTCCGCCTGCGCCGGCTCATGGAACGGCCCGGCCCGTGGATCGCCCTGACCGGGGCTTCCCTCGCCGAACTCACCGGCCGGAGCGCCGCACTGGCCGCCGCCTGCCCGGTGCACATCGAGTTGCCGACGCTGCGGGAGCGCACGGAAGAGCTGCCGGAACTCGTCCGGGCGATGCTCGACGGTCTGGGCACCGGCGACCGGCTGCGCTTCACCCCGGCCGCACTGGCGGCCCTCGCTGGCCACCCGTGGCCCGGCAACCTGAGCGAACTGCACGCGGTCGTCCGGACCGTCGCCGGACACCGCTCGGTGGGCGACATCACCCCTTGGGACCTCCCGGAGGGATACCGGGTCAGCCCGCGCATGCGCAGCATGACGCCGCTGGAGCGAGCCGAACACGACGCGATCGCCGCGGCGCTGCGCGAGTGCGGCGGCAACAAGCTGCATGCCGCGAAGCGGCTGGGCATCAGCCGGACCACGCTCTACAACCGCATGCGCACCCTGCAGATCACCGCCTGAGCCGTCGGCGGCCATGTCCAGAAGTTGAAAAGCTTCCGGTGAGCGGTCCGGCCTACGGTGCCGCCCATGCCAAGAACAAGAAGGATCCTCCCCGTCGCCGCCGCGCTCCTCCTCAGCGCCCCGACCGCAGGCAGCGGCGCGGCCGCAGCCGAGGCACAGATTCCCGCCGTCTCGACGCTGTCCGCACTCACCGCAGGCACGGACGCCTTCTACACGCCCCCGTCCCCCCTCCCGCCCGGTGCGCCCGGTGACGTCATCCGCACTCGGGACGTTGTCACGTCGTCGGTTCCGGGCGCCCGCGTCCAGCAGATCATGTATCTGTCGACCGACGCCCAGGGCGGACGGATCGCGGTCACGGGCCTCCTGCTTACCCCGCTCAACCAGAAGCCGGGCCACGACAACCCCCTCGTGGCCGACTCGCCTGGCACGCGCGGGCTCTCCGACAAGTGCGCGCCGTCCAGGCAGGCGGACCTGCTGGAGGCGAACCCGGCAAGCCCGGAGTACTCCCTGGCGGAATACGAGCAGCTCCTCCTGCACGGCGTCTCCGTCGTCGTCACGGACTACGAGGGGCAGGGCACGCCCGGGCTGCCGTCGTACCTCGTCGGGCGCGGTCGTCCCGTTCAGTCAGGGTTCCAGGCTCTACCACGACTGGTGCGCGCGAGGGCAGTCTGTCCGGTTCGAGGCGCTCACCGAGATCGACCACGTCCCCGGCATCGTCCTCGGCCCCCGCGCGGTGTGGAGTGGCTCGTCGACCGGCTGAGCGGTGGAACCGCCCCTGAAGGCTGCGAGGAAGTCGGCCTGGGCTGAGCACGGCGACCGGACACACGCCCTGGTCGAAGTGTCCACGGATTGAACAGTTGTGAGGGTGCGCGCGGTCCTACTTTTCCGGTCAGCACCCCCATCGGCAAAGGAGCCGCACCATGCAGATCACCGCCGCGCTGACCGAGACCAAGGGCGCACCCTTCACCCTCGCACCCCTCCACCTGGACGACCCGCGCCCCGGCGAGGTCGTCGTCAGGATGGTGAGCTCCGGGGTGTGCCACACCGACCTCATCGTCCGTGACCAGTGGTACCCGGTACCCCTGCCCGCCGTCCTCGGCCACGAGGGCGCCGGCGTCGTGGAGGCCGTCGGCGACGGCGTGACCTCGGTCGCCGCCGGCGACCACGTCGTCCTCACGTTCCAGTCCTGCGGGAGCTGCCGTACGTGTCTGCAGGGCCGCCCCGCCTACTGCGACCAGTTCTTCGCGCACAACTTCGCCGGCTCCCGGCTGGACGGCAGCACGCCGCTGCACCGCGAGTCCGGCGACGACGTCCACGGCGTGTTCTTCGGCCAGTCCGCGTTCGCGACCCACGCCCTCGCCACCGAGCGCAACGTGGTCAAGGCCGACCCGACCGCGCCCCTGGAACTGCTCGGCCCGCTCGGCTGCGGCATCCAGACCGGCGCCGGCGGCGTCCTGAACTCGCTCAAGCCCCCGGCGGGCAGCAGCATCGCCGTCTTCGGCGCCGGCTCGGTCGGCCTGAGCGCCGTCATGGGCGCCGTCGTCGCGGGCTGCACCACCATCGTCGCCGTCGACCTCAACGACCAGCGCCTGGAGCTGGCCAAGGAGGTCGGCGCCACCCACGTCATCAACGGCGCGGCCGGCGACACGGTGGCCGCGCTGCGAGACCTCACCGGCGGCCTCGGCCTCGACTTCACCGTGGAGACCACCGCCGTCCCGGCCGTGCTGCGGCAGGCGGCGGACGCCCTCAACCAGGGCGGCACCTGCGGCCTCATCGGCGCCGCCGCCATCGGCACCGAAGTCTCCCTCGACATGTCCTCCCTCCTCTTCGGCCGCACCGTGCGCGGCATCGTCGAGGGCGACAGCGTGCCGCAACTGTTCATCCCCAAGCTCGTCGACCTGTACCGGCAGGGCCGCTTCCCCTTCGACAAGCTGATCAAGTCCTACGCGTTCGAGGACATCAACGAGGCCGTGGAGGACGCCGAGAAGGGCACCACCCTCAAGGCCGTCCTGACCTTCGGCTGAGCGGTGCACAGCGATGTTCCTTTCCTACGAGGGAGTCGACCTGGCGTATGAGGAGCACGACTCCGGCGACCCGCTGCTGCTGATCCACGGCAGTGGTGCGCAGGCCGCCACCTGGGGCCGGACCACCGGCGACCTGGCGGCGGCCGGGCACCGGGTCATCGCCTACGACCGCCGCGGCTACGGCGCCTCCGTGCACCCCCGGTGCGCGACCACCGCCGCCACGTCGCGGACGCCACCCCGTACTGGAGCGGGTGGCCAAGTCCCCGGCCACCGTGCTGGGCTGGAGCTCGGGCGGCAACATCGCCCTCGCACTCACCGCCGCCCGCCCCGACCTCGTCCGCCGCCTGATCGTCGTCGAGCCGCCGTTCCACGGCCTGCGCCGGCCCAGGGCCGACCAGCTGCGCATTTTGGCCCGCGCCAAGTGGGCCCAGCTGCCCCGCCGTCCGCAGGAGGGGGGGCCGAGTACTTCCTCCACTGGGCTGGCGAGGAGTCGTACGACAAAGCACCGAAGGAGGAACGCGACCGGCTGCTCGGCCATGCCCGCAACATCCTGGCGGAGCTCGACCCGCACCCGTACGGCGTGATGTTCGAGCACCTGCCGATGCGCCGGATCCGCGACCTCCGCGTCCAGATCACCTTCCTCAGCGGCGAGAACAGCCACCTCTTCTTCCACACCCTGCACCGGCGGATGGCGCGTGCCGTGCCCGCGATCCGCAGCGAGGTGATCCCCAGCGCCGGTCACTCGTGCACGTCGACGCGCCGGACGCCTTCGCCGCGGCCGTGTGCCGCGCCACCACCCGCCCGAGCCCCCTTGGAGCCGACCAATGAACCTGCGCTACGACACCTTCTACATCGGCGGCGAATGGGTCCGCCCCGCCACCGACCGGACGATCGTCCCCGTCAACGCCAGCACGGAGGAGCCGCTCGGGCTCGTGCCCGAGGGCAGCGAGGCCGACGTCGACCGGGCGGTGGCCGCCGCCCGTGACGCCTTCGACGACCCGACCGGCTGGGCGAGCTGGGAGCCCGCGCGGCGTGCCGAAGTAATGGAGCGCCTCGCCGACGCCATCGACAAGCGGGCCGACGGGTTCGTCGAGCGGGTCAGCGCCCAGAACGGCATGCCCGTCGCAGTCGCCCGCCAGCTGGAGACCGGCTATCCGAGCGCGGTGCTGTGCTACTACGCCGGACTGGCGAAGGAGCTGGCCGTGACCGAGACCCGGCCCGGTCTGTTCGGCGGTTCGATCGAGGTCCGCAAGGCGCCGGTGGGCGTGGTCGCGGCGATCGTGCCGTGGAACTTCCCGCAGGCCCTGACCATGTTCAAGATCGCGCCGGCGATGGCGACCGGCTGCACACTCGTCATCAAGCCCTCGCCGGAGACCGTACTGGACGCCTACCTGCTGGCCGAGGCCGTGGAGGAGGCCGGCGTCCCCGCCGGCGTGATCAACATCGTCCCGGCAGGCCGTGAGGTCGGCGCCTACCTGGTCTCCCACCCGGCCGTCGACAATTTCGCCTTCACCGGTTCCACGGCCGCCGGCCGGGCCATCGCCGAGACCTGCGGCCGCCTGCCTGGAGTTGGGAGGCAAGTCGGCGGCGATCGTCCTCGACGACGCCGACCTGGCCCCAGAGCGCGGCGCGGGCGTCGCTCACCGTGTCCGCACGGGCACGATCGGCGTCAACCGGTACATCCCCGACCCGGCCGCGCCGTTCGGCGGCGTCAAGGCGAGCGGCCTGGGCCGCGAGCTGGGGCCGGAGGGCCTGGCCGGCTATCAGCAGACGCAGACCGTCTATCTGTGACCCTATCTGCGACCCCCCCATCACCCCTGGCACCGAGGCGTGAAATCGCCGCAGTGCCAGGGGCGATGAAGCGTCCCCGCTGCCTGTTTTGAGGGATTGCGAGGGGATGGCGACGGGAGCAATCTGGGAGCAGAGTCGTGGACGGGTCCGCAGCGACGGTGCTGACCGGAGCGACAGGGTGAGAGAGCAGGCATGAGCGAGGACGCCGCTGTCGAGGTGAGTGCGAGCCGCGCGAGGTCACCGGCCGACCAGACCGTCTCCGCGGCCCTGGACAGCCAGGGCATGGTGACGGCATGGAACGTCGGTGCGCGTGGACTGCTCGGCTACGAGCCGGTGGACGTGGTCGGCCGGGCGGCCGCAGGACTGCTCGTCGAGGCTTTGCCGGCCGCAGCGGAGGACCGATGCGACGCGCGGCAGCCCTGGAGTGGACGGATCGCGGTTCGGCACCGTGACGGACACCGCGTGGACCTGGCGGTCGAGGCATACCCACTGTTGAACGCGGTCGGAGAGACGCACTGGTTCCTGACGGCCACCGCAGCGGAACGGGCCACTGACGATGAACCGGCGATCGCGACGCTCAAGCAATGGGCACTGGACCAGATCCCGCTGCCGATGGCGCTCTTCGATCAGGAGGCACGCGCGATCGCCGTCAACATGGCCATGGAAGGCGCCATGGGGAAGCCAGAGGAGGAGCTGCGCGGCGTGCACCCCTGGGAGTCGGGCCCGGGGCAACCCATCGAAGGCATGGAGGACGTCGGCGAAGTGGTGGCGAAGGTGCTGCGCGACGGGCAGCCGATGCCGTACGAGGTATATGTCCGGGCACCCGGCGAGAGCCACGCGCACGCCTGGCTGCTCTCCCTCTACCCGGTCAAGGACCCCGTCGGCCGAGTGCGTGCCCTGTCGATGGCGGCCGTGGACACCACCGAGCAGTACCGGGCCCGCAAGCGACTCGATGTGCTGAACGAGTCCGGGCTGCGCATCGGCACCACGCTCGACCTGACACGCACCGCCGACGAGCTGGCGAAGCTGTGCACCGACCACGTCGCCGACTTCGTCGTCGTGGACCTGCTGGACAGCGTGCTCCAGGGTGCGGACACGGACACGGCCCCGCCGGGTGACATCATGGTCTTCAACCGGGCCGCCCAGCGGTCCATGCTCGCGGGCTGCCCCGAGACGGTGGTTCCGCTCGGCAGGGCGCATACCTACCCGGTCGACTCGCCCCCGGGCTTCGCCCTGACCGCGGGGCAGGTGACGCGGCACCGGATCGACGCCGAAACCCTCCGCTGGTGGGCCGCCGGCTCCCCCGAGCGCGCCCGTAGCATCCAGTCCCACGGGATGCACTCGATGATGCTGGCGCCGCTGCGGGCGCGTGGCGTCACCCTGGGACTGGCGATCCTCGCCCGTCACCGGAACCCGGACCCCTTCGACCAGGACGACGTGAACCTGGTGGAGGAACTGGTTGCCCGAGCCGCCCTGTGCGTGGACAACGCCCGCCGCTACACCCGCGAACGCACCACCGCGCTCGCCCTGCAGCGCAGCCTGCTGCCCCGGCACGCGCCCCGGCAGGCGGCGGTGGAGGTGGCCTCCCGCTACCTTCCCGCCCATGCCCGCGCCGGCATCGGCGGCGACTGGTTCGACGTCATCCCGCTCTCCGGAGCCCGGGTGGCCCTGGTGGTGGGCGACGTGGTCGGCCACGGCATCCGCGCGTCCGCCACCATGGGCCGGCTGCGCACCGCGGTGCGCACTCTCGCCGACGTGGACCTGGCGCCGGACGAACTGCTGACCCAGCTCGACGATCTCGTCCTGCGCATGGACCGTGAAGTATCGGCGGACAGGGACGCAGATCCGGGGGCGGAGGACGTCGGCGAGGTCGGGGCCACCTGCATGTACGCGGTGCACGACCCCGTCTCCGGCCGTTGCGCCCTAGCCAGTGCAGGACATCTTCCGCCCGTACTGGCCGTCCCGGGCGGCCCGGCGAGCGTGCTGGACGTGCCGCCGGGACCCCCGCTGGGGCTCGGCGGCCTGCCCTTCGAGGTCGCGGAGTTCGACCTGCCGGAGGGCAGCGTCCTCGCCCTGTGCACCGACGGTTTCATCGCGGCCGGCGGTCGCGACCCGGACGCTGGGTACGCCCGGCTCCGAGACCTCCTCGCCGATTCCGCACGTCCCTTGGAGGAGATGTGCGAGGCGGCGGTGCGGAACCTGCTGTCCGACCCCCGCACCGATGACGCCGCCCTCCTTCTGGCCCGGACTCGAGTCCTGGGCACCGACCAGGTCGCCACCTGGGACCTGCCCGCCGACCCCGCGGTCGTCGCCCGCGCCCGCGATCTGGCCGGTGCCCAGTTGTCCGCCTGGGATATGAACGACGCCGCTTTCGTCACCGAGCTTATCGTCAGTGAACTCGTGACCAACGCCATCCGCTACGGCAGCCCTCCCGTGCAACTCCGGCTGATCCACGACGACTCGCTCATCTGCGAGGTCTCCGACACCAGCAGCGCCGCCCCCCATTTGCGCCGTGCCCGCGTCTTCGACGAGGGCGGCCGTGGTCTGATGATCGTCGCCCAGCTGACCGAGCGGTGGGGGAGCCGCCACACGGGGACCGGGAAGACCATCTGGGCTGAGCAACTCCTGTCCGCCCCAAAGGCCGGACGGGACATGACGCTCGATTGACGCTCTGGGCGCCCGCACGCGGGACAGCGAGCCGAGAAACCTAACCTGACCTGGCCTTTTCTATGACTCGCCCAGCCGACATCTTTCCGATGACGCACCACGTGGAGTGCGTCGCGATTTTGGAGCCGGTCGACAAGGGTCGCTGACCTGCCGTTCCCAGAGCCTGTCTGCGACTCAGGTTGACGTTCGACGGCGGCATGTCGTCAGCGGCCGGCGTCCTCTGGCGCGCTACGGCTCGCGGCCCGCGGATGGTCACGCAGGGCCCGTCGCGTGCGGATGCCGGGTGCGCCAGCGTGCGTACGCGGGGGCGGCGGCGCAGGTGTCGCGGTAGCCGGCCGTGACCCGGCGCAGGATGTCGTCGCCGTGGCGCGCGAGCGGGCCGTCGTGGTGCCAGGCCAGCACGTGCCGGTACCAGAGGGGATTTCCGGCCAGGGGGCGTACGGCGGTACCCGGGACCTCGATGAACGTGGCCTGACACAGGCTGACCGCCAGGCCCGCGCGGACCAGTTCGATCAGCGGGCGGCCCTCCGCCTCGTACGGGATGTACGGGCTGCGGTCGGCCGCCGCGCACACGGTCGACCAGTACTCGCGGGTCCGGTCGCCGTCCGGCCGGGGCGCCGCCCAGTCCTCGTCCAGGAGGGCGGTCAGCGGGACCTCTTCCCGTCGGGCGAGTGGGTGGGAGGCCGGCAGCAGGGCGAACACCGGCTCGGTGGCCAGGGGTCGGAGCACCACGCCGTCGCGGTGCGGCAGCCGCTGGTCGGGGTGGTCGCCGAGCACCGCCGCCTCCAGCCGGTCCGCCGCCAGCTCGTCGAGCAGGGTGACCGGGGAGTGCTGGCAGCGCGTCGTCACCCGGGCGTCCGGGAGAACGGCCTTGACGGCCAAGACGAGTTGGCCGAGAAGCGGCGCACCGACCGAGCCGATGCGGACACAGTCGCAGGCGGACATCCGGCGGGCCATCCGGGCGGTGTCCGTGATCAGGCCGTCGATGCCGGGGAGGACGGCGCGGGCCCGGTCGAGCACCAGCTCTCCGAAGGGGGTGGCGACGACTCCCGCCTGTCCCCGGGCGAACAGCACTCCGCCCAGCATGGCCTCGATGCGGCGCAATTGGGCGCTGAGCCCGGGCTGGGTCATCCCGAGCGAGGCGGCGGCACGGGTGAGACTGCCCGCCTCGGCGATCGTGCACAGCACGCGTAGATGACGCAGCTCCAGATCCATGGCGCGGATGTTATGGACCGACGACAGCTTTCGGACCCCCTCGCGTAACCCCAAGCTATGTGAAATGTCACACGTCAAACAATCGAGGGGTCGTGATCGCGTGAGAACGCGCCTTTCCTTCCGTTCCCCGCACGCCGTCGTCTGGGCACCCGTGCTCGCGGCGCTGCTGCTGCTTCTGCCCGGCCCCGCCGCCAAGGCCCGCGCCGCCACGGACCCGGTATCCGCCTGCGCCCTGCCCGGGACCACCGGCTGGACCGACGAGGGCCACGGCACGGACTGGTCCGTCTTCAAGCGCCCCGCGGGAACGGTCCCGGTCGGCATGATCTTCGTCGACTTTCCCGACGCGCCCGCCACCGAAGCCCCCGCCGACGACGCCGCGCAGCTCACGCCCGGCGCCGACTGGCTCTGGAACGCCTCCTACGGCAAGGTCTGGCTCGCCGTCTCCCAGCACCGGCAGTGGGTGCGGATGCCCCGCAACTCCACAGACTACGGCTTCGCCCGCGGACTGACGCACGAGACCCACGAGGCGTACGTCAAGGACGCGGTCGCCGCAGCCGACCCGTATGCCGACTTCTCGCGGTACGAGATGGTGTACGTCGTCGCGACGCGGAACGCCTCGGCGATCTCCTTCACGCCCACCTACGTGCACCAGCCCGGAACCGTGGGAGTACGCGCCGACGGCACCCTGCTCAAGTGGGCGGTGACCTTCGGCCAGGACATGTGGCACTGGGGGCCCAAGCTGGTGGCCCACGAGACCGGTCATGCCTTCGGCCTGCCCGACCTGTATGGCTTCACGGGTACCGACCCCCACCGTTTCGTGGCCGGCTGGGACGTCATGGGACTCATCAGCGGCCCTGGGTCGCAGCCCTTCGCCTGGCACTCCTGGAAGCTCGGCTGGACCGCGGACAGCCAGGTCGTGTGCCGGGCGTCGGCGGGCAGCGACACCGTGTACCTCACCGCGGTCGAGTACGGCAGCGGCACCAAGATGGCGGTGATTCCCACCGGCCCCAGCACCGCGTACGTGGTGGAGTCCAGACGGGCGGTCCAGGCGGACGGCGGCGCCTGCTCGACCGGCGCGCTGGTCTACCGGGTGGACACCTCGGTCGCTACCGGCCAGGGGCCGGTCCGGGTCGTCGACGCGAAGCCGAACGCCACACCGGCGGCCGGCTGCCGGCCCCTGGACGACGCCCCCTTCTGGGCCGGCGAGACGTTCACCGACGCGACCGCCGGCGTCCGTATCCAGGTGCTCGGCGCCGACGGGTACGGGGAGATCGTCCGCGTCACCAAGTGGTAGACCCGCACTGACGGGTGTGCTCCGGGACCGATCGGTCCCGGAGCACACCCGCCCGTCAGGCGCTCTCCGGGAAGTGGCAGGCCACCTGACGGGGCTCGCCCGGCGCGGCGGTCCGCAGGGGCGGCGCCTCGGTGCGGCAGATCGCCTGCGCCTTGGGGCAGCGGGGGTGGAAGGTGCAGCCGGGCGGGGGAGCGGCCGGGCTCGGGGGGTCGCCGAGGAGGGTGATGCGTTCCCGGATCCGCTCGGCGGCCGGGTCGGGCAGCGGCACCGCCGAGAGCAGCGCCCGTGTGTACGGGTGGGCGGGCGCACCGTACACACGTTCCTTGTCACCGATCTCCACGATCCGGCCGAGGTACATCACCGCGACGCGGCCGCAGACCCGCCGCACCACGGACAGGTCGTGGGCGATGAAGAGGTACGCGAGCCCGAGTTCGTGCTGGAGCCGCTCCATCAGGTTGACGATCTGCGCCTGCACGGAGACGTCGAGGGCGGAGACCGGTTCGTCCGCGACGACCAGCCGGGGGCTCGTCGCGAGCGCGCGGGCGATGCCGATGCGCTGCGCCTGCCCGCCGGAGAACTCGTGCGGATAGCGGTCGACGTGCTCGGGGATGAGGCCGACGAGCTCCAGCAGCTCCACCGCCCGCTTGCGCGCGTCGGCCGCCGAACTCCCCTGCACCAGCAGCGGGTCGGAGATGATCCGGGCCACTGTCTGCCGGGGGTTGAGAGAGGAGTGCGGGTCCTGGAAGACCATCTGGATCTCGCGGCGCAGCGGCTTGAGCTCCCGCTGCGACATCAGGCCGATGTCGTGCCCGTCGTACGTGACGGTGCCCGAGGTGGGTTGAAGCAGGCGGACGATGGTGCGGCCGGTGGTCGACTTGCCGCAGCCGGACTCGCCGACCAGTCCCAGGGTCTCGCCGGCCGCGATGTCGAAGCTGACGCCGTCGACGGCGCGGATCGGGGCGGCGCGCCGCCTCCCGGGGAAGGTGGTCGTCAACTCACGTACGGACAGGAGTGGTTCGGACTTCATGAGGCGACGCCTTCGTACGCGGGGAAGTGGCAGGCGGCCGGATGCCCCTCCGGGCCGTCGAGTGCGGGGCGCTCGGTCTCGCAGCGGGAGCGCTCGTCGTCCGGGGCCGCGGCGGCGCGCGGGCAGCGCGGGGCGAACGCGCAGCCCGGTGCCGGGGTGAGCAGGGACGGCGGGCTGCCGGGGATCGCCCGCAGCGGGATGTCGTCCGGGTCGTCGAGCCGGGGCAGGGAGTCGAGCAGGCCGCGGGTGTACGGGTGGGCGGGCGAGGCGAACAGGGCGTCCACCGGGGCCTGTTCGGCCGCCCGGCCGCCGTACATCACCAGGACGTCGTGGGCGACGCGGGCGACCACTCCCAGATCGTGTGTGATCATCACGACGGCGAGCCCGCGTTCCTCCTGGATCCGGGCGAGCAGTTCCAGGATCTGGGCCTGCACGGTGACGTCGAGCGCCGTGGTCGGTTCGTCGGCGATGAGGAGGTCGGGTTCGCAGGCGAGTGCCATGGCGATCATCACGCGCTGCCGCATCCCGCCCGAGAACTGGTGGGGGTACTCGCCGGCCCGCCGCCGCGGCTCCGGGATGCCGACCTCGGCGAGTGCCTCGACCGCCCGTGCGCGGGCGGCGGCACGGCCGGAGCCGTAGTGGACCCGGTGGTGTTCGGCGATCTGCTCGCCGACCGTGTAGTACGGGTGCAGGCTGGAGAGCGGGTCCTGGAAGATCATCGCCATCCGCCGGCCGCGCAGCCGGTTCAGCTCCCGCTCGGGTAGCCCGATCAGCTCCCGCCCGTCGAGGGTGACGGAGCCGGTGACCTCGGCGCCGGTGTGCAGGCCCATGACGGCGAGCGAGGTGACGGACTTGCCGGAGCCGGACTCGCCGACGATGCCGAGGGTGCGGCCGGGCCGTACGTCGAACGACAGGGTGTCCACGGCCCGGACGGGGCCGCGCTTGGTCGGGAAGGTGACGGTGAGGTCCCGTACCGAAAGCAGGGGCGCGGGGGCGGCCATCAGTACCTCACTCGCGGATCGACGACGGCGTACAGCAGGTCGACGGCCAGGTTGGCGACGACGATGAAGGTGGCGGCGAGCAGGGTGACGCCGAGGATGACCGGCTGGTCGCCGGTGGACAGCGCGCCGTAGAAGAGCCGTCCGATGCCGGGCAGTCCGAAGATGGACTCGGTGATGACGGCGCCGGCGAGGAGGCCGCCGAGGTCCATGCCGAAGATGGTGAGGATCGGGGTCATGCCGGCGCGCAGCCCGTGCTTGACGACGACCGTGCGGCGGGGGAGCCCCTTGGCACGGGCGGTGCGGATGTACGGCTCCGCCATGGTCTCGATCATCGAACTGCGGCTCTGGCGCGCGTACATGGCGGCGTACAGGACGGCGAGCGCCAGCCAGGGCAGCAGCAGGTTCGAGGCCCAGCCGAGGGGATCGGAGCCGAATGGCACGTACTCGGGATAGGGCAGCAGTCCGGCCACCCGGATCAGCCCGTAGATGAGCATCACCGAGGTGAAGTAGACGGGCAGTGAGGCGGCGGCGACCGCGCCGACCATCAGGACGCGGTCGGTGAGGGTGTCCTTGCGCAGGGCCGCCGCGACGCCCGCGGAGAGTCCGAGGAGCAGCCAGATCACCGCGGCGCCCAGGGCGAGCGAGGCGGAGACGGGCAGCCGGTCCATCAGCAGATCCCACACGCCCTGGCTGTTCTCGTACGAGTAGCCCAGGCACGGGAACTCGCAGTGCAGGGCGTACTGGCCGCTGCCCATGGTCCGGCCCGTGAAGATGCCGGTGACGAAGTCCGCGAACTGCCGCCACAGCGGCTGGTCCAGGCCCATATGGGCGCGGATCGCCTCCAGGCGCTCGGCGCTGCATGCCTTGCCGCAGGCCGCGGCGGCGGGGTCGGAGGGAAAGACGTAGAAGATGGTGAAGGTGACGGCGGCGACGGCGATCAGCACACCGATGACGCCGGCCAGCCGCCGCAGCGTGTAGAGGATCATGTGCGGCTTCCCTTCGGGTCGAGGATGTCCCTCAGGGCGTCGCCGAGCAGGGTGAACGCGAGCACGGTCAGGAACAGGCAGGTGCTCGGGATGACGAAGTACATGGGGTCCGTGTCGTAATAGGAGACGCTCTCGGCGATCATCTGGCCCCAGGACGGAGTGGGCGGACGGACGCCGACGCCCAGGTAGCTCAGGGCGGCCTCGGTGGCGATCATCCCGGGGATGATCAGGGTGGTGTACGCGATGACGGGTCCCGCCACGCCCGGCAGGATGTCGCGGGAGAGGATCCGCCAGGGGCCGGCGCCGCCGACACGGGCCGCGTCGACATACTCGCGGTGCTTGAGCGAGAGCGTCTGTCCGCGCACGACGCGGGCGATGCCGGGCCAGCCGAAGAGGCCGATGACCAGGGTCATCAGGACGATCCGGTTGACGTCGCGGGCCACCGACAGCATCGCGATCATGAAGATGAGGGACGGGAAGGACATCGTCAGGTCCATCAGCCGGCAGAGCACGGCGTCGATGCGGCCGCCGAAGTAACCGGCCGCCATCCCGGCCGCGACGCCCGCGATGACCACGATCGCGGTGGCGGCGAAGGCGATGAGCAGCGAGACCTGGGCGCCGTGCAGGACCCGGGCGTACAGGTCGCGGCCGGTGACGGGTTCGACGCCGAGCCAGTGTTCGGCCGAGATGCCGCCGAACGCCCCGATGGGCTGTCCGCCCAGATAGGGGTCGACGGCGTTCTTGTCGAACTCCTCGGGGCCCCAGCCGCCCAGCGAGCTGAGCAGCGGGGCGGCCACCGCCATGATCACGAAGAGGGCGACCACGGCGAGGGAGATCTTCACGGAGGTACGGCGGCGCAGTTCCGCGCGGGCGAGTTGCCAGGGGCCGCTGCCCGCCGGAGCGGAGACGGAGGTCGTAGCCATGTGGTGACGTACCTTCAGTCCTTCAGCTGTCGCTCTTCGAGGGGTCCTTGAGGCCGACCGTGGCGTAGTCGATCTGGCCGCCGAAGGAGGTGTGGCCGAAGGCGCCGGCGATGTTGGTGCCGAGCACCAGCGGCCAGCGCTCGATGATGGTGGGCGCGGTGGGAGCCTTGGCGAGGATCTCGCCGTCCAGGTCCTGCCAGGCCTTGTTGGCCTGCGCGGCGTCCGTCATGGCGGCGATCTCGTCCATCCGCGTCATGGTCGCCTGGTCGCGGAAGAGCGAGTGGTTGCCGGAGTTGCCCTTCTCCTTGATGTAGCGGCCGTCGAAGACGAAGGGCAGGAAGGTGGAGCCGGAGGGGTAGTCCGGACACCAGCCGGTGTAGATCAGGTCGGTGCGGTTCTTGGTGTCGCCGACGGTGTCGTAGAAGGCGGACGGGTCCACGGTCTCGATGACGACCTTGATCCCTGCCCGGCCGAGGGACTGCTGGATCGCCTCGGCGATCCCCTTGTCTCCGTTGGAGACGGTGATGCTGGTGGCGAAGCCGTCAGCCTTTCCGGCCTCCTTGAGGAGCTGCTTGGCCTTCTCCACGTCGCCGGTGACCGGGATCCTCAGGGTGTCGGGCTGCTTGCCGCCGAAGAGGGAGGCCGGCATGAGGGCCGTGGACAGGTCGTTGAGTGCCGGACCGCCGTTTGCGGTCAGGATGGCCTCGCGGTCGAGGGCGTGCTGCACCGCCTGGCGGACCTTGATGTTGTCGAACGGCGCACGGCCGGTGTGCATCTGCACCATGTCGTGGCAGTTGCTGGACTCGGCCAGCAGACGCGCCTTCACCTCGGGCTTGGTGAGCACCTTGGGCGCGTTCTCGGGGCGCAGCTTGCCCCAGGGCACGGCGGAGGCGTCCGCGCCGGAACTCGCGATGAGCCGGTCGTCGATCTGGTTCTGCTTGAGCCCCATCCTTACGACGATCTTGTCGGGATAGGCCTTGCGCACGCTGTCGGTCTCCGGGTCCCAGTGCGTGTTGCGCACCAGCACCATCTGCTTGTCCCGGGCGTACGTCTCGATCTTGTAGGGGCCCGAGGAGAAGGGGCGGCTGTCGTACTGGGGGCCCGTGTCCTTCGCCTTGGGCACCGGAGCGAAGGTCGGCAGCACGGTGGCGTAGGGGAACTCGGCGAAGGGCTTGCGGAGTTCGAAGACGATCGTGTGGTCGTCGGGGGTCTTGATGGAGTCGAGGTGCTTGCCCTGGGCCGGCCCCTGGTAACCCTCGGCACCGGCGAGGTAGCGGGCCGCGTAGTCGGGGCCACCGGTCAGGTCGGGCGAGAAGGACCGCTCCACGTTGTACTTGATGTCCTGAGCGGTGACGGGCGAGCCGTCTTCGTACTTGAGCCCCTTCTTGAGCCTGAAGGTCCAGGTCTTGGCGCCGTTGGAGGAGGTGCCGAGGTCCTCGGCGAGGTCGGGGGTCAGCTCCCCGCCCGTGGCGCCGGGCTCCGCCCTGTACGTCACGAGGGTGCGGTAGAGCAGTCGCGTGCCGAAGTCCATCTCGTTCATGACCCAGTTGCGGGCGGGATCGAGGTGCTGGAAGTCCTGGTTGGACAGGACGGTCAGGGTGCCGCCCTTCTGCGGAGTGCCGCCGACCATGACGCCGTTGTTGGCGGTCGCGGGGTTCCTGCCTCCCCGGTCGTCGTCGGACGCCTTTCCGCCGGAACAACCGGCCAGGCCAAGGGTGAGGGTTGCCACCAGTGCGGCGGCGAGGGCGGTGGAGGTGCGCTTGTCCATCAGTGGTCACTCCGGGAGCAGCGATCGGACAGCCAAGGAACGGGCTGGAATGTGACCTGTAACATAGTAATGTGAAATTGCACTGCACAACCCGTCGTGGTCTCCGTTACTCATCCGTGTCCGAAGCGGTGACCTGGCGGCAATGCAATGTGAATGCCACCCCCCCGGTGTACGGCGCCGACCGGGTCGAGGCCGTCACCGTGACCCGCCTCGACCGCGACTGGCATCGCGACCTCGGTCGCTCCGCCCGGGGGGACCGGTCGCGCCGACGTCAGAAGAACAGGGACCGGTGTGCCGCCGGCGGCCGCTGCCGAAGTCTGCACCCGGCGATACCCGTCATGCTCCTTTCGGGACCAGGCGGTCGTGGATGCCACGCCTCGTGGCGCCCAGCTTCTTGCGCGTGCGGGCGACGTGGTGTTCGACGGTGCGGGAAGCAAGGAACAGGGCCTCGGCGATCTCCCGGTTCGTCGCACCTGAGCATCCGGGCGACCTCCTGCTCGCGCGGCGAGAGTTGGTCCCCGTAGCCGCGGCGACCGGGCAGCGAAGGACGGGCCAGTCCCAGTTCCCTCAGTCCGTGCCGGCAGCGCGCCGCGTCGAACGTGGCGCCGAGACGGCAGTAGATCTCCATGGCCTGGCACAGACCGTCGGCGATCTGGGCCGGATTGCTGCGGGCGAGCACCCGGGCACGCAGCTCCCCGGCACGAGCGACGTCGTACGGCCGGTTCATGCGGTCCCACAGTCGGCGGGCGGACTCGAAGTGCCGGGCCCCTGCGGCGGGGTCGGTGTCCTGCAGCAGCAAGCCGTGAGCGAGGTGGATGTCGGCGGTGGCGGCGGGCGCGTCACCGCCCCGCATGACGCGCTTGGCGTCGTCGGTGAGGCGCTCGGCCTCCTGGCGCCGACCACAGGCCAGGGCCGCCGCGACCGCGGTCGGAATCAGACCGTTGCTCCTGGCCCATGCACCGGCTCTGCGCATGGCTTGCACAACGGGCGCTGCGGTTGCCCAGGCCACTTCCGGTTCACTCTCGGCGAGCCGCACCGAGGCGATCCCGGCAGCCGCGCGGATGGCCGACGTGACCTGGCACTCCCTGTCCCCGTAGGCGGCCGCGGCACTGAACAGCTCCGCAGCACGGGCACGTTGCCCGGCGGCGGCCGCCAGCAGGCCGCAGGTCAGCGCCTGTTCCGCGGTGACCATCGCGATGTGAGGGAACTCCGCACTGAGGGCCGAGAACCGCTCGTCGAGACCGGCCCAGTGCCGGCGAGCCCGTCCAGGCGCAGTTGGGCGGTACGGCTGTAGCACTCCGCCCGTGGGTATCCGAGGTGTTGGGCGAGTTTCCGGCTCTCCTCCAGCAGGGCGGCGGCCCTCTCCGTGTGCCCGAGTTCGATGGCGATCTCGCCGACGTTGAAGAGGGTGCGCACTGTCTGGCGCAGGACCGCGGGATCGTCCGAGTGGCGCGGCACTTCTTCCACGAGCGCCCATACGGCGGGGTCGCCGTTCCTGGCCATGAGGGTGAACCGGGTGACGTCGAGCGCCGCCCGGGCGGCCGCGTCGGAGCTGCCCCTCAGGGCGTCGCGCGCACGCTCCATCCACATGTGGGCCTGCTCGGACGCCCCGTCCTGCTCGTTGGTGGCCAGCACGGCCATGGCGCGGGAGGCGGCCTCCCGATTGTCGGCCAGCTCGTCGACGGCCTGCTCCACTTCCCCGAAGCCCGCGCGGTCGCCGGCGTGATGGACCATGAGGATCCCGAGGCTGAGTCGGATCTCGCCGCGTATCGTGCTCGACAGCTGCGGATCGGCGAGGATGCGGCGCAGGACTGCGGCGCTCCCGGTGTAGTCGACCGCGTTGACGGTGATGCGGGCCAGGGCGAGCGCCGCCCGGCCCCGTAGGCCGGGGTCGGTCCGCTCCTCGGTGAGAATCCGGTGGAGCAGGGCAGCCGCAGTGCCCTCGTCACCGAGAGTGATGGCCTGGTCGACGGCGGCCTCTGCCTGTTGGAGCCAGCTGTCACGGTCGCCGAGTGCCAGGTGTGGTGTGCGATCTGAACCACGGGGGCGGTGACAGTGCACGCAGGGAATGGACCGCCCGCTGGTGCAGTCGGTTCCGCCGGTGCCCGGGGATGTGCTGGTAGACGACCTGCTGACGAGGACGTGCCGGAATGCGTAGCGGGTGGAGCAGCTCTCCTGCAGTACGCGGGTGCCCAACGCCTCGCTGAGTCCCTGCGCACCCTCCTCGGTGTCGAGGCCGCTGACCTGGGAGAGAAGTGTCTCCGTCGCGGGAACCGCGACGGCCGCCGCCTCCAGAACCGCCAGTCCCCGCGGGGACAGTCCCGACAGCCGCTCAGTGACCGCTTCCCGCAGTTCCCTGGGCACCTCGGCGTGCTGTAGTTCGGTGACGTAGTCGCTGGTGGTGACGTAGTCGGCGTAGCGGCCGTGACGGGCCAGGGTGATCAGGTCCTCCTCGGCGACCAGAGGCAGCCCTGCGCTGCGCTCGTAGAGCACCCCGCCCACTGCGGCGGCGGCCCGCGGGCCGAGGGCCGCGGTTGCCAGCGGCCGCACTTCGCGTTCGGACAGGGGGAGAAGGTGAATCTCGGCACCGCCGGTGCCGGGCGGCCGACGGTAAGCCACTCCCAGCACGGGTGTGTGCCCGGGCAGGTCCTCGCCACGGTAGGTGAGGACGAGAGCGAGCTGTTCGGGCAGATCACGGGCGAGGAGCAGGAGCAGCTCCCGGGTTGCCTGGTCGACCCAGTGCACGTCCTCGATGACGAGCGCCGCCGGCCCCAGTGCCCCGAGTACCGTACGTGCCGCCTGGACCAGTTGGTACTTCTCGGCACCCAGGCCGGGGGGCCGGGGGAGCGGGGGCGGCAGCCGGTCCGACAGATCCGGCAGCAGCGGCACCAGGGCACCCGCGGTGGGAGGGATCTTGTCGGCGGGCGGAAGCCACGGCCCGGCCCAGGGCGTCCACCACGGGGCCGAAGGGGAAGGGCTCGCGAAGCGGGTGGCAGAGCCCGGTGAGCACCCGTCCGCCTTCGGTGGAGAGTGCGGCGGTGGCTTCGTGCACCAGGCGGGACTTGCCTATGCCGGCCTCCCCCTCGACCATGACGACCGCAGGAGGATGGCGCATGGCGTCGAGCAGGAGTTCCAGCTCCCGCCGACGGCCGACGAAGGGCAGCTTTGCGCCGGAGCTGCTGTCTGGTTGATCGGAACATAGCGTCATGGGAAGACCGCCTGCCTCGCGGACTCGCGGCACTGCCATGGGTTCCCGGCGATGCCCAGCCCCGGTGGCAGCCACGGTAGTGCCACGCCAGATATCTGGGCAAACCCCTGCATTCGGTACCGGGGGGCGCCCCACGACACGTGTGCGACGGCGTTTGGGGGCCCCTGCGGCCAACGGACATGTCACAGGCCCAGTTGACGGAGTTCCAGACGGCTGAGAACACTGGCGAGCCGCCGCAGTCGACTCCGCCGTGTGGCAGGCGCGTGAAGGCGGTGGCGGGGAGCTGAGCCGATGACGTCGTCGAGCGACGTGCGGTCCGCCGGCTGGACGGGGGCCGGGCGGTGGCCCCGAGGACGGTCGAGGCCGAGCTTCCGGCCACTGCATGCAGCTCACACCTGTGATCAGTGCGGGATCAATGCGAAGGACCCCCCTGATACGAGGCCCCGATGGGTGAGTGCGGAGCCGAGGGGCGAAGTGGTGTGGCGTGTGGCATCCGGGCCGGCTCCGAGGTGGGCCCGCGCGGCGGAGAAATTTCTCATCACGCCTATTGACCGACCAGGCATGCGTCAGTGCAATATCACACATCACATGACCAGGCGTCTCCTCGGACCGGCCTGGGCCCCTTGGCGGCCTTGCCGTCACATCCTCGTCCCACCCCGCCCTCCCCCCGGCATTGACTCCCTCAGGAGCGCAACCGTGAACAGACATGGCACCGCCCGGTCCTCGGCTTTCTGCAGATCCCGACTGCCGGTACTGACCCTGGTTCTTTCGACGGTGGCATTGACCACCACCGCCTGCGACGGACTGCTCGGCGGCGGAGCGGACGGCGGCGCTGAAGGCCCCATCGTCCTGGGCATGCACATCCCCCTGTCGGGAAGCAGCGCGGACATCGGTCCCTACATGAAGAACGGCGCGCAGCTCGCCGTCGACGAGATCAACGCCGCCGGCGGCGTGCTCGGCCGGAAGCTGCGTCTGCAGGTGGAGGACGACGCCTGCGATCCGAAGACGGCTGTTGCGGCAGCCAACAAGCTCGTCGCGGCCGACGCGACGGTCTCGGTCGGAGGCTATTGCTCCGGCGCGACGCTGCCCACGCTGCCGATCTTCAACAAGCGGAAGATCCCCATGATCATCCCGGCCGCCAACTCCAACGAACTCGTCGCCCAGCGCCTGGAACATGTCTTCCTCATCAACGGGACCGGCAGCCAGCAGGCTGACGCCGCCGTCGACTGGCTGACCAAGGAAGGGGCCAAGAACGTCGCCGTCATCGACGACAACACCAGCTACTCCAAGGACATCGCCGACCTCACGGCCGCGCGCCTGGGCACGGCAGGCGCACCGGCCAAGGCCACCGAGCAGACGGTCAACCCCGGCGAGAGCGATTACAGCCCGAACGTCACCAGCGTGCTCAAGTCGAACCCCGACTACATCTACTGGACCGGCTACTACCAAGAGGGCGGTCTGCTCATCCGCCAGTTCCGCCAGGCCGGCTACAAGGGCAAGTTCCTCGTCGCGGACGGATCCGTCGACCCCAAGCTCGTCAAGATCGCGGGAGCCGCCGACAGCCAGGGCGTCTACGCGACCATGACGCAGACTCCGCAGACCACTCCGGGCGCCGAAGGCTGGATCGCCTCCTACGAGGCGAAGTTCGGCTCCGCGCCGGGCCCCTACTCCACCCAGTCCTACGACGCCGTGCGAGTCGCCGCCGAGGCCGTCAAGAAGGCCGGCAGCACCGACGGGGACAAGATCACCTCAGCGCTCGAAGGTCTGAACGGCTTCAAGACCTTCTCGGGCCCTCTGAAGTTCACCCCTGAGCACACCCTGAGCAACGGCGGCTTCGTGATCCTCTCCGTCAAGGACGGGAATTTCGTCCTCCAGGACTCCCTCAAGTAGCCCGGGGCTCTCATGGCGCAGCTCATCTGGAACGGCCTGTTCGTCGGCTCGTTCTACGCACTGGTCGCCCTCGGCTACAGCATGGTCTACGGGATCATCAAGCTGCTCAACTTCGCCCACGGCGACCTCTACATGCTCGGAGCATTCTCCGGGTACGCGATGGTCGGCGCACTGGCCGCAGCCGTCCCGGGTGGCTCGCTCATCACCCTGTTGGTCGTGCTCGCACTGGCGATGCTGACGACGGGCCTCAGCGGCGTCATGCTGGAGCGGGTGGCGTACCGGCCGCTCCGCGGAGCGCCACGACTCTCCCTGCTGATCACCGCGGTCGGCGCGTCCTTCGCGCTGGAGTACGGCGTCCGCATCGTCGCCGGCCCCAACCCGCAGGTCTACCCGGTGCGCCTCGACGGCGCGAGCGTGTCGCTGCTCGGCGCCGAGGTCACCGTTCAGCAGATCGTCTTCATGGCGGTCGCCGTCGGTCTGATGATCGCCCTCAACGCCCTGGTCATGCACAGCCGACAGGGCAGGGCGATGCGCGCCATCGCACTCGATCCCAAAGCGTGCCTGATGATGGGAGTGAACGTCGACGCGGTCATCTCCCGCACCTTCTTCATCGGGTCGGCACTGGCGGGCGCTGCCGGTGTCATGTCCGGCGCCTACTACGGGAAGATCGACTTCCTGATGGGCTTCATCATCGGGCTCAAGGCGTTCACCGCTGCCGTCATCGGCGGCATCGGCAATATGAAGGGCACCATGCTGGGCGCCCTGGTACTCGGTCTCCTGGAGTCCTTCAGCACCGACTGGTTCGGCGGCCAGTGGCGGGACGTGTTCGCCTTCGGGTTTCTCATCCTCTTCCTGACCGTGCGGCCGACCGGTCTGCTCGGCGATCGTGTGACGGAGCGCGTGTGATGGCAGTCGTTCAGGACCCACCGGTCAAGCCCGTCCGGGGCCGGGGCCCCTCGTTCGTCACCCGACTGCTGGAGAGCCGGAGGGCCGGCTGGGGTGGCCTGGCGATCGCCCTCCTCGCCCCGTTCGCCACTGCCACGCCCTACGCGCTCAACGTGATGACCAGCGCCGCCGTCTTCGTGATGCTCGCCGTCGGTCTGAACATAGTCGTCGGCTATTGCGGGCTGCTCGACCTCGGCTTCGCGGCCTTCCTCGCCGTCGGCGCCTATACGAGCGGCGTCCTCGCGACACGGCTGGGGACCCCGCTCGTGGCCACCGTGCCGGTCGTCATCGTGGTGACCGTGCTGGCCGGGGTGGTGATCGGAGGCCCGACGCTGCGGTTGCGCAGTGACTATCTGGCTATTGTGACCCTCGGCTTCGGCGAGATCATCCGCATCGTCGCCAACAACCTTCATGTCACCGGCGGCCCTTCGGGCATCTACGGTATCCCGGGCCTCTTCGGTGACAGCCTCTCCGGCCCGGTCGCCTTCTACTACGCCACCGTAGTGATTGTCTGCGCCGCGGTGCTGTTCGCCGCACGGCTCGGCCGATCCCGTATCGGCCGTGCCTGGCGGTTCATTCGCGAGGACGAGGACGCGGCTGAGGCGAGCGGGATCAACACCTACCGGGTCAAGCTGGCCGCCTACATCGCCGGTGCGGTGTGGGGTGGACTCTCGGGGGTGCTTTTCGCCGCCCAGCTGTCGGCGGTCTCGCCTGCGAGCTTCAGCTTCCTCCAGTCGGCCCTCGTTCTGATGGCGGTCGTTCTGGGCGGCATGGGCTCGACCCGCGGCGTGGTCATCGGAGCCGTCGTCATCAGCCTGCTGCCGGAGTTGCTGCGGGACCTGGCCGACTACCGCTTCTTCGTGTTCGGAGTGCTGCTCATCGCCGTGATGCTGCTCCGCCCACAGGGCCTGTGGCCGCACCGCTCACGGGAGCGGGCTAACGGGGTGGCGCCACGTACGGCTGGTCTCCGCGACGCTGCGGTGAAGGAGGAAGGGTGATGCTCGAAGTACTGGCGCTTCAGATGGCCTTTGGCGGAGTCCGCGCCCTCGACGGCCTCAGCTTCTCGATCGGTGGTGGCGAAATCGTCTCCGTCATCGGCCCCAACGGAGCCGGAAAGACATCGGCGTTCAACTGCGTCAGCGGATTCTACCGGCCCAGTGGGGGCACCGTCCGGCTCGCCGGTCAGGAGGTGACCGGCCTTCGCCCCTCGGCGATCGCCGCTCGCGGGCTGGCCCGGACGTTCCAGAACCTCAGGCTGTTCGGCGAGTTGTCCGTACTCGACAACGTGCGGGCCGGTACCCACCTGTGGTCGAAGCAGAGCTTCCTCGACGCGCTGCTGCACACGCCTCGCTACCGCAGGAGCGAGGGCGAGAGCACTGACGAGGCTCACAAGTGGCTGGACTTCGTCGAGCTCCGCGGCGACCGGACAGGCCTCGTACGCCACCTGCCCTACGGCGAGCAGCGACGGGTGGAGATCGCCCGGGCACTGGCCCGGCGGCCGAAGCTGCTGCTGCTCGACGAGCCGGCCGCCGGGCTCAACAGTGGAGAGAAGGCCGAACTGCGCGACCTGATCCGCCGGATACAGCAACTGGGCATAACGATTGCGCTCATCGAACACGACATGAGCCTGGTCATGGAGGTGTCGGAGCGGATCGTCGTACTGAACTTCGGCAGGAAGATCGCTGACGGCGCACCGGACGACGTACGGAGCAACCCCGCGGTCGTCGAGGCGTATCTCGGCCGGGACGCGGACGACGACGAGATCCGGGACGCTCGCGCCGGAATCTCAGAGAAAGGGGCGGACCATGCTTGAGATCCAGGGTCTCCACGTCAACTACGGGGGAGTGCGTGCGCTGCGAGGGCTCGACCTGACAGTGGCCGAAGGGGAGATCGTCGCCCTGCTCGGCAACAACGGCGCCGGCAAGACCACCACACTGTCGGCCGTGTCCGCATTGGTGAGACCCACCTCCGGCCGCATCCTGCACGCTGGTGAGGACATCACCAGGACGGCTCCCCCTGAGGTCGTCGAGCGCGGGGTGGTGCACGTTCCGGAGGGGCGGCGTATCTTCAGCACTCTGACCGTGCACGAGAACCTGCTGATCGGCGGATATCTGGTCCGCGACCGCGCTGATCTCGCACGCAGGGTGGACGAGGTGTACGAACTGCTGCCCCGGCTGGCCGAGCGGCGCGACCAGCAGGGCGGGACGCTGTCCGGCGGCGAGCAGCAGATGCTCGCCATAGGCCGCTCCCTGGTCGCCCGCCCGCGCCTGCTGATGCTGGACGAGCCCTCGATGGGCATGGCACCCCTCATGGTTGCCGCGGTGATGCAGGTCATCAGGAACATCAACCTCAGCGGCACGGCGGTGCTCCTCGTCGAACAGAATGCCATCGCTGCGCTGAAGATCGCGCACCGGGGATATGTGATCGAGAACGGCAAGACCGTACTGGCGGGTGGAGCGGCCGACCTGGCGCGGGACGCGCGGGTTGCCGAAGCCTACCTGGGCATCGCGTCGTGACCGGGACCGGCCCCGACGCGATGGGCAGCCCACCCTGGGCGGCCCGGCAGCCTTCGGGCGTTGACGCGGCGCTGCCCGCTGGGCCGCTGCTGTCGGCGCATGCTCGACTGCGGCGTTGCCGCGGCCTGCTGGATGTGGCGAGGCCTGGTGCCCCGCGCATCGTTTGTGCGTGGAACACCAGGCTGCACTCACTTAGTACTGCAACGGTCCTTGCCGTGACGGTTGGGCAGGTGGGTCGTTGGTTTGTTCATGGGTGGGGTTCTTGTTGATGCCCGGTCGTGGGCGGGTGAGCTGAAGGCTCTGCATGAGCGTTTCGTGC
>NZ_JBKFFO010000003.1:0-583187 GCF_046506645.1 Streptomyces sp. 5K101 | reverse complement strand
CGGCAACACGTACTTCTACCAGGGCACCGGCAGCACAGCCGCGCCGTTCCGGACGCGCAACGACAGCACCGTCTTCTTCGGAATGACGCAGTCGTACAACCACATCGCCTGAGGCTCCGGCATCGACTGTCAACAGGCCCCGGCGGAAACGGCGGGGCCTGTTCCACGATCCGGCCCGATGCGCTGGTGTGAGCAGGCAGAGTCCGGCCGGCGGCCGCGGCTTGGCGGCCTCTCGTGACCGGAACGACAAGCGCGTTGAGCAGTACGCGATGGACGCCGCCCAGGCACACATCGAGCTGGCTCGGCGGCGGGTCGACGTCACTGGAGGTATATCGGATCCTCAGCGGCCTGACACGCAGCGCCCACGAACTGCCTCAGCTGCTCGAGCGCCTTGGAGGGCGGAATTGACCGGCCGCGCGCCGAGGACCGCCTGGCAGCGGACTTCAGGGGCGCATCGCTGGTGGAGAAGCTGCAGGGCATCCGCGCCCAGAAGTTTCTTCTGCGCATTGCGCAGTGCTGGGGTGGGTGAATCATCTGACGGATGCGCTGTCGTCGAGAAGACGAGGAGCGGCAGTCGGCATTGGCTGCTCTTGCACGGCGCAACCGGAGAGGGAAGCCGTGTCATGGTGAATGGGAGTGCGTGTACTGGCCAGTGGTAGGCCTGAGCCGCCCTGTCGATCGGCGACGATCTCGGCAACGATCGACAGGGCCGTCTCCTCGGGTGTGCCTGCGCCGAGGTCGAGGCCGATCGGTGAATGCAACCGGGCCAGCTCGTGATCGGTCACCCCTGCTGCGCGCAGGCGTTGTATGCGGTCGTCGTGGGTGCGCCGGGAGCCCATGGCACCGACGTAGGCAACCGGCAGCTTCAGCGCTCGTTGCAGGAGTGGTATGTCGAACTTGGCGTCGTGTGTGAGCACACACAGCACCGTTCGGTTGTCGAGCCGGGTGGCTGCGAGGTAGCGGTGAGGCCAGTCGATGACCACTTCGTCCGCGTCGGGGAAACGCGTCTGGGTCGCGAATACCGGTCGGGCATCGCAGACGGTTACGTGGTAGCCGAGGAATTTGCCGAGCCGTACCAGCGCTGCCGCGAAGTCGATCGCTCCGAAGACGATCAAGCGGGGGGCCGGGACACTGGATTCGACCAGCAGTGTCAGCGGGCGACCGCAGTAGGAGCCCTCCTCGCCGATCACGACTGTTCCGGTGCGCCCGAGTTCCAGCATTGCTCGAGCTCTGGCTGCTGCGGTGTGGTCCAGCTGCGGCTGGTCACCCAGCGTTCCCTCGTACGACCCGTCGGAGTGGACTGTCAGCGCGCGGCCGAGCCGTTCGGCCGGCCCGTCGACAACACGAGCCAGCGCAACCGTCTCCTGTGAGCGTGCGGCCAACAGCGCGGCGGCGAAGACGTCCCGGTCCGGATCACCGGCACGGACGGGTGTGACCAGGATGTCGATGACCCCGCCACACGTGAGGCCGACGGCGAAGGCGTCCTCGTCGCTGTACCCGAACTGCTGCAAGACGGTTTCACCGTCTTGCAGCGCCTGCTGACACAGGTCGTACACCGCGCCTTCCACACAACCGCCGGAGACCGAGCCGACGGCCGTGCCGTCGCTGTCCACGGCAAGGGCGGCGCCAGGCGCACGCGGTGCGCTGCCGCTGACCGCGACCACGCTGGCGACGGCGAAGTCACGGCCTTGCTCAAGCAACTGACACAGCTCTCGTGCGATGTCCAGCATGGGTTTCTCCCCGGACTACGGCGGTGCGTTACGGTGCCGGACGGTGGCGCCGGCGACGGCCCCGCGGCTCATCGGCCGCGGAGCCGGCCTCTCAGAGCATGATCTGGTCGATGGTGATCGGAAGGGAGCGCAGGCGGCGTCCGGTGGCGTGGAAGACGGCGTTGCCGATGGCCGCGGCCAGACCGACCAGACCGACCTCACCGACTCCCTTGGCGCCGACCGCGGTTGCCCGGTCGGGACCGCCGACGAACATCACGTCCATGTCGGGAACATCCGCGTTCACCGGCATCAGGTAGTCGCCGAATGTGGCGTTGGCGATGCGGCCGGTGACCGCGTCGGTGGCCGTCTCCTCGAACATCGCCTGGCTGATGCCGCCGACCGTGCCGCCGATGATCTGGCTGGTGGCGGTCTTCTCGTTGAGGATGCGACCGCCGTCGATGACGGAAACCACCCGTGCCACCCGCAGCAGGCCCAGTTCCGGGTCGATGCGCACTTCGACGAACTTCGCTCCGAAGGCACCGGCGATGGCCATCCCCAGGTCCTCTGCCCGAGGAGGCGTGCTTCTGCCGTCGGCGCTGAGTTCCTCCAGACCGTGCCGGGCCAGGATGTCGACGTAGGACTCGCCTTGTCCGGGGTCCGTGATGCGGTGGATGCGCCCGTCGGTGACCGTCACGTCATCGAGCGCGGCTGCGCGCAGTGGGGATTGGGCATCGTCGCGCACCACGTCGAGGAATTCCTGCACCAGGCGTCGGCAGGCGGCGTGGACGGCGTTGGCGAGAGCACCGGTGAGGCCGGAGCCGCCGGCCTGTGGTGAGTAGGGCATGTCGGAGTCGCCGAGGTCGAAACGCACTCGGGTGACGTCGAGCCCCAGACGCTCCGCCGCCAGCTGGGTCATGACCGTGTAGGTGCCGGTTCCGATGTCGGTGGCGGCGCTGCGCACGTATGCCGAGCCATCACGACGCACGGAGGCGCGAGCCTGGCACGGCACCTGGTAGAAGGGGTAGGAGACACCGGCCAGGCCGTAGCCCACGAGCCAGCGGCCGTCCCGCATGGAGCCCGGTTCCGGGGTGCGCCGCGACCAGCCGAACCGCTCGGCGCCCTCGAGATAGCACTCCCGCAGCGCCTTGCTCGACCACGGCAGGCCGAGGACCGGGTTCTCCTCCGCGTAGTTGCGCAACCGGATCTCGAGCGGGTCCATCCCGATGGCGTGGGCGACTTCGTCGATCGCGGACTCCAGAGCGAAGCTGCCCTGCCCCTCCGCCGGCGCGCGCATGGAGCCCGGGCAGGGGATGTTCAGGCGCGCCTGCCGGTCACGGGTCAGCACGTTGGGGCAGGCGTAGGAGACAGCCGAACCGAAGGAAACCGGTTCGTAGTCGTCATCCTCCATCGCAACCGACGAGATGCCGTGATGCTCGATGGCGACGAGGTCCCCGTCGCGGGTAGCACCGATCTTGATCTGCTGGACGCTGTTGGGCCGGTGCCCCACAGAGGTGAACATCTCCGGCCGGGTCAGGACCAGCTTGACCGGGCGCTTGACCTCGCGGGCAGCCAGCACGGTCAGGATGACGTGGGACCACACCCGCAGGCCGGCCCCGAAGCCGCCGCCGACGAAGGGGGCGAGCACGCGGATGCCGCTCTCGGGGACCTTGAAGATCGTGGCCAGCGAGGTACGCACGTTGTGCGGCCACTGCGTGGAGTCGTGCACCGTGAGCGCGTCCCCGCGCCAGGACGCGACAGTCGTCATCAGGCCGAGCGGGTTGTTGGTGTTGTCGGGGGTGGTGTAGGTGCCCTCGACAACGACGTCCGCCTGGGCAAATCCAGCGCCCACGTCACCGCGCTGGGTGTCCAGCCCCCAGGGGTTCTCGACGATCTCGGCACGCGGGTCGTCCACGTCGAGCACGGCCTCGGTCGCCTCGTACTCGACCCGCACCAGCCGTGCGGCGTGCCGGGCCTCCTCCGCGCTCTCGGCCACCACGATCGCGATGTGCTGCCCGTAGTGCAGGACGCGGTCGTCCTGCAGCGGAGCCGGCGGCGATCCGCCCAGCAGTGTCATCGGACCGCGCTCCAGCTTCGGCGCGTTCCGATGCGTGATGACGGTCAGCACACCCGGTGCCGCCAGGGCCTCGGCTACGTCGATGCCGCGGATGCGCCCCGCGGCGATGGTGCTGCCCACCAGGGCGGCGTGCGCCATACCGGGGAAGGAGAAGTCGTTGGGATACTGCGCCGCCCCGGTCACCTTCAGCGGGGCATCCACGCGATCCATACCCGCCCCGACGATCTTGCCGGCTTCGAGAGTCGTCATGACAGCACTCCTGCAACGGTCTCCAGCGTGCGCACGAGAGTGCGCTTGGCCAACTCCACCTTGAACGCGGTACCAGGCAGCGGCCTGGCACCTTCGAGGGCCGCCTCCGCCGCGCTGCGGAAGACGCCGGCCTCCGCGCGGGCCCCTCGCAGGACGGCTTCGGCGTCCCAGGCACGCCAGGGGATGGTGCCGACCCCGCCCAGCGCCACGCGCGCCTCCTGGATGAGCCCGTCTCCGACGACCAGAGCGACGCCGGCCGAGACCAGCGCGAACTCGTAGGAGACGCGGTCACGGACCTTGAGGTAATGAGACCCTGCGCCTTCAGCAAGCAGCGGGATCTCGACCGCGGTGATCAGCTCACCGTGCCGCAGCACGTTCTCCACGTGCGGCGTGTCGCCCGGCGGCAGGTAGAACTCGGTCAAGGGAATCGACCGTGCACCGTCCACGCCCTGGACGTGGACGACCGCGTCCAGTGCTGCCAGCGGTACCGCGACATCCGAGGCGTGCAGGGCGATGCAGTGGTCGCTGGTGCCCAGTATGGCGTGCATCCGCTGAATCCCCGTGATGGCGGCGCACCCCGAGCCGGGATTGCGCTTGTTGCAGGCCGCGACGGTGGGGTCCCTGAAGTACCGGCACCGGGCTCGCTGCAGCAGGTTGCCGCCGATGGTGGCCATGTTGCGCAACTGGGTCGAAGCGCCGAGCAGCAGGGCCTCCCGGACGAACGGCAGCCGCTCTCGTACGACAGGATCGGCGGCCAGCTCCTCCATCGTCGTCAGCGCGCCCACCCGGACCGCCGAGTCGGTGTGCGTGATGCCGCCGAGGGGCAGACGCGTGATGTCGATGAGCCGTTCGGGGTTCAAAACCCCGTCCTTCATCAGGTCCAGCTGCGTGGTGCCGCCGGCGAGGAACGACGCGTTCGGATCAGCGCTGACCACGGCCACGGCCTGGTCGGCGTCGGTGGCCTGGGCGTATGTGAAGGGATGCATCATCGACCTTCCGTTGTCACTTCGCGAATCGCCGCGCGAATGTTCGGGTAGGCACCGCAACGGCAGAGGTTGCCGCTCATGAACTCGCAGATGTCCTCCTCCGAGCTCGCACGTCCCTCGGCGATGAGGCAGACCGCGGACATGATCTGCCCCGGCGTGCAGTAACCGCACTGGAACGCGTCATGCCGGGCGAAGGCCGCCTGCATCGGGTGCAGCTCTCCGTCCACCGACAGCCCTTCCACGGTGGTGATCTCGCGCCCCTCGTACTGCGCCGCCAGCCCTAGACACGACACCACACGCTTCCCGTCGACCATGACCGTGCAGGCCCCGCACGCACCCTGGTCGCACCCCTTCTTCGCCCCCGTGAGGCCCACATGGTCACGCAGCGCGTCAAGCAGCGTGACCCGCGCATCCAGCCGCAGCCGGTGGAGCGTGCCGTTCACATTCAGGGTGACGTCGACCTGCGGCACTTCCGGCGGCGACTGGTCAGATAGACGTCCCTCAGATTCCACATGCTTCATAGCGCCTCAATTCTGTTTTCTCCGGAGGTTTGCTTGTCAGGTAAAGCAAATTCTTTGACTCTGAACTTCGGTCAGATGCCCCACCTCAGCAACGTCGCACACCCTGCCACGTTGTGCAATTAAGAGAAGTTGGTGCCGCGCGCCTATTGCGTGTGAGCGCGTGTTGCGATTCGCATGCTCGACGGGCCAGTCAGTCGGGCCACGTCGGCGTCGTCCGAGTTCGTCGAGTGGTAAGAAGTCGGAGGCTCTGTTCACCAAGCGCAAGCGACACACCGTCCGCACTGTCGCGAGCCGAACGCATTCACGTCCAAAGATCTGCTCAGAGGCATCCCGCACAGGACACTTCGGCGCGGGTGCGAATCGGCTGCGGGACCTTGCCATGTAATACGTATGTCCGCCGCACCATATCCACGCGAGGCAGTCCGATGATCAACGACCTCTCAGGGATGCACTGAGTGCCGCCACAGCTGTGTGTCAACGCCGACGCCCGGCTTTCCTCGAGCGCCTGTTTCTCGCCCGTCGTCACGCCACCGATGCTCGGGACAGATCTAACGGCATCCCACCAATCCCGTAGAAGTCAAAACACGCCTCCGACCGCCTCTTGAATGGAGCTGACGTTCGAGTGGCGACGCCTGCGGAGAGCTCCCGCTCGGCCTCGCCCGACGAGACAGTTCGCGTGCCTTTAGTTGATGGTATGACCGTCAGTCACGGAAGGAACGCGTTTATCCCTGGGACGGCCATGGCCTGGGTGCGCCAGTTCCCCCTTGGCTGCCACGCGGCGGTCCCAATGAGCCGCAACAACGATGGTCCGAGAATTCCTGCGCTCACGCCGTGCCCGGGTGACACCCGAGGAGGGGGGGCTGCCGCTCGGTCTGGAGCGCGCTGTGGGCCCGGCCTTCGGCGATGAGATCGCCCGGACGTCTGCCACCCAAGCACCCAAGTGTGCCGACGAGCATCAGATCGCGCCGGACTGCGTCTGCTGCTCGAGAACCCTCCCGACGCAGCGTTCGTTCTTGGACGGCTACTCGACCTCCTCGCCATGAACGGGACCGCGCACGCGCTGTTCCGCGGCCTGGGAGCCCGCGGAGGCGCGCTGGCTGATCCTCGACGCTCCGGGCAAGGTACCGTACGCGAACTGGAACGTCGCTGCCGACGAGGCGATCGCCATGTTGTGCTTCGACGCCGCGCGCCATCCACACGATCAAGCCGTCGCCGCGCTGAACGAACCTGATCAGACGCTCTTCACCTACAGCGTCGTCCCGGGCTCGCCCTCCGCCGCAGGACTTCGCCCGGCTCATCCGCACCACCGATCCGGCCATCGCCACGAGTGGCGTGTGTACGGCCACGTCTGCCTCCCGGAAGACCGGCTCCGTGGCCGGTCCGCCGATCGGCGCCCGTTCCGCCCCAGCCGCGCCACGGCCGGTGCCTGCGCCGCCGAGCGCCAGCCGGGAGCCGCGAGCGGTGCCGCTGCCGGCCTCGAGCGCGGCGGCAGACCGACACCACCGACCTCGACGTGCCGTGCCCAGGCCGGTGACGCAGTGATCAACGGAGAACCGTCCTCACTGAGCCTTCGAGTCATGGCCGATCCGCTGGTTGTCACGCTCTCATCGTTCAACAGCCCCCGACGTCTGGGGGAAGTCCGCCCCTGCCGGGCCCTTGTAATGCGGGGTAGGGGCCTTCAGGCCGCCGCCGCTGATTGTGGCGATCCGCGCTGCTCCAGAAGGCCCTCAGTCGTTTCGAGATGTCTCGGCGGAGGTCGCTGTCGTCGATATCCGTGGGCGACCGTCGTCATTGCCGAGCAGCGAGTCGAACCCGGCCGGCACGCCGATCTCACCCAGAAACGATCAGTTAATCTGGAGGCCGCCGGCCGCCAGGGAATCCCTTGACCTCAGCCACGGCGAGCGGGGTCAAACGTACTGTGGCGTTCCTGCTGCCCTTCCGAGCGCAGGATCCACCACCGGGTGCCCCGGCGGACGGCTGTCCGCTCGTACCGATGAGGAAAAGCGAACCGCCCATGAGGAGAACCGAACGGAACGAAACCTCTCCCGCTCCTAGGCGACTGTGGATTTCCGAGAGTACCCAGGGCCGGGTGACGCCGGCCGAGCTCTTCTTCGACTTGGTGTTCGTCTTCGTCGTCACCCAGGTCACCCACGCGGTGGAGGCCCATCCCGGGTGGGAGGGCCTCCTCAAGGCACTGTTCCCGATGGTCGTCGTGTGGTGGATGTTCAGCGGGTTCGGATGGCTCACCAACGCGGTGCGGCCGGACGCCGTGCAAGTACGCCTGCTGCTGATGCTTGCCATGACCGGCTTCTTCATCATGGGGCTGGATGTCCCTTATGCCTTCACCCCTGAGGGTTGGGCGTTCCCCTTGGCGTATCTGGCCGTCGTTGCCATCCACGGGATCGTCTATCTGACAGCCGATGTCCCGTCGGTGCGGCAGGCGATCCTTCGCAATATGCCGTTCAACGCCGCGGCCGGCATTCTCGTACTCGTCGCCCCGCACCTGCCGGAGGCATGGGGTTGGGTGTGCTGGGCCACGGCTGTGCCGGTCCTCTACCTATCGCCCTTCTTGGGCCGCATCCGCGGCTTCGTCATTGAGCCCCATCACTTCGTGGAGCGGCATGCGCTGCTGCTGATGGTGGTTCTGGGTGAGTCGGTGGTTGCCATCGGGTTTGGCGCCCAAGGATCGGAGAGCCACGCGGTGGACGCACCTTTGGCACTCGGCGTGGCGTTGGGGATCGCCGTGGCATCGGGGCTGTGGTGGGTGTACTTCGACGGGGATGAAACCCGGGCGGACGCGGAGTTCGAGAAGGCCACCGAGTACCGTCGCCAAATGCTCGCCTACTACGCATTCACGGGCGCGCACCTCGTGATGATCATCGGCATCATCCTGGTTGCTGCGGGGATCACCGATGCAATCCACCACTTCGACAGTCATGCGCACCAGTGGTGGCTGGGCTGCGGCACAGCGCTGTTTCTCGTGGGACACGCCATCTACCGAGGCTTGCTGGGAAGCGGACGGATCGCCGACCGCGTGGTCGGGGCGGTGTGCGCGGTGCCGCTGGGAGCGACAGCGTCCATCGCCGGCTGGATCGGCATGACCATGGTTGTGGTTGTCCTGACGGCCATCGCCTTCGTGGACCACCGCCTGGCGTCACACAGGACCCAAGCCTCTCAGAAGACCCTGAGTACTGGCTGACACATCGACTACGTCGACAACCCCGCCTTCACCGCCACGAGAGACGTCGACGACGGGATGCTCCACCACGAGCACCTCACCTTTCTATCGGACGCCCTGAGCGCCAGCGCGCACTGCCTGGGCGTGCCGCGGCGAGGTGAAGGATCCGGGTGGAGGGCTCGGAACCGGCCCGCGCCCTGGTGACCGATTCCGTCGCCCGCTGCTCACGGCGGGGCTGTCGTCATCGAGCGCTGCCGGCGCGCTTCTCTCCGCGGCAGGGCAGCGTCTCTTCGGCCGCGGCTGGACCGGAACCAGGCCGTATGCGGGAAGTGGCTTTGCGTGACGGCGTACGACGTGAACGCAAGACGTGGCACGCACGTGTTGTTGTAACCGACGGCATAGGGATGCCACGTGCCGAGCGGACAGGACGAGGTGTGGACCTTTACCTACGTGCTCGAATACGGGCCGGCGACCCGCGGGCCTTCGCCTGCCTCTTCGGTGATCACGCGCAGGCCGTGTACGGCCACGCCGCACGGCACCGCGGAGGACGTGGTGTCGCTGAACTTCCTGGCGGCCTGGCGGCTGCGCGAGAAACTGCTTCCCGACGCCGAGCTCTCCGACGACACCGGTGACGGCCTGCGGCCCTGGCTGTTCGGTATCGCCACCAACGCACTGCGCAACACCAGCGGACCGCCCTTCGGTATGGGCGGCACTCGCCCGGCTGCTGGAACGGCACATGGACCGCCAGACGGTGCCCGACTTCGCCGACGAACGAGCCCCTACGCGTCAACTGCATTGCTGCCCTGCGAGCCCGTAGCCACGGCGGCGGTTCACATGCTGCAGGTCGAGCCGTAGGGAAAGACGTTGGCCCCCTCGCCGCACTGCTCTTGGCCCCTGTGATACGGGTTACACCCACACGAACGTTGGGGAGCGGAGTGTCGCACACTCTGCTCCCCAACTGTTTCGGGCCCTGCCGTCCCGCTGATGCGCTACGCCCCGTTTTTGGATTCTCTCGCCGGAGGTGCTTCCTCACGACGGCGGGGCGGTCCTGCCGGCTCCGTCGACCGGGCGGGAAGTTCGGTGGCAGCCCAGCCCGCCAGGAAGGTCAGGGCCTGCGCGCTTGGCGAGTGCGGTTCCGCTGTGTAGACGAGCAGGCTCTGGTCCGCGGCCCCCCGCAGATCCAGCACCTGGAAGTCCAGGCTCAGTTCCCCGGCGATCGCGTGGACGAACTCTTTGCGGCCAGGCCGCTGGGACCGAACTCTGTGGTCGGACCACCATCGGCGGAAGTCGGGGTCCCTCAAGGAGAGTTCACCGACGAGCCGCGCGAGCTCGGGATCGTTCGGGTAGCGGCCGGCGTCCATGCGGAGGTAGGCCACACACTCCTGGGCGACTCTTTCCCAGTTCGCATACAGCCCGCGGACTTCGGGGTCGAGGAAGGTGAGCCAGATGTGGTTGCGCCGCTTGGTCGGCAGCCTGGAGTAGTCGGTGAACAGCGCGGCGCTCAGGCGGTTCCACGCCAGGATGTCCATGCGACGGCCCAGCACGAGCGCCGGGACGTTCACCATGCTGTCCAGAAGGACCTGTGTTGCCTGCGAGACCTGTTGGTTTCTCGGTGCGGCCGACTTCGCCTCGCCGGAGATGCCAGCTTCGGCCGCGCACCGCAACAGGTACTCCTCCTCGTCGGGGCGCAGCTCAAGCGCCCTGGCCAGGGCCGTGAGGATGGCGGGCGAGGCCGATTTCACGCGGCCTTGTTCCAGCCTCACGATGTAGTCCACGCTGACGCCCGCCAGCGACGCGAGTTCCTCACGCCGCAGTCCCGGCACTCGGCGGTGCCCGGTTGTGGGCAGCCCCACCTGCTCCGCAGTGACCCGGGCGCGGCATGCGCGCAGGAATTCACCGAGTTCTGTCACGGCAGTCTCCTTCTCGTTCGATCCCTGCGCGTCATGCGGCGGGTCAGATACTGACCTTCACGTCGTCGTGATCGGTGGACAGGGCCAGCTCCCGCCAGGTGTCGGTCTCCTCGCGTAGCTGAGCGATCTTACGGTCCATGGCCGCGGCGCAGTCGCTGCCGAGCTGGGCGCGCAGCGGCGGGTTCGCAGCGTCGGCGAGGACGAGGATGGCCGTGGCTCCCTTGATGGGGTCACCGGGCTGGGCGTGGTTGAGTCCGGGGACGGCCTGGCGCACGGCGCCGGCGGTGCCGGCGTAGTCGGAGATGAGCTGGCCCTCCGTGTGCAGGCTGGTGGCGTCGAGGAAGTCGGTGCGGAAGTATCCCGGCTCCACGATCGTGACATGGATCCCCAGCGGTGCCAGTTCCGCGCGCATGGCCTCGGAAAGGCCCTCAACGGCGAACTTGGTGGAGCAGTAGACGCCGAAGCCCGCTGCGCTCTCGAAGCCTCCGATGGAACTCAGGTTGAGCACGCGGCCCGACCTCTGCCGGCGCATGACCGGCAGTACGGCGCGGGTGACGTTGGCCAGACCGAAGACGTTGGTGTCGTAGACCGAGCGGAACGCTGCGTCGGAGGTTTCCTCGATCGCGCCGAGCACGCCGCGTCCCGCGTTGTTGACCAGGACGTCGATCGTGCCGAACCTCTCCACGGCCGCCTCCACGGCTTCGCGGGCCTGCGCCTCGTCGGTGACGTCCAGGGCGACGGCGAGCAGGCTGTCCCCGTACTGGGAGAGCGCGTCCTGTACGCCCTTCGGACTGCGGGCCGTCGCCACGACCTTGTCGCCCCGCTCCAGTGCCTGGCGTGCGATCTCCAGGCCGAACCCGCGGGACGCACCAGTGATGAACCAAGTGGACATGCCACTACCTCTCATTTGTTCGATGTTAGAAAAATCAGGTCAGATGCAACGATTTTTCGTATCACTGCGATGGAGCAGCACTTACTGCCCTCTGTGGCCGGCGGCGGCCCTTCCCGGCTGGGATACGGGCCGACCCCGGCGGACAGCGATGGCGCCTGCCACCACGGCGAGCAGAGCCACCAGCAGCCCGAACCCCGAGAAGGCGGCGGCGACGCCGAGCCGGGACGCGGCGGCACCCACGGCCACCACCGGCACACTCACCGCCAGGTAAGCCAGGGCGAAAAACCCCGGCAGAAGCTGGGAATGCCCGCCGGCGATCACCGCTGCCGTCACGGTGCTCGTGGAGCCCATGAAGGACAGGCCGAAGCCCGCGCCGGTGATCGCCGCGCCGGAGAAGAACAGCACGGCGTGAGCCGTGTCGAACCCGATCACGGACACCCCGACCCCGGCCACGAGCAGCGCGCACCCCGTTACCGATGCTGCCCGGTCGCCAAGCCTTCGCAGCAGCATCGGAGCGATGCCGCCGAAGCCCTGCACCACGAGGATGACCAGCGAGGACAGCGCTCTGTCAGTGGTGTGCAGCAGGCTGGCGACCAGGTCGACCCCCAGTGCCAGATACAGGCCGACGACCGCCCAGCTGGCCGTCACGATGGGGGCCACCCGGAGCAGGATCCTCCGTGGCTCCGCGCCCAGCCGCAGCACCCGGGGGCGCCAGGGCCGTAGCCGTTCCGGCACGACCTGCCAGGCGGGAATCGCCCGCACCAGGGCAAGTCCACCGAGGGACAGGATGATCAGCACAACGAACGGGGTGACCAGCGGTGCGGGAGCGAACTGCACTGCAAGGCCGGAGAACACCGCGCCCAGCGCGATGCCTGTCGAAGTCGCCGCACTGTTGGCCGCCGCTGCGGCCTGGTGACTGCGGTCCCGGTGCAGGTCGGCCAGTGCCGAGCCCGCGCTGCTGGTGAGCAGCCCGACCGCGACGCCCTGGATCAGGCGGGCCAGGCACAGCGCCCAGGCTCCCGTGGCCAGGAGGAACACAAGGAAGCTGACGACAATGGTGACCAGTGCCACCACGATCGTCCGCTGGGTACCCAGCTGCCCGGCCAGGCCCCCGGCCAGCAGCAGGGTCAGGATTGCACCGAGGGCGTAGCAGGCGTAGACGATCGTCGACGTGGTCGTGCCGAAGTTCCATTGTTGCTGGTAGAGCCCATACAGCGGAGACGGCGCGCTGCTGGCGGCCATGACCACGAAGACGACGCCGACCACGGTTCGAAAGTGCCAGGGGCGGTGCGGCCGGTGGTGCTGGGTGGTGTGCCGGCGCCCCCGGGTCTCGAGGGCGGCCGGCTTGCCGGCGTTCACGTTCTTGCCATCTCCGGTGGGAATCCAGCGTCGGCCGTCAGCGGCCGAGGACGACCTTGGTCTCCAGGTACTCCTGCATGCCGTCGGGGCCCCATTCGCGGCCGTTGCCCGACTCCTTGTAGCCGCCCCAGGGGGCGGTCCAGTCGAACTCGGCGTTGTTGATGATCACGTAGCCCGCTTCGATCCGGGAGGCGACGTCCGCGGCGTCCGCAAGATCGCTGCCGGTGACATAACCGGCGAGGCCGTACCGGGTGTCGTTGGCGATCTGGACAGCCTCGTCCACCGTGTCGTAGGTGATGATCGACATCACCGGGCCGAAGATCTCTTCCTGGGCGATGGTCATGTCGTTGGTGACCCTGGAGAACACCGTGGGCTTGACGAAGTGCCCGTTCTCCAGGCCATCCGGCTTGCCCAGGCCTCCGGTGAGCAGCAGAGCCCCCTCATCCAGGCCGGTCTGGACATAGCGCTGTACGGTCCGCCACTGCTCGCCGGAGATCAGCGGGCCCATGTCGGTGCCCTCCGCGCGCGGGTCGCCGATCTGGAGCGCCTCCACCCGCGGGAGCAGCACCGACAGGAACTCCTCCAGCCGCTCGCGCGGCACCAGGGTCCGGCTCGGTGCACTGCAGATCTGGCCGGTGTTGGCCATCAGCCAGGTGAGCACCGTGTCGACCGCAACGTCCAGATCCGCATCCGGCATGATCACCTGCGGCGACTTGCCGCCGAGCTCGGTGGCCACGCGCTTGGCGCTCTTGGCCGCGGCGGCGTTTACCTGGAGCGCGGCCTCACCCGAGCCGGTGAAGGACACGACGGCGACGTCGGGGTGCGAGGCAAGCGCGTTTCCGATCACCGAGCCGCGGCCGGTGACGAGATTGAAGACACCTGCGGGGACGCCGGCGGCCTCCAGGATCTCGGCCAGGACGACGGCCGAGTACGAAGCCAGCTGAGCCGGCTTGAGGACGACGGTGCAGCCGGCCGCCAGCGCCGAGGCGGTCTTGCCAGCCGGCTGAAGGGCGGGGAAGTTCCACGGAGTGATCAGAGCCGCCACGCCGATGGCTTCCTTGCGGATGTGGGTGGTGCCACGGTCTTCGGTAAACGCGAACGTCTTGAGCACCTGGGCAGCGGCCCGGAACTGGATCAGCCCGGCGGCAACGTGCATGGCACGGGACAGCGGCAGCGGACAGCCCAGCTCGGCGGTGACCGCCTGGGCCATGTCCTCGGCGCGCCGCTCGTACTCGTCGGCGATCCGCTCCAGCAGGTCGATACGTTCCTGGCGGGTGGTCCGGGAGAAAGAGGGGAATGCCCGGTTGGCCGCGGCGACCGCCAGGTCGACGTCGGACTCGCCGCCGAGCGCCACCCGGCCGGACACCGCGCCGGTCGCGGGGTCGGTCAGATCGACGACTGCGCCGTCGAGGGGCTCGCGCCAGACGCCGTCGATGTACAGCTTGGTGTAGTCACGCATGTTGTCTCCGTCAGAGTCGCGGTTCGCCATGTGGCGGAGGCGGCCTTTCGTGTGCGAAGGCGCCTTGTCGAATCCATCGTCGTGACGGAGAGCCCTGGCATACAGGGAGGCCTTTTCCTGGGCATCGGTCCCTGGGAAAACCAGTACCAGGCACACCGAGCAGGCTGGACCAACCCTGCGAGCAGGGCCGACGATGTGGCACGAGAAGAGCCCGAGCGACCGGTCGCGAACCGTGCCGGTGAGCCCCGAAGCGACAATGGCCCAACCGTGCCGTGCCCCGACGAAAGGCAGCAAGCGTGCGTCATGACGGCTTGCGGGCGGACGGGGAGACCTTCCTGGCCGCGGGCGAGCACCCCGAAACATCAGCGGTTCGCCGGATTCACCGGCATCGAGCGGCGACGGAGGTGTGTCGCGGCCTGACGGCCTGCTGCACCCCTTGGACGCAGGAAGCCGACCCATCGTATGACGGATGGTGCGCAGCCAGGGGACGTCTGCGCTCATCCGCTCCAGTGACTCGGCACCGGTACGCCCGGCACTGGCGGCGTCGACAAGGACGACCGGAGCTCCTGCGGTCACCATGCTCACGCGTACCGGCTCGGCGGCGCCGACCCGCAGGTCCTGGGCGGCCTGGCTGGTGGGGAACGGCGAGCCGGTGGTGCCACTGGCCGGGTTGCGGAAGGTGAGGCCGACCGCGACCCCGCCGGCACGGGTGCCGGGTACCGTCTGGCGGCCGAAGTGGTGCACCACGCCGCCGGGGGTGTCGACGATCCCTTCGAGGACCGCGCCGGTATTGGTGTTGTGCATCACCACGCGCGTCCGGTCGCCGGTGACCGGAACCATTCCTTTGGTCACCGCGTACAGGGCGACGCCGGTGGCGCAGTTGCCGCAGTTGCTCGTCCACTCCACCGAGCCCGTCCCGATGCCCACTTGAGCGAACAGGTAGTCGACGTCGACGCCAGGTTGGGGTGAGGTGCCCTTACGCCAAACGCCGACTGAGCAGTATTGCCGACACCGTCGCTGCCGGCGTCCCCCTGTACCTGGTGCCACTGGCGCACCTGCGCATCCCTCAACTCCAGCGCGAGCGGCTACTTGACATCGCCGCCAGCGTCGACCCCCACGACACTGGCTGGGAAAACGTGCCTGACCTCCTAGACCGGCCGGAGATCGAGGTGCCGCAGCAGGACCGCCGGCGAGTCCGCCGCCTGCACGAGGACCGCCGCTGGGGACACGGCCACCGACTCCGCCACATGCTTCTCCAACCCCTCGGCACGCCCATCACCGACCCACAAGAGGGGGCGGGCGCAGAAGACCAAGCCGAGACAGACGACAGCGGACCCGACACTTTCGACCGCTGGCTGGAAGAGGTGCAAGAGCACGACGCCACCGAGCAGAGGGCTGCTTGGAAAAGCCTGTTGGAGACGTTGGGCGTGCAGGTTGAACCCGTGGGAGACCGCTGCCAGCTGTGGCGTGCCGGACAGCAGACCATGCGCGTGCACATCCCGGACGACGAAATCACCGGAAGCGATCTTGATTCTGTGAGCGAGGACCTGGTCATCTGCTGGCGCGGCATGAGCGACCGTGCCTCGGCGCTGGTGGCTTACGACGCAGCGAGCGGGGCGCGGTTCATCGAGCCCCACCAACTCGCGGCCCGCCTCGCATGGGTAACGCATCGGCACCGGAAGATGTTGCCGCCGGGCAACCCGAGGTCACGCTCCAGGTCCAGCGGCGTTTTCGCCTCGATGCAGGGCCGCCCGTCCGCGTCGGCCGCCAGGCAGCCGGCGAGCGGCTCGGCCAGGTGGGCGTCGAGCTGGGCGAGCGACGCCTTCAGCAGTTCCCCGCGTACGGCGTCGTGGTCCCAGAGGAACAGCCGGGCCGGGGTGTGCAGGCCGAAGAGGGTGAGCGTCTGGTAGCCCTGTGCGGCCAGGTCGGGGCCGAGGACCGTCGGGTCGGTGAGCGAGTGGCAGTAGATCTCGGCGGGCGGCGCGGCGGGCAGCTCGCCCGCGGCGGCCTGGGCGTGCGCGCCGGCCAGTTGCTCGTAGCCCTCGGCGATGTGGAAGGTCCCGGCGAACGCCTCGCGCGGGTCGACGCTCTTGTCGCGCAGCCTCGGCAGGCGCCTGAGCAGCATGTTCACCTTCAGCTGGGCTCCCTCCGCGGGTGGCGGGGGCGTGTCGCCGGTGAGGGCCGCCCGTTCCTGCGGGGAGGCGTTCACCAGGACGTGGCGGGCGGCGGCGACGCCCTCGCCGTCGTGCGTCCGGTAGGTGACCTCGGCCGTCCGCCCGTCCGTCTCGATGTGCAGCGCCTCGTGTCCGATGGCGATCACGGCGCCCGCCGCGCGCGGCGGCGGCCAGCGCGTCGGTGAGGGCGCCCATGCCTCCGACCGGCGCGTCCCAGGCGCCCGTGCCGCCGCCGATCACGTGGTAGAGGAAGCAGCGGTTCTGCTTGAGCGAGGTGTCGTGGGCGTCGGCGAAGGTGCCGATGAGGGCGTCGGTAAGGACCACACCCCGCACCAGGTCGTCGGTGAACCGCTCCTCGATCGCCACGCCGATCGGCTCCTCGAACAGGACCCGCCAGGCGTGCTCGTCGCCGACCCGGCGGCGCAGTTCCTCGCGCGTGGGCAGCGGCTCGGTGAGGGTCGGGAAGACCCGCTGGGCGACGTGGCCGGTCATGCCGTAGAAGCGCTGCCAGGCCCGGTACTCGCGGTCGGAGCCGGTCAGCCGCGTGAAGGCCTCCCGGGTGCGCCGCTCACCGCCGCCGACGAGCAGCCCCGTGGGACGGCCGTCACGCTCGGCGGGCGTGTACGAGGAAACGGTCCGGGCGCGCACCCGGAAATCGAGGTCCAGGTCCCGGACGATCTTCCGGGGCAGCAAACTGACCAGGTACGAGTACCGGGACAGCCGTGCGTCGACCCCGGCGAACGGCCGGGTCGACACCGCCGCGCCGCCGGTGTGGTCCAGCCGCTCCAGCACCAGCACGGAGCGCCCCGCCCGGGCCAGGTAGGCGGCGGCGACCAGGCCGTTGTGACCTCCGCCCACGATGACGGCGTCGTACCCGCGAGATGCCTCGTATGCGGTCATGGTCCTTGGTAGCACGTGATGATCTAGGTCGGCCAGAGCGGCGGAGCGGGCGTCCCAGGAGGCTGTTTCCCGTCGCGCGGGGCAAGCAGGTGATGTTCGCGTGTCCCGGCCTTTCGGTGCGTCGACTGGTTTCCCACCCTCTCCATGATGGCCCGGTATTTCCGACATCAGCCGCTTGTTGGCTGTGCATCAGGAAAAGAGGGTCATCTTGACGACCAAACGAAGGGTTCGTCGAGTCCTGCCACTCGTGCTGGCAGCACTCACACTGGGCTTGGCCATGCCCGGGACGGCTCCGGGCGCCACGGCGCGGGACCACGGGGACGCCGTGGTGGCGACCGACCACATCCGACTGCCCCCGGCGAAGGCCGTGACGCCCAGGGGGCACGCCGAGTCCGAGGACCGACGTCAGCCCCCGGCACCGCTCCCCACCGACACGAAAGAGCAGCGTGCCACCGCCCGGGAGGTTCCCGCGCAGAAGCGCCCGAGCGTCGGCGGCGCACGGACCTCCGCTCCCCTCGCGCCGCCCGCGGGCCAATTCAGCTTCGAGGGCCTCGACCAGGGCAGCACCGGCGTCCGCCCACCGGACCCGCACGGCGCCGTCGGCCCGAACCACTTCGTGGAGGTCACCAACGGCAGGGGCATCGGCGTCTTCAACAAGTCCACCGGCGCCAACGTGCTGACCATGTCGTTCGCCAACTTCTTCGCCTACGCGACGGCCTTGATCTTTGATCCACGGGTCGTCTACGACAAGAAGTGGAACCGATGGGTCGTCGTCGCCGAATCGCTCCCCGAGCCGAGCAACCCCTCGGTCCAGTACCTCTTCATCGCCGTGTCCACGACGTCCGACCCCACCGGCCCGTACTTCCGCTACAAGTTCGACCTCCCGGAAGGCACCGACTTCTTCGACTACCCGCAACTCGGCATGGACCAGGACGCCGTGATCATCACGGGCAACGTCTTCAACGCGTCCCTCACCACCTACCTCCGCACGCGTGCGCTGGGAATCGCCAAGGCGGACATCTACAACGGGCACAGCACCACGTTCCCGTACTTCAACCTCGGGGCGGTGGGTTCGGTGGCCCCTCCCATCGTGGAGGACAACAACGCCAGCGCCTTCCTCCTGACGGCCAGCCCTTCCGGGGCCCTGAGGCTGTTCCGCGCCACCGGCCTGGGCCGGAGCAACGCGAGCATCGCCGCGCCGGTGAACGTGCCGGTGCCGGCGTACGCCCTTCCCCCGGACGCGCGCCAGCCCGGAGTCCCCGACCGGCTCGACACGCTGGACGCCCGCTTCCAGAACGCCAGCACACAGATCGGCGACGAGCTCCTCAACATCCACACCATCGCGGCCGACTCGCGCCCGACGCCGAAGTGGTACCAGATCAACACCGGCACCAACGCCCTGACCGCGTCCGGGTTCGTCTTCGAGTCCAGCGACTCGGACGACTTCAACCCCGCGGTGGCCGGCTCCCCGTTCGGCGGCACCGCGGCCAATCCCATCGGACGCATGTTCTTCACCTGGTCGTCGACCGACGCGGTCGGCTCCGGCCTCCACCACGCCGCAGTCAAGGGCAGCGGCCGGTTCGCGACCGATTCCACGACCGTCACGGGAGGCGTGACCTTCGCGCAGGCGACCGGCCCCTACAACCCGTCGTCGGCCACCGTCGAGCGCTGGGGTGACTACTCGTCGGTCACCATCGACCCCGTGCCCTTCGGCGGCTGTCCCGTCGGCCAGCGTGCCTGGCTGGTGAACGAGCGGCACGTGAGCACGAGCCTGTGGGGTTCGCGGATCGGACGTCTCGGTTACTGCTAGCCGAGAACCGAACCGGAACCACCGTCGAGGGCGGAGGAGCGCTGCGTCGCACCTCCGCCCTCGCCTCTGCCCGTCGCGCTTGGTGCATGGCGCAGGCCTCCTACAGTGGAGGTGTACTACGGCTCGCGAGCCGTCCGCGGAGACGGTAAGGGCCAAGGAGGAGCACAGTGCGTTCCCAGGTCCTGGCCGTGCCCGCCACCGCATCGCTGATCGCGCTGGCGGCACTCGCCTCCTGCGAGGGGCCCGGCAACGCGCCGAGGGGCACCGGGTCGGGCGTGGCGGGTGTCGTCGTCCTGTGGCCGGTGTGCCCCGTCGAGGGAGCCCTGGAGCAGCGCGAGGAGGACTGCCGGGGCGAACCGACCGAGGCGACGGTGCGCGTACGCGATCGCACCACGGATGACGTTGCCGCGACGGCGCGCACCGAGCAGGACGGCCGGTTCCGGATCTCCCTGCGCCCCGACGCGTACACCGTGACAGCCGAAGTACCGGGCACGCACTCCTGCAAGCCGATCGACGTCACCGTCCGTCCCGGCGCGTACGCGGACGTGACGGTCGGGTGCGACACGGGCCTGCGCTGACGGCGCGGGACGCCTCGGGATCCGGGCCGTGCCGGGTGGCTCATCGTCCGCCCGGCGTCCCTTGGTGGCGCAGCGCCGCCGCCCTCAGGTACCCCGCCTCCGGGGCACGGCCGAGCTGCCGAAGACAGTGGGCCTCGTCGTTGCGGCTGGCCAGGGTGTCGGGGTGGTCGGCGCCCAGGACGCGTTCGCGGGCTGCCGCCACTCCGCGGTACTCGGTGAGTGCGTCCGCCCAGCGGCCCAGCCAGCCCAGGCCGACGGCGACCTCGCGGCGGCTGACGAAGGTGTCGGGGTGGTCCGGGCCGAGCACGCGCTCGCGGATCGCGCACACGTCGCGGGACTCGGCGAGGGCCTCCTCCCAGCGGCCGAGCCGACCGAGGTTGACGCCGAGGCCGTGGCGGGCACGCAGGGTCTCGGGGTGGTCGGGGCCCTGGGCGCGGGTACGGCCGGCGATCAGGTCGCGGTACAGGGCCAGGGCTTCAGCGGCGCGGCCCAGGCGGCCCAGGCTGATGCCGATTTCGTACCGGGCGGCGAGCGTGTCGGGATGGTCGGGGCCGAGGGCGCGGGCGCGGGCCTCGGCGACCTCGCGGTAGGTCTGCAGGGCCTCGTCCCAGCGCCCCAACTGGCCGAGGGCGTAAGAGGTCGTTTTCTCCCGTTGTTTCATCCCGGGATCGGGTGTTTGGTCTGCGGTGTCGGGTCGCGCCAGGAGAGGGTGTGCCAATTTAGTACTGCAACGGTCCTTGCCGTGACGGTTGGGCAGGTGGGTCGTTGGTTTGTTCATGGGTGGGGTTCTTGTTGATGCCCGGTCGTGGGCGGGTGAGCTGAAGGCTCTGCATGAGCGTTTCGTGCACCGTTTCTCCAGGTCGGAGCCGCGGGAGTCGACGCTTGCGTATATGCGGGGGTTGATATCACCGTTGGAGCGGAAGAACGGCTGGACGCTGGCGGAGGAGGCCGGTCATACGGGTCCGGACCGGATCCACCGGCTGCTGAACCGGATCGACTGGGACGCGGAAGAGGTCCTCGACGATGTGCGGGGCTATGTGGTCGAGCACCTCGGCGATCCGGAGGCGGTGTTGATCGTCGACGACACCGGGTTCCTGAAGAAGGGCGTGCGGTCAGCCGGTGTCCAGCGGCAATATTCCGGAACCGCAGGCCGCACAGAGAACTGCCAGATCGGAGTCTTCCTGGCCTATGCCGCCAGCCGCGGCCGCACACTGATCGACCGCCGCTTGTATCTGCCCACGTCGTGGACGGATGACCGCGACCGGTGCCGTCGGGCCGGCATCGACGACGCGGTCGGCTTTGAGACGAAGGTGGTGATGGCCAAGACCATGATCCGCCGGGCGATCGCGGACCGGATCCCGTTCCGGTGGGTGACCGCGGACGCCGCCTACGGCTTCTCCAAGGGCTGGCGGTCCGAGCTTGAGCAGGCCGACGTCTTCCACGTCATGGCCACCACCCGCCACGACACCGTCGTCACCCGCTGGGCCATCGACCACCCCGTCCACGACCTGTTTCACGGGCTGCCACGGCAGAAGTGGAAGCGCCGGTCCTGCGGGAACGGTGCCCACGGACCACGCGTGTTCGACTGGGCGAGGGTCGAGGTCCGTCCATGGCACCGGCCCGACCGGCAGCACTGGGTGATCGCCCGCCGCAGTGTGAGCCGGCCCGAGGAGGTCTCCTACTACATCGCCTACTGCCCGGCCGGAACCACCCTCGACGAGCTGATCCGCATCGCCGGCAGCCGCTGGGCGATCGAGGAGTGCTTCCAGACCGCCAAGGGCGAGTGCGGGCTGGACGACTATCAGGTCCGCCGCTACCCCGGCTGGCACCGACACATGACCCTGGCCATGGCCGCCCACGCCTGCCTCACCGTCCTGCGGGCCCGCGAGCTCGATACAGAGAAAGCAGAAACGGATCCTCCGACCTTGTGCCCCTCAGCCTCCCCGAACTCAGGCGTCTGATCCACCGCCTCACACACCGGCGACCCGCCTCGATCGACCATGTTCTGCACTGGTCACACTGGCGACGCAGACGACAACACCAAGCCCGCATCAGCCACTACAAACGACGCGGCCACACACCACCAGAAACTGCCCAACCGTCACGGCAAAGACCGTTGCAGTACTAAGGCCGCTCGGATTCAGCAGGCGGGCCCCGACACTCAGGTCGGACGCGTTGACCCAGCCCCTGCCCTGCGCATAGAGGGGGTGGTTCGCCGTGGCCGTGATCTGCTTGGACCTGCCGTCGCCGTCCGCGTCGACAGAAAGGGTGACCAGATCCTTGACGCCGTCACCGATGATGACGTCGGTGACCGGGGAGACCTTGATCTCGCCTGTCACCTCATCCGCGGCAATCACCTTGTCTCCGACCTCCACCTCGCTGATGGGTTTGGTGCTCCCATCGGCCATGACGACCGGCGTGTCGGGGAGGAAGGAGTTACGTCGGCAGCTGCGGCCGATATAGCGTGCCGCGCGGATGGCCCGGTAGCCGCGATAGGCGCGGTAGCCCCAGGCGACTGCCCCAAGTCCGGGGATGAAGCCGGCCGCGGTGAGAGCGATGTCCCACTTGTTGCGCCAGGCCCAGCGCTTGGCCTTCTTGAAGAACTTCTTCCAGCCCCACTTGCCGTCGAGATCGAAGCAGTTGACGGGGTCGGCCGAACAGTACTCGTAGGCGTTGGCGTTGCCGCCATGGACGGGGTCGACGGACAGGAAGCGGCCGGTGGCCGGGTTGTACTGGCGTACGCCCATGAGGGTGTAGCCGGCCGCGGTCTCGCTGGAGCGCTGCTTGCCGCCGAGCCAGCCGTAGCGGACCGCCTTCTGGTCGCTGCGCGGGTTGCCGTACTCGTCGGTGTCCAGGACGATCGGTGCCTCGCCCGCATTGAGCGGCAGCTGCAGCGCGACGTCGCCGTGGATGTCGGTGAACTGCAGTACCGTGTCACCAGTCGCGCTGGTGACCGCGCCGAGGTTCCCGGAGAGGGAGTCCACATTGCGGGTCAGCGCACCGGTGGCGGTGTTCTCGATGATCCACCGGGGGTTGTCGTTGTCCCCGTCGTAGTGGTTGAGCTTGTTCTCCGTGGGCGACCAGGTGCCGCCGCTGTTGGTCTCCACCGTCCAGGAACGGAACCGCAGGTTCGCGTCGAGCTGCCAGGTCTGGCGCTTTCCGTTCGCGGTCTGCTGGTAGGCGAGATCGTTGGCGTAGTAGCCCACGCTCACCCCGCCGGGCAGGGCCGTGGTGCGGCCGAACGCGTCGTAGACATAACCGGAGTCGGTGATGCGGTCGGCGCTGTCGAAGGTGGAGCTCTTGGTGGTGCCCCCGGTGGTCGGGCAGTTCTGGCCGGGTGCCGAGGCGGCGGTGGTGAGGGATGTGCGGTTGGCGTGCTTGTCGAAGCCGTACGTGCGACGGGTGCAGACCGTCTCGACGGTGTCGTCGACCTGTATGAGGCGGCCGACGGCGTCGTAGCGATAGGTCTGGTCGGACCAGCCGGCGTGGCTGGTGGTCTGGCCCTGGACCGACTCGGTGACTGCGTCGGACATCACGATGGTGCCGTCGTTGTCACGGGTGTAGGTGCGGTCGACCGGAGCGCCGGTGGTGTCCTCGGTGATGGTGAGGGTGTAGCCGCCGGGGAGCTTCTCCGTGGTGACCGAGCCGTCGGCGTCGTAGGTGGCGGAGAAGACACCAGCGATGGAGTCGGTGGTCTTCGTGGCCAGGCCGCGCGGCTCGGCCGCGTGGTCGTACGTGTAGGTGACGGTGGACGGAGCGGTGTCGCTGACCGTGACCGGACGGTCGAGCAGATCGTACTCGGTGGTGGTCTTGCCGCCGTCGGCGTCGGTGTAGGAGATCAGGCGGCCGAGCTTGTCGTAGCCCCGGGTGATGGTGCCGCCGACGGGCGAGGTGGTCCTGGCCTGCTGGCCGGTGGCCGGGTCGTATTCGGTGGTCGTGTCCCGGGACCGCCTGGCCGGTGCCGCCGGTCACCTTGATGGTGGTCGGGCGCCCAGCCGTGTCGAAGGAAGTGGTGGTGGTGCGAGTGACGCCGTTCGCGATCTCGCTGCCCTTGGCTGCGTTGCCCCACCAGTCGTACTCAGTGGTGGTTGTGGGCAGAGCGGTCGGATTGCTGCCGCCGCCTGTGATGGTGCCGCCCGGTCCTACGGAGCACACCAGATCGGCCCACTCCGGGCGGCCGGCGCAGGCGCCCGTGCCGGCAGCAGACCAGTAAGTGGTCACCACGGTGCCGGCGTCGGTGGATCGTTGTCCCGGGGGAAAGATTCGGCCTCGACAACGTTTCCCGGGCGACCTGCGCGCAGGATGTGTCGGAGGGGCCGCCGAGCGGAATTCAATGAACGGAAAACAAGCGGGGAGGGGGTCCTGCATGGCGGCGCGTCGCCTGAGATGGCTTGTGGTGGTGGCAGCGTGCACAGTGGTGTTCGTCGCGTGCGTCGGCCTCGTGTTGTTGGCACCCATCGGGTGGCTGCCTGCCGATGACGGTATCCGGTGGAGCATCGCGCTCGGGTTCGCGGGCGCCGTGTCGGCTGCCGTGGGTGGCTCCCTCGGCTGGTGGACCACGCCGCGCGACGGAGAACCGGGCGGGGAGAGTGGCACGGCCGGCCGCGGGCGGCTCCGGATGACGGCCAGGGCGAGTCGCGGCGGCCAGATCTACCAGGCCGCCCGTGACCAGCACTTCGGCACCGGGCGAGGCGCGGCCGGCGGCGGTGCGGCGTCCGGTGACGGCGCCCCGGCCGACATCGACATGCGCGCCAGGTCCCGGCGGGGCCGCATCGCCCAGGCGGGTCGCGACCAGCACATCGGTGGCAGCGATGACCGATAACGGAACCTGGCGCCGCAGGAGCGAGCAGCGTGCCGATGCGAGGAGCGGCGGGAGGGTCGAACAGGCCGGCGGCGACATCAACCACACCTACAACGGCCCTGTCATCAACACGACCCACGCCACCAGCGGCAGGAGCAGGACTGCTGTGTTGGTCACCGCCGGAATCGTGGTGGTGATGGTCGTCGGGGCCTTCATCTGGGCGGGGCGGGGCAACACGTCGGACGGCGGGGCCGGTGCCGCCCCGTCCCCGTCCGCCACCAAGCCGTCCCCCTCACCGACCGCCTCCTGCTTCGGCGCTTCCTGTACCGGTGTGCCTCCGACGACGACGGTCTGTCAGAACGACGTCGTCACCGCCTACACGGGCCGCGGCCACGGAGTCCTGGTCGAACTGCGCTACAGCGCCCGCTGCCGTGCGGCCTGGGCCAAGATGAAGGGGTCGGCCACGGCCGACGTGATCCGCGTCACCGGCAAGGACGGCGACACGGCCGAGTACCAGCAACAGGGCGGCCGCGACGCGCACACGGACATGGTGGAGGCACAGCAGCCCGGCGACGCCACGGCGTGCGCGGCGCTCGTCGGCCAGGGCATGGTCTGCGCAACGGCACCGGCGGCCACGCAGCCCACGCCCCGGCCGTAGGCCGAGAGCGGCCTCAGCGCACCGTCCCCCGCACCACCGGTAGTTCCAGCACCCCCGTGTCCTCCGGCGCGCTCACGACCGTCACCGGCTTGACGCCCCGGTTGCCGAAGTACGCCGTGTCGCTCGCCGCGATCACGAACTCCAGCCGGTGACCCGTCTCGTAGCGGTGCACGATGCCCGGCAGGTCGACGGTGAACGGCCTGGTCACGTCCGGGACGCGGACCGGGGCGACCAGGCGGTTGACCAGGGTCTTGGTGCCGTCCGGAGCGAGGTCGTAGACCTTGGCGAACAGCACCAGCTTGTCCGCCGCGTCGTTCGAGTGCTGGACGCGTTCCGTCGCCGGTGAGACGACCTTGAGCCGGGCCCTGGGCGCGCCGACCACGTCGACGGGGGCCGTCAGCGGCTCACTGCGCCAGCCCAGGTAGGTGCCCTTGGTGTCGTACGGCTGCGGGTCGGGCAGGCCGATGATGCCGGACAGGGACGACTCGGAGTGGCTGGAGGGGACCAGCCAGTTGGCGTAGGTGCGGCTGCCGCGGGCCACCTTCGCGCGGGCGTCGACGAGTTTGCCGTCACCTGAGAGGTAGAGCTTCTGGGACAGGGACGGGACCGCGCGCGCCTCGCCGTAGCCGCTCTGCCAGTCGCGGTAGTAGGCGAAGGCCGGGCCGGTGTCCGCGTTCCCGTTGCGCCGCAGGTAGCGGTCGAACCAGGCGAGGACGCGCCGGCCGACGTAGCTGGTCTCCAGGTTGTCCGCGCCGATGTTGAGCTCGCCGGACGCGGGATCCGTCATGCCGCCGCTGTGGCCCCAGGACTGCCAGATCATCTTGGTCTCGGTGCCCCGGGCCTTGAGCGTCTCGTAGCTGGCCTGCGCCTCGTTGAGGGTGAACAGGCTGTCGGCCTGGCCCTGGACGAGCAGGGTGGGGGCCTTGACCCGGGACAGGTAGGAGGCGGGTGACACGCTGCGGGCGAAGTCCTGCATGTCGTCGACGCGGTCGGCCGGGTAGCTGCCGGAGTGGAGCAGGCGCAGTGTGTCGCACGCCTTGGTGACGAAGTGCAGGCAGCCGGGCGCGTTGAAGCGGGACGGGTCGAGGCCCGGATTGACCAGTGGCTGGCCTTCGCCGATGAGCCAGAAGCCGTCCGTCCACTGCCATTTGAAGGCGCCGGGGACGGTGGTGCCCACGGCGTTGTTGGGGTCGAGGGAGCGGTTCAGGTCGTTCCAGGTGATCAGGGGGACGAGGGCGTCCACCCGGTGGTCGACGGCGGCGGTGGCGAGCTGGATGGCGCCGCCGTACGAGCCGCCGATCATGCCGAGCCGGGGGTCGCCGTGCCCGTCCCTGGTCACGAAGTCGATCACGGTGCCGTCGTCGGCGGGGCGCGTGCCGGCGAGGAAGTCGATCAGGCGGGAGGCCGCCCGGCCGTCGATGTCCGGGTCGTCGAGGGAGATGAGGCAGCCGGACTTGCCGAAGCCGAGGCCGGAGTAGGCCATGGCCACGTAGCCGCGTGCGGCGAACGCCTTGGCCGTGTCCGCCGTTCCGTCCGACTTGCTGCCGCCGAAGCCGTTGGTGGTGAGCACGGCCGGGGCGGTCCGGTGGGTGCCGACGCCGGCGGGGCGGTAGAGGTCGGCGTCGACGACGCAGGTCCGGCCGCCCGCCTCGACGGTGAATTTCAGTGCGGTGACGGTGAATTCACCGGCCGGTGTGGCAGTGGCCGTGGCGGGGGATGTGAGCGCGAGCGGCGCGAGCAGCGCCGTCCCCGCGGCCCATACGAGAGGTGTACGGCTTCGGGACAGGGCACGTGACACGAGGACCTCCACATCGAGGACGCCATACCGACCGGTAAGTAAGCGGCCGCGCCCATGCTGTGACACGTGTCAAATGCACGTCAACGCCCCTGCAGTGACTTCTTGACGGGAATTCAGCAGCGGTCCGGGGAACGCCGACCGCCGCCACCGGCCCTCAGCGCAGCGCCGGTACCTCCAGCGTGAGCGTCCGGGCGTCCGCGTCCAGCGTGGCCGGCACGCCGAGCGGCATCGTCAGCGCCGTCTCCCCGTGCCCGAACCCGAACTCCTCCACCACCGGCACGCCGAGTCCGCCCAGCCGGTCGAGCAGCACGGCCCGCACCTGCGCGTAGGGGCCGCACTCGGCCCACGACCCCAGCAGCACCCCGCCGACGCCCGACAGCCAGCCGGAACGGAGCAGTTGGGTGAGCATGCGGTCGATGCGGTAGTCCTCCTCCCCCACGTCCTCCAGCAGCAGGAGCCCGCCCCGGGCGGACGGCCGGGCGTGCGGGGTCCCGACGTCGGCGGCCAGCAGGGCGAGGCAGCCCCCGAGGGTGACACCCCCTGCCCGCCCCGGCACCATCGTGCGGGCCTGCGGCAGGCCCTGAACGATGCGCACCGACTCCGGCTCGAACAGGGTGGCCCGCAGCGACTCCTGGGTGCGGGCATCGTCGATGAACGTGGCCGTGCCCACCATCGGCCCGTGCAGCGTCGCGAGCCCCATCCGCACGGCGAACGCCTCGTGCAGCGCGGTGACGTCGCTGTAGCCGACGAACACCTTGGGGCCCGCCGCCCGCATCGCCGTCCAGTCGGCCAGGTCCACCATGCGCTGGACACCGTAGCCGCCACGGGCGCAGATCACCGCGGAGACGGACGGATCGCACCACGCCTCGGTCAGGTCCCGGGCCCGGGCCTCGTCGTCGCCCGCCAGGTATCCCAACCGGGCGTGCGTCTCGCGGACATGGGGCATGACGACGGGATCGAGGCCCCAGCCGCGCAGGATGCCGAGGCCCGCGTCGAGGCGCTCGTCCGGCACGGGACCGCTCGGTGCGACGACGGCGACTCTCGCGCCCGGCCGCAGCCTCGCGGGCCGTATCACTTCCTGAACTCCAGCGCCGGGACGTCGGACCGGGTGATGCCGAAGGTCTGAACGTACAGGGACAGTTCGGCCTCCAGCGCGCGGACCATGGTCTCCACCCTGCGGAACCCGTGCCCCTCGCCCTCGAAGGCGATGTACGCGTGCGGGACGCCGCGGCCGGCCATCTGCGCGAGAAACCGCTCGCTCTGCGACGGCGGGCAGATGACGTCGTCCAGCCCTTGCAGCAGCAGGAACGGCGCGGTGATGCCGTCCACGTGGGTGAGCGGCGACCGTTCCCGGTAGCGTCCGGGGACCTCGGCGAGCGGGCCGACGAGCGATTCGAGGTAGCGCGACTCGAAGTCGTGCGTCTCGCCCGTCGCCCAGGACAGCAGGTCGAGCACGGGATAGATGATCGTCCCGCAGGCGTACACGCTGGTGGTGGCGAGAGAGGCGGCAGCCGTCCAGCCGCCGGCGCTGCCGCCGCGGATCGCCAGACGCCGGGGGTCGGCCGTGCCCTCGTCGGCCAGCGCCTCGGCGACGGCCGCGCAGTCCTCGACGTCCACCACGCCCCACTGCTCGCGCAGCCGGTTCCGGTAGGCACGGCCGTAGCCGGTGGAGCCGCCGTAGTTGACCTCGGCGACACCGATGCCGCGCGAGGTGAAGTAGGCGATCTCCAGGTCGAGTACGAGTGCGGCGCGGCCGGTGGGGCCGCCGTGCGCCCAGATCACGTACGGCGGAAGCTCGTCGTCGGGTGCGACCCGGTCCGGGCTGTGCGGCGGGTAGACGTGGGCGTGGATCTCCCGGTTGTCGGGGCCGGTGAAGGTGCGGATCTGGGGCTCGGGGTAATAGGCGGGGTCCATCGGGTCGTCGTGGGCGCCGCCGATGACACGGGTGCGGCCGGTGCGGGTGTCGAGCTCGACGATCTCGGCCGCGCTGCGCGGGCTGGCGGCGACGCCGATCACCCGGTCGCCGCTGACGGCGAGCGTGGACGCCCATTCGCTCCACGGGCCCGCGGCGTCGACGAGCTCGCCGGTCTCCGGATCCAGTATCCCGAGCGCGGTGGTGCCCCTGCCGTGGACGACGGCCACCAGCCCGCAGTCGAGCGGCTGGAACCACTGCGAGCCGATCTTCCACAGCGGTCCGCCGAACTCCTCGCCGCGGCCCGGGCACAGGGCGGTCGCGTGACCGAAGTCGGCGCCCGCCGGGCGGATGCGGCGCAGCTCCCACCAGCCCGCACGGTCGGAGACGAACAGCAGGGAGCCGTCCGGGGCCCAGTCGACCTGGCACACCGCCTCGTCCGCCTCGCCGACGACCGTGCGCACCTCCCGAAACGGTCCGCCCCCGGTCACCTCGCCGAGCATCACGACCGTGGCGTCCCACGGCATCTGCGGATGGTCCCAGGCGATCCAGGCGGCGTGCCGGCCGTCGGGCGACACCTCGGGGCCGGTGACGAAGCGGTGCCGGTCGTCGCTGAGTTCACGGACGGCGCCGCGGTCGTCGGCGGCCGAGCCGTCGAGCGGCACGGCGACGATCACCCGGCGCACGTCGGTGGGCGCCTCGCCGGTGAACTCCTCGAGGACGCACCAGACCTCGCCCTGTTCGATCCGCAGCCGGGGATCGGCCCACCGCAGCCCGCCGCCGACGGACGAGGTGGGCGTGAGCGGACGCGGCCGGGCCCCGGGCACGTCCGGCTCGTACGCGTACAGCCGCTGGTCCGGGAAGTTGACGAAGACGACCAGCGGACCGCCGTCGGCCCGCCCGGTCCCGGCCCAGGGCAGGCCGCCGTACTCCATCACCCGGCTGCGCACGTGCCACGGGGCGGACAGCACCGACTCCTCGCGGCCGTCGGGGCGCCGGCGCATCAGGGTGCGCCGGCCGCCCTCCGTCGGGCGTGGCGCGGTCCACCACACCTCGTCGCCGACGACGCCGAGGTGGTCGGGCTGTCCGTCGTGCGAGGCGGCGAGGGCGGCGCCGATCGGAGAGGGCCAGGTTCCGTAGGGCCCGGTGGGTACCATGTGCCGCTTCTCTCTAGGCGCTTCGCAGGTAGTGGTCGAGCACGTGGACGCCGAAGTGCAGGGCCTCCACGGGAACGCGTTCGTCGACGCCGTGGAACATGGCCGCGTAGTCGAAGCCGGGCGGCAGCTTCAGCGGGGAGAAGCCGTAGCCGGTGATGCCCAGCCGGGAGAACTGCTTGGCGTCGGTGCCGCCCGGCATGCAGTACGGCACGGTGCGGCCGTCCGGGTCGAACCGCTCGACGGCGGCGCGCAGCCTGGCGAACGTCGGGGAGTCGACGGGCGCCTGGAGCGGCACCTCGCGGTGGTGGAACTCCCAGTCCACGTCCGGCCCGGTCAGCCGGTCCATGGTCGTGGCGAACTCCTCCTCGGCACCGGGCAGCATCCGGCCGTCCACGTAGGCCGTCGCCTGACCGGGAATCACATTGATCTTGTATCCGGCCGCCAGCATCGTGGGGTTGGCACTGTTGCGCACGGTCGGTTCGACCAGGGCCCCGGCGGGTCCGAGTTTGGCGATCAGCGCGTCGGCGTCGAATCCGGGCGCGTGCACGTCGGTGTCGATGCCGTGCAGTACGGCGAGTTCGGCGAGGGCCGCCCGTACGGTGGGGGTGAGCCGTACCGGCCATTCGTGCTCGCCGATCCGGGCGATGGCGGCGGCGAGCCTGGTCACCGCGTTGGCACGGTTCACCTTGGAGCCGTGGCCCGCCGTGCCGCGCGCGGTGAGCTTCAGCCAGGCCGTGCCGCGTTCGCCGGCGGCGATGGGGTAGAGCGTCATGCCGGGGCCCGCGTGGAAGGAGAACGCGCCGGACTCGCTGATGCCTTCCGTGCAGCCCTCGAAGAGGCCGGGGTGCTCCTCGGCGAGGAAGCCGGAGCCGTCGACCGCGCTGGCCTCCTCGTCGGCGGTGTAGGCGATGACGATGTCGCGCCGGGGCCGGACGCCGTACCGGGCCCAGGCCCGTACGACGGCGAGCATCATCGCGTCCATGTTCTTCATGTCGACCGCGCCGCGGCCCCACACCACCCCGTCGCGCACCTCGCCAGAGAAGGGGGGGACGCTCCAGTCCGCGGGCTCGGCGGGGACGACGTCGAGGTGGCCGTGGACGAGGAGCGCGTCGGCGGAGGGATCGGTGCCCTCGATGCGGGCTACGACATTGGTGCGGCCCGCTGTCCGCTCCAGCAGGGCGGGTTCGAGTCCGGCGGCGGCGAGCCGCTCGGCGACGTATTCGGCGGCGGGCCGCTCGCGGCAGTCGCCTGCGCCGCGGTTGGTGGTGTCGATGCGGATGAGTTCGGAGGTGAACGTCACCACTTCGTCGAGGGCCTGGGCATCCATGGGGGTCGTCGTCACGTCAGCCATACTGCTCCTCCACAGCCGCGGAGACGATCGTCGTGACCGCCTTGAACGTGCGAATGCCTTCGTACATCGTCTCGCTGGTGTACGCGACCCGCCTCTCGCCGCGGGACCTGGATACGCCCGGGACGACGGTCGCGGCGGCGGCCAGGTGCTCGGCGTCGAACTCCAGCTCCACGGTGAAGGGTCCGCCGTGCACCGGATCGTGCCGCACGGCGAGCGCGGCGGCCTCCTTGGCGGCGGCCCGGATCTCGGCCGCGGTCCTGGCCGGGGTGCGGCACACGGCCGCATAGCGCGAGACGTGGTCCTTGACGGCGACCTTGAGCGCGCCGGGCGCGTAGCCGAGCGCGTCCTCGCAGGTGAGGTCGTCGCCGGTGACGAGGACGACGGGAACGCCGTACTCGGCGACGACCTGGGCGTTGAGCAGTCCCTCGCTCGCGCGGACGCCGTTCAGCCATACGCCGGTGATGGAGTTGGCGAGGTAGGTGTGGGCGAGGACGCCTTCGGAACCGGCGCCGGTGTGGTAGCCGACGAAGGCGATGCCGTCGACGTCGCCGTGCTGCACGCCCTCCACCATGGACAGCGACTTGTGGCGTCCGGTGAGCATCTGGGCGCGCTCGTCGAGCTGTTCGAGCAGCAGGTTGCGCATGGACCAGTGCGCCTCGTTGACGAGGACCTCGTCGGCGCCGCCGTCGAGGAAGCCGAGGACGGCGGCGTTGACGTCGGAGGTGAACATCGAACGGCAGCGTTCCCACTGGGGGGTGCCGGGCAGGACGTCGGCGGGCCAGGTCACCCCCGTGGCGCCCTCCATGTCGGCGCTGATGAGGATCTTCACAGCCACTCTCCCGTTCCACGGCGTCACGGTGCCCAGGGGCGCGAGTTTAGACCGGGGAGTGGCTGTTCAGGGGGTGTCCGCGGCTATCGGCCGAGGACCTTTTCCAGCGAGGCGAGCGCGCCCTCGAGCTCCTCGCGGGTGATGGTGAGCGGCGGGGCGATCCGGATGGTGGAGCCGTGGGTGTCCTTGACCAGGACGCCCTCGGCCAGCAGCCGTTCGCTGATCTCGCGGCCGGTGCCGACCGCCGGGTCGACGTCGACGCCCGCCCACAGGCCGCGGGCGCGGAAGCCGACGACTCCCCGCCCCGTCAGGGCGGCGAGGCCGTCGCGCAGGACGGTGCCCAGCTCCGCCGCCCGGCGCTGGTACTCGCCGGTGGCCAGCAGGTCGACGACCGCGGAACCGACGGCCGCCGACAGCGGGTTCCCGCCGAACGTCGATCCGTGTTCGCCGGGACGCAGCACGGACATCACGTCGCGCCGGGCGACGACCGCGGAGACGGGGACGATGCCGCCGCCGAGCGCCTTGCCGAGCAGCAGCATGTCGGGCCGGACGGACTCGTGGTCGACGGCGAGCGTGGTGCCGGTGCGGCCGAGGCCGGACTGGATCTCGTCCGCGATGAACAGGCAGTTCGCGCGCTGCGTCAGGGCGCGTACGCCGGTCAGGTAGCCGTCGTCGGGGATGACGACGCCCGCCTCGCCCTGGATGGGCTCGATCAGCACGGCCGCGGTGGTCTCGTCGATCGCCGCCTCGAGCGCCGCGAGGTCGTTGTAGGGGACGATCCGGAAGCCGGGCGTGAACGGTCCGAAGCCGCCGCGCGCGGTCTCGTCGGTGGAGAAGCTGACGATCGTGGTGGTGCGGCCGTGGAAGTTGCCGTCGGCGACGACGATGGTGGCCCGGTCGGGCGCGACACCCTTGACCTCGTACGCCCATTTGCGGGCGACCTTGACGGCGCTCTCGACGGCCTCGGCCCCGGTGTTCATCGGCAGGGTCATGTCGAGGCCGGTGAGGGCGGCGAGGCCCTCCGCGAAACCGGCGAGCCTGTCGTTGTGGAAGGCGCGCGAGGTGAGGGTCACCTCGTCGAGCTGGCGGTGGGCGGCGGCGATCAGATCCGGGTGGCGGTGGCCGAAGTTCAGGGCCGAGTAGCCGGCCAGCATGTCGAGGTAGCGGCGGCCCTCGACGTCCTCCACCCAGACGCCCTCGGCCCGGGCGACGACGACGGGCAGCGGGTGGTAGTTGTGCGCGAGGGTGCTCGCCTCGGCGCAGATCAGCTCGGCGGAGGAGCGCTGGGTGCGTTCGGGCGTGAGGGTCATGCGCGGATCTCCTGCGTGCAGCACTTGATGCCGCCGCCGGCCTTGTGGAACTCCGACAGGTCGACGGGGACGGGGACGTAGCCGTGGGCTTCGAGGCGGCCGATGAGGGCTTCGGCCTGCGGGGCGACGAGGACCTGGCGGCCGTCGGAGACGGAGTTGAGTCCGAAGGCCATGGCGTCCTCGCGGGTCGCGGTCACCGCGTCGGGGAACAGGCGCGCCAGCACCTCGCGGCTGCCGGGCGAGAACGCCTCGGGGTGGTAGGCGATGTGGGCGGGGCCGCCCGCGCTGCCGTCGTCGAGAACGAACAGCGCGGTGTCCAGGTGGTAGAAGTACGGGTCGACCAGCTGCAGGCCGATCACCGGGACGCCGAAGAACTCCTGCACCTCGCGGTGCGCGGCCGGGGTGGTGCGGAAGCCCGTGCCGGCGAGGACGAAGCCGCCCACGGGCACGAGGTCGCCTTCGCCCTCGCACACCGACTCGGGCCGGTGGACCTCGAATCCGGCGGCCTTGAACCAGGTCTCGTACGCGGGCTCCTCGGGCCTGCGCTGCGGTGCGTGGAACCGGGAGCCGAAGACCCGGCCGCCGAGCACGAGCGCCGAGTTCGCGGCGAACACCATGTCCACGAGGCCGGGCTCCGGCTTGACGTGCTCGACGGTGTGGCCGAGGTCGCGGTAGGTGCTGACGAGGTTCTGCCACTGGGCGCGGGCCAGGTCGTGGTCGACCTCTGTGTCCTCGCGCATCCAGGGGTTGATGGCGTACTGCACGTCGTAGTACCGGGGTTCACAGACCAGGTAGCGCCTGGGCCGGGACACACGTCTTGGTGGCACCGAGGGATTCCTCCCGCTTCGTCTCGATGTCCGGTGGACGTCTCAACGGTAGGAATCGGGACGGAGCGGCGACAAGAAACAAGAGCTGCGTGTCCGCGCAGGAATGCTGCGTTTTCGGGTGCTCCGACGGCGGTTCGTTTCACGCCCCGCCGGAGGGGTCGTCGTCCGAGGGCGCGGCCCTGCCCGCACCGGCCTCCGGACTGGAGGTGAGCAGGTGGGAGAGCACCATGTAGCTGATGGTCTTGCGGATGAACGGCTCCGCCCGGATGCGCTCCAGCACCTCCTCGAAGTGCTCCACGTCGGTGGCCCGTACGTGCAGCAGCGCGTCCGCGCCGCCGGTCACGGTCATGGCGGCCATGATCTCGGGATAGTCGCGCACGACTTCGGCGAGCCGGCGCGGCGGTGCGGCGCTGTCGCAGTACACCTCGACGTACGCCTCCGTGCGCCAGCCGAGGGCGGAGGGGCGGACCGTCGTGGTGAAACCGGTGATGATGTCGGCCTCGCGCATGCGGTCGACGCGCCGTTTGACGGCGGTCGCCGAGAGGCCGATCGCCGCGCCGATCTCGGTGAAACTCGTCCGCGCGTTTGCGACGAGAGCGGCGACGATCTTGCGGTCCAGCTCGTCGAACGGCGCGGATCTGTTGGTCATGGCGCATTTCCTCCGGACGGCCCTGCTGCGCGCGGACCCTACCGGAAGATGGCCATGGCCTGCACTTCGAGCACGGAGTCCGCCGCGTTCCAGTCCTGCACCTTGCCGAGGCAGCGCGCCGAGAAGGTGCCCTGCGGGACCTCGTTGCGCAGTCCCTCGGTCGCGCAGGTGACGCGGACCCGCGGGCCGGACGACGGGTCGTCGGGATCGCCGTAGGGGGCGAGGAAGACCGTGGACTCGGGCGATTCGCCGATCTTGCGGAAGCGGCCGCGGATGAGCACGAAGTCCTCGATGTCGCGCAGCCGCACGGACTGCGCCGGCGACGCGCCGGACCGGCGGTGGCCGGCCGCCGCGCGGGCGAGCGCGGCGTTGCGCCGTACCGTCTCGGTCACGAGGTCGACGTGGACGATGACGTCGTTCTTCTCCAGGACGTCCACGACCAGGCCGATGACGGAGATCGGTTCGGCGACCTCCATGTACTTGCTGACGATCTCCCTGTTGTCCTTGCGTCCGCCGCCCGCGCTCAGCCCGAAGACCTTGGCCCGTACGCTGCCGTCCTTGCTGTCGCTGGTGCGCTGCTCGACCTCCTTGCGCAGCGCCGCCGCGTAGCCGCGCATCTGGTAGTGGTCCATGACGGACCGGTCGTGCAGGTAGAAGCAGATGCTGTACGTCAGGTCCCGGCCGCCGCGACCGCCGCGTCCGCCGCGGACCAGCTGCTTCACGGCCAGGACGAGCAGTGCCGCGGCGCCCCCGGCCGTCATCAGCCACAGGAGCATCCAGGGCCACCACACGCCCCACCATGCCTCAGTGAACACACCCACGGATCTCCTTGAATGCGCTGAGGAGGGAACGGCCGGTGACGTCGACCATGCGGCCGCCCGTCGCCCGTGCCCCCCGGTCCAGTTCCTCGTCGTCCGCCTCGCCGTAGCGGACGGTGTACGTGCGCACCGCGCGGGTCTCCTCGGGCAGCCGCGCGTGGCGGCGGACGAAGGTGTCGAGACCCATGCCGGCGTTGTTCTCGCCGTCGGTCATCAGCACGATGGAGACGCTGCGGCCCGGCCGGTCCCGCAGGGCCGTGGACGCGCTGCGGTATGCCGCCTCCAGGGAGGACCAGACGGCGGTGCTGTCGTGGAAGTCGTCGGACGCGACGAAGCCGCGCAGGCGGTCCAGGTCGTCCTGGCTCCGGTACGTGACGCTGCGCTCGTCCAGGACGCGCCCGCCGAAGCGCATCACGGTCAGCGTCTCGCCGCGGTAGAACCGCACGAACTTGCCCGAGTGCGAGTCGTCCGCGCCGGCCAGTCCGTCGAACGTGGCGCGCAGCCGTTCGATGCGTTCCCCGCGCATCGAGGTGGAGAAGTCGAGCAGGAAGATCACGTGGGCGGTGCGGTCGCGGTGCGGGTCCCCGTAGTCGTCGAGGAGCCGGTCGACGACCTTCTGGTCGTCGGGGAAGTAGAGCGCGTTGCCGACGCCCTCGCGCAGCGGTGCGATGCGGGGCACCGCCGGGTCGATCGGGCGGCGCATGGTGCGTTCCATGATCCGCTTCTGGATCGGTTCGCTGCGCAGCCACTTCACCAGCCGGTCGTACGCCGCGCGCTTGGCGGGGTCGAGGAGGAGCAGCGGGTAGTCGGACAGGACCATGCCGTCCTTGGGGTAGACGATCTCCAGCGGTTCCCTGAGCCGGCCGCTGCGGTTGAGCGCGAGCAGTTCGGACTCGTAGGTGATCAGGGCGTTCAGCTCGCCCTGGCGGGCCACGTAGCCGTCGACGAGCGAGCCGGAGGCGTCGCTGGTCAGCGCGTGCCCGGTGAAGAAGCCGCGCAGCCGGTCGCAGGAGACGTCCGCCGGACGCAGCGCGGTGCCGGTGCCGGCGGCGGCGGTGGCCACGCCGACGAGCGCGGCCAGGCCGCTGTTGCTGCGGCGCGGGTCGGCCATGCCGAAGCGCAGGGAGCCGTCGGCGGCGGCGTCGGCCGCGTCGGCCCAGGAGATCTGACCGTCCGGGGTGGTGCGGCGCAGCCGGTCGGCGACGGCACGCTCCATGCCGATGACGACGGGCGACCGCATGGTGTTGGTCGCCAGCGGCCTCTCGCCGCTCGCGCCGTTCGCCTTGGACCTGAGCAGGTAGTACCGGTCGGACGACAGCCACGCCAGGTCGTGCCGGCGGGGGCCGGGGCCGGCCAGCTCGTTGCTGGCGTCCACCGTGCCCCGGTGGTCCATCTCCAGCCTGATGCCGGTCTCCCGGCGCAGGTCGTCCAGCAGGGGTGCCATGTCGGCGAGTTCCGTGCTGGCCAGCACGCTCAGGGTGACCGGTTCGGGCCGGTTCGTGGTGCAGGCCGTGGCCGCGGCGAGCCACAGGCCCGCCAGGCACAGGGCGACCAGCCGTGTCGCGCGGCGGGGCGCCGTCATCAGCGCTGCCCGGACGCGACGTCGGCGGGCGGGCAGTCGCCGACGGCGGAGATCATGCGCTCCAGGTAGCGCAGCCGGGGCATGGCCGACCTGGTGTCGTCGCCGTCGATGGCCGGCGCGGGCACCTCGCGCTCCCTGAGGAAACCGGTGAGCTGGTCGCCCGCGACCTGGCCGGCGGGGTCGAGGATGCGGAAGCCGAGCTCCATGGCGCGGCGCCGCAGGTCCGGATCGCGTGTGACCAGTTCGCCGAGCCGGTCGCCGTCCTTGTTGAGGGCGATGAACTGGGGCTGGGTGACGAACTGCCCGGACGGGTAGAGCAGCACGCGCTGGGCGTCGGCCTTGCCGTACTGGTGGCGGTACTGCACCTGGTAGCTGAGGTACTGGTGCTCGTAGGCCACCACCACCGGGGCGATGTTCTTGCCCTCGGGCGAGATGTAGGTGCGGAAGACGTCGGCGGAGGGCAGGCCCTGCTCCATGAGGTGCCGGATCTCCCGGCCGCGTTCGTCGGCCTCCCGGTCCGTGTCGGGCACCTCGTCCCCGCCGCCGTTCCAGGTGAAGGCAACGAGCGCGAGGTACGTCCCCGCGGAGTTGGAGCCGCAGACGTCGGGGGTCTGGGCGACGATCCGGTTGGCGTTGGTGATGCCGTGCCGCTGCACCCCGATGTCGTTCCAGCGCCGCTTGTCGTGGATGTGCTGGAGGAACTTCCGCATGTCCAGCACGTAGTAGAAGGACTGTTCGGCCCCGGACCCCTGCTGCGCGGTCGCGATGCCCGCGTCGGCGAGCGTCTCGGCGTACTCGCGGTAGGTGGCGAGCACGATGGGGCTGACGAACGGGCGGTGGACCTTGGCGTACTTGTCGGCCGCCGCGCGCTCGCGGGTGATCAGGTCGCCCGCGGGCTGCCCGGAGGGGAAGACGAAGTCGTACGAGGAGATGTCGTGGACGGCGACTTCGCGTGAGCCGGAGCTCGTGATGTGCACGCGTATGTGATGCTTCATCAGGATCCGCTGGACCTCTTCGTCCTCGAAGAAGTCCCGCTTGGAGGCCATTTTGCCCTCCAGAGTGACGACCCGTTCGAGGGGTAACAGGATGTTCCCCGACACGGCCAGCGCCGTCGTGCCCGTCAGCACGGCGGCCAGCATCGGGAGGACCGTCAGGAGGAAGCTTCGCCGCGACCAGGACGAGCGCGACTCGCGCCTGATGTCCAGCCGTGGTTCTTCGGCGGTCCGTCTCTCCCCGACCTCCACGGGTGCCTCCCCCTGGTCCCCGGTGTCACGTCAGGCGACATCCTTTCGCTTCCGGGCGACGTCTTCCGGGTCTTCCGGCCAACTCATGGTGAACAACTCATAGTGTCCATAGGTGAGTTGGTCGTCAGGGAACCGCAGAGGCCACGACGACGGCCGCCGCCGGGACGCCGTTACGGCAGGGACAGTTCGCACCAGACCGTCTTGCCCCGTGCCGTACGGCTCGTGCCCCACTCCCGCGCGAGGGCGCTGACGACGCGCAGGCCCCGCCCCGACTCCTCCTCCGGCCGCGCGCCGCGCAGCGTCGGCAGGGTGTGGTCCTCGTCGGCGACCTCGCACAGCAGCGTCCCGGCCCGTACGAGACGCAGTTCGGCGCGCCGCCCGTCGGTGTGGCGCACGGCGTTGGCCACGAGTTCGCCGACGAGCTGCTCCACGGTGTCGGTGAGCGCGTCGAGCCCCCAGCCGGCGAGCTGTCCGCGGACGAGCCGGCGGGCACGGGCGGCCTCGCGCGGATCGAGCGTCAGCTCCCAGGTGGCGACGGACTCGGGCTCGATGCCGTTCAGACGGGCCATCAGCAGGGCGACGTCGTCCTTGCGGCCGCCGTGGCCCGCTTCCGAGAACGATGCAGCGAGGGCGCGGATGATGGTGTCGCAGGCGTCGTCCATGGACGCGGCCGGGTGCGCGGCCGACTCGCAGAGCGTCGCGAGGCCCACCCCGATGTCCTCGCCGCGCACCTCCACCAGGCCGTCCGTGCACATGACCAGCCGGTCGCCGGGCGACACGGGCACGCAGACGCTCTCGAACGGCACACTGCCGACGCCGATCGGCGCGCCGGTGGGCAGGTCGAGCAGTTCGCTGCGGCCGTCCTCGGCACGGACGATCACGGGCGGGATGTGACCCGCGTTGGCCAGGTGCAGTTCGCCGCGGATGGGGTCGTAGACGGCGTAGAGGCAGGTGGCGAGGTAGTGCTCGCCCAGTCGCTGGGCCAGGTCGTCCAGGCCCCGCAGCAGCTGCTCGGGCGGCAGGTCGAGAGCGGCCATGGTCTGCACGGCGGTGCGCAGCTGGCCCATCATCGCGGCGGAGTTGAGGCCGTGGCCCATGACGTCGCCGACGACGAGCGCGGTGCGCGAACCGGGCAGCTTGACGGAGTCGAACCAGTCGACGCCGACCCGGCCCAGCAGGGTGCCCGGCAGATAGCGGGTGGCCGTGTCGCAGCCGGCCATGCGCGGGGTGACCTGCGGGAGCATCGAGTCCTGGAGGGTCTCGGCGACGTTCTCCTGGTAGGTGTACATGCGCGCGTTGTCGGTCACGAGCCCGGCGCGGGCCGCCAGTTCAGCGCCGGTGACGCGGTGCGCTCGACGCTCTCGTCCACGCCGGCCAACTGGCCGGCGTCGGCCGCGAGGACGACCGCAAGCGGATCCGCCCGGCGGCGGCGTACTCCTGCGGCGGAGCCGACGGAGCACCACTGTCCATGGGTGGAGCGCTCCTTCCTGTCCGGGGCCTTGTCACCACCGTACGGCGCACGGTGGTCCGCGCGCCGGGCAAACGGCCCGAACGGTGTGCGCCCGCGCACGATTGACGGCCGGTCGAGTTCCGTGCCGGTACGCCCGAGGCCGCGGGGCGGGGGCGAGTGCGCCGCCGCTGCCGCAGGCCGGGGCCCGGTCAGTCGGCGTGGCCGAGCTGGAGGTCGCGTTCCGTGCGCCCGCCGCCCGCCACCTGGAGCACGGTGGCGACCGGCGGGTAGCCGGCGGCGATGACCGTGTACTCGCCGGACGACAGGTCGACGAAGCGGAACGTTCCGTCCGGTCCGGTGGTGAGCGTGTCGACCACGTTGCCGGCCGCGTCGAGAAGGGTCACCCGGGCGTCGCCCACCGGCCGGCCGTCCCCGGCACGCACGGTGCCGCGCAGCACCGCCCCGCCGGCCAGTTCGATGTCCTGGCGCGTCTCGCGGGACGGCTGCACGCTCACGGGGTGCGCGGCCGGCCGGAAGGCGGGGGCGCTGGCGGCGAGTGTGTACTCCCCCGCGACCAGCTCGCTGATCACGTAGCCGCCCTCCCGGCCGCTGCGGGTGGAGGCCACGACCTCGCCGCGCACGTCGGTGAGCGTGACGGCCGCGTCGCGGACCGGGGAGCCGTCGGCGGTGACGACGACGCCCGCGAGCCGGCCGGCTCCGCCGAGCACCACGTCGAGCTCGACGGGCCGTTCGCCGACGGTGACGGTGACGGCCTGCGGCTGGTGGCCGCCCGCGGCGGCGATCATCACGTACGAGCCGGAGCCCGGCACGCTCAGCGCGTACCGGCCGTCCTCGCCGCTCGCGCCGCGGCCGATCTGCTGCCCCTGGACGTCGATGAGGGTGAGCGCGGCGCGCGGGACGCTGCTCCCGTCGTGGTGCTGCACGGTTCCGCAGACGGGGACGCCCGCGACGGGGGCGGCGGCCGGCCGCGGGTCGGACCGCACGGCGGTGCGGGCGTGGGGGACGGCGGCGGATTCGGCGGTGGAGACGTTGTGGGACACCAGCGGTTTCTCCTTGAGGAAGAAGGCGAGGAACAGGCCGAGGACGAGCACCGGCACCAGATAGAGGAAGATTCGCGGCATCGCGTCCGCGTACGCCTGGATGTAGCCCTCGCGCAGCGCGGGCGGCATGGCGTGGACCAACTGCGGGGTGATCGATTCGGGGTCGGGCAGGCCCGTGCCGGCCGGGACGCGGCCGGCGAGCGCGTCGGTGAGCCGGTCGGCGAACAGGGTGCCGAAGACGGCGGCGCCGACGCTTCCGCCGATCTGGCGGAAGTAGTTGTGGGCGCTGGTCGCGGTGCCGAGGTCGGCGGGCTGCACGGTGTTCTGGACGGCGAGGATCAGCACCGGCATGACGAGTCCGATGCCGATGCCGAGGACCGCCTGCCAGATGCTGTACTCGAGGCGCGGCGTGTCCGCCTCCAGCCGGGAGAGCAGCCACATGCCCACGGCCGAGAGTGCGCTGCCGGCGACGGGGTAGATGCGGTAGCGGCCCGTACGGCTGATGAGCTGCCCGGAGACGATGGAGGCGACGACGATGCCGCCCATCATCGGGAGCATGAGCAGGCCGGACTCGGTGGCGCTGGCGCCGTCGGCCATCTGCAGGAACGTGGGGAGGTAGCTCGCCGCCCCGAACAGCGCGATGCCGACGACCGCTCCCACGAGGGACGTGAGGGTGAAGACGGAGTCGCGGAACAGCCGCAGCGGGATGAGCGGTTCGGGCGCGAGGCGCTCCACCACGAGGAAGAGGACCGTGGTCACGGCGGCGCCCGCGGCCAGGGCGAGGACCACGCGCGAGTCCCAGGCGTAGGTGGTGCCGCCCCAACTGGTCAGCAGGACGAGGCAGGTGGAGGCGGCGGCGAGGAACAGGGTGCCGAGGACGTCGAGCCGGGCCCGGGCGGCGGGCTTCGGCAGCTTGAGCACGAGGGAGACCACGGCCAGGGTGATCAGGCCGAAGGGGACGTTGAAGTAGAAGCACCAGCGCCATGAGGCGTGGTCGGTGAAGAAGCCGCCGAGCAGCGGCCCCGCGACGGAGGCGAGGCCGAAGGCGGCGCCGATGAGTCCCATGAACCGGCCGCGTTCGCGCGCCGGGACGATGTCGGCGATGATCGCCTGCACGCCGATCATGAGGCCGCCCGCGCCGACGCCCTGGACGGCGCGGAAGGCGATGAGCTCGTTCATGCTGCGCGACCAGCCGGCGAGTGCCGAGCCGATCACGAAGACGACGATGGCGAACTGGAACACGCCCTTGCGGCCGAAGAGATCGCCGAGCTTTCCGTAGACCGGCAGGCCGATGGTGGCCGTGAGCAGGTACGCGGTGATCGCCCAGGGCATCCGGTCCAGGCCCTGGAGTTCCCCCACGATCTTCGGCAGCGCGGTGGCGACGATCATCTGCTCGAGCGCGGCCAGGAGCAGCGCGAGCATGAGGCCCGTGAAGACGAGCCGTACGCGGCGGGGGCTCAGCGGCTCCGGCGGGGCGGGTGCGGGAGGCGGCGGGTCCGCCGGGCCGGCGGCCTGCTCGTCCTTCACCAGAGTGCTGCCGCTCACGTCCTGCTCCCCTCGTCCCGCTGCGCGGCGTCATTCTTCGCATTGCGCATGAAGGGGGAGCAAGTCGGACGCGTGCCCGGCAGGACGTTCGAGAGTGCCCCAACAGGTCCTGCGCCGGGCGCACTTGGGGCGCTCATCAGGGGCTTTCCCGCCGCCCGGTGCGCCGGGGGTGCGCATCCGGGCCGCAGGGAAGACCACCCGATCCGGTGAGGCTACTTCTCGACGTGGGCGGCGAGGCGGTCCAGCACGCTGTCGTAGATCCGGCCGAGCCCCTTCGGCGCGAAGGTCTTCTCGAAGAAGCCGCCGATGCCGCCGGCGCCGGTCCAGACGGTGGTGACGACGGCCCTGGACTTCCCCTCGCCGGCCGGGGTGACCCGCCAGGTGGTGACCATGGAGGAGTTGCGGTCCTTCTCGACGAGCTCGCCGTCGGTGGGCTCGGTGACCTCCAGCAGGCAGTCGCGGACGCGCTTGCTGGTGGCCTGGAGCTTCCAGTGGACGAGGGTGCCCTCGCCGTCGCCGCCCTCGCGCACCTCGTACTCGCTGAAGTGCTCGGGCAGGAGCTTCGCGCGGGTGCCGGCATAGTCGGCCAGCGCGTCGAGCACCGTCTCCGCGTCCGCCGAGATGATCCGTTCCGTGGTGGCCTCGACCTGCGCCATGTCCTGTTCCTCCAGCAGTCGCTCCATCGGGATGCGCACTAGCCAATCACCTCCCGCACCCCCTCCCAAATCACGGTTGAAGCGATCATGGGAACAGGTGTTCTATTCTCTGGTCAGAGCGAGCGAGGAGGCGCCCCATGCGCTGGGACAATCTGGCCGACAGCCCCGCCACCAGCGGGGAAACCGCACTGTTCGGGGCATCGGCGGTGACCACCCGGACCTTCGACACCCCCGAGTTCCGGGGCATCACCTTCCACGAGGTCCGCGCGCGTTCGATCCTCAACCGGGTGCCCGGAGCGTCCCGGATGCCGTTCGAATGGACCGTGAACCCCTACCGGGGCTGCACGCACGCCTGCGTGTACTGCTTCGCCCGCAAGACCCACAGTTATCTGGACCTCGACACGGGAATCGGCTTCGACTCGCAGATCGTGGTGAAGATCAACGCCCCCGAGCTGCTGCGCCGCCAGCTCGCCTCCCGCCAGTGGCACGGCGCGCACGTCGCCATGGGCACGAACGTGGACTGCTACCAGCGCGCCGAGGGCCGCTACCGGCTGATGCCCGGCATCATCTCGGCCCTGCGCGACTACGCGAACCCGTTCTCCATCCTGACCAAGGGCACGCTGATCCTGCGCGATCTCGACCTGCTGCGGCAGGCCGCCGAGGTCACCGAGGTCGGCATCTCCGTCTCGGTCGGCTTCACCGACCGCGAGCTGTGGCGCACGGTCGAGCCGGGCACGCCCTCGCCCGAGCGCCGGCTCGACGTCGTCCGCGCACTGACCGACGCGGGGATCGGCTGCGGCGTGCTGATGGCGCCGGTCATTCCGTTCCTCGGCGACCACCCGGACCAACTGCGGGCGACGGTCCGCGCGATCGCCGCGTCCGGCGCCACGTCGGTGACCCCGCTGGTGCTGCATCTGCGCCCGGGGGCCCGCGAGTGGTACATGGCGTGGCTGCGCGAACACCACCCCCACCTGGTCGCCCGCTACGAGCGGCTGTACGCGGAGGGCGCGTACGCCCCGAAGTGGTACCAGCGCCGTATCACCCGTCATGTGCACGAGCTGGCGACGGAGTTCGGCATCGGACCCTCCGCACGGCCGGGCGGTCACCGGCGCCTCCCGCTCCGCCCGGAGCCGCCGGCCCCGGCGGAACCGGAGCCCACCCAGCTGACCCTGCTCTAGCCCGCGGGCTCCAGTACCTCGACGGCGCCCTTGCCCTGGAGTTTCACGTCATCGCGCACCGGCCTCGGCGGCGCACGGCGGCGGCCCAGGAACAGCCACACGACCACCGTGGAGGCGAGCAGGAAGAGCGCGTTGACGAGCACGCCCGCGTGCAGACCGCCGAGCACGGCGTCGGTCGGGGACGCCGACGCCTCCAGGGCGGACGTCCGCGCCGCGATGACGGCGCTGACCACCGGGATGCCCAGGGTGATCGCGATCTGCATGCTCATCGTGGTCAGACCGGTGGCGAGCCCCTGCTCCTCGTCCGGCAGTCCCGAGGTGGCCGTCACCATGTACGACACCAGGCTGTACGCGTGTCCGAAGAAGCCCACGGCCAGAGCGACGAGTACGAGCACGACGCCCGAGTCGCCGTCGTTCAGCCACAGCAGCACCGCGTAACCGGCGGACTGCACCACCAGCGACAGCGCGAGGACCGCGGAAGCCCCGATCCGGCCCAGCAGGCGCGGGGCGATCGTGCCGCCCACGATGGTCAGGATGCCGGGCAGGCCGATGACCACACCCGTGGTGAACGCCGAGAAGCCCAGCACCTTCTGCATGTACAGCGTCGTGGTGAAGGAGATGGCGGTCGCCATGGCGATCGAGGCGAAGCCGCCGAAGTTGCCCCAGCCCACGGTCCGCCGCTTCAGCACGCGCACCGGCGCAAGCGGGTTCGGGCTCTTCAGCTCGATGAACCAGAAGGCGATCAGCAGCAGCACCGCCACCCCGAGCCAGATGGAGACCGTCGGCTCCGCCCAGCCCTGGTGGCCGGCCGTGGTGATGCCGAAGACCAGCGCCAGCAGGCCGCCGGTGACCGTGACCGCACCGGGCACGTCGAGCCGGGTGCGTCCGCCGGCCCGGCCCTCCGGGATGACCATCAGGGTGCCGACCAGGACGAGCAGGGCCACCGGCACGTTGATCAGGAAGGACCAGCGCCAGCTGAACAGCAGGGTTCGTGGCTGAAGTCCCCCGCTTCGTCAGCCCGTACCGGCCGCCCGGGCCGAGGCCGCCTCGCCGCCCTTGAGCCCGGTCGCCACGCCGGCCATCCGCCGACGCGCCGCGGCGAGGACGCCCGGGGCTTCGCGCTCACCGGCGCGGCCCGCGCCGGGCCGCCACTGTCACCCACACCCGCCAGGCGTCACGCGCCCGGTGTCGCATCCGGCAGGCGGGCCAGGGCCGCCGAGGCGGCCGCCGTCAGGCGGGGATGGGACAGGGCCCCGCGCAGCACGTCGCCGGCGCGCGGATCGCCGAGGGCGCCGAGGCCCTCCACACACGCGAGGGCGACCCGCCAGTGCGGATCACCGGGGGCCAGGCGGCGGCCGAGCACCGTGATCAGCGCCGGTACCGTTTCCGGGGCCCGCAGCCGGGTCAGCAGCCGCACCGGCACGAGCGCGTACGCGACCCGCAGCTCGTTGGTGGCGAGCGCGGCCGCCGCGCGCGGCGTGCGGGGGTCGGCGAGCCGGCCGAGCGCGTGGGCGGCGGAGACGCACCGCTCGGGGTCGCGGTGGTTGAGCAGGAGGACCAGGGACTCGAAGGCCCGCCGGTCGCCGGCGCAGCCGAGGCGGAAGGCGGCCATCTCGAGAGCCCACAGGGGGCGTTCGTGCGCGGTGAGGACGCCCGCGAGTTCCTCCCGGTCCGAGGTGGCCAGCAGCCGTTCGTACTCCGGACCGCCGCCCGCCTCGTCACGCAGCCGTGTCGCGAGCGACCGCAACTCCTCGTCCATGGCGGTCAGCGTATCGGCGGGCCGCCACGGCGATCCAGATCACACCCGTCGGGGGGTGGCGCGCTCGTTACCCGCAAGTTAATCTCATGTGAGCGGGTAACCCCCGCACCCGCGGCGGCCTGGTGACGCAGCCGCCGCCGGGAGCACCCCCATGCCGAAGGCTGTGGGGGAGTCGGTTCGGCAGTTCTGCCATCAGTACGACGTGACACGGGACAGAGTCCGTCGGCCCACGCGAATACCCGTGCGCCCAGCGCCGGTTGGGCGTTCACACGCCTGGTACGGCCCTCCTCGCGCGCGCTCCTCATCAGTCGTCACTCATCCCTGGAGTCCCCCGATGGACATCCCTCTGCACACCATCGCCGTGGTCGGCCTCGGCACCATGGGCACCGGCATCGCCGAGGTCCTCGCCCGCGCCGGCCGTGAGGTCATCGGCATCGACGTCAGCGAAGCCGCCGCCCGCCAGGCGGTCGCCGCACTCGAGGCCTCCACCGCCCGCGCCGTGGAGCGCGAGCGGATCACCGAGGAGGAGCGCCGCAACACCCTCGCCCGCTTCCGTACGTTCTCCGACCTGCAGGCCGCGGCGGACGCCGACCTGGTGATCGAGGTCGTGCCGGAGTCGTACGAGGCCAAGCAGCACGTCTTCCGCGAGCTGGACGCCGTCGTCCGCCCGGACACCGTCCTCGCCACCGGCACGAACGCCCTGTCGGTGACCCGGCTCGCCGCCGAGTCGCAGCGCCCGGAGCGCGTGCTCGGCCTGCACTTCTTCAACCCGGCCCCGGCGATGAAGCTGGTCGAGATCGTCTCCTCGGTGCTCACCTCGCCGCAGGCCGTCGAGGCCGTGACCGCGCTCGCCCACGACCTCGGCAAGGAGCCCGTCGCGGTCGGCGACCGGCCGGGCTTCATCGCGGACGGCCTGCTGTTCGGCTACCTCAACCAGGCCGCCGCCATGTACGAGGCCCGGTACGCCTCCCGCGAGGACATCGACGCCGCCATGAAGCTGGGCTGCGGCCTGCCGATGGGCCCGCTCGCCCTGCTCGACCTGATCGGCATCGACACCGCCCGCACCGTGCTCGACGCGATGTACGCCGCCTCGCACGACCGGCTGCACGCGCCCGCGCCGATCCTGGGGCAGCTCAGCGAGGCGGGGCTGACCGGCCGCAAGGCGGGCCGCGGCTTCTACACGTACGCCGCCCCCGGCTCGGCCGAGGTCGTCGCGGACGCGCACACGCCGCTCGGTGCGGTCGCGGCCGCCTCGGGCCGTGACGTCCGCTCGGTCGGCGTGGCCGGCTCGGGCACCATGGCGAGCGGAATCGCGGAGGTCTTCGCCAAGGCCGGCTACGACGTCGTCCTCGCGGCCCGCAGCCTGGAGAAGGCCGAGAACGCCAAGGGCCTGATCACCAAGTCGCTGAACCGCTCGGTGAGCAAGGGCCGGATGACCCAGGAGGCGTGCGACGCCACGCTCGCGCGCATCACGCCCGCCGGTTCGCTGGACGCCTTCGCCGACGTCGACCTGGCCGTCGAGGCCGTCGCCGAGGACCTGGAGATCAAGCAGCAGCTGTTCGCCACCCTCGACAAGGTGTGCAAGCAGGGGGCGGTGCTGGCCACCACGACCTCCTCGCTGCCCGTCGTGGCCTGCGCACGGGCCACCTCGCGCCCGCAGGACGTGATCGGGATGCACTTCTTCAACCCGGCCCCCGCGATGAAGCTGGTCGAGATCGTGCGGACGGTCCTGACCGCCGACGACGTGCACGCCACGGTCCGCGAGGTCACGACGAGGATCCGCAAGCACCCGGTGGACTGCGGCGACCGCGCCGGATTCATCGTGAACGCGCTGCTCTTCCCGTACTTGAACAACGCGATCAAGATGGTCGAGGAGCACTACGCCTCCCTCGACGACATCGACGCCGCGATGAAGCTGGGCGGCGGCTACCCGATGGGCCCGTTCGAGCTGCTCGACGTCGTCGGCCTCGATGTCTCGCTGGCCATCGAGAAGGTCCTGCACCAGGAGTTCCGCGACCCGGGCCTCGCTCCCGCGCCGCTGCTGGAGCACCTGGTGGCCGCGGGGTGCCTGGGGCGCAAGACGGGGCGCGGTTTCCGCGAATATGCCCGGCGCTGATACCGACGGCGCGTGGGGCGGGCTGCTCGGTCCGGGGAGCCCGCCCGGCGCGTCCGAGCGTGCCGGGCCCGCCCCGCGGGCGCGCCCGGCTGTGCGAATGCAGTACGTTCAGATCATGCCCCACCCCGCTGATCCCACCCGCCGGCCCGTCCGCGCCGGCGCCGTGTCCGACGCTCCGGAAAGTGCCGCAGGCTCCCGCGCCGCCGCGCAACGCCTGAAGATGCGCCGCGAACTGGCGGCGGCGGCCATGGAGTTGTTCGCGACCAAGGGGTACGAGGCGACGACGGTCGACGAGATCGCCGCGGCGGCCGGAGTGGCGCGCCGGACCTTCTTCCGCCACTTCCGCTCCAAGGAAGAGGCCATCTTCCCCGACCACGACGACACCCTGGTGCGGGCCGAGGCGGTCCTGAACGCGGCGCCGCCCCACGAGCACCCGCTCGACACGGTGTGCCGGGGCATCAAGGAGGTCATGCGGATGTACGCGGCCTCCCCGGCCGTGTCCGTCGAGCGGTACCGCCTGACCCGTGAGGTGCCGACGCTGCGCGAGCGCGAGATCGCCTCCGTGGCGCGCTACGAGCGGCTGTTCACGCGCTACCTGCTGGGCCACTTCGACGAGCGGGACCACCACGACGGCAACGACGACCCGCTGCTGGCGGAGGTGGCCGCGTCAGCGGTGGTGACGGCGCACAACCACGTGCTGCGCCGCTGGCTGCGGGCGGGCGGGCAGGGCGACGTCGAGGCCCAGCTGGACCACGCGTTCGCCATCGTCCGCGACACGTTCGGCACCGGCATAGGAGCCGGCCGCAAGGCGGCGCACACCACGCCGGCCGCCGAGCCGCCGGCGGCGGCCGTGCGGACCGAGGGCGAGGTCCTGGTGGCGGTGGCGCGCACGGACGCGCCGCTCAGCGAGGTCATGCGGACGATCGAACAGGCACTGAAGGAGGGCTGAGACCTCCCGGCTCACCTCAGGCGAAGGCCGCCCGATTCGGGCGGTCTTCGCCGTTTTGCGGCCTCGCTCGATCGATCATCGCTCATATGTGTCCAGCGGATTGCATCTGAGAGAAATTCTTGGCACGGAGTGTCTTGCCACCTGGCACGCCGTGCCATACGTTGATGTTGTCCGGGCGGCCGGCGTGCAGAGCACACTCGTACGCCGGCTGTCCCAGCAACCCTTCGCGGCTGCCCCGCCCGGACGCCTGCGTCACAGGCACCTTTCGCGCCCACCAGCGCTGCCAGCAGCACCATCCGCCGAACCGACGGCACACCTCCACAGCAGCAGCACCACCCCGACGTACCCCTCAGCGTCCGCCCATGGACGCTTCTCGCCGGAGGCAACACCGTGAAGGAAATCCTGGACGCGATCCAGTCGCCGGACAGCACGTCCGCCGACTTCGCCGCACTGAAGCTCCCCGAGTCGTACCGCGCGATCACCGTGCACAAGGACGAGACGGAGATGTTCGCCGGCCTCGAGAGCCGGGAGAAGGACCCGCGCAAGTCGATCCACCTGGACGACGTCCCGGTCCCCGAGCTCGGTCCCGGTGAGGCCCTGGTGGCCGTCATGGCCTCCTCGGTCAACTACAACTCCGTGTGGACCTCGATCTTCGAGCCGCTTTCCACCTTCGGCTTCCTGGAGCGCTACGGAAAGCTCTCCGAGCTCACCAAGCGCCACGACCTGCCGTACCACATCATCGGCTCCGACCTGGCGGGCGTCGTCCTGCGCACCGGTCCGGGCGTGAACGCGTGGAACCCCGGCGACGAGGTCGTCGCACACTGCCTGTCCGTCGAACTGGAGTCCTCCGACGGCCACAACGACACGATGCTCGACCCCGAGCAGCGCATCTGGGGCTTCGAGACCAACTTCGGCGGCCTCGCGGAGATCGCGCTCGTCAAGTCCAACCAGCTGATGCCCAAGCCCAAGCACCTCAGCTGGGAGGAGGCCGCCGCCCCGGGCCTGGTCAACTCCACCGCGTACCGCCAGCTCGTCTCCCGCAACGGCGCCGGGATGAAGCAGGGCGACAACGTCCTGATCTGGGGCGCGAGCGGCGGACTCGGCTCGTACGCCACGCAGTTCGCGCTCGCGGGCGGCGCCAACCCGATCTGTGTCGTCTCCAGCGAGCAGAAGGCGGACATCTGCCGCTCGATGGGCGCCGAGGCGATCATCGACCGCAGCGCCGAGGGCTACAAGTTCTGGAAGGACGAGCGGACCCAGGACCCGAAGGAGTGGAAGCGCTTCGGCAAGCGCATCCGCGAGTTCACCGGCGGCGAGGACATCGACATCGTCTTCGAGCACCCGGGCCGCGAGACCTTCGGCGCGTCCGTCTACGTCACCCGCAAGGGCGGCACCATCACCACCTGCGCCTCGACCTCGGGCTACATGCACGAGTACGACAACCGCTACCTGTGGATGTCGCTGAAGCGCATCATCGGCTCGCACTTCGCCAACTACCGCGAGGCGTGGGAGGCCAACCGCCTGATCGCCAAGGGCAAGATCCACCCGACGCTCTCCAAGGTCTACTCCCTGGAGGACACCGGCCAGGCCGCGTACGACGTGCACCGCAACCTCCACCAGGGCAAGGTCGGCGTCCTCGCGCTCGCCCCGCAGGAGGGTCTGGGCGTCAAGGACCCGGAGATGCGCGAGAAGCACATCGACGCCATCAACCGCTTCCGGAACGTCTGAGGGCTGAGGTCCCAAGATGACTGAGCGCAAGAAGGACCGGCCCTGGCTCATGCGGACGTACGCCGGTCACTCGACCGCCGAGGCGTCCAACGAGCTGTACCGGCGCAACCTCGCCAAGGGCCAGACGGGACTGTCGGTCGCCTTCGACCTGCCGACGCAGACCGGTTACGACCCCGACCACATCCTCGCCCGCGGCGAGGTCGGCCGGGTCGGCGTGCCGGTCTCCCATCTGGGCGACATGCGCCGGCTGTTCCAGGACATCCCCCTGGAGCAGATGAACACCTCGATGACCATCAACGCCACGGCCATGTGGCTGCTGGCGCTGTACCAGGTGGTCGCGGAGGAGCAGGGTGCGGACATCACCAGGCTCCAGGGCACGACCCAGAACGACATCGTCAAGGAGTACCTGTCGCGCGGGACGCACGTCTTCCCGCCCGGTCCTTCGCTGCGCCTGACCACCGACATGATCACGTACACGGTGGCCAACATCCCCAAGTGGAACCCGATCAACATCTGCAGCTACCACCTGCAGGAGGCCGGGGCCACGCCGGTGCAGGAAATCGCGTACGCGATGTCCACCGCGATCGCCGTGCTGGACGCCGTGCGGGACTCGGGCCAGGTACCGGCCGCGACGTTCGGTGACGTGGTCGCCCGGATGTCGTTCTTCGTGAACGCGGGCGTCCGCTTCATCGAGGAGATGTGCAAGATGCGCGCCTTCGGCCGCATCTGGGACAAGATCACGCGCGAGCGCTACGGCATCGAGAACGAGAAGCAGCGCCGTTTCCGCTACGGCGTCCAGGTCAACTCGCTCGGTCTGACCGAGGCCCAGCCGGAGAACAACGTCCAGCGCATCGTGCTCGAGATGCTGGCCGTGACGCTCTCCAAGGACGCCCGCGCGCGTGCCGTGCAGCTGCCCGCCTGGAACGAGGCGCTGGGACTGCCCCGGCCCTGGGACCAGCAGTGGTCGCTGCGCATCCAGCAGGTGCTGGCGCACGAGTCGGACCTGCTGGAGTACGAGGACATCTTCGCGGGCTCGCACGTCATCGAGGCCAAGGTGGACGCCCTCGTCGAGGAGTGCCTGGCGGAGATCGACCGGATCCAGGAGATGGGCGGCGCGATGGCGGCCGTCGAGTCCGGCTACCTCAAGTCGCAGCTGGTCTCCTCGCACGCCGAGCGGCGGGCGCGGATCGAGGCAGGCGACGAGAAGATCGTCGGCGTCAACATCTACGAGTCGACCGAGGACAACCCGCTCACCGCGGATCTCGACACGGCGATCATGACGGTCGACCCGGCGAACGAGGCGCGGGTCGTCGCCAAGCTGCACGAGTGGCGCGCCGGCCGGGAGGAGTCCCGGGCGGCGGAAGCCCTCGCGGCCCTGAAGAAGGCGGCGGCGGGCACCGAGAACCTGATGGCGGCCACCGTCGAGTGTGCGCGTGCGGGCGTCACCACCGGCGAGTGGGCCTGGGCGCTGCGTGACGTCTTCGGCGAGTTCCGTGCGCCGACGGGCGTCAGCAGCGCCCCGGTGGCGGTCGCCGCCGAGGCGGGCACCCCGCTCGCCCTCGTCCGCGAGAAGGTGGCCCGCACCGCGCAGGAGCTGGGTGCCGGGCGGCTGCGGCTGCTGGTCGGCAAGCCCGGCCTGGACGGCCACTCCAACGGGGCCGAGCAGATCGCCGTACGGGCCCGCGACGCCGGGTTCGAGGTGGTCTACCAGGGCATCCGGCTGACGCCCGAGCAGATCGTCTCCGCCGCCCTCGCGGAGGACGTGCACTGCGTCGGCCTGTCGATCCTGTCCGGGTCGCACGCCGAGCTGGTGCCGGACGTGCTGAGGCGGCTGCGCGAGGCGGGCGCGGCCGACATCCCGGTGATCGTGGGTGGCATCATCCCGAACGCCGACGCCACCGAACTGAAGGCGGCGGGTGTGGCCGCCGTCTTCACCCCGAAGGACTTCGGAATCACGGAGATCATCGGCCGTATCGTCGACGAGATCCGTCAAGCGAACAAGCTCGACCCCCTGGAGGTCCCCGCATGAGCACGCCTGTGCACCCGGTCAACCGTCTCCGCCCGCGCCGTTCCTGCCTGGCCGTGCCCGGTTCGAACCCGCGCTTCCTGGAGAAGGCCCAGGGGCTGCCGGCCGACCAGGTCTTCCTGGACCTGGAGGACGCCTGCGCGCCGCTCGCCAAGCCGGAGGCCCGGCACACGATCGTGAAGTTCCTCAACGAGGGTGACTGGACGGGCAAGACGCGGGTCGTGCGCGTCAACGACTGGACCACCGAGTGGACCTACCGCGACGTCGTCACCGTCGTCGAGGGCGCCGGCCAGAACCTCGACTGCATAATGCTGCCGAAGGTGCAGAGTGCCGAGCAGGTCGTCGCGCTCGACCTGCTGCTCACCCAGATCGAGAAGACCATGGGCTTCGAGCTGGGCAAGATCGGCATCGAGGCACAGATCGAGAACGCGCAGGGCCTCAACAACGTCAACGCCATCGCACAGGCGTCGCCGCGCGTCGAGACGATCATCTTCGGCCCGGCCGACTTCATGGCCTCCATCAACATGAAGTCCCTGGTCGTCGGCGAGCAGCCGCCCGGCTACCCCGCCGACGCGTACCACTACATCCTGATGAAGATCTTGATGGCGGCCCGCGCCAACAACCTCCAGGCGATCGACGGTCCCTACCTGCAGATCCGCAACATCGACGGCTACCGCGAGGTCGCCCAGCGGGCCGCCGCGCTCGGCTTCGACGGCAAGTGGGTGCTGCACCCGGGCCAGGTCGAGGCGTCCAACGAGATCTTCTCGCCCTCCCAGGAGGACTACGACCACGCCGAGCTGATCCTGGACGCGTACGACTACTACACGTCGGAGGCGGGCGGCAAGAAGGGCTCGGCGATGCTCGGCGACGAGATGATCGACGAGGCCAGCCGCAAGATGGCGCTGGTCATCTCCGGCAAGGGACGCGCGGCCGGCATGCAGCGCACCACCACGTTCGAGATCCCGGAGGCGTGAGCGGCATGCAGTTCGGACGCACCTACGAGGAGTTCGAGGTCGGGGCGGTCTACAAGCACTGGCCCGGGAAGACGGTCACCGAGTACGACGACCACCTCTTCTGTCTCCTGACGATGAACCACCACCCGCTCCACATGGACACGAACTATGCGGAGAAGACGACGGACTTCGGCAAGAACGTCGTCGTCGGGAACTACATCTACTCGCTGCTGCTCGGTATGTCCGTGCCGGACGTCTCCGGCAAGGCCATCGCGAACCTGGAGATCGAGTCGCTGCGCCACGTGGCGCCGACCTTCCACGGCGACACGATCTACGGCGAGACCACGGTCCTCGACAAGACGCCGTCGAAGTCGAAGAACGACCGCGGCATCGTCTACGTCGAGACCAAGGGCTACAAGCAGGACGGCACCCTCGTCTGCGTCTTCCGGCGCAAGGTGATGGTCCCGACGGAGACGTACATCAAGGAGCGCGGCGGCGAGCAGCCCGGCCGCCCCGAGCTCAAGACGCAGGAGAAGTAGTCATGGCCCGACTCGCCCAGACCGCAGGTCTGACCGATGTCCAGCAGGAGATCCTGTCCACCGTCCGGGACTTTGTCGACAAGGAGATCATTCCTGTCGCCACGGAGCTGGAGCACAAGGACGAGTACCCGCAAGAGATCGTCGACGGCCTCAAGGAGCTCGGCCTGTTCGGCCTGATGATCCCCGAGGAGTACGGCGGCCTGGGCGAGTCCCTCCTCACGTACGCGCTGTGCGTCGAGGAGATCGCCCGCGGCTGGATGTCCGTCTCGGGCATCATCAACACCCACTTCATCGTGGCGTACATGCTCAAGCAGCACGGCACGCAGGAGCAGAAGGACACCTTCCTGCCGCGGATGGCGCTCGGCGAGGTGCGCGGCGCGTTCTCGATGTCGGAGCCGGGCCTCGGCTCGGACGTGTCGGCCATCACGTCCAAGGGCGTGAAGGACGGCGACGAGTACGTCCTGAACGGCCAGAAGATGTGGCTGACGAACGGCGGCACGTCCACCCTCGTCGCGGTCCTGTGCCGGAGTGACGAAGGACACCCTGAGGGCACGGCCCCGCACAAGTCGATGACGACCTTCCTGGTCGAGAAGGAGCCGGGCTTCGGAGAGGTCCGTCCGGGCCTCACCATTCCCGGGAAGATCGACAAGATGGGCTACAAGGGCGTCGACACGACCGAGCTCATCATGGACGGACTGCGCATTCCGGCCAATCGGGTGCTCGGCGGCGTCACCGGCCGAGGATTTTACCAAATGATGGACGGCGTCGAGGTCGGCCGCGTCAACGTCGCGGCGCGTGGCTGCGGTGTCGCGCAGCGTGCCTTCGAGCTGGGTGTCTCGTATGCCCAGCAGCGTCACACTTTCGGCAAGCCGATCGCCTCCCATCAGGCGATTCAGTTCAAGCTGGCCGAGATGGCTACCAAGGTCGAGGCCGCCCATGCCATGATGGTGAACGCGGCCCGCAAAAAGGACTCCGGGGAACGAAACGACCTGGAGGCAGGGATGGCGAAGTACCTCGCCTCCGAATACTGCAAGGAAGTCGTCGAGGACGCCTTCCGTATCCACGGCGGTTACGGCTTCTCCAAGGAGTACGAGATCGAGCGCCTCTACCGTGAGGCGCCGATGCTGCTGATCGGTGAAGGTACCGCCGAAATCCAGAAAATGATCATTGGGCGCCGGCTGCTCGAGGAATACCGTTTCCAGGGCTGATTGCCGCTTTTGGGTCGGTTCGGCCGCGAAGAAGATCACACCCTGTCATCATCTTCCGGCCGCCGACTCGGTTTCTGGCTTTCCCAGTTGTGCTCGGTACCCGATACCATCGGCCGGAAAGCCGCCGTCCCCCGTTACCAGCGCGGCATCATCCGCTACGAAGGTCATCCATGCCCCACAGCCAAACCTCTGCACCACGCGACAGCCGCTTCGGCGTTCGTATCGCTCGCGGAGCATCGCCGTGGCTTCTGCCGACCGTCGCCACCGCTGCAGTCAGCCTGGCCCGCGCCCGCCGTTCGCGGCGGGCCGCGGCCATTGCCGTGCCCACCACCGCGCTCGCGGCGGGCATGCTGTGGTTCTTCCGCGACCCGGAGCGCGAGATCGCGTCCGGGCGGGTCATCTCGCCCGCCGACGGAGTGGTGCAGAGCATCATGCCGTGGAAGGACGGACGCACCCGCGTCGCGATCTTCATGAGCCCGCTCAACGTCCACGTCAACCGCGCGCCGCTCGCCGGCACCGTGACGTCGGTCGAGCACATCCCCGGCGGCTTCGTCCCCGCTTTCAACAAGGAGAGCGAGAACAACGAGCGCGTTGTCTGGCACTTCGACACCGAACTGGGCGACATCGAGATGGTGCAGATCGCCGGTGCGGTCGCACGGCGCATCGTCCCGTACATCCCGCAGGGCACCAAGGTCGAGCAGGGTGATCGCATCGGTCTGATCCGCTTCGGCTCGCGCGTCGACATCTACCTTCCCGAGGGTGTCGAGGTCGCCGTCGAGGTGGGCCAGACCACGACGGCGGGGGTGACTCGCATTGACCGTGATTGATCCCGACACCCAGGCGAACTGGGTGGCCGAGTCCGAGGAAGAGGACGACGCGGAGGAGATGCCGCTCTCGCTGCGGCTGTCGATCGCGGACACCCTCACCTTGGGTAACGCCACGTGCGGATTCATGGCGGTGTACTTCACCACCACCGGCATCCTCATCCCGCACCTCCAGGGCAGCCAGGAGACCGGCATGGCGCGGCACAGCGCCGCGACGGCCGTGATCCTGATGCTGCTGGCGGCGATCTTCGACCTCTGCGACGGGCTCGTGGCCCGCAAGCTGCGGTCGTCGCCGATGGGCGCGGAGCTGGACAACCTCTCGGACCTGATCAGCTTCGGTCTCGCGCCGGCGTACTTCGTGCTGGTCTACGGCATGGTCGCGGACGACGCCCATCAGCGGGTCTCGGCGGTGGCCGCGATCGTGGTGCTGCTGGCGGTGGTGCTGCGGCTTGCGAGATTCTCGTGCGTGACCATGAAGGACGGCATGTTCCAGGGCATGCCGAGCCCCTTCGGAGCGCTCACGGTCGTCTCGATCGTGCTGCTGGAGCTGCCCTTCATCCCGACGCTGCTGGCGATCATCGGCACGGCGTGGCTGATGGTGAGCCGGGTCGAGTACCCCAAGCCGCGCGGTGTCCTCGCGGTGGCGATGCTCGGCTGGATCGTTTCGGCGATGGGCATGCTGGCGGCGTGGGCGTTCGACGCGCCGGGCGGCCAGGTGCTGCTCCAGATGGGCTGCGCGCTGCAGATCGTGATGGCTGCGACGATTCCGCTCTTCGCCACTGCCCGTCGCGTGAACACGTTCCGCGACAACCGGCGCGAGAGCCGCGAGGCGCGGGCGGCGCAGGTGCCGTAGCCGCCTTCGGCGGCGTGAGCTGTACGTGATGGCCCCGGATGCCTCGGCATCCGGGGCCTTCACGTTGCGCCTGTCTCGGGGCGTTGCGCCCCGTGGTCCCCTGCCCGGGGGTGGTGCCGGGGACCGGGGCCTCCGGAGTGGGGTACCCGGACGCGAGACCCGCCCGAGGGGCGCGTTACGCGCACGGGGCGGGCCCAGCCCGTGACGCAAGGCCCGGCCCGAGGGGGCGTTACGCGCACGGGCCCGGCCACGCCCGAGAGCGCACGCCCCAGGCCTACCGGAGGAAGTCGTGGGCGATCGACTCCGCCACCTGTTCCAACAGCGGTCCCGCATGCGCCATGCACGTCGCCGGGTCCGGTTCCAGCGCCGTCAGGGCGTAGGCGCGGCGGATGCCCGCGCGGCCGAGCGCCTCCGGGGCGAGGGCCAGGCGGCCGCAGACCGCGACCACCTCGACGCCCTGCGCGCGGGCCGCCGCGGCCACGCCCGCCGGGGCCTTGCCGTGCAGCGTCTGCTCGTCCAGCGAGCCCTCGCCGGTGATCACCAGCGTCGCCCGCTCCAGCGCCGGCGCGAAGCCCAGCACGTCGAGCATCACCTCGATGCCCGGCCGGAAGCGGGCACGGAGCGCGACCAGCGCGCCGTAGCCGATGCCGCCCGCCGCGCCCGCGCCGGGCGCGTCCGCCAGGTCGGGGCCGAGGACGGACGCGTAGTGGGCGAGCGCCGTGTCGAGGGCGGCCACGTCGTCGGGCGTCGCGCCCTTCTGCGGGCCGTAGACCGCGGGCGCGCCCTTGGGACCGGTCAGCGGGTTGTCGACGTCGCTGGCGAGGACCAGGCCGACGTCCTCGAAACGCGCGTCCAGACCCGACAGGTCCGCGGTCGCCAGCGCGCCCAGGCCGCCGCCCCCCGGCGGCACGGGCTTGCCGTCCGCGTCCAGGAAGCGGGCGCCAAGCGCCGCCAGCATCCCGGCGCCGCCGTCCGTGGTCGCGCTGCCGCCGACACCGAAGACGATCGTGCGCGCGCCCGCGTCGAGCGCGGCGCGCAGCAGCTCCCCGGAGCCGTACGTCGTGGCGGTGAGCGGTGCGAAGACGCCGGCCGGGAGGTGCTGCAGGCCCGACGCCTCGGCCATCTCGACGACCGCGGTGCCGTCCCGCAGGGCGTACGCCGCGGTGACGGGGTCGCCGAGCGGGCCGGTCACCCGTACCTCACGGCGTTCGAACCCCGCCGCCACCGCCGCGGCGACCGTGCCGTCGCCGCCGTCGGCGACGGGCAGCGTGTCGATCTCCAGGTCCGGGACGACCCGCCGGAGCCCGGCCGTCACCCGCTCGGCGACCTGCACCGCCGTGAGCGAGCCCTTGAACTTGTCAGCTGCGACGAGCACCCGCGCAGGCTGAGAAACTGCTCCGTCCCTCACCGTGTATCCCTTGCTGTCGAACAGGCAGTCGCGCCGTCCCCGACCCTATCCGCACCCTCGGGCGCCCTGCTACCCCGGCATCGGACGGCATCACGCCGCACACCTGGGTGTTTCCTCCATATGCGGTGCCACCCGGGGCATGGCGCACACGCCGTGGCGGACGGCGGATGACCTACGCTGCGTGCCGTGACGACCTCCGATTACGCCGCCTACATCGCGTCCCTCCCCCGCATCCTGGCCGGAGCCGCCGCGTTGTTCCGGGACGCCGCGGGGCGGGTGCTGCTCGTCGAGCCCAACTACCGCAAGGGCTGGGTACTGCCCGGCGGGACCGTGGAGTCGGATGTCGGCGAGACGCCCCGGCAGGCCGCGCGGCGGGAGACGCTGGAGGAGATCGGTCTCGATCTGGAGCCGGGCCGGTTGCTCTCGGTGGATTGGGTGCCGGGCGAGGGGCGGCCGCCGATCGCCGCGTACGTGTACGACGGCGGGGTGCTGAGCGAGGCCCAGTTCGGGGCGATCAGGCTCCAGGAGGACGAGCTGCTGTCGTGGCGCCTCGTGACACGCGAGGACCTGTCCCACTACCTGCTCGGCTCGATGGCCCTGCGGGTCGAGGCATCGCTCGACGCGCTGGCGGCCGGCACGGGCGCGGTCGAGCTGGAGAACGGTCTGCCGCCGAAGCCCTGACCGCCGGGCCCGCTCACCGGCTCGGGTGCGGCAACCGGCTGACGGCCGCCGCGTGCCGGATCCCCAAGGGCGTCTTCGCTGTGCTCTGTTGGCAGAGCATCAGTACATCTGGGTATGCCGCTTACGGGTGTGCGCGCCGTCCGGTACGGCGCGCACGCCCCTGCTGGGCACCATCCGGACTTCGAGGACACCGGAGGGATCATGCACAGACACGCGTACGGCCTGCTGACGGCCGCCGCCCTCGTGGCCGCCACGACGATCGGCCTCACCAGCCCCGCGTCCGCGGCCGGCCCGCCCCCCAAGGCGGTCGAGCCACCCCTCGCGGTGGACGGCGGCGCCTGGCAGTCGGGGCACCTGCAGGGCATGGCACTGGACCGGCACAAGGGGTTCATGTACTTCTCGTTCACGAACCTGCTGGTCAAGACGGACCTACGGGGCAGGCCGGTCGGATCCGTGACCGGCTTCACCGGCCACCTGGGCGACCTGGACCTCAACACGGCGGACGGACGCGTCTACGGCTCGCTGGAGTACAAGGCGGCCGAGGCGTTCTACATCGCGATCGTGGACGGCGACCGGATCGACCGAATGAACATGGACGCGGAGAAGAGCGGGGTCGTCACGACGGTCCACCTGCGGGAGGTGGTGGAGGACTACACCGCCGACATGAACGGCGACGGCGTCTTCGACGGCAACACGGGCGCGACGGCCGACCACCGCTACGGGTGCAGCGGCATCGACGGGATCGCGTTCGGCCCGGCGTTCGGCAGGAAGAACGGGCCGCAGCGGCTGACCGTCGCCTACGGCGTGTACGCCAACACGACGCGCCCGGACAACGACCACCAGGTCCTGCTCCAGTACGACGTACGCCTGTGGCGCAGGTACGAACGGCCGCTGACCGAGTCGGCGCCGCACCGCAGCGGACCGGCCCGCCCCGGCGGCAAGTTCTTCCTGTACACCGGCAACACGAGATACGGGGTGCAGAACCTGGAGTACGACGGGCACAGCGGCAACTGGCTGCTGGCCGCGTACAAGGGCTCCAAGCCGGGCTTCCCCAACTACTCCCTGTTCGTCGTCGACGGCGAGGGCCGCCCCCGGTGGGGCGAGGTCCGCGGCCAGCAGGAGCCCGAGACCGGGCGGATGCTGCCGCTGCTGCGTCAGGGCCTGCACCACGAGCCCTCGGGCACGTACGGCTGGCAGTCGACGGGGCAGTACGGTCTGGTCTCGCTCGACGACGGGCGCTTCTACCTGGCCGAGGCGGCGAGGGTGCAGGACGGCGATGTGATCAAGGAGTCGGGCAAGGCGGTCCAGCAGCGCTGGACGGGTCTGACGCCGACGCCGTTCTCCAAGGTCACTCCCTAGGAGGCTCGTCCACGGGCCGGCGGCGGCCGAAACCGGTCGCCCCCGGCCCGCCGGGCTGCGTACGCTCGTTCCTATGACGCTCGTCGCGATCCTCAGCGAGGCAGGCATCTCCACCGATTCCGGCATCCCCGACTACCGCGGCCCCCAGGGTCTGTGGCGGCGGGATCCGGAGGCCGAGAAGCTCGTCACCTACGACTACTACATGTCCGACCCCGACATCCGGCGCCGCTCCTGGATCATGCGCCGCGAGAGCGCGACCTGGCGCGCCGAGCCGAACGCGGCGCATCGCGCGGTCGCCGAGCTCGACCGCCGGCCCGGGGTCGCCGTCCGGGTGATCACGCAGAACGTCGACGGACTGCACCAGCTCGGCGGCATGCCCGACCGCAAGGTGCTCGAACTGCACGGCACCGCACGCACGGTGACGTGCACACGCTGCCATGTGCGCTCGCCGATGGCCGAGGCGCTGGCCCGCGTGGAGGCGGGCGAGGCGGACCCGGCGTGCCTCACGTGCGGCGGGATCCTCAAGTCGGCGACGGTGATGTTCGGCCAGCGGCTCGACCCGGACGTGCTGGGCCAGGCCATGGCGATCGTGAAGGCGTGCGAGGTGTTCGTCGCCGTCGGCACCACGCTGAAGGTGCAGCCCGCCGCGTCCCTGGCGGGGATCGCGGTCGAGCACGGGGCACGGCTGATCGTGGTGAACGCGGAGCCGACGCCGTACGACGAACTGGCCGACGAGATCGTGCGCGAACCGATCGGCACGGCGCTTCCCGCGCTGCTCGACCGTCTGGCGTCCGGGTCGCCGGAGGACTTGGCCTCCTAGGGCCTGTCCGCCGGACCCGGCCTAGAAGGGGGTTGAGGAACATCCGTGTCAGATCGTGCGCTAAGCCTCCGTCGGCCCTGGTGGGCGGCTGACGGGGTGTCGGCTCCCCGCCACGTCTGAAGTCCTTCCATAGATAACGCCCTATTATCTGCGGCATCGCCGAGCGCGACCTGCGGCGACGTCTTCGGGCCGATGCGCAAAGCGGCCCTGTTATCTGCGGCAAGGGAGAAGCTGTGACCACCGTCATCGGGCTCCCGACCGGGAAGGTGCTGACCGTCCAGGCGGCGGCCGACATCTTCCTGGACTTGCTTCGGCAATCCGAACACCGTGCGGAACTACGGCATCGCGGTCGGCAAGACCGTCGAGCGGCTCAGCGGCGCTCGGCCGCTGGCCGGGGTCGAGGACGACGAGATCGGCGATACCCCTGGAACTGCTGTGGGGCGCCGCCGCGGTGAACACGTGGAACGCCCGGCGGGCGGCGGTGCTGTCGTGGACAAGTTGGTGCACCGAGCGCGGCTACGACGGGCCCACAGTGCCCGCGTGGACGAAGCGGCTGACCGTCCCGGACTCCGACACCCCTGCACGCTCGAAGATGGCGATCGACCGGCTGATCGCGCGCCGCGACGTCCACCTGCGGGGAAGACGCTGTGGCGGATGCTCTACGAGACGTGCGCCCGGGTGGAGGAAATCCTGGGCGCCAACATCGAGGACCTGGACCTGGCCAGCCGCCGTTGCCCAGTGAAGGCGAAGGTGCTCAGCCCAAGGCCCGCCGCCGGGGTCAGGCGCGCGAGGACTTCGTGCTGGAGACGGTGTACTGGGACGCTGGCACCGCCCGTCTGCTGCCTCGCCTGCTCAAGGGCCGCACCCGCGATCCGGTGTTCGTCATCCATCGCCGTCCCGGCCCGGGCAAGGTCGTTGGCCCGCGCGACGTCTGCCCGGACACCGGGCTGGCCCGCCTGTCGTACGGGCAGGCCCGCGCGCTGCTGGACGAGCACACCGCCATCGCCGGGCCCGGCGCCGGCTGGGACCTCCATGAGTGGCGGCATTCCTCCCTGACCCACCTCGGCGAGGCAGGAGCAAGCCTGCTGATGCTGATGGCCAAGTCCCGGCACAAGAAGACGGAGAACGTCCGCCGTTACTTCAAACCCTCCCCGGAGGCAATCGCCGAGGTCACCAGCCTGCTCGCGCCCGGCAACAGCAGGCGCTGACAGTGCTGACCGCCTGTGTGCTGGTCGGCTCGCCCGGTGGGGTCAGTTGCGGGTGACGTTCGCGGTGAGCAGGCGGAGCAGGTGTTTGGCGGTGGTGTCCTGCTCGGGGGTCAGGCCCATGGCCTCACCGATGGCCAGGGGGACGGTGCGGGCCTTCTCGCGGAGATCCGTACCGGCCTGGGTGAGGCGTATGGCGACGGAGCGCTCGTCGTCGGAGCGCCGCTCACGGTGGATTAGGCCGCCGGCTTCCAGACGCTTGAGCAGAGGGGAGAGGGTGCTGGACTCCAACTGGAGCGTGGTGCCCAGCTCGCGGACGGAGACCGAGTCCTGGTCCCACAGCACCAGCATGACCAGGTACTGCGGGTAGGTCAGCCCCAACTCTTCCAGCAGCGGCCGGTAGCGCGTGGTGACCGACCGCGAAGCAGCGTACAGGGCGAAGCACAGCTGGTCCTGGAGCAGGAGCGAGCCCTGTTCTGCGGCGTGGTGCGCGGCCTGGGCCATGACCGGGTCCTAACGTCGAATGATCGGAACTCCACCCTACCATTCCAGGCGTGCACGACTATATATAGCTCGATTAAGTTGCGCGCGATTTAATCGAGCAGTACTGTTCCTGTCGTACCCGCCGAACGACTGACTGACACGACCCACGAGGAGCACCCCATGTCCGAGACCACCACCCGCCCGGTACTGGAACCGGCCGCCGCCGCCTTCACCGAGGCCACCGCGAACCCGCCGTACCTCTTCGACCTCGGTCCGGCCGAGGGCCGCAAGACCGTCGACGAGGTGCAGTCCGGTGAGATCGGCAAGCCGGAGATCGCCGAGGAGTGGGTGACCGTCCAGGGCGGCCCCACCGGATCGGTCCGGGCCCGCATCGTCCGGCCGGCCGACGCCGAGGGGACGCTGCCGGTGATCGTCTACATCCACGGCGCCGGCTGGGTCTTCGGCAACGCCCACACCCACGACCGACTGGTGCGCGAACTGGCCGTCGGCGCCCGGGCAGCCGTCGTCTTCCCCGAATACGATCTGTCTCCCGAGGCCCGCTACCCGGTGGCCATCGAGCAGAACTACGCCGTCGCCCAGTGGATCGTCCGCGAGGGCGCGGCCAAGGGCCTGGACGCCACGCGGATCGCGGTGGCCGGCGACTCCGTCGGCGGCAACATGTCAGCCGCACTGACACTGATGGCCAAGGAGCGCGGCGACGTACCGCTCGTACAGCAGGTGCTCTTCTACCCGGTCACCGACGCGGCCTTCGACACCGGCTCCTACCACCAGTTCGCAGAAGGCTACTTCCTGCGCCGCGACGCCATGCAGTGGTTCTGGGACCAGTACACCACCGACGAGAACCAGCGAGCCGAGATCACCGCCTCCCCGCTGCGCGCCACCACCGAGCAACTTACCGACCTGCCCCCGGCCCTGGTCATCACCGCCGAGGCCGACGTGCTGCGCGACGAGGGCGAGGCCTACGCCAACAAGCTCCGCCAGGCCGGCGTCCCGGTCACCGCCGTGCGCTACCAGGGCATCATCCACGACTTCGTCATGCTCAACGCCCTGCGCGAGACCCATGCCGCCGAAGCCGCCATCAACCAGGCCGTCGCCACCCTGCGCACGGCCCTCGGCACCGTGTAACCCAGCCATCCCCCAGTCTGCGGCCCGGGCAATACAGCCGCCCGGGCCGCAGAATTTCCTGCCGCCGAAGCAAGGCCCGCTTCACAACGCCTTGCCATCCACCCCGTACCGCGACAGCTCCGCAAGGCGCCGCGGCGGTATCCCCGACACGTCCAGGGCGCCCATCACGAGCGCGGCGATCTCCTCCGCCCGCTCCAGCGCCCGCTTCATCTGCGGGCCCGAGACCCGCACCGGCCCGCGGCGCAGCCGGTCCAGCTCCGAGACCCGCTCACCGGGCGGCACAGTCAGCAGGGAGTCCAGCACCGCCTGCTGCCCGACGCTCAGCATCCCGTAGAGGGTGTTCCACAACCGCTGGTTCGCCGCCTCCCGCACCGTCCCCACCAGCCGGGCCAGGCGGCTCGCCCCCGGCAACAGCACCCGGCCCTCGCGCAGCCACCCCGCCGCCGCGTCGAACAACGCCGTCGGCCCGTCCCCCGTCGTCCACGCCCGCGCGTCCAACCAGCCCGCCAGTTCCTCGCGGACCTCGGCGAAGTCCCGCCAGCCCCCGGCCTCCTGGATCTCCCCGGCGTGCGTACGCGCGGTGCCGTCCCGCTCGCCGTACAGCTTCAGGCACGAGGCGTCCGCGATCTCCAACTGCCCGGCCAGGTACTCGGCCACCTCCGCCGGCACCTGCCGCGGGTCTGGCATGAACCGGCCCAGGAACCGCACGCTCGTCAGCTGGACCGCGAACCCGAGCCGGTTGTGCGAACGGCGCTTGGCCTGCACCGCTTCCCGGTCCGCGTCGTCCAGGAAGAAGTACCGCTCCAGCTCCGCCCGCGAAGGCACCTCGTGGAACCTCCCGTACCGGGCCGCCTGCTCATCCGTCAGGAACTCGACCGCCACAACAGTTCTCCGAAGATCGGCAACAACGACCCACGAAGGCTCCGACGGTCAATCACCCCAGGTCAAAGCACCAACCGGCCCGGCGAACGCTTAACGCACGATCTGACACAGATGTTCCTCAGCCCCCTAGAACAACGCGTCGTCCGGCGTGCCCCGTTCGAAGGCGAGCAGGCGCTTCTTGCGGTCCAGCCCGCCGCCGTAGCCGACCAGGCTGCCGGACGAGCCGATCACCCGGTGGCACGGGACGATGATCCCGATGGGGTTCTTGCCGTTGGCGAGGCCGACCGCGCGAGAGGCGGCCCTGTTGCCGAGGATCCCGGCGAGTTCGCCGTAGGTGCGGGTCTCGCCGTAGGGGATGCGCCGCAGCTGGTCCCAGACGCTGCGCTGGAACGGTGTGCCGTCGAAGTGCATCGGCAGGTCGAAGACGGTGAGTTCGCGGGCGAAGTACGCGGCCAGCTGCTCGACGGCCGCGCCGAACGGCGTCTCGTCGGGTGTGCCGAAGGTCTCCTCCCCGGGGCGGTGCCGCTGCCCGGTCATGTACAGCCCGCTGAGCACGCCGTCGGTGGCGACGAGCGTGAGCGGACCGTAGGGGCTGTCGACGACGGTGTGCTGCCTGGTCATGCTCCGGACTTCCTTACGCGGGGAGGTAATTGATCGGGTGGTCGCCCAGGGCCCGTAGAGGTACTGGACCGCGTACGCCCGCCAGGGCCGCCAGGCCGCGGCGCGCGCCGTGAGGGCCGCCGGGGTGGCGGGCAGGCCGAGTTCGGCGGCGGCGCGGCGCATCCCGAGGTCGGTGGGGAGGAAGGCGTCGGGGTCGCCGAGCGCGCGCATGGCGATCACCTCGACGGTCCAGGGGCCGAAGCCGGGCAGCTCGGCGAGCTGCGCGCGGGCCCGGTCCCAGTCGCTGCCCGGGTCGAGCCGCAGCGAGCCGTCGGCGAGCGCGGCGACGAGCGTGGTCAGGGTGGTGCGGCGGCTGCGCGGCAGGGCGAGGGCTTCCGGGTCGAGCGCCGCGAGGGCGTCAGGGGCCGGGAAGAGGTGGGTGAGCCCGCCCTCCGGGTCCTCGACCGGCACACCGTGCGCCGTGACCAGCCGGCCCGCGTGGGTGCGGGCGGCGGCGGTGGAGACCTGCTGGCCCAGCACCGCGCGCACGGCGAACTCCGCCGCGTCGACGGTGCGCGGCACACGCCTGCCGGGCGCCTTGTCGACCAGCGGGGCGAGCTCGGGGTCGGCGCGCAGCCGGTCGTCCACGGCGACGGGGTCGGCGTCGAGGTCGAGCATCCACCGGCAGCGGCTGATGGCGATGGTGAGATCGCGCAGGTCGGTGAGGGAGAGCCGGCACGCGATGTGGTCGGGCCGCGGCGTGAGCGCCGCGATGCCGTGCCCGTACGGGAGGGACAGGGTGCGCCGGTAGGCGCCGTCGCGCCACTCCTCGACGCCGGGGACGCCGGTGGCGACGAGGTGCCCGAACAGGTTGTCGGGATGGAGCGGCGCGCGGTACGGCAACCTGAGGGCGATCACCCCGGGCGTGCCGGGCGGCGTGGAGCGGCGGTGCGACGCACGGGTGCGCAGGTCGCTCGGGGAGAGCGCGAAGACCTCGCGGACGGTGTCGTTGAACGTGCGGATCGAGGAGAACCCGGCGGCGAAGGCGACCTCGGCCATGGGCAGGGACGTCGTCTCGACGAGCAGCCGGGCGGTCTGGGCGCGCTGGGCGCGGACGAGGGCGAGGGGTCCGGCGCCCAGCTCGGAGAGGAGCTGGCGCTCGATCTGGCGCGTGGAGTAGCCGAGCCGGGCGGCGAGTCCGGGCACGCCCTCGCGGTCGACGACCCCGTCGCCGATGAGTCGCATGGCCCTGGCCACGAGGTCGGCACGGGCGTTCCAGGCGGGCGAGCCGGGGCTGGTGTCGGGCCGGCAGCGCTTGCAGGCGCGGAACCCGGCCTGCTGGCAGGCGGCGGCACTCGGGTAGAAGGTCATGTTCTCGGCCTTCGGCGGCACGGCCGGGCAGCTGGGACGGCAGTAGATCCGTGTGGTCAGGACGGCGGTGAAGAACCATCCGTCGAACCGTCCGTCCTTGGACTGGACGGCGCGTACGCAGCGCTCGGTGTCGGTGTGCATGGGTCAAGCATCGGGCACGCGATCAGCGGGTGGCTGGCGGAAATCCGACATCAACACGGCACTGACCGGCACCGGCCCGGTGAGCCACGACAGCCCGCCAACGGCACGGTGCCCGGCAGTCACGACAGCCGCCCGCGGCACGGTGCCCGGCGGGCACGGCAGCCCGCCAACGGCCCGGGACGTGGCCGGCCACGAGCCGGATCCGTACGGACGCGGGCGGTCACCGGAGCCCCGCGTCCCGTTTCAGTTGGCGAAACGGGGGCACTCACGGCGTCGTCACGTCATTGGTCGCCACGCGCTCCACAGGAGCATACCGGCATAATCTGGTGGTATTCACCATCCACGATTGCCTGGGGGTAATCATGGAACTCGGCTTCCTCAAACCGCTCTTCGCCCGGCCAGGCCCATGGGCTTCCGTCTACATCGAGACCACGCGTGCGACCGAGGACGCACAGAAGGTGCAGCAGCTGCGCGAGCGCGCCGTCGCCTCCCAGCTCATCGAGGCGGGCACCGACGCGTACACCGTCAGGGCCGTCATGGACCGGCTCGCCCACGAGCCCGTGTCCGGCGCACCGCCCGGACGCGCCCTGTTCGCCGCGGGCGCGGAGGTCGTGCTCGACATCCCGCTCTCGGTGGCCCCGGCCGGTATCCCGGCGACGTGGTCGGTGCTGCCGCACGTCGCGCCGCTCGCGGACCTGCGGGGCGACCGGCCGGCGTGCCTGGTCGCGTACATCGACCGCACGGGCGCCGATCTGGAGCTGCGCGACGCCCACCACCGCGAGTCCCTGGGCCAGGCGAACGGCAAGGAGTGGCAGGGCCGCGGGCACCGCAGCATTCCCGCGGACCGTTACGAGTGGCACTACCGGAACAAGGTCGAGAACAGCTGGAACGAGACCGCCGACATCATCGCCCGCGAGCTCGCCCGCCGGCTTCCCGAGAGCGAGGCCGAACTCATCGTGCTGACCGGCGATCCCCGCGAGCGCCGGGCCGTCTTCAACCGGCTTCCCGAGCGTGTCCAGGCCGTCACCGTGGAGGCCGGGAACGGCAGCAGGTCGCCGGGCGCGTCCACGAGCCTGCTGGACCGGCAGATCGCCGACGCGTGCGAGAAGTTCGCGCGCGACCGGCTCGAGAACGCGCTCGACCGCTTCCGTGTCGGTCGGGGCAGGCCCGGCGAGCACCGCGAGAGCTCCGCCGTCGACACGGGGCCCGGAGAGGCCGCCGAGGGCATGCCCGCCGTCGTGGACGCGGTGCGCAAGCACCAGGTGGAGACCCTGCTGTTCACACCGGACGCGTCCGACGCGGGCCGCGAGGTGTGGATCGGCCCCGGTGTGGACCAGGTCGCCGTGCAGCGCGGCCAGGCGCAGGCGATGGGTGTCGCCAAGCCCGAACGGGCGCGCGCGGACGACGCGCTGCTGCGCTCCGCCGCGGCGGCGGGCGGCGAGGTCCTGATGGTTCCCCCGGGCATGCGCGGTCCTGCGGGCGGACTCGGTGCGGTGCTGCGCTGGAGCATGTGAGCGAAGGGGGGCGTGGCAGGCGCCGCACGGTCGGGCCCTGCCCCGTCCCGACGAACCACCGGGCCGGCCTCGCACCGACCGGCCCGGGTCATGTGACGGAAGCGACAGGACGACGATGGCGCCCCCTGTGCCAAGAGCGACGTCGGCCTGGGTGGTCGAGTCGCCGGGCCCGATCGCGTCCACCCCGCTGCGGTGGCTGGAGCGCCCGGTACCGGAGCCCGGACCGGGCCAACTCCTGCTCCGCGTACGGGCCTGCGGGGTGTGCCGGACCGACCTGCACCTGACCGAGGGCGACCTGCCGCCGCGCAGGCCGCGTTGCACACCGGGCCACGAGGTCGTCGGCGAGGTCGTCGCGGCCGGGCCCGATGTCACCGGCCTGCGCTCGGGCGACCGGCTGGGGGCGGCCTGGCTCGCGGGGACCTGCGGACGGTGCCGGCACTGCCGCGCCGGGCGGGAGAACCTGTGCCCCGGGTCGCGCTACACCGGCTGGGACATCGACGGCGGTTTCGCCGGCCACGTCCTCGTGGACGCCCCGTTCACCTATCGCCTGCCGGAAGGGTGGGACGACGAGGAGGCCGCACCGCTGCTGTGCGCGGGCATCATCGGCTACCGCGCCCTGCGCCTCGCGGAGCTGCCGCCCGGCGGCCGGCTCGGGATCTACGGTTTCGGCGCGTCCGCGCACCTGACCGCCCAGCTCGCCGTGGCCCAGGGCGCCGCCGTCCACGTGGTCACCCGGTCGCCGCGGGCGCAGCGTCTGGCGCGGGAGCTGGGCGCGGCCTCGGCGGGCGCCGGCGAACCGCCGGAGCCGCTGGACTCCGCCATCCTGTTCGCCCCGGCCGGGGGCCTGGTGCCGGTGGCGCTGGCGGCGCTGGACCGCGGCGGCACGCTGGCGATCGCCGGGATCCACCTCAGCGCGGTCCCCCCGCTGGACTACGACGCCCACCTGTTCCAGGAGCGCACGGTGCGCAGCGTCACGGCCAACACGCGGGAGGACGGCCGCGCGTTCCTCGCCGAAGCGGCGCGGCTGCGGCCCACGGTACGGGTCACGCGCTACGCACTGCGGCAGGCCGACCGTGCCCTGTCGGACCTGGCGGCGGGACGGATCACCGGGGTGGCCGTGCTCATGGCGCCATGACCCCGGACGCCGGGCCCCGCCGTGGTTCGCCGCGCCGATGCGGTCCGGGCCGCGCGACGTCAGCGCTCCGCGCCGGTGGGGACCGGGCCGTCCGGCGTCAGCGCTCAGCGTCGAGAGCCGCCTGGAAGCAGGCGTACGCGTCCTCGTCGAAGAGCACGAAGCGCACTTCGACGACCGGCGGCGTGGTGGCCTCGCGGACCGTGCGGACCGCGACACGGGCGCCGTCGTCCATGGGCCAGCCGTAGACGCCGGTGGAGATGGCCGGGAAGGCTACGGTCCGTGCCCCCAACTCGGCTGCCACGCGCAGTGATTCGCGGTAGCAGGAGGCGAGCAGCGCCGACCGGTCCTCCCCACGGGACCAGACCGGCCCGACCGTGTGGATGACGTGGTCCGCGTGCAGCCGGCCGGCCGTGGTCGCGACGGCGGCGCCGGTGGGCAGGCCCTTGCCGTAGGGGGAGGCGCGCAGGGCGCGGCACTCGGCGAGGATGTCGGGGCCGCCCTTGCGGTGGATGGCGCCGTCGACGCCGCCTCCGCCGAGCAGCGAGGAGTTGGCGGCGTTGACGATGGCGTCGGCGTGCTGCTCGGTGATGTCACCGCGTACGAGGGTGATCTCCGGGGCGTGCTGTGTCATGCGCTCATGATGCCCACCGGGGCCCGGCACAGCCCGCAGGCCGCGTCAGCGCTGCCGCAGCCGGCGCCAGACCGCCTTGGCCGCGTGGTGCCCCGACATGCCGTGCACCCCCGGCCCCGGCGGGGTCGCCGACGAGCACAGGAACACGGCGGGGTGCGCGGTGGCGTACGGGACGCGGGCCAGCTTGGGGCGGAGCACGGTCTGGAGGCCGGCGAACGCTCCGCAGGCGATGTCACCGCCCACGTAGTTCGCATTGCGCGCGGCCAGTTGGGGCGGGCCGGCGACGGCGCGGGCGAGGACCAGGTCGCGGAAGCCGGGCGCGAACCGCTCCAGCTGCCGCTCGACGGCCTCCGTCGCGTCGCCCTCCCAGCCGGCCGGCACATGGCCGTACGCCCACAGGACATGGCGGCCCTCGGGGGCGCGGGTGCGGTCGATCAGGCTGGGCTGGGCGGTGATGAGGAACGGGGCCCGGGGGTCGCGCCCCTCGACGGCCCGCCGCAGGGCGTCGTCGATCTCGCCCGCGGTCGGTCCGATGTGCACGGTGCCGGCCGCGCGGGCCTCCTTCGCGGTCCACGGCACCGGGCCGGACAGCGCGTAATCGATCTTGAACGCGGAGGCGCCGTACCGGTAGCGCCAGTACGCCTGGCCCAGTCCGGCGATCCGGGCGAGCGCGGTCGGCGAGGTGTCGAAGACGTACGCGCGGGCGGGCGGCAGCTCGTCCAGGCGCCTGACCTCGGCGCCGGTGTGGACGGTGCCGCCGAGCTCCCGCAGGTAGGCGGCGAGGGCGTCGGAGATGGCCTGGGAGCCGCCCCGGGGCACCGGCCAGCCGACCTCGTGGGCGGCCAGCGCGAACATCAGGGCGATGCCGCCCGTGGCGACGCCGCTCGTGGGCGCGATCGCGTGCGCCGCGAGCCCGGCGAGCAGCGCCCTGCCCTTCTCCCCCCGGAAGCGGCGGGCGAGCCAGCTGGCGGGCCGGATCGCGTCGAGCCCGAAGCGGGCGAAGCGGTACGGGGCGCGGGGCAGGCCGTCCCAGGGCGTGCGCAGGAAGTCGGCCGCGAGGTCGCCCCAGTGCCCCAGGTACGGGGCGACGAGGCGGCGGTAGGCGCCCGCGTCGGCGGCGCCGAGGGACATGGCGCTCTCGCCGACCGAGCGGCTGAGGACCGCGGCCGTGCCGTCGGGGAAGGGGTGCGCGAGGGGCAGCGCGGGGTGCAGCCACTCGAGGCCATACCGGGCGAGCGGCATGGCGGCGAACGCGGGCGATCCGATGCCGAGGGGGTGCACGGCCGAGCAGGGGTCGTGGCGGAAGCCGGGGAGGGTCAGCTCCTCGGTGCGCGCACCGCCGCCCACGCTGTCCAGGGCCTCGAACACGGCGACGGACAGGCCGCGGCGGGCCAGTTCGACCGCGGCCGTCAGCCCGTTGGGCCCCGCCCCCACGACGACGGCATCGAGCATCGACGGCACCTGCGGACTCCTTTGTCAGCCGACGGCCATGAGCACCCAGGATATTCCGGGGCGCCGACAGCGGGGCCACGGGTAGCGTTCCCTCCCGATGCAGACCACGATCGAGACCATGGCCCGGCGGCTCACCGCCGTTGCCGGGATCCGCGCCGTGGCGCTCGGCGGCAGCCGGGCGCGCGGCGTCCACCGGCCGGACTCCGACTGGGACCTCGGCGTGTACTACCGCGGCGAGCCCGATGTCGCGGCCCTCGCGGAGCTCGCCGCCGAGCTGACCGGTGCTCCGGTGGAGGTCGCCGGGCCCGGCGGCTGGGGACCATGGGTCGACGGCGGCGCTTGGCTCACCGTGGACGGGACGCCCGTGGACTGGATCCTGCGGGACCTGGACCGGGTGCGGCGCGTGTGGACGGACTGCCGCGCCGGCCGCTACGAGACCGGTGTGCAGCCGGGCCATCCGCTGGGCTTCTGGTCGCCTGCCTACGCCGGCGAGGTGGCGCTGTGCCGCGTACTGGCCGATCCCACAGGCGAGTTGACGGAGCTTCGGGCGCAGACGGCGACGTATCCGGAGCCGTTGCGCGCGGCGCTGGTGGGGGCCGTGTGGGAGGCGGAGTTCTCCGTCGCGGCGGCGCGCAAGTCGGCGGGGTCGGGTGACACGCTGCACGTCTCGCTGTGCCTGTCCCGGGCGTTCGGCGTGCTGGTGCAGTCGCTGCACGCGTATCACCGTGTGTGGTGCCTGAACGAAAAGGGCGCGCTGGCGGCCGCCGCAGCGCTGCCGGGTGTGCCCCGTGACTTCACCGCGCGCGTGTCGGCGGCGCTCGCCGGACTGGACGCGGCGGCGGTGGAGGCGGCGGACGAGCTGGTGCGGGAGATCAGGTCACGGCTGACCTGACCGCCTCCGCCGAGGGCCGGGCCGGACGCGTCAGGTCAGCAGCTCCCGTATGCGCCGGGCGGTCGCCTCGTCACGGGCGGCCGTGAAGGGGAGGCTGTTGCCGCCCGTGATGCGGAAGGGCTCACCGGTGACGGTGAGATGGGCACCGCCCGCCTCCGTGACCAGCAGCAGTCCGGCCGCGTGGTCCCAGGCGTACTCCCACGAGAAGGCGACGGCGTCCAGGGCGCCCCTGGCGACGTCCAGGTACTCCAGACCCGCCGATCCGCACGGACGCGCCAGCACGCCGGGCGCCGCGAGTCCGAGCAGCGCCCGCTTCTGCTCGGGAGTCGTGTAGTCGGGGTGCGACATGGCCACGTGGAGCACCGCGCCGGGGGCGGGCGAGCCGGAACGCAGCACCTCGCCGCCCAGCCGGGCACCCCCGCCGCGCACCGCGACCGCGAGCTCGTCGGGCACCGGCGCGTACGTCCAGGAGGCGAGGACCTCGCCGCGGTGGGCGAGCGCGACCAGGGTGCAGAAGCCGGGCTCACCGTGGACGAACTGGCGCGTGCCGTCGACGGGGTCCACGATCCACACGGCCGCGTCGCCGTGCAGCGCTTCGTAGACCGCCGGGTCCGCGTGCACCGCCTCCTCGCCGACGACCACGGAGCCCGGCAGCAGGGCGGTCAGCGACGCGGTCAGATGCGCCTCGGCGAGCCGGTCGGCGGCGGTGACGAGGTCGTGCGGGCCGTTCTTCTCGACGATCTCGTGCTCGGCGAGCTGCCGGAAGCGCGGCGTGATCTCGGCGGCCGCCGCCTTGCGCAGCGCCTCCTCGACGTCGGAGAGATCACCGGTCAGGAAGTCATCGATCATGTCACCAGCCAACCACGTCCCGCTGACATCGCGGGAGGGCCCCGGTTCCCCGGCCCGCAACCCGGCGTTTCCCGGCGGTTCGGCCCGCCGGGCGCCCGGAGGTGCCGCTCGGGTGCCGTTCAGGTGCTGCTCGGGTGCCGCTCGGGTGCACGTTCAGGTGCCGGTCAGGTGCCGTCGGCGGAGAAGTGGTGGTAGTCGGGCGGCGACCAGTGGCCGCCCCACTGCCAGCCGGCCCCCTCCATGGCCCGGGTCACGGCGTCGCCCGGCGTGATCAGCCCCCCGGTGGCCGGGTCGCGCGCCAGGTGGCGTTCGGCGGCCGGCGGGTGGACGGCGCCCGAGCGGTCCACGTACGGGTTCTCCAGCGGGTTGATGTCGACGGCGTCGCCGTAGGAGTGGCGGGACAGGTGGCCGGCGTCGCCGGTCACCCGGCGGCAGTTGAAGGCGGAGGTGTTGTCGTCGGCCATGGCGCGCGCGTCGCTCCCGTCGTACTCCGCCATGACGCGCATGCGCCGGATGGGGAAGCGTTCGTCGAAGATCTCCCGGAAGACGTGCAGCACGGGGCGGACCACGTCCTGATGGACGATCAGTTCGCCGCGGTGGATGCGACCGTCGAAGCCCCAGTGGTCCATGGTGATCAGCCGCAGCCGCTCCGGCGGCACCGGACAGCCGGGCTCGTGACTCGCTCCGAGCTTCTCCCCCGGCACGTCCCGCACGGTGGCCGTGAACCGGGGCCCGTCGGCCGTGACGGCGTGACCGGGCAGGAGACCGAGCACCAGCCCCAGGACCAGGGCGGGTCCGGTGCACCGGCGAGCGATATGCACCCTTTCAGGGTAATTACGCGCCGTCCGGCCCGCATCAGACGGGCGTCAGCCCGGGCGGGTGGCACGGGCCCGCCGTTTCCGCTGCTCGGGCCTGCCCGGCTCGCATCAGATGGGGTCAGCCCCCGGCGGGCGATACAGGCAATCCGTTTCCGCTGCTCGGGCCGACCGCTCCCCGCGCGAGCAGCAACAGCGCGTCGACCAGGTCCTCGGCGGGCCCGCCGGTGGCCAGCCTGCGCAGTTGCAGGCCCATCACCAGGGCGACCGTCGTCGCCGCGTACCGTTCGGCGTCCGGGACGCCGAGACCGGTCAGGATCTGGGCGGCGAGCCGGTCGTACGCGGCGAACGCCTCGGCCGCCGCCTCCCGCAGCCGCTCGTCCCGCCCGGCCTCGACGTACAGCTCGAACGTGGCGATGTGCTCGCTGTCGAAGTCGATGCCGCCCGCCACGCGGCCGGCGAGCGCCGCCGCGCCCGCGATGTCGACGCCCTCGCTCCGGCACTGGTCGGCGAGGGCGGTGAAGCGCCGGGTCTCGTCGCGGACGAAGTGCAGCAGGCTCTCCCGCAGCAGGTCGTGCTGGGTCGCGAAGTGGTACGTCACCGAGCCGAGCGAGACCCCGGCCTCCTTGGCTATCCGCCGGTTGGTGACCGCCGCGACCCCGTCCTTGCCGATGATGTGCAGGACGGCCTCGATGATGCGCTGCCGGGTGGCGGCTGCGCGGGCGGCGGTGGGCATGGACGCCATTGTCCCATCGGCGCGCTGGTGCTGGTCACGGGGTGGGGGTGCCGCCGACGGCCGCCGCGCCGAGCGGCGAGGGCGGACGTTTCTCGTACCACCGCTGGCCGGCCTCCAGTTGGGCGGCGAGGGAGATGAGCCGTTCCTCGCTGCCCGCGGGGCCGAGGAGTTGGGCGCCGACAGGAAGTCCGTGGGCGGTGAAGCCGGCGGGCACGTTCACGCCGGGCCAGCCGAGCACGTTCCACGGCCAGGCGTACGGGCAGGCCGCGGCGATCCGGATGTCGGTGCGCGGCGCGGACAGTCCGTCGAAGGACCCGATCCGCGGCGGCGGGACGGCCGTGGTGGGCGTGAGCAGCACGTCGTAGCGGTCGAAGAAGGCGCCGATCCTGCGGTGCTGCGCTGCCTCGCGGGCCCGTGCGGCCGGGACGAGGCGGCCGAGGCGGTGGCCGGAGCGGGCCGCGGACCGGGTACGCGGGTCCAGCAGGGCGGGGTCGGGGTGGCGGTCGGCGTACGCGGCGATGCCGGCTGCCGCGCGCGGCAGGAAGGCGAGCCCGACGAGGCCGTAACGGGGGCGTGCCTCCTCGACGTCGTGGCCGAGGCGGGCCAGGGCGTCGGCGAGCGCGGTGACCGCGCCTCGCACCTCGGGGTGGGCGCGGGCGCCCGTGAGGGTGAGCGGCGGACGCAGGGCCAGGGCGACGCGCAGCCGTCCCGGTTCCCTGCGGGCCGCCGCCGACGCGTCGATCGCGGCGGGCCGGAAGCGCTCCCTGGGGTGCGCGCCCGCCGCCGCGTCGAGCAGCAGGGCGGCGTCGGCGACGGTCCTCGCGAGCGGACCGTAGACCGTCAGGCCCTGGAAGCAGTCGTCGTACGGGTGGACGGAGACGCGGCTCCGCTGCGGCTTGATGCCCACGAGATGGGTCCAGGCCGCGGGGATGCGGATGGACCCGGCGCCGTCCGAGCCGAGCGCCGCGGGCACCAGTCCAGCCGCCACGGCCGCCGCCGAGCCGCCCGAGGAACCGCCGGGCGTGTGGCCGGTGGACCAGGGATTGCGGGCGGCGCCGAAGGCCGGGCCTTCGGTGAACGGCCACTGGCCCAGCTCGCACGTGTTCGTCTTGCCGACGATCACCGCGCCCGCGGCCCGCAGCCGGCGCACCGCCTCACCGTCCTCCGTGGCGGGCGGGATGTCGCCCGCGCAGCCGAAGAAGGTGGGCACCCCGGCCACGTCGGTGTCGTCCTTGACCGCGATCGGCACGCCGAGCAGCGGCAGCCGCTCCCCCGCGGCGAGCCTGCGGTCGGCGGCCCGCGCCTCCTCGACGGCGGCCTCTGCGCGCACGGTACGGAAGGCGTTGAGGGTGCCCTGAGTGGCTTCGATACGGGCGAGCGCGCCCGTCACGAGCGCCTCGGACGTGGTCTCGCCCGCCGCCAACGCCCTTGCGTGTTCGGCCAGTCCGCCGAACGGGTCTGTGGACACGTTCCTCCCGCCTCCTTATTGTTCGTTCGAACGAACAGAACTGGAGGGTAACCAGATGCGGATCACCGGAGCAAGCGTTCTGCTCACCGGAGCGACCGGCGGCATCGGCGGCGCCCTGGCCGCCGAACTTGCCGCCCAGGGTGCCAAGTTGACCGTGAGCGGGCGGCGCGCCGAGGCGCTGCGCCCGCTCGCCGAGCGTCACGGTGCCCGCGCGATCGTCGCCGATCTGGCCCGGCCGGACGACGTGCGCCGCCTCGCCGCCGAAGCCGCCGGCACCGGCGTCCTGATCACCAACGCCGCGCTGCCCTCCAGCGGCGACCTGCTCGACTGCACCCCCGAGCAGGTCGAGCGCGCCTTTACCGTGAACCTGCACGCCCCGGCCATGCTCGCCCGCCTGCTGGCCCCCGCCATGGTGGCGGCGGGCCGGGGTCATCTGGCGTTCATCGGCTCCCTCTCGGGCAAGGCGGCCTCCAAGTCGGCGTCGCTGTACAGCGGTACCGAGTTCGGCCTGCGCGGCTTCGCGCTCGGGCTGCGCCAGGACCTGCACGGCACGGGCGTCGGGGTCTCGATCGTCCAGCCCGGCTTCGTCCGGGACGCGGGCATGTTCGCCGACACGGGCGCGAAGCCTCCGGCGGGCATACGCACGGTGTCGCCGCGGCAGGTGGTTGCCGGGGTGACACGGGCGGTGGAACGCGACGTGGCCGAGATCAACGTGGCTCCGCTGGAGTTGCGGCTCCTCAGCGCCGTAGCGGGGCAGTTCCCCGGTGTCGCGGAACGCCTGCAGCGCGGCGGCGCGGCCGAGAAGACGCTGCGCCAACTGGTCGCGGCGCAGCGCCCCCCGCCGCGCCCTCACGCCCTCGTCCGCCGCCCCGCAACCCCCGTCAGCCCCACGTACAGCACCAGCGACGCCGCCAGCCCAACCGCCCAGCCGTAGTCCGCGAGCGGTCGCAGGAACGGGATCAGGCCGTCCGACGGGAAGGGGCCCTTGCCCGGTGCCGAGTGCGAGCCGCCGACCGCGAGCACCCCGCCGACCGCGAACGCCACGACCGCGCGCGCGTTCCAGCCGGACGTGTACCAGTAAGGTCCGCCGGGCGTGTAGAGGGCGGGGAGGTCGAGCACGGTCCGCCGCACCAGCCAGTAGTCCGCGATGAGGATGCCGGCGACCGTGCCGAGCAGTCCGCCGACCAGGCCGAGCCAGGTGAAGATGTACAGCTCGGGCGTCGCGGTCAGCTTCCACGGCATGATCAGCACGCCGACGACACCCGTGATCAGTGCTCCCCTGCGGAAGTTGATGAAGCGCGGGGCCAGGTTCGCCAGGTCGTACGCCGGTGAGACGACGTTCGCCGCGATGTTCACCGAGATCGTCGCGACGAGCACGGTCACCAGGGCGAAGAGCAGCCCGAAGACGTTGTCCGTCTTGCCCGCGAGCGCGACCGGGTCCCAGACCGCCGCCCCGTACACGGCCTGCGAGCCGGAGGTGACGAAGACGGACAGCAGCGCGAAGAGGGTCATCGTGGTCGGCAGCCCGAGCGTCTGGCCCCAGATCTGGGCGCGCTGGCCCGCGCCGAAGCGGGTGAAGTCCGGGATGTTGAGCGACAGCGTCGACCAGAAGGCGATCATGCCCATGAGGGACGGGAAGAACACCGGCCAGAAGTCCGCGCCCCAGCCCAGCTTCGACGGCTGGTCGAGCAGCGGCCCGAGACCGCCCGCCTTGGCCGCGATCCACCCCAGCAGCACCAGCGCGCCGACGATGACGAACGGCGCGGCCCAGTTCTCGAAGCGGCGCAGGGCCTCCATCCCCCGGTAGATGATGGCCAGTTCGAGTGCCCAGAACAGGACGAAGCACACCCACAGCGTCCACGGCTGGCCGCCGATCCTCGCCACTTCCGCCCAGCCGCCGAACATCTTGCCCAGCAGGACGAAGATGCCCTGGCCGCCGATCCACGTCTGGATGCCGAACCAGGCGCAGGCGACGGCGGCGCGGATCATCGCGGGCAGGTTGGCGCCCCGCAGCCCGAACGAGGCACGGGCGAGCACCGGGAAGGGGATGCCGTACTTGGGCCCGGCGTGCCCGGTGAGCAGCATCGGCGCCAGCACGATGACGTTGGCGAGCGCGATGGTGAAGACGGCCTGCTTCCAGTCCATACCGAGCGCGACGAGGCCGGAAGCGAGCAGCCAGGAGGGGATGTTGTGCGCCATGCCGACCCACAGGGCCGTGAAGTTGTACACGGTCCAGCGGCGGCGGGCGACGGGCACGGGCAGCAGGTCGTCGTTGACGAAACGGCTGTCGGCCGGGAGGACGCCCGGCGGGAGTTCGACGCGTCCCGCCGGGTCGGATGAGGGTCCTTGGGAGGGCACGGGCGGGACGGTCGCGGTCATGTGGTGACCTTTCAGCAGACGGTCATCTGGTGAGAGCCGGGATGATCTGCGCGCCGTACGCGTCGATCGTCGCTTCCTTCGCGTCGTGCATGTTGTAGACCGCGAACTGGTCCACGCCCAGGTCGCGCAGTGCCTTGAGCTTGTCGATGTGCGCCTCGGCGGGGCCGAGGAGGCAGAACCGGTCCACGATCTCGTCCGGCACGAAGTCGGTGGACGGGTTCCCGGCGCGGCCGTGATGGCTGTAGTCGTAGCCGTGCCGCTCCTTGATGTAGGAGGTCAGCGCCTCGGGGACCATGTCGGAGTGCTCGCCGTAGCGGGAGACGAGGTCGGCGACGTGGTTGCCGACCATGCCGCCGAACCAGCGGCACTGGTCGCGGGCGTGCGCGAGGTCGTCTCCGACGTACGCGGGGGCCGCGACGCAGATGGTGACCGACGACGGGTCGCGCCCGGCCTCGGCGGCCGCCGCGCGCACGGCCTTCACCATCCACTCGGTGAGGTACAGGTCGGCGAGCTGGAGGATGAACCCGTCGGCCTTCTGCCCGGCGAGCGCCAGCGCCTTGGGCCCGTACGCCGCCATCCACACGGGCAGCCTGCCGTTCTTCACCCAGGGCAGGCGGATCGGCTGGCCGTCGACGACCGCCTCCCGGCCCTCGGCCAGGTCGCGGATGACGCCGATCGCCTCGCCCACCCTGGCGAGGGTGTTGGGTTTGCGGCCCGCGACGCGCATCGCCGAGTCGCCGCGGCCGATGCCGCACACGGTGCGGTTGCCGTACATGTCGTTGAGCGTGGCGAAGGTGGAGGCGGTGACCTCCCAGGTGCGGGTGCCGGGGTTGGTGACCATGGGGCCCACGGTCAGCTTCTGGGTGTGTTCGAGGATGCGGCTGTAGATGACGAACGGCTCCTGCCACAGGACCGCGGAGTCGAAGGTCCAGCCGTATCGGAAGCCGTTGCGCTCCGCGCGCCGCATCAGCCCGACGACGGCGGACGCGGGCGGGTCGGTCTGCAGGACGAGTCCGAAGTCCACGAGGGCCTCCTGGTTCTGGCTAGTTCAGGTACTGGCAGGTGGCGCGCGGGGTGTAGACGCCGTGGCCGGCGCGGCCCGTGAACGCGCGCCGGTCGATGACCGTCTCGCCGCGCGACAGGACGGTCTCCACCTGTCCGGTGACGGTCCTGCCCTCGTACGCCGAGTAGTCGACGTTCATGTGGTGGGTCGCGGCGGACAGCGTCTGCTCGGTGTGCGGGTCGTAGATCACGACGTCCGCGTCGGCGCCCGGTGCGATGGTGCCCTTCTTCGGGTAGAGGCCGAACATCCTGGCCGGGGTGGCGCAGGCGATCTCGATCCAGCGGCGGCGGCTGATGTGGCCGTCGACGACGGCCTGGTGGAGGAGGTCCATGCGGTTCTCCACGCCCGGCAGCCCGTTGGGGATCTTGGAGAAGTCGCCGCGGCCCAGTTCCTTCTGGCCGCTGAAGCAGAACGGGCAGTGGTCCGTGGAGACGACCTGGAGGTCGTTGGTGCGCAGCCCGCGCCAGAGTGCGGCCTGGTGCTCCTTGGGCCTCAGCGGCGTGGAGCAGACGTACTTGGCGCCCTCGAAGTCCGGTTCGGCGAGGTTGTCGGTGGACAGGAACAGGTACTGCGGGCAGGTCTCGCCGAAGACGTTCAGCCCCTTGTCGCGGGCCGCGGCGAGTTCGGCGACCGCCTCCTCGGCCGAGACGTGCACGACGTACAGCGGCGCGCCGGCGACCCGGGCGAGCTGGACGGCCCGGTGGGTGGCCTCGGCCTCCAGCAGCACCTTGCGGACCTCGCCGTGGTACCGGGGGTCGGTCTCACCCCGGGCGAGGGCCTGCTCGACGAGGACGTCGATGGCGATGCCGTTCTCCGCGTGCATCATGATCAGGCCGCCGTTGGACGACGAGCGCTGCATGGCGCGCAGGATCTGTCCGTCGTCGCTGTAGAAGACGCCCGGATAGGCCATGAAGAGCTTGAAGGAGGTCACGCCCTCCTCGACCAGCAGGTCCATCTCCTTGAGCGAGGACTCGTTGACGTCGGAGAGGATCATGTGGAAGGCGTAGTCCACGGCGCAGTTGCCGTCGGCCTTGGCGTACCAGGCGTCCAGGCCCTCGCGCAGGGAGTGCCCCACCGACTGCACGGCGAAGTCGACGATGGTGGTGGTGCCGCCCCAGGCCGCCGCGCGGGTGCCGGTCTCGAAGGTGTCCGATGCGGACGTGCCGCCGAACGGCAGCTCCATGTGGGTGTGGGCGTCGACGCCGCCCGGGATGACGTACTTGCCGGTGGCGTCGATGACGCGGTCCGCGGTCCAGGACTCGGCGGCGGAGGTGCCGTGGGCTGCGAGTGCGGCGATCCGGCCGTCGTCGATCAGGACGTCGGCGTGGATCTCGTCGGCGGCGGTGATGACGAGACCGCCGCGGATCAGGGTGCGGGTGCTCATGGTCTCCTCGTGTGTGGACTAGACGGCGCGCAGGGCTTGTTCGAGGAGGGACGCGCCCTCCTCCGCCTCGGCGACGGTGAGCGAGAGCGGCGGGGCGATGCGCAGGACGCTGGTGTTGTGGCCGCCGCCCTTGCCGATCAGCAGGCCGTTCTCGCGCGCAGCCTCCAGGATCTTGCCGGCGGCCTTGGGGTCGGCCTCGTCGGTGCCCGGTCGCACCAGCTCGATGCCGATCATCAGGCCGCGTCCGCGCACCTCCCGTACGGCGGGGACGGCCGCGCCGATGGCGCGCAGCCGCTCGATGAGCAGCCCGCCGACGCGCCGTGCGTTGCCCTGGAGGTCGTGCTCCAGCAGGTAGGCGAGGTTGGCGACGCCGGCCGCCATGGTCACGGGCGAACCGCCGAAGGTGGAGATGGAGTTGGCGTCGAGGCAGTTCATGACGTCGGCGCGGGCGACGACACCGCCGACGGACATGCCGTTGCCGATGCCCTTGGCGAAGGTGAGGATGTCCGGCGGGCCGTTCTGGGCGTGCGCCTGCCAGCCCCAGAAGTGTTCACCGGTGCGGCCCCAGCCGGTCTGCACCTCGTCGGAGATCCACAGGATGCCGTGCCGGTCGAGCACCTCACGGAAGGCGGCGTACAGCCCGTCGGGCGGGGAGGTGAACCCGCCGACGCCCTGCACCGGTTCGGCGATCAGCGCTGCGACGTCGCGGGTGTGGCCGAGCAGATCCTCCAGGTCGGCGACGCACGCCTGGATGAACTGCGCGTCGGACAGCCGGGCGTAGGGACCGCGGGTGCGTACGCCGCCGTGGACGTACAGCGTCTGGAGGGGCGAGAGGCTGGTCGGGGACCAGGCGTGGTTGCCCGTGATCGCGACCGCGGAGAAGGACCGGCCGTGGTAGCTGTTGCGCATCGCCAGGATCTGGTTGGAACGGCGGTACGCGGTGGCGAGCAGCAGCGCGGTGTCGTTGGCCTCCGTGCCGGAGGTGGTGAAGAAGACGCGCGCGTCGGGGATGCCGGAGAGGGCGGCGATGCGCTCGGCGAGCTCCACCATGGGGCGGTTGAGGTAGAGAGTGGAGGAGTGGATGATCCGCGCGGCCTGGTCGCTCACCGCCTTGGTGACCTCGGGCAGGGCGTGCGCGGTCATGGTGGTGAGGATGCCGCCGAAGAAGTCCAGGTAGCGGTTGCCGTCCGCGTCCCAGACGTGGCGGCCCTCGCCGTGGGTGATCTCGATGGGGCAGTCGTAGTAGAGGGCGAGCCAGTCGGGCAGGACGGCCTTGTGGCGCCCGTACAGATCGGTCACGGCTGCACAAGCCCTTCGTACGCGTCGGGTCGGCGGTCCCGGTAGAACGCCCATGTCTGCCGTACGGTCTCGATCAGGTCGAAGTCCAGATCGCGTACGACCAGTTCCTCCTCCTTGTCGCTGGCGAGGTCGCCGACGAACTGGCCGCGCGGATCGACGAAGTAGCTCGTGCCGTAGAAGTCGTTGTCGCCGTACTCCTCGATGCCGACGCGGTTGATGGCGGCGACGAAGTACTCGTTGGCGACGGCGGCGGCCGGCTGCTCCAGCTGCCAGAGGTGGGAGGACAGACCGCGGTGGGTGGCGGACGGGTTGTAGACCAACTGCGCCCCGGCGAGGCCGAGCTGGCGCCAGCCCTCCGGGAAGTGGCGGTCGTAGCAGATGTACACGCCGACCTTGCCGACGGCGGTGTCGAACACCGGCCAGCCCGCGTTGCCCGGCCTGAAGTAGTACTTCTCCCAGAAGCCCTTGACCTGGGGGATGTGGTGCTTGCGGTACTTGCCGAGGTACCTGCCGTCGGCGTCGATGACCGCTGCGGTGTTGTAGTAGAAGCCCGGACCCTCGATCTCGAAGACCGGGACGACGATCACCATGCCGGTCTCGCGGGCGAGGTCCTGCATCCTGCGGACAGTGGGACCGTCCGGGACGGGCTCGGCCCAGCGGTAGTGCTCGGGCTCCTGCACCTGGCAGAAGTACGGAGCGTTGAAGACCTCTTGGAATCCGATGACCTTGGCGCCCTGCCTGGCGGCCTCGCGGGCGTGTTCCTCATGCTTGGCGATCATCGATTCGGTGTCGCCGGTCCAGGTGGCCTGGACGAGGGCGGCGCGTACGACATGGGCCATGAGCTGCTCCTTCGACGAGACGCCAGAGAGCCTCTACGCACGTAGACGCAATACGCAGATGGAGAACGTAAGCCACGTCACACAGCGGGGCAAGACCATCGTCGTCAACCCGCGGAGTCGATCATGTTTCGCACCTGAGCGGTCGATTCCGGAACGGTTTCGTCTCGGTCAGGCACCGAGGTACCCAGCCACACGCAGCGCGTGCATAAGGTCGCGCTCGCGGTCCGGTGGGACGTCGCGGGCGGCGTCGAGCAGGGCGGGAACGAGCCGTGCCGGGTCGCGGCCGGCGACTCTGGCCGCGTCCTCGGCGGGGCGCACCTGCGCGTACGCGGCGAGCAGCGCGCGGGCACGGGAGCCGAGGCCCTCGTCCGCCAGCGCGAGCGCGGTGTCGGCGATCTCCTCGGCGGGGCGCGAGACCCCCTGGCGCAGCAACTGGCGTCCGTCGTCGGCCCGTCCGGCCGCGGCGAGCGCGTCGGCGGCCGCGGCGAGGTGGGCGGCGGGCTGGGACGCCACCTCCCACAGGAGGGTGGCCCAGTCCGCGGCCAGTCCGCCGCGGTGGAGCTCGGCGGCGAGCGCGGGCAGCCGGCCCGGCGGCCCGGCGGCGGCCTCGCACAGCACGACATGCGCCTCGCCGCCGCGGCCCTCGGCCCGCAGCCGCCCGAGAGCGGCGACGGTCTCGCGCGCGGCCCGCTCGGCGCCGTCGGTCTCGTGCACGGGCCGGGGTGACGGGGCCGACGCGGGGGCGGCGGCAGCGCCGCCGTACCGCGCGCCCCGGGGCGTGTCGTCGGCGACGGGCAGCACGGGCACGGCGACGGCGCCGCCGTCGTCCTCCACCCCCGCGAACCGGGCTCCCCGCCGGGGCTTCCGCTTCCCCCGGGAGGAAGCGCCGCGCTCCGCGGGTCCGCCTCCGGCTGCGCTGCCCGGCGCGGGGACGCCGTGCGGAGCCGTGCCGCCGCCCGGTGCGCCCTGGTCGGCCCCGTGCGGAGCCGTGCCGGCTGCGGCGGCGCCGGGCAGCGCAACCGCCCCGGCGTCTTCGGCCGCGCCGGGTCCCGCGGGCGCCCTGTACCTGCCCGTCCCGTAGGGGTCGGCTCCGGCGCCCGGTGCGCCGTGGTCGGCTCCGGCCGGTCTTGGGCGGGGCCCGGCCATGCCGGGGTCACCGTGCTCGCGAGGAGCACCGGGCTCGGCCGCGCCGACGGCACCGGTCTCCGCCGTGCCGGCCCGGCCGTGAGCCGCAGCCATGCCCGCAGCGCCGGCCGTCGCCGACCCGGCCGGGCCCGAGGCCCAGTGCCTGTCGGGCGATCCGCCCATGACGTGCTGCCCCACGCCGGCCGTCTCGGTCGCGTACGCACCAGCCGTGCCGGGCACACCGGTCGGCCAGGGCCCGTCGGGTCCTGGCCCCCCGGGGCCGGCCGGGCCGGACAGCGCGGACGGCCCCGTGGCGTCGGGTCCGGCCGGGGTGAACCAGGACCCGGGGTGGGGCAGCGACTCGAGGCGGGACGTCAGTTCCGTGATGCGCGCCGTCGCGCGGGCGTGGTCGTCGCGGGTCCAGGACAGCTCGTGCGTCAGGCGCTCCGCCTCCGCCGTGCCCTCCGGCTCGGCGGCCAGCGCCCGCAGCAGTTCCTCCGCGCGGGCCGCCGCGTACGCCTGCTCGCCGTGCATCAGCGCCCGTCGCCCCTCCAGCGCCTCGCGCCCGCCCGGCAACCGGTCGTGCGCCGCCGCTGCCGCCGCGTGGAGCGCACGGGCCCGGACCGACTCCCGCTCGGCGTGCTCGGGGCCGGCCGGCGTCGCCAGATCGTGCAGCAGCGACTCGACCACGTCCCACGGAGGGATCTCGACCCCTTCCAGGCAGGCGCGCATTCCGTCGGGGTCGCGCTGCCAGAAGACGGCGCACCAGCCGCCCGCAGGGTCGAGCCGCCCGGTCAGCTCTTCGAGGTACCGCGCGAACACCTCGGTTTCCACCGGGAGTTGATGCACCGCCATCGCTGCCCCTGACCACTCGGAGGTAGAACCGCTGGCATTCGACCGCAGGCGTGTTACGCGGTTGCTACACGCGGTTTTCGACGGGGAAGCACGATGCCCCGCCGCCGTCGGCCGCTCGCGTGAGGCTCCCGGGCCGCGAGCGGTTCGGGCAGGTGCGTCCGCGCCCGGTCGCGCGGCGACGCTGACCGGGCCCGGGCGTGCCCCATGCGGGACGCCCGGGCCGGGGCACGCGCCTGCGGCGCGGCATGGTGGTCACCGCGGGCGGCCGCGACGACCACCGCTCGGCGCGCGACGGCCGGACGGTGCGTACGGCGGACGGCAGCCGCGCCTCGCACGCGGAGCACACGGTCGCGGTCCCGGACGACGGGCCGCGCATCCGCACGGCGCTCTGGGCGGACGGCCCCGTCAGTCGGCGTCGACGAGCCGGCGGGCCAGCGCGTCGCCGAGTGAGACGGCGGTCTGGTGCCTCTCGATCCGGGCCGCGTGCACGTTCTTGAACAGGATGTACGTGACGCCCGATGGCGCGCCGCCGTATGTCGGATGCGGGTCGATGCCGAGCGCCTCGGCCGCGGCGTACGACGCCTCGCCGATGATCCCCGTAGGACCGGTGTCGCCGACGACGGCGTACACGACACGGTCCTGGTACACGAGCGCGGCGACGGTTCCGCCGCGGATTCCGGAGTCCCGGTAGTCCCAGAGGTCGCTCGGGGCGGGCACGACGACGAACGGCAGCTTCTCCGCGTTGAGATGCTTGCCGTCGGACTGCTGGTACGAGGTGGTCGGCTGGAACCAGGTGTCGGTGGTGCTGTTGCACTTCGCCGTGCGGACGCCGTCGCAGTCTATGTCCAGGTCGGCGGTCCAGTACACGATGTCGTCCCGTTCACAGACGGGGATGTCGGCGCGTGCGCCGTTGTCCTGGCGGTAGTTGCCGTTGGATATCTGCCGGCATGCGCCGAGGGCGTCCCGCAGGGTGTCGGCGCCGACCGTGCCCTCGGCCGGCAGGGCCGCCTCGTAGGCGGCGAGGGTGCCGGGTGGCGGGGCGGCGGCCGCGGGCAGGGCCGCAGCCGCGAGAAGGGAGGTACAGGCGGTCGTGGTGAGTATGGTGCGCGATATGTACACGGTGAACCTTTCTGTCGAAAAATTCCTACCCGTGTGCGCGCGAATCGGCTCGGTGTGCCCGCCGGACGGGTGACCGCGCCGCGCCCCGGCCGCCGCCACGCGCCGCGCCCCGGCCACCCCACTCGTCACGCCCCGGCCGCCGCCATGCGTCACGGCGCCGGGCGGACCACCATCGCCGCGCCGCCGCCCCGCCGCACCTTCTCCGCCGCGGCCAGCCACCGCCCGTCGGGCAGCCGTTGCACGCCGGTCGCGGCGCCGATCTCCGGGTTCAGCCGGAAGGCGTGGCCGATGCCCTCGAGCGCCGCGCGCAGCCGCCGGTCGTTCCACAGGTCCGGTTCCAGGTCTGTCGTCGCCTGGTTGCGCTGGCTGGCGCGCGGCGCGGCGATCGCGTCGACGAGCGGGAGCCCCCGGTCCAGATGCCCCGTCAGCGTCTGCAGGACGGTGGTGATGATGGTCGCGCCGCCCGGCGAGCCGAGCGCCAGCACGGGACGGTCGTGGCGGTCGAGCACAATCGTCGGCGAGATGGACGAACGGGGCCGCTTGCCGGGGCCGGGCAGGTTCGGGTCGTGGACCGCGGGATCGGCCGGGGCGAAGGAGAAGTCGGTCAGCTCGTTGTTGAGCAGGAAGCCGCGTCCGGGCACCGTGATGCCGCTGCCGCCCGTCGACTCGATCGTCAGCGTGTACGCGACGACGTTGCCCCACTTGTCGGCCGTCGTCAGATGCGTGGTGTTCTCCCCCTCGTACGTGGTCGGCGCGGCCTCGCCGGTCGAGCCGCAGGCGGCCGGCCGGCGCGGGTCGCCCGGTGCGAGCGGGCTCTTCAGGACCGCGTCGTCCTTGATCAGGCACTCGCGCGAGTCGGCGAACCGCTGGGACAGCAGCCCCCGCACGGGCACGTCCTCGAAGGCCGGGTCGCCGACCCAGCGGCCCCGGTCGGCGAACGCGATGCGGCTGGCCTCGATGAAGCGGTGCAGGTACTGCGCCTCGTCGGCCTTGTCCTTCGACAGGTCGGAGCGCTCCAGGATGTTGAGCGCCTCGCCGACGCTGGTGCCGCCGGAGGAGGACGGCGCCATGCCGTACACGTCGAGTCCCCGGTACGACACCTTCGTGGGGGCGCGGCGGATCGTCTCGTAAGCGCGCAGGTCGCGCCGGGTCAGGTCGCCGGGGCGCACGACACGGTCGGCGCCCTCGGCGACGGGGGGCTCCTGCACGGTGCGGACGATGTCGTCGGCGATGGGCCCCCGGTAGAGCGCGCCGACGCCCTTGCGTCCGAGCTCCTTGTACGTGCGGGCCAGGTCCGGGTTCTTGAACACCGAGCCCACGACCGGGAGCCGGCCCCCGGGCAGGAACAGTTCGGCACTGGCCGGGAAGTCGGCGAAGCGGTCCTGGTTGGCCTGCGTCTGGGACCGGAACGTCGCGTCGACGGTGAATCCGTCCTCGGCCAGCCGCTCGGCCGGACGCAGCAGCTCCTTCAGCGGCTTGCTGCCCCAGGCGTCCAGTGCGGTCCGCCAGGTGGCGGGGGTGCCGGGCGTGCCGACCCCGAGGCCCGACGTCATGCCCTCGGCGAACGGGATGGGCTCGCCGTTCTCCAGGAACAGGGAGGCGTCGGCGGACAGCGGCGCGGTCTCGCGGCCGTCGACGGTGTGGACCGTACGGGACTTCGCGTCGTAATGGACGAAGAAGCCACCGCCGCCGATTCCGGCGGAGTACGGCTCGGTGACGCCGAGTGCGGCGGCGGTCGCGACGGCCGCGTCCACCGCGTTGCCGCCCGTGCGCAGGACTTCGATGCCGGCGGCCGACGCGTCGGCGTCGACGCTGGCGACGGCGCCGCCGTGGCCGACGGCGAGCGGGGTCTTGGCAGGCGCCGCGCCGGGCGGGGAGGAGGTCGGTGGTGCCGCCGCGCCGAGCGAGGCGACGGCCGCGGCAACAACCAGTACCGACACATTCCGTACGGCGGAACGACGCATGCGTACCTCCCGGAGGCGAACGTCCGCGCAGCCTAACCCCGCCGCCGTCGCCCCGTCAGGACCGCCCGCCGGCCCGTTCGCAGGACACCGCTAGCATGCGCGCCCATGACGGACGACGTACGCAACATCGTGCTCGGCGTGGTGGCCGCCGGCATCAGCGCCTTCATCGGCTGGATGGCCCGCACCTCCCTCTGGCGGCGCAGACTCCGCCGCAAGCAGGCGTTCTTCGGACTGCCGGGCAACTCGGAGTGTCTGCTCGTCGTCAACCGCGAGGCGGGGCGGGACGGTTCGGTCCACCGCTTCGACGTGTTCGCGCTGCTGGAGCTGTCGGCGCTCGTCAAGGACTGCGGGGCGAACGCGCAGATCATCTGGCACGACGCGACGCAGCAGGGCTTCGGCGAGCGCACCGAGTTCTGCGTCGGGGGGCCTTTCACCAATCGCCGGACGGCTGCCCATCTGCAGAGCCTGCTGCCCGGCGTGCTGGTCGACACCGACACGGAACCGGGCCCGGACCAGGGGTCGTTCGTGATCGGCACCGAGCACTACCGGATGGACCGGGGCACGGCCGAGTACGTGCTGCTGGCCCGCCTGACGGCCGGCGAGGGAAGCCGGCCGGTGTTCCTCTTCTGCGGTCAGCGCGCCATCACCAACCAGGCCGCCACCCGCTATCTGGCCCGCCACCACGAGAAGCTGTCCCGCAAGCACGGCCGGAACTCCTTCTGTCTGCTGCTGAAGGTGGTCAACTCGCAGGCGTACGGGCCGGACGTGGTCGAGGTCGTCGCCGACGTGACGAGAGCCGCGCTCAGCGCCCCGCCCGCCCAGCGCGCCTCGGACGGAGCGGTGAGCTGACCGGAGGCCGCAGGAGTGCGCGGGGCGGCGAGGTGAGGCCGTCGACGGCGTCGGACGCTCGTCACCGCCCGGGAGGCGGGCCCGGGTCCAAGGCGAGCGGCGCCCTCGTCGTGTGTCGGTACGACAGGGCCCGCTCGGCCTCGGCGAGCCGGTGGCACAACCCGGCCGACGCGCAGCTGACCTTCTCCTCTTCGGCAGCCGGCCCGTGCTGTCCGTCGGTCCTGCTGCGAGGGAGTGATCACCGGCTGCCGCCGGGCCCTGCGCAAGGCAGGGCGGGGTGGTGCCCCAAGAGCTGCTGCCCCCTCACCCCCGCACCGGCGTGCGCGAAGGCCCCCGGACAACAGCGTTCTGGTTCGGCCTGCGCTGCGCGCGCGGCCGGTGTGGCCCTGGTCTACGGGGACGAACTGCGGCGGTGGGCACCGCCTTGAGCGCCATGAGAAGTAGGTGTTGACGTCAGCTCGATCAACGGATCGACGGCCATACGCTGCCCTGCCCCTTGTCGCTGTGTCGCGGTCAGCGCAAACTAACCAGCCCGGCAGGGGCCTTTACGCCCGACACGCATAAACACGACATAATCCGTATAAATCGAGGATTCCGCCGGGCAGCGGCAGCACTCGGGGGCGCAGACGTCACGCGTGCGGGCAGCGGGCCCCTCGGCCGGTGCCGCACCCGGTCATGCCTCGGCGGCCTCCGCGTAGACCTGGGAGAGCTCCGGCGCTCCGTTGACCGCCCACTCGAGACCGGCCTCCACGACGCTCACCTCGCGGCCGGAGGCCAGCCGGACCACGGGGTGCCCGCCCGGCCAGATGTGCCAGGAGGCGCCGGGCACCGTCCGCACGATGACGGTGCCCAGATACAGGCCCGCGTCGTTGCCCAGCCAGGGCAGCTCCTCCGGGTCGTCCCGCCAGCGCGGGGGCAGCTGGTCGAGCGCCGTCAACGAGGCCGGGGAATCGTCCAGTTCCAGCCCGGCCTGCCCCGCTCGGACGCGCAGCAGCTCGCACTCGGACAGCAGCTCGGTGATCGCCGCCGCGCGCTCCGGATCGGACTCCTTCGCCGCGGCCCCTCCCCCGTGCTCCCGATCGTCGTCATGGCGCCTGAGCCAGTTGTCCAAGAAAGGGATGTTCATACCACTCAGCCTCGCATCCCCCCGGCCGGACGCACCACAGGGCGCGCGTCAACGAACGCTAGATGTCGAGATCGACAACAACCGGGGCGTGGTCCGACGCGCCCTTGCCCTTGCGCTCCTCACGGTCGACGTAACTGTCCTTGACCGACGTGCCGAACGGCCCGTTCCCGTAGACCAGGTCGATGCGCATGCCGCGGTTCTTCGGGAAGCACAGCTGGCGGTAGTCCCAGTACGTGAAGGGGTGCTCGTACTTCAGGGGGCGGGGGACGACGTCCGAGAGGCCGCGCTTGTGCAGCTCCTCCAGCGCGGCGCGCTCGGGCCCGGTCACATGGGTCAGGCCCTCGAACGCGGCCACGTCCCACACGTCGTCGTCGGTGGGGGCGATGTTGAAGTCGCCGAGGACCGCGAAGGGGCGCTCACCCGCCGCGTCCTGCGTCACCGCCACGGACAGCGCCTCCAGCCAGCGCAGCTTGTAGCCGTAGTGGTCGTGGGCGACCTCGCGGCCGTTGGGCACGTAGACCGACCAGACGCGGGCCGGACCGCAGGTCGCCGAGATCGCGCGGGGCTCCTGCACGCCCTCGTAGTCAGGGGCGCCGGGCAGGCCCCTGACCACGTCGCCGATGCCGACCCGGGAGACCAGCGCCACGCCGTTCCACCGGCCGGTGGCATGCACCGCGGACTCGTAGCCGAGCTCGCGCAGGGCCTCGGCGGGGAACTGCTCCTCGGTGCACTTGGTCTCCTGGACGCACAGCACGTCGGTGCCGCTGCTCTCCAGCCAGGCCAGCAGCCGCGGCAGCCGGGCGGTGATCGAGTTGACGTTCCACGTGGCGATACGCATGCGGCAAGCCTAACGGCGCGGTGTGACAGGCACCGGCCCGCCCGGGCTCACGCCGTCAGACGTCCCGGGACTCCCCCGGTGCCAGACGTCCGTGTTCCGCGCCGCCGAGTCCGCCGATCTGCCGGTCGTAGATCGGCCGGGCGATGTCGGCGAGGTACCCGTCGTGGACGTCGATGGCCCGCCGGGGCCGCACCTCGCGCACGTAGTCGATCACTTCGGAGATCTTGTTCCACGGCGCGTGCACCGGCAGCATCAGGGTGTCGACCGGCCGGCCGGGGACGGTCAGCGCGTCGCCGGGATGGAAGAGCGAACCGTCCACGAGGTAGCCGACGTTGGTGATGCGCGGGATGTCCGGGTGGATGACGGCGTGCAGTTCGCCGTGGACCTCGACGTCGAACCCGGCGGCGGTGAAGGTGTCGCCGTGGCCGACGGTGTGGACCCGGCCGGGAAACGCCGCCGAGATCTGCTCCGCGACGCTGCGCAGCGTCCAGATCTCGGCGCCCGGGTTCGCCTCCAGGGCGGCCCGCAGCCGTCCCTCGTCGAAGTGGTCGGGGTGCTCGTGCGTGACCAGGACGGCGTCCGCGCCCAGCGCCGCGTCCTGTTCGCTGAAGCCGCCGGGGTCGATGACGAGCGTGTGCCCGTCCTTCTCCAGCCGGACGCAGGAATGAGTCTTCTTGACGATCCTCATGCCGCACATCCTGCTACGCGCGGGGCTTGGTCTCCTCCTGGATCACCGCCTGGGCGACCTTGAACGCCGCGTTGGCCGCCGGCACGCCGCAGTAGACCGCGGCGTGGATGAGGACCTCCTTGATCTCCGCGGGTGTCAGTCCGTTGCGCAGCGCCGCGCGTGTGTGGAAGGCGAGCTCGTCGAGGTGGCCCCCGGCGACCAGCGCGGTGAGCGTGACACAGCTGCGGGTGCGCCGGTCGAGGCCCTCGCGGGACCACACCTCGCCCCAGGCGTAGCGGGTGATCAGCTCCTGGAAGTCGCCGGTGAAGTCGTCGGCGGCCGTAGCCCGGTCCACGTGCGCGTCGCCGAGCACCTCCCGGCGGATCTTCATCCCCACGTCGTACGGGTCGGGCCTGCCGGACGGCACCGCCGCGGGCTGCTCGGGCGCGGCGGGGGCGATCTCGGCGACGGGCGACACGGGCGCCGACGTGGGGGGCGCCGGCGGGACCGGGATCGACGCCAGGGTGTCGTTCCAGGCGGTGTCGAAGTGGTGGGCCAGCAGGTCCGTCACGGCGCCGGGCTGCTCGACGGGCGCCAGGTGGGAGGCGCCGGGCACCAGGGCGAGCCGGGCGTCCGGTATCCCGGCGACCAGGGTGCGGGCCTCGGCGGGGCCGGTGACCTGGTCCTCGGAGCCGACCAGGACGAGGGTCGGCACACCGACCCGGGACAGTTCGGGGCGTACGTCGAAGGCGGCGAGCGCCTCGCAGGCGGCGATGTAGCAGCCGGGATCGGTGGTGCGGACCATCTGGACCGCCCACTCGACGATCGCGGGCTGGGCGGCCGCGAACGCGCCGGTGAACCAGCGCTCGGGCGCGCTGCGGGCCATCGGGTCCAGTCCGTTGGTGCGCACGACCACACCGCGCTGGCGGAACTCGTCGGCGGTGCCGAAGCGGGGCGAGGCGGCGACCAGCGCCAGGGACGCCAGTCGGTGCGGGTGGCGCAGGGCGAGTTCGAGGCCGACCGCGCCGCCGATGGAACAGCCCGCGTAGCCGAAGCGCTGCACGCCGAGCAGGTCGAGGGTGGCGAGCAGCCGCTCGGCGAGCTCGCCGACGGAGTCGGCGGGGTGGGCGGGGGCGCCGCCGTGTCCGGGCAGGTCGAACCGGATGACCCGCCACCGGGCGGACAGCTCACCGATCTGGCGGTCCCACATGTGCCAGGTGGTGCCCAGGGAGGGACCCAGGATCAGAACTGGGGCGCCTTCCGGCCCGTCGGAGCGGTATTGCAGGGTGTTCGACGGTGTCTCACTCACGCCTCAGACCCTCTCACGTATCACGGACGCCCCTATAACGGGGTTTGGTAGACACCGTCCTGACCAGGTTGAAGACCTCGCGGGCAGCACATCGCTCGAGGCGACGGATGATCTCACGTCGGCTGCCTGCTCCCCGGCTTCGGTGCGCCTATGGCTGTCAGCGAGGGCCCTGCGCGCTGTGGAAAGAAGGAAGATGGCCGCGCCTCCGCCCGGGTGACCGAAGGGAAGGCGCGGGACCGCCGGCCGGGTTCCGGGTACACGCGGGGAGACGGACCACGCGCAGGAGGCGGACATGGCGCAGCAGACCCATGTCGTGGTGATCGGGATGGGGGTGGGCGGCGAGCATGTCGCCGGGCGGCTGGCCGAGGCCGGTCTGGACGTGGTCGGGGTGGAGGCGGAGCTGGTTCGGCGGGGAGTGCCCGTACTGGGCGTGCATCCCGAGCAAGATGATGATTGCCGCAGAAGCGCAGAAGGCGCACCTGGCACTCTCGAGCGACCGCGGCGAACTGCGTGTCACCCGCACGGAAGGCTGACAAACCGTCGCGTCCTCCCTCGCGGCGGTCAAGGCGGAGGCGGATGGCCGCCTCCCACCGGTCGCCGGCGCGCCGCAGGACCCGGGCGGTGTCGAGTCTGTCGTCCCAGCGGGCTTCTATCTGTGTGCCCCCGACCTCGGCGCACGGTCCCGGCGGTACGGACGAGGTTCTTGTGGATCGCCAGCCGCTTGTCGCCGACGCGCACGCCGATCACGACGTCCTTGTCGCGGAAGCGGCCGCTGGTGGCCAGGACCGGGAAGAGGGCACCCTGGTCGGCGTAGTAGCCGCTCCTGTCCGGATACGCGTCGTAGGAACCGTACGGGTCGCTGCCGTAGCCGCGCAGTGTGGCGGTGTCGGTGGACAGCACCTGGGTGTCGGGATGCGCGGCACGCCATTGCTTCCACGCGGTCCACACCAGCGGGACGGTGTCCAGCCGGGTGCCCTTGAGCGGGCCGCTGACGGCGGTGCCGAGCAGCTGGGGCCACTCGGAGCCGGTCTGCCGGTCGTACATCAGCAGCCAGCCGGCCGGTGGTGCCGAAGGTCAGCTCCTGCATGCCGGGCGGGGCGGAGAATCCGATGACCGTGCCGGTCAGCGGGCAGTAGGTGACGGCCAGCGGCTCGCCGCCCACGGTGTCGTTGACGATCTCGTGTCACACCGGCACCAGCTGCGGGTAGGCCCGTACCTCACCGCGGTACTCCAGGCCGAACACCGGCTCATCGTCGGCGAGGAATCCTGCCTCGGTTGCGGGGACGAAGCGGGGCTTGTCGACGGAGGGGATGCCGTCCTTGCCGGGCCCGCCGGCAACCGCCGCATCGGCGAGGGCTTCCAGGGACGGGTCCTGGCCGGACTGCACGGCCGTCACCGGGCGGTCCGGGCGGTCGGAGAGGGCCTGCCGGCCGGCCGGCGACGCCCCCGCCAACGAGCAGAATCGTGGCGGCCCCGATCACGCCCGCGCCCTTGAGGGCCTGCCGCCTCGGCGACCGGGCCGACTGCTGACCGTTCACCTGTCGCCTCCCGACACTCCCGGGGCCACCGGCGGGCGGTGAACGCCTCGCACTGATGAGCATGCCGCCGCGCCGTGCGGCAGTTCGGTGAGCGCGCTTACAGTTCTGGCCCCTCCGGGGGCCTACGGTTCGGATCATGGTGCTGAGGATCGTGCTGGGCACGGTGTACACGGCGATGGCCATCGGCCAGCTCGCCTCCTTCGCGCACATGCCGGGCATCCTGTCCGCGTACGGGCTGCTGCCCGGCGGCGCCGCGACCGTACTGGCCGTCGTGCTGATCGCCGGGGAGCTGCTGTGCGGCGTCTGGTTCCTGACCCGGCCACGGTCGAAGGCCCTGGCGCCGGTGTGGGCGTACACGGGCGTGTCGGTGGTGTGGACGCTGCTGGCCGTGCAGGCTTACGCGCGGGGTCTGACATTGATACTCGTAGCGGGTTCCGGTGGTCGTGGCTCAGGGTCTGACTGACGTCCTGCTGGGCTGTCCTGCGACTGTTCTGTCCGGCCGCCGGGACCCGTTCTCCATGGCTCCGGCCAGGTGGAACATGACCTGATAGGAGCTTGGCCAGCGGCCCCCTCAATGTCCTGTCTGACCCACCCGGGCCGGCGTCACCTCCGGCCCGGGAAGGCAGCTGACAGGATGACCGTGACGATCACGCCCGCCACCGAACTGGATGCGGTGTTCGGCGGAGTGGACTCCCACGCGGACACGATCCACGTTGCTGTCATCACCGACCGGGGCGGCCACATCGCCGACGCCGAGTTCCCCACCACGGCGGCTGGATACGCCGCGGCGATCGAGTTCCTGAACGCCCATGGCACCGTGACCGCCGTCGGGGTCGAGGGGACCTCCTCCTACGGCCTGGGGTTCACCCGTGCCGCCCGCCGGGCGAGCCTGACCGTGATCGAGGTCAACCGGCCCGACAAGGCCGAGCGTCGTCGAATCGGCAAGTCCGATCCCATCGACGCCTACGCAGCCGCCCGGGCCGCGCTGTCAGGCCGAGCATCGGTCATACCCAAGGACGACACCGTCAGCGGCATACGCGCCCTCCACAACGCCGCCCGGTCCGCCGTCAAGGCCCGCACCGCTACCCTGAACCAGATCGCGCACATCCTCATCACCGCCCCGGACGACATCCGAGTCAAGTACACCGCCCTGCGCGGCAAGACACAGGTCGACGCCATCTCCCGGCTCCGCCCCACGGGCGACGGACCGCGCGTCGCCCTCCTGACCGCGCTGAAGACCCTCGCCCGCCGGGTCCAGGCGCTGACCACGGAACACGACACCCTCACCGCCGCCCTGGACACCGCCGCCACCGAGCACAATCCCGGCCTGCGCGCCGCGTTCGGTGTCGGCCCCGACACCGCGGCCCAGCTCCTGGTCACCGCCGGCGGCAACCCCGACCGCCTGCGCACGGAGGCATCCTTCGCAGCGCTCTGCGGCGTCGCACCCGTCCCCGCATCCAGCGGCAGGACCAACCGCCACCGTCTCTCCCGCGGCGGCGACCGCGGAGCGAACTCCGCCCTCTACCGCATCGCTCTCGTCCGCATGTCCAGCGACGCCCGCACCCGCGAGTATGTCGCCCGGCAGACCGCCGCCGGACGCACGAAGAAGGAGATCATCCGCCTGCTCAAGCGGGCCATCGCCCGGGAGATCTTCCGCTACCTCACCACACCGGTCACCGTCCCGGACATCTCCGACCTACGACCCGCACGCCAGGCCAAGAACATCACCCTCACCACCGTCGCCGAACACTTCGGCGTCTGGCCGGCGGTGATCTCCTGCATCGAACGCGGCACACGCCGCGACGACGACCTCGCAGACGCCTACCGAGACTGGCTCACCGCCGCTTGACCTCGGCCAACCCGACAACTCCTCGATCCTGAGACGTGACGTCGGGGATGATGGGGCGATGTTCGTCCGCACGGAGAGCCTGCCGCAGACCCCGCAGCAGCACATGACAGTTCGGGTTCACACCACCATCGGGTCCGCTGTGGTGCTCTGGCGCGGTGATCCGCGAGACGCCGACGGCCAGCACCTCATCGAATGGACAGTCGATGAGGACATCCACTGGGGCCAGAACACCCGGGCGGCCTCTGCCGCCGAGCCGGAACTCCGGCAGGAAGGCGACCGGGTGATCATGAGCGGCCGCCTCCACCTGACCGACGACGGCGCCGCCTACCTCCAGATGGGTCACTGGTCCGTGCTGTTCGATCTGGCATCACCCGTCCCCAACGGCCAGGACGGTTCCTGGGTGCAGATCAGCGTCGGATCGGACAGTGTCGCCCTGCACCCCTACCAAACCTGACCGGCCACCCTCAGGTTCTCGGCAGCCCTTGACTGCCAATAGGAGCATCAGTGGCCAACTGCGGCTGCTTCGGGATCTACCTCACCCAGCGTCTGAGCTGGTTCGTCCTGCTCCAGGACGCCCTGACCCTGCTCTACGCCGGACTGCTGCTGCGTGCCGCCCACACGCCCCGGTCGCGGGTACCAGCCGATGGAGTGGAGGTGGGGCGCGATGTCCGCATCCCTTGGAGGACTGCTGCCCGAAACGTCCCCGGTCCGCCTCCGCACCACCGTGCCGACGACGATCCGGGCCGTGCCGTCCACTGACCGGATACGACCGCCCCGTGGAAGGAGTTCTTCGATGACCCAGACGCCGGCGCCTCGCCGCAAGGTGGACCGGGACGAGGTGTTCGTGGAGTTCACCAAGTCGATCTGCCCGCTGTGCAAAACACCCGTCGACGCACAGGTCAACATCCGCGAGAACCAGGTCTTCCTGCGTAAACGGTGCAAGGAGCACGGGGAGTTCGAAGCCCTGGTGTATGGCGACGCCGAGGAGTACCTGTCCTCGGCCCGCTTCAACAAGCCCGGCACGATCCCGCACACCTTCCAGACCGAGGTGCGGGACGGCTGCCCGTCCGACTGCGGGCTGTGCCCGGAGCACAAGCAGCACGCCTGCCTGGGCATCATCGAGGTCAACACCGGCTGCAACCTGGACTGCCCGATCTGCTTCGCCGACTCCGGCCACCAGCCGGACGGCTACTCCGTCACCCACGAGCAGTGCGAGCGGATGCTGGACGCCTTCGTCGCCTCCGAGGGCGAGGCGGAGGTGGTGATGTTCTCCGGCGGGGAACCCACCATCCACCAGCACATCCTGGACTTCATCGACCTCGCCCAGGCCCGGCCCATCAAGACCGTCAACCTCAACACCAACGGCATCCGCCTGGCCACCGACGAGAACTTCGTCGCCGAACTCGGCAAGCGCAACCAGGTGCCGGGCCGTTCGGTGAACATCTACCTGCAGTTCGACGGCTTCGACGAACGCACCCACCTGGAGATCCGTGGCCGGGACCTGCGCACGTTCAAGCAGCGGGCGCTGGACAACTGCGCCGAGGCCGGGCTGACCGTCACCCTCGTCGCCGCCGTCGAACGCGGCCTGAACGAGCACGAGCTCGGGGCGATCATCGAATACGGCATCGACCACCCCGCCGTCCGCTCGGTCGCCTTCCAGCCCGTCACCCACTCGGGGCGGCACGTCGCGTTCGACCCACTGCACCGGCTCACCAACCCGGACGTGATCAAGCTGATCAACGAGCAGCGGCCGGGCTGGTTCCAAAAGGGCGACTTCTTCCCCGTCCCCTGCTGCTTCCCGACCTGCCGCTCCATCACTTACCTCCTCGTCGACGGCGAGCCCGGCAACCGCACCGTGGTCCCCATCCCGCGCCTGCTGGACGTGGAGGACCACCTCGACTACGTCACCAACCGCGTCATGCCCGACGCCGGCATCCGCGAGGCGCTGGAGAAGCTGTGGTCCGCCTCCGCCTTCATGGGCACCGCCACCACCGAGGAGAAGCTGCGGGCCACCGCCGAGGCCCTCGACTGCGCGGACGCCTGTGGCATCGACCTGCCGCAGGCCGTGAAGGAGCTGAACGACAAGGCGTTCATGATCGTGGTCCAGGACTTCCAGGACCCCTACACCCTCAACGTCAAACAGCTGATGAAGTGCTGCGTGGAGGAGATCACCCCCGACGGACGCCTCATTCCGTTCTGCGCGTACAACTCCGTCGGCTACCGCGAACAGGTCCGCGCCCAGATGTCCGGCGTGCCCATCGCCCAGGTCGTGCCCAACGCGCTGCCGCTCGCCGACCGCCTCACCGCAACACCGTACGGGTCGAAGACCGCCCGCACCGCCGAAGAGGAGTCCCCGTCATGACCCAGCCACCCGCCGGCGATGAGCTCAAGGCGTGCTGCGCCGCCGCGTACTCCTCCGACGTCGTCGCCCTGCTGCTGGGTGACTCCTACCACCCCGGGGGCACCGCCCTGACCCGCCGCCTCGCCGACGGCCTCGCTCTCACCCCGGGTGCGCGGGTCCTCGACGTCGCCTCCGGCCGCGGTACCACTGCCCTGCTCCTTGCCGGGGCTTACGGTGCGGAGGTGGACGGCGTGGACTACTCCGCCGCCAACACCGCCCTCGCCCAGGGCGCCGCCCAGGCCGCGGGACTCGCCGACAGAGCGCGCTTCACCACCGGAGACGCCGAGCAACTTCCCTACCCCGACGGCGTCTTCAAGGCGGTGGTGTGCGAGTGCGCGCTGTGCACCTTCCCCGACAAGACGCAAGCCGCCGCCGAGTTCGCCCGCGTCCTGAAGCCCGGCGGTCGCCTCGGCATCACCGACGTCACCATCGACGCCGCACGGCCCCCGTCCGAACTCACCGGCCTTGGCGCCCGCATCGCCTGCATCGCCGACGCCCGCCCGTTGGACGAGTACAGCGAGATCCTGGCCGCCGCGGGCCTGCGCACGCTGCACACCGAGCACCACGACCAGGCCCTGCTGCGCATGATCGACCAGATCGAAGCGAGGCTGAATCTGCTGCGCATGACCGCCCCTACCCGGCTCACCGACGCCGGCGTCGACCTCGACTCCGCCCCCGCTGTCCTGGCAGCGGCCCGCACGGCGGTGGCCGACGGCGCCCTCGGCTACGCCCTGCTGATCGGCGAAAAGCCCCGCCCGACAGCCTGATCAAAAGCCTGCAGGTGCCTCCATATCCACGCTGAAAGAGCGTCGGCGCCCCCTGCCACCGTGCTCACGCCTTGCCCTGACTACCGACGCGTAGGTAAGCGCGGTCACATACCTGCCCGTGCCATGCGACCTAGCGTCGACACCGAAAGAGACAGAGGGAAACCCACCGGATGGGATGATCACCATGGTCACCGCAGCACACGTATCCCCCAAGACCGCCGCGATCCCGGTCCACGCCGTCTGGGGCGCCGCGGCCGGACTGGTCGGCGGCATCGGCTTCGGCATCTGGATGTCGGTCTCCCGGCCGGCCATGGACACCGCGATGATCACCATGGTGGCGGGGCTGCTCGGCTCGACCAACGCCGTCGTCGGCTGGCTGGTCCATCTCGCGATCGCCCTGTTCGCCGGCACCACCTTCGGCGTTGTGCTCGGCCACCTCGCGCAGCGCCTCGCGCCCGCGGTTGTCCTCGGCCTGGTCTACGGCGCGGTGTGGTGGTTCCTCGGCGCCCTGTGGATCATGCCGGCCAACCTGGGCATGCCCGTCTTCGAATGGAACGACGTCACCGCCTCCAGTCTCGGCGGCCACCTCGTCTTCGGCCTCCTGGCCGGACTCACCTTCGCCTCCATCGCCCAACGGGCAGCCAGGCGGAACGACCGGACAGCGGCATGACACCGATACCGCCGGCGTCAACACCTGGCCCCGGCTCACCGCTCCGGGGCGCTGAACCTCCCCTCGGCGCCCCGGACGGCTACTGCCTGGCCAGCAGCGCGGGCGCGCCGGCCGGCCCGGCGTGGGGAGCCGCTCCCCCGCCGGGTCGTTCTGCCGGCCACGGTCCCGGCTCTGCCGTTCGACAACCGGCGGTGACTGTCGCTGACGTCGGCCGCGTCGGTCGTCGTCCGGGCGCGTTCCCCTTCCGCTTCAGTGGCCGGACTCGGCGTGTGCGCCGTGGTCGCCGAGCTGGGCTTCGAACCAGTCGTGCAGGGCGTCGGCCAACGCGGAATCCTCCGTGGTGTAGGTCAGGGTGGCCCCGTCGGCCCGGTCCTCGTACTGCACCTTGATCCGGTCGTGCCCGTCGCGCAGCTGGGCGAGGCCGGGCATGTCGGCGCCGTGGATCCGGGCGGGGTCGGCGAAGTCCCCCCGGCTGAACGCCTCGGCTTCCTTGTGCAGGTGAGCGCGTATCAGGTCGATCTGCTCGGTGTCGCCGCGCTGGTCGGCCACGACATCCTGGATGCCCCCCGTTGCCGTGGGGGTGAAGCGGTGGGTGGTCTGCTCAAGGTCGAAGGGCATCACGGTTCTGCCCCGCTCGGCCACCAGCGCCTGCCGATCGATCCGGCCTTCGCCCGCACCCTGCTGGGAGCCGCCGACCGCCAGGGCGACAGCCGTCACCGCGCCGGCGATCATCACGCCCGCGCCCGCCACCAGGACCCGGCGCTTGCTGCTATTCATCCAGTGCCTCCACCATCACGTCGAGGGCGTGGAGTACGCCTTCTCTTTCGTGGGCCGGGATCGCTTCGAGCAGCCGGGAGAAGCGATCCCGTCGTGCTTGAGCAAGGTTCTGCGCGGCTCGACGTCCCGACGGGGTGAGCCGCAGGACGACACCGCGTCCGTCGTCAGGGGCCGGGGCGCGTTCCACCCAGCCACGGGCGGACAGCTGGGTGACCAGGCGGCTCACGGTGCTCTTCTGCAGTCGCAGCCGGCGCGTCAGCTCCACCTGCCGCAGTTCGCCCTCCTGCGCCAACTCACCCAGGGCGTGTGCCTCGGAGACAGAGATCTGCTGGCCGCAGGGGGTGGTTTCCGGCTGGTGCAGCCTGAAGGCACGGACAAAACCTGCCAGTGCCTCCTGCAGAACGGCCGGGTCGTCGGTCCTGCGATCCCTCATGGTTCGACAGTACAACCAAGAGGTTCGAAAGGACAACCAGCTAGGGTGCCCCGGCCCCGGGCGGCGCGGGAAAGGCCCGGGCGGCGCCGCGCACGCGCAGGCCGACCTCGCCGCCTATGGCGTGGGGGACGGAGGGCGGGTCGAAGATCCGGGCGACCACCGGGGTGCCGTCCGTCAGGCGCAGGGCGAGCAGGGCGTCGTGGCCCTGGAAGTCCCGGCGTACGACCGTCGCGGTGATCACTGCCGTGGCCGCCGGGACGACCTCGATCTGTTCGGGGCGCAGCAGGACCCGTCCGGGGGCGGACGGCGGACGGCCGTCCGCCGTGACAACCGGCACGGGGCCGAGCGGGGTTCGGGCCCGGTCGCCGGTCAACTCGGCGGGCAGCCAGACGGCTTCGCCGACGATGTCGGCCACCCAGGGGGTGGCGGGGGCGTGGTAGACGAGGTCCGGCGGTCCGCTCTGCACGATCCGGCCGTCGTGCATGACGGCGACCTCGTCCGCGATCGACAGGGCCTCGGCCTGGTCGTGGGTGACGAGGACGGCGGTGGCGCCGTCGGTGCGCAGGGCGCCGCGTACGTCCTGGCGCACCTCGGCGCGCAGGGCGGCGTCCAGGGCGCTGAACGGTTCGTCGAGCAGGACGGCCGGCGGGTGCGGGGCGAGCGCCCGGGCGACGGCGACGCGTTGCTGCTGGCCGCCGGAGAGGTGGTGCGGCATCCGGTTCTCGAAGCCGGCGAGGCCCACCAGCGCCAGCACGGATTCGATCCGTCCGGCCCGTCGGGTGTGCCGGTCGAGTCCGTAGGCGACGTTCCCGCGCACCGGGAGGTGCGGGAAGAGTGCGCCTTCCTGCGGGACCACCGCGATCCGCCGCCGTTCCGGCGGCACGGTGCGGCCGGGGGCGGCGATCCGCCGGCCGTCGAGGCGGACCTCCCCGGCGTCCACGCCCTCGAATCCGGCGATGCAGCGCAGCAGCGTGGTCTTGCCGCTGCCGGAGGGCCCGAGCACCGCCATCAACGTTCCCGAGCGGACCGTGAGGTCCACCCCGCGCAGCGCCCGCACCGGGCCGAAGGACTTGTGCACCGCGGTGACGCGCAGTTCGGCCATGTCAGGCTCCTCCTCCCTGGACTCCCTGCGTGAGGACGCCGGTGCGGGCCGACAGCCACCAGGTCGGTCCCGCGGCCAGCAGCACCAGCAGCGCGGCGTAGGGTGCGGCGGCCGCGTAGGCGGAGACCGATGTACGGGTCCACAGCTCGGTGGCGAGTGTGTTCATTCCGGTCGGGCGCAGCAGCAGGGTGGCGGGCAGCTCCTTCATGCAGGTGAGGAAGACCAGGACTGCTCCGGCGCCGATACCGGGCGCGGTCATCGGCACGGTCACCGTGCGCAGTACGGAGGATCTGCGGCGGCCGAGCGAGCGGGCCACCTCCTCCAGCGCCGGCGGGGCCTGCAGCGCGGCGGTGCCGACCGCCGCGACGGCCAGCGGGAGGAACAGCGCCGCGTAGGCCAGCGCGAGCAGCCACACGCTCTGGTAGAGCGGGTAGGCCACGTTGATCCCGAAGAACACCAGCGAGAGCCCGATGACCAGGCCGGGCAGCGCGTGCGACACGTAGGCCAGGCGGTCCAGGACCACGGCGAACAGGTTGGGCGCGCGGGCGTTCAGCAGTCCCAGCGGCAGGGCGAGCAGCATGGTCAGTCCGGCCCCGGCGGCGGAGACGGTGAGCGAGTGCCCCGCCGCCGCGGCCAGCCCGGTCAGTGCCCCGGGCCGGGAGACACCTTCGCCGAACCATCGCGCGAGACTCGCGGCCGGGACGCCGAGCGCCGCCGCCCCCGTGCCGGCGAGAGCGGACACGGCAAGCCACCGCAGGCGCCCCAGGTGCTGCCGGACCGGTGGGCGGCCCGCCCCGCCGAGGCGTGCGTACCGGGCGGCCTGCCGCCGTGTCAGCTGCTCGCCCGAGACGATGAGGACGGTGAGCACCACCAGCACGGTGGCGAGTACGAGTGCTCCGGTGCGGTCGAACCCGAGGCTGATGGAGGTGAAGACGGCCCGGGTGAAGACGTCCACCCGCAGGACGGAGACCGCGCCGAAGTCGGAGAGCACATAGAGCGCGACGAGGAGCGCCCCCGCTCCCACCGCGGGCCGCACCTGACGCAGCGTCACCGTGAGGAAAGTGCGCCACGGGCCGCTCCCCAGCGACCGGGCCACCTCCTCCTGTGCCGGGTCGGCGCTCGTCAGCGCGGCGGCGACGGGGAGGAAGACGTACGGGTACGACACCAGCGTCAGGACCAGCGCGGCCGCCCAGAATCCCGCGAACCCCTCCACCGTGGAGACCCAGGCGAAGGCCGCCACATAACTGGGCACCGCCAGCGGCAGGGCGACGAGCACCCCGAACAGCCGGCGCGCCGGCAGGTCGCTGCGCGTGACGAGGAACGCCGCGGCCACACCGAGCACCGTGCACGCCGCCGTCACCACCCCGGCCAGCGCCAGGCTCCGAGCCGCGAGTTCCCCGGTCCGCGCCGTGAACAGTTCCTCGCTGATGCGTTCCCAGCCGGCGTCACCGACCCGTACCGCCAGATAGGCCAGCGGGATCAGCGCCACACCGACCCCGGCCACCGCGGCAGCCGCCAGCGCCGGGCGCGGCACCAGTCGGCGTGCCCGGCGGCGCACGGCGGCCGCCGACGCCATGGTCAGGCCAGCCCCGATTCCCTGATCATCCGGACCGTGGTCCGCAGGTCGTCCAGGTCGTTCAGGTCGATGTCCGGGGCGTTGAGCGAGGACAGCTTCGGCAGTCCGGGCGCGGTGGCCACACCGGCCACCAACGGGTACTCGTACGTCTCCTCGGCGAAGTAGGTCTGTGCCTGCCTGCCGAACAGGTGGTCGACGAAGGCACGGGCGTCGGGATCGTCACCGGCCCCCTTGAGCACGCCGACGCCGGAGACGTTGACCAGGGCGCCGATGTCGCCGTTCGGGAAGAAGTGGTTCTTCGCCTTGAGCGCGTCGGCGGATGTGCCTTCCTCCTTGGCCAGTTCGTACACGTAGTAGTGGTTGACCAGCCCCGTGGCGAGCCGCCCCTGGTCGACGTCGGCGACGATGGGCGCGTTGCCCTCTCTGATCTGTGCGTCGTTGGCCTTCAGCCCGTTCAGGAAGTCCTGGGTCCGCTCGTCGCCGTGCTCGACCCGCATCGCGGTGACGAACGCCTGGAAGGAGCCGTTGGTCGGCGCGATGCCCACCTTGCCCTTCCACTGCGGCTCGGTCGCCTCGAACACCGACTCCGGCAGGTCCTCCCTGGCCACCTGGTCCTCGTTGTAGACCATGGTGCGTGAACGGCCGGTCACGCCGACCCACTGCCCGTCCTCGTCCCGGTAGGCGCTCGGCACCTTGTCCAGCACCGCGTCCGGCAGCCTGGCGAACAGATCCTGCCCTGCGACCGCACCCAGGGCACCGGCATCCTGCGCGAGGAACACGTCCGCCGGCGTCCGACCGCCCTCCTCCTGCAACTGCGCCGCCATGGCCGCCGTGTCCCCGTAGCGCACCTCGACCGTGATGCCGCTGGCCTCCTGGAAATCGTCCAGCACCGGCTTGACCAGGGACTCGCTCCGCCCGCTGTACACGGTGATCCTCTTGTCGGAAGGCTGCGCGGCCGACTGCGCTCCGTGGCTCTCGCCACCACAGGCCGCAAGGCCGAGCATCAGCAGACCGGCGACGGCGGGCGCGGCGACGGCTCTCGGACGACTGGTACGCATGTGGTCACTCCTCGCTGCCCCAAGCACCTCCAGTTAGGTTAGGCTTACTTTACTCTTTGTGTCGAAATGTCGCTTGTTTTCCCGGCCGGACGGTGAACGACGCCAGTCAGAGGCGCATGACGATGAGCGCGATGTCGTCAGAGGCACCACTGGCAACGCCGAGCCGGGCCAGCAGTGCGTCGGCGAGCTGGTCGGGGGCGAGGGTGCTGTCCTGGGCCAGGGCCGTGGTCAGGCGGGCCAGGCCGGCGTCGATGTCCTGGCCGCGGCGCTCGATGCTGCCGTCGGTGTACAGCACGAGGGTGTCCCCCGGGGTGTAGGACAGGCCGGCCTGAGGGCGGGGGACGTGGTGCTCGCGCGTGCCGAGTGGCGGATCGGTCGCCTGGTCCAGCAGCTCGCACCTCCCGTCGGGGTGGAGGAGGACAGGCGGTGGATGCCCGGCGCTGCTGTAGATGATCAGCCTGCTGCGGGTGTCGATGAGTACCTTGACCGCGGTCGCGGCCGTCGCGCCGTCCAGGGAGCGGGCGTACAGACCGAGAACCTGCAGGGCCTGGGCAGGACTGGGGGTGGTACGGATCACCGCGCTCAAGGCGCTGCGCAGCATGCCCATGACGGCCGCGGCGTGCAGGCCGTGGCCGACGACGTCGCCGACCGCCGCGGCGTAGCGGTCGGGTGGCAGGTCGACGACGTCGTACCAGTCGCCGCACACGTTCAGCGAGGTGGCCGCCGGCAGGTAGCGCACGGCGATGTCGTGGTGATGCCGGTCCGGGTCGGGGACGGACAGCATGGCTTCCTGCAGGGTGACGGCGACCTGCCGTTCGCGGGAGTGGGCCTGCCGCAGTTCCTCGTTCAGCCGGTGCAGCTCGCGGGTCCGCGCGTACAGCTCGGCGGCCATGCCCTTGTCCCGTTCGGTGAACTCCTCGGTGAGCTCGCGTGCGCGGCGCGAGCGGAGGAAAGCGGTGACGTCCTCGGCGCGCTGGACGATCCACTTCACTGTGCCGTCCGGCGCCGGCAGCGGGGTGTGGATCTCGGACCCACCATCGCTCCTCGAACCCGCCCGCCTGGTCCGGGGCGGGGATGTCGTAGCGCTGCAGCACCAGGGTGTCCGCCTTCCCGGTGTCCAGGACCCGGCGCAGCGACGCCTCGAGGTTCCGTTGCGCGTCGTCGGGCATGCCGGGGCTTTCCGGCAGGGCTTCGAAGAAGTACTTCCCGATCAGCTCGTCCCGGGTCCGCCCGGTCGCCGCCAGGTATGCCGTGTTGACGTAGCGGATCACCAGGCCCGTGTCCAGCACCAGGTAGAAGCTTGGTGTGGCGTCGAAGAAGGCCGTGAAATCGATGTCCGCTGTCATCACGCTCTCTCCGTGGCCGCGGGCGTTACTGCCTGCCTTTTCCAATCTAGGAGCGATCCCCTGTCCGGGCTTGCCGGACCCCCGGATGAGCCGCCCAGGAGCGAGGGGCCCGGGCCGGACGGGTACGCGTGGGACCGACCGGCCTTGGGGTCGGCCCCTGCCGCGTGTGACAGTGAGAACGAACCCGTATGGCCCCTTGGTCGGAGGAGATGGGGACGATGGAGTCGCCTCTGGTGGTAGGTGTGGACGGTTCCGAATCCAGCCTCCGGGCAACCGACTGGGCTGCGGACGAGGCGCTCCGCCATGACGTGCCGCTACGGCTGGTGTACGCGTCCCAGTGGCAGCGCTACGAAGGCGCCGCTCTCGCGACCGGCCCCGGCCGGCCCGACGAGCAAGTGATCGCCGAGAACATCGTGGGCACCGCGGCCGAGCGCGTCAGGCACCGCACTCCGGCCGTCAAGGTCGTCACCGACGTCCTGCCGGAGGACACCGTGGGCGCTCTGCTGAGAGAGGGGCACTTCGCCTTCGCACTGGTCACCGGCTCCCGAGGCCGTGGCGACATCGCCGGACTCCTCCTGGGATCGGTCAGTCTGTCCGTGGCCGCCAGGGCCCACTGCCCGGTCATCGTGGTGCGTGGTGACAAGGCGGGACTGGCGGGCACGCACGAGCGAATCATGCTCGGCGTCGGGGATGCGGACATCGATTCCGCGGCGGTCCGGTTCGCCTTCCGCGAGGCGGAGGTGAGGGGCTGCACCCTGGACCTGGTGCGCGCATGGCGCCGACCGTCCCACGAGACCACGGATCACCCGCTGCTGGTGGGAGACCCCGCCCACTACCACGAGGACCGGGCAACGGCCCTGCTGGAGGAGGCCGTCAAGGCAGCCGCGAGGGACCATCCGGGCGTCCGGGTGAGGCGAGACCCTGTCGAAGGGACCGCGCGCAAGGTCCTGGTCGCGCGGTCGGCGGCAGCCGATCTGCTGATCGTCGGGGCGCGACGCCGGCACAGCCACTTCGGCCTGCAGCTGGGCAGGGTCGGCCACACCGTCCTGCACCACGCGTCCTGCCCGGTCGCCGTGGTACCTCAAAAGGCGTGACCGAGGTCGTCGGCCCGTCGTGCCCACGGGGTCACTGAGCCGTCTCGGGCCCGTCCTGGCCGGCGGGCCGGCCGGTGAGCAGGGGCTCGACGTCGACGACGCCCTCCACCGCGTGGACCAGGCGCACGGCGACCGGGATGAGCGAGGTGTCGCCGACGTGCCCGCGGAGGGTGACGACTCCCTCGTGCACGTCCACCTGGAGGGCGTGACCGGCGGCCGGGAAGAGGGGGGACACCACGGTGCGGCGGACCTCCTCCGCGATCTCCTCGTCCGACCGCAGGAAGACCTTCAGCAGGTCGGCACGGCTGACGATGCCCTGGAGCATGCCCACGTCGTCGATCACGGGAAGCCGTTTGACGCGCCGGACGGCCATGATCCGGGCCGCCTGGGCCAGGGTGGCGTCGGCGTGGACCGTGATCGCGGGGGCGCTCATCAGATCCTCGGCCGTCACCGCACCGGCCTTGGCGACGTCGGACAGGCGTCGGCTCTGCTCGAAGAGGCTCGGTTCGCTGCCGCGGAACTCCTCCTTGGGCAGCAGGTCGGCCTCGGACACGACACCGATGACACGTCCATCCCCCTCCAGGACCGGCATGGCGCTGACCTTCCACTGCTCCATGGTCCGGACGATCTCCTTGAAGGGCGCATCGCGTCCCACCGCCACGACCGTCCGGGTCATCACATCGCTGACGATGTGCGGGGTCTCAGGCATCGCACACCTCTCGTCTCCCCTCCACCATCGTCGCAAATCGGCAGCACCGGGAGCGCGGCGATTCGGCGCCTCCCGGTGTTCTCGTCGGCCTAGGCTCCGAAGCCGGGAGTCCCGCTTCAGCGAAGAGAGCCGTGGGAGACGTGCATGAGGTGGTTGGTCTCGCTGGTCGGCGCCGGGCTGGTCATGGTCACTCTGCGGGACCTGTTCCACACGCTCTGGCACCCCACGCGCCACGGCGGGCTGAGTCGCCACGTGATGACGGCGCTGTGGCGACTGGCCCGGCGCCTGCGGGCCCGTAGGCGGGTGGTCGGACTCGTCGGGCCGCTGGCCATGGTGACGGTGGTCGGCATGTGGGCCGGGATCATCGTCCTCGGCTGGGCCGTCATCTACTGGCCGCACATGCCGGGGGCGTTCACCTTCTCCCCCGGTTCCAAGGCGGCCCAGGAGCCGGCCCTGCTCGACTCCGTGTACCTGTCGCTGGTCACGGTGGCCACCCTGGGGCTGGGCGACATCGCGCCCGGGGAGGGCTGGCTGCGCGTGGTCTCGCCGTTGGAGGCCCTCGTCGGCTTCGCCCTCCTGACGGCCACCGTCTCCTGGGTACTTCAGATCTACCCGGCGCTGACCCGCAGGAGAGTCCTCGCCATCCGGCTGGCGCTGTTGCGCGACGCGGACCCGACCCCGCAGCAGATCGACTGCACCGCGGGTGCACTGCTGCTGGACAGCCTGGCCACCGATGTCGTACGCGTCCGCATGGACTTCACCCAGTACGCCGAGGCGTACTACTTCCACGACGGGGATGACCACTCCTCGCTGGCCGTCATGGTCGGCTACGCCTCCGCTCTCGCCGAGCGTGGCCAGGCGGTGCGGCGGCCGGAGGTGCGCCTGGCCGGTGACCTGCTCGCCGGTGCGCTGCAGGACCTCGCGGCCGTCCTGGACCAGCGCTTCCTCCATACGGACGGAACACCGGCGGAGGTGTTCGCCGCGTACGCCGACGACCACGGCCGCACCCGCGCGCGGCCCTGAACACGGGTGCACGCCGGGAGTTCGGGAGCCGGTGCCGGTGGCCCCTACGGTGTCGCGGTGGACACGACGTACACCCACGGCTTGGCCGGTTCCGTGAGGTCGACGGTGATGTCCTGCGTGGGGCGCGGGTCCTTGTTGGTGTGCGTCGTGCCCGCCCACGCCCGGCCCGCGAGCCCGAAGTTCCAGCCGGCGACCTCGCTGTCGCGGTCGCTGATGGTGACCTTGCCGTCCTGGAGGGCGTCCCGGCTGGTGCCGACGCCCTTCAGGAACGTGTCGAGCCCGTTCGGGGTGGTGCGGAACTGCACGTACAGCCGACTGGTCTTCCAGTTGCTCGTCTCGTAGTAGCCGACCCGCCAGGAGCCCGCCGGGATCGGCACCTCGAAGATGCGGCGCTTCATCAGCGAGGGCCACTTGTCGCGCAGGCCGGTGGCCGACGACTCGGCCGCCTTGTCCCGGCCGCTGGCGCGGCTCTGTTCGGCGGAGATCACGAGGTAGCCGGCCGGGATGCCGACGAGCAGCACGATGGTGATCGCGGTCAGCCAGCGGCGCACCAGCATGTGCCGCCTGCCCTCGGGGGCGGGCGGAACGGTCTGTCGGGTCAGCGTGGAGGTCATGACGGCGGTTCCTGGGTGGGACGGACGGAGCTCGGGCTGCGCAGGGCCTGCGCGTAGCGCTCGTATCGTTCGTGACGCTCCACCCGGCGTCGGTTCGCCCGGCGGAAGCGGCGCGCGACCAGGCGAGCCAGGTCGGCCGCACCGACCATACCCGCCTCGGGCCCGAGCTGGGCCTTGGCGATGCGCGCCTCGGGCCGGTAGCCGCGGCCCGTGAGGTGGCGCCGGAAGGCGTCGCGCGCGGGGCCGATGAGCAGGTCGTCGGCGGCGCTGACGCCCCCGCCGATGACGAAGCAGGAGGGGTCGAGGGCGGCGGCGAGATTGGCGATGCCGACGCCGAGCCACTGGCCGATGTCCTGGAGCAGTTCGACGCACATGGCGTCGCCCTCGCGGGCCAGTTCGGTGATCAGCGGCCCGGTGATGTCCCGGATGCTGCCGCCGACCCGGTCGATGATGTTGTACGCCACCGGGGAGTCGGCCGCGGCGAGTTCCCTGGCCTCGCGCACCAGCGCGTTGCCGGAGCTGTACTGCTCCCAGCAGCCGCGGTTGCCGCACGGGCAGCGGTGGCCGCCCGGCACGACCTGCATGTGGCCGAACTCACCGGCGACCCCGTACTTGCCGCGCTTGACCTGACCGTTCTCCAGGATGGCGCCGCCGATGCCGGTGCCGAGGGTGATCATGACGAGGTGGTCCTCGCCGCGGCCCGCACCGAAGCGCCACTCGGCCCAGGCGGCAGTGTTGGCGTCGTTGTCGACGAGGACGGGGACGGCGAGGCGGGCGGACAGCGCGTCACGCAGGGGCTCGTTGCGCCAGGCAAGATGAGGGGCGAACAGCACCTTGGAGCGGTCGGCGTCGACCCAGCCTGCGGCGCCGATGCCGACCGCGTGGACGTCGTGGCGGTCGGAGAGGTCGAGGACCAGTTCGCAGATCGTGTCCTCGACCACCTTGGGGCTCTTGGACTTGTCCGGGGTCTCGGTGCGGACCTTCTCCAGGATGACGCCGTCGGCGTCGACGACGCCGGCCATCACCTTGGTGCCGCCGATGTCGATGCCGACCGTCGGCACGCGGGGTGCGCTGAGGTGGGAGCGCCGCTCGCGCGGCCCGACGGTCTTGAGGACGGTGCCGCGTGCGGCGCCTCGCTGCGTGAAGTCGCGGTACGTGCTCAAGTCGTCCCTGCGGTTCGTCGTGGCGGTCCGGACCCGGACCCGGTCCCGGGGCGGGCGGCGCCCGCCGCCCTCGATGCTAAGCCCTCTCTTTCGGATCTTGCCGGGCTCGCGCGCCCTGGCACCGCACCTCGCTGCGTTGTCGTCAGTCGCCGACGCTCCGCGTGGACTCCTTCCTCCGCCTTGCGATGCACGGCACCAGACCCCGCTCACTGATCCGGCCTGATCCAAAAGAGAGGACTTAGTGCCCCTCCCGGCCCGTCCGCCGGGAGCGGCCCTGGTCGGCGGCGGGCCGCTCCTTGACGTCGTGGCCGCCCAGGTGCGTCGGGGCGGGTGCGCGCTCCAGCTCGTGGCGCAGGTCCTCCAGCTCGCTGCCCCCGGCCATCTGGCGGGTGAGCTCGTCGAGCGTGACCGAGTCCTTGGTGTGGCTCGCCGCCATGACGCCGCGCTTGAGCAGGACGAAACGGTCACCGACCAGATAGGCGTGGTGCGGGTTGTGGGTGATCAGCACCACGCCGAGGCCCGCGTCGCGTGCGGCGGCCACGTACTTGAGCACCACACCGGACTGCTTCACACCGAGCGCGGCGGTCGGCTCGTCCAGCACCAGCACCTTGGCGCCGAAGTAGACGGCGCGGGCGATCGCCACGCACTGGCGCTCGCCGCCGGACAGCGTGCCGATCGGCTGGTCCACGTCCCGCAGGTCGATGCCCATGCGCAGCAGCTCCGACCGGGTCGTCTCGCGCATCGTCCGCACGTCGAGGCGTTTGCACGGCCCCGTGCCCTTCGTCGGTTCGGAGCCGAGGAAGAAGTTGCGCCACACCGGCATCAGCGGGACGACGGCCAAGTCCTGGTAGACGGTGGCGATCCCGCGGTCGAGCGCTTCGCGCGGCGAGCTCAGCTCGGTGGTCTCGCCCTCGATCGAGAAGGTGCCCGCGTCGTGCCGGTGCAGCCCGGCGACGACCTTGATGAGGGTGGACTTGCCCGCGCCGTTGTCACCGAGGACGCAGGTGATCTCACCCGCGTGGACCTCCAGCGAGACGCCTTCGAGGGCGCGGATGTTGCCGTAGTACTTGCTGATGCCGTCGAGCTCCACCAGAGCGCTCATGAGGTCGCCTCCGCACGCCTGCGCACCCATGCGTTGAGCAGGGTCGCGAGAAGGAGCATCGCTCCGAGGAAGAACTTGAACCAGTCCGGGTTCCACTCGGCGTAGACGATGCCCTTGCTCGTCATGCCGAAGATGAACGCGCCGACCGCGGAGCCCACCGCGGAGCCGTAGCCGCCGGTGATCAGACAGCCGCCGATGACGGCCGCGATGATGTACGTCAGTTCGTTGCCCACGCCTTCGCCGGACTGCACCACGTCGAACGAGAACAACAGGTGCTGGCCCGAGACCCAGGCGGCGAAGGCGACGCCCATGTACAGCCCGATCTTCGTCCGGTTCACCGGGACGCCGACCGCGCGGGCCGCGTCCGCACCGCCGCCCACGGCGAAGATCCAGTTGCCGAAGCGGGTGCGCAGCAGGATCCAGGTGGCGAGGGCGACCAGGACGAACCACCACAGGATGGTGACCTTGAGCGTCACGTCGCCGAGGGTGAGCTCGGAGGCGAACAGCTTCCTGGCGGAGTCGAAGCCCTCCATGTCGCCGATCGTCTTCGTCGAGACGGTGCCGCTGATCAGCTTGGTGAAGCCCAGGTTGAGACCGGTGAGCATCAGGAACGTACCGAGCGTGATGATGAAGCTCGGCAGTTTCGTCCGGGTCAGCATGAAGCCGTTGAAGGCCCCGACGGCGAGCGTGACGAGCAGCGAGACGCCCACGCCCACCCAGACGTTGGCGGTCATCTGGTAGCTGACCATCGAGGAGACCAGTGCCGAGGTGGTGACCAGGACGCCGGCCGACAGGTCGAACTCGCCGCCGATCATCAGCAGCGCGACGGGCACGGCCATGATGCCGATCGTCGACGCCGCGTACAGGACGGTGGAGAAGCTGGACGCCTTCAGGAAGGAGTCGGCGAAGACGGAGAAGAAGACGAAGACGGCGACGGCGCCGACGACCGAGCCCAGCTCCGGCCGGCCCATCAGCCGGCGCAGCGGGGAGGTGCGCAGCAGCCGTTCGTCGGTCCCCTCCGGCGCCCTGCCGGGTGTGGCGGGTGGTGCGGTCGCGCTCATCGGGTCCCCCGATCCGTGTATTCCGCGAGCTCGGCGGCGTCCTTCTCGGTGATGATCTGCGGCCCGGTCAGCACGGGCCGGCCGCCGCCGAGGACGTCGGCGTTGTACTTGTACAACCACAGCAGGTCGACGGCCTCGTAGCCCTGGAGGTAGGGCTGCTGGTCCACCGCGAAGCCGAGGCTGCCGTCCCTCAGCCCGGCCGCGACCTTGGAGTTGAGGTCGAAGGTGTCGATCTCGGCCTCGGACCCGGCGCTCTTCTTCGCCTGGACGGCGGCGTCGGCGAACGGGGCGCCGAGGGTGACGACCGCGTCGATGGACCGGTCGGCCTGCAGCTTGGCCTCGATGGACGCCTGGACGTCGGGCATGTTGGTGCCGTCGACGTACAGGTTCTGCATCCGGCCGCCGAAGGTCTTCTCAGCACCGGCGCAGCGCTGCTCGTGGCCGACGTTGCCCTGCTCGTGCAGGACGCACAGCGCCTTCTTCCTCCCGCGCGCGTCGAGTTCCTCGCCGACCGCCTCGCCGGCGATGGACTCGTCCTGGCCGATGTGGGTCAGGGCGCCGAACGCCTTGGACTGCTCGGATCCGGAGTTGACCGTGATCACGGGGATGCCGGCCTTGCGGGCCTTGGCGACGGCGCCCTTCATGGCATCGGGCTTGGCGAGGGTGACGATCAGTGCGTCGACCTTCTTGGAGATGTACGAGTCGACGAGCTGAGCCTGCTGCTGGCCCTCGTCGCTGTGGGCGTAGAGCAAGTTGATGTTGTCCTTGGCCGCCGCTTCCCTGGCTCCGTTCTGGACGATGTCCCAGAACGTGTCGCCGTCGCCCGAGTGGGTGACCATGGCGAAGGTCCAGCGCGGGGTCGTGACCGCGGCCTGGCCACGGGCGTTCTGCGCGGCCTTGCGGGCGTCCTCGGCGCGCTTGCCGCCGGTGCTGCTGCACCCGGCCAGACTCGCTCCGAGTACCGCTGCCAGCATCGCGCCCAGCGCGCGTACCCCTGTCCTTGCCCGTGCCACGACGCCGTGCCCTTCTTGCCGTACTCGCTGTGCCGCCCTGTGCCGCCGGGGGCCGAAACGACCCGACCCGGCCGCCCAAGTATGTGTCACGCCTGGTCGCCGGGTCGGCATCGGGTACGGACGGGCCACCTGCGGAGGCGTCATCGGGTGCCGGCTGCGGTGAGCTTCTCCAGCGCCGGGACGTCCTTCTCGGTGACGAGTGCGGGACCGGTCAGGACGGGCTTGCCGCCGCCGATGACGTTGCGGTTGACCTTGTTGAGCCACAGCTCGTCGACGGCGAGGTAGCCCTGGAGGTAGGGCTGCTGGTCGACGGCGAAGGCGATCTCCTCGGCCTTGAGGGCCTTCACCACGTCGGCGTTGAGGTCGAACGTGTTGATCTCCGCGTCGGACCCCGCGCCGTCCTTGGCCTTCACCGAGGCGGCGGCGAAGGGCGCGCCGAGGGTGACGACGGCGTCGATGTCCTTCGCGCTCTGCAGCTTCGCCTCGATGGACGAGGTGGTGGCGGGCATGTTGGTGCCCTCGACGTTGAGGTTCTCGACCGTGCCCTCGAACGTCTTCTTCACACCGGCGCAGCGCGCTTCGAGCGAGACGTTGCCCTGTTCGTGGATGACGCAGAGCGCCTTCTTCCGGCCCCGCTTGTTGAGCTCCTCGCCGACGGCCTCGCCGGCGACCGACTCGTCCTGGCCGATGTGGCTGAGCGCCCCGAGGTCCCGGGAGAACTCGGCGCCGGAGTTGATGGTGACCACGGGGATGCCGGCGGCGACGGCCTTCCTGACGGCATCGCTCATCGCCTCGGGTTTGGCGAGGGTGACGACTATGCCGTCGACCTTCTGGTCGATGTACGTCTGGACCAGCTGGGCCTGCTCCCTGCCCTCGGGGTTCGCGGCGTAGAGGAACTGGACGTTGTCCTTGCGGGCCGCGACCTTCGCGCCGCTCTGGACGATGTCCCAGAAGGTGTCGCCCTGGCCCGAGTGGGTCACCATGGCGATCTTCATGCGCGGGGTCTTCGCGGCCTCGCCGCCTCCCTCGGCGGAGGGCGTCTCGTTGCCCCCCTTGCCGCCGGAACTGCTGCATCCGGCGACGACGACCAGGGCGCTCGCGGCGAGCAGGGCTGCTGCCGTGCGGGTACTGCGCATCGTGGGGTCCGCCTCCTTACCCGGCCGCCGGGTTGCGGCTGGGTGAGTTTCTACGGTGGCCCGCGAGCCCGTCAAGAGTTTGTCCGAACATTCTTACGCGAGGGCGCGGCTTCCTTACGTGAGGGCGCGGCGCGCCGGACACCCCTAGGAACGGACCATCAGCTGGAACTCGAAGGCGTATCGCGAGGCCCGGTAGACGTGCGAGCCGAACTCGACGGCACGGCCCGTGTCGTCGAACGTGGTGCGCTCCATCGTGAGCAGCGGCGCCCCCGCCTCCTCGCCCAGCAGCTCCGCCTCCTGCGCGCCGGCCGCACGGGCGCCCACCGACTGACGGGCGCTGTGCAGGGTGATGCCGGCCGCGCGCATCAGCCGGTACAGACCGGTGGACTCCAGTTCGGCCGTGTCGCAGTCCAGCAGCCCGGCGGGCAGGTGATTGCGCAGCCGGGCCATCGGCTCTCCGTGGGCGTAGCGCAGCCGCTCGACGAACCGGACCTCGCTGCCCTCGGCGACGCCGAGCGCGGCCGCGACCTCGGCGCTCGCGGGCTCGACGACGTTCGTCAGCACCTCCGTGGCCGGCCGCTGGCCGGCCGCCTCCAGGTCGTCGTAGAGGCTGCTGAGCTCCAGCGGGCGCCTGACCCGGCTGTGCACGACCTGCGTACCCACACCGCGGCGGCGCACCAGCAGGCCCTTGTCGACCAGGGACTGGATGGCCTGCCGGACGGTGGGCCGGGACAGGCCGAGCCGGCCGGCGAGCTCGATCTCGTTGCCGAGCAGGGTGCCGGGGGTCAGAGCGCCCCTCTCGATCGCGGCCTCCAGCTGCTGGGCGAGCTGGAAGTAGAGCGGGACCGGGCTGGTGCGGTCCACGCTCAACGCGAGCGAGAGCGGCGGTTCCGGCTCGTGACTGGGCTGCTTGGGCACGTGGGCGAGCGTAGTCGCACGCCATGTTGACGGGAAGTCGTGAGGTTCGATTGTCAGGACAAAGTCTTGACAGGCGGCGGTGCCGCCTCCATTTTTGGGCCATGCGCATCGGACTGATCGGCACGGGACGTATCGGCAGCTTCCACGCAGGGGTGCTGAGCCGCCATCGCGAGGTGGGCTCGCTCGTCGTGGCGGACACGGACGCGGCGCGTGCCGTGGAGACGGCGGACCGTTGCGGCGCCACCGCGGCGCCCAGCGCCGACGAGGTCTTCGCCTGGGGCGTGGACGCGGTGGTGATCGCGTCGGCCACCGCCGCGCACGCCGACCTGATCGCCCGCGCGGCACATGCCGGGCTGCCCGCCTTCTGCGAGAAGCCGATCGCCCTGGACCTGCCGGGGACGCTCGGGGCGCTGCGCGCGGTGGAGGAGGCGGGCACGGAGCTGCAGCTCGGCTTCATGCGCCGCTTCGACGCGGGGTACACGGCGGCCCGGGAGCTGGTGCGCTCGGGCCGGCTCGGCCGGCTGCACACCGTACGGGCCATCACCTCCGACCCGGCGCCGCCGCCTGCCGCGTACCTGCCGCTGTCCGGCGGGCTGTACCGCGACTGCCTCGTCCACGACTTCGACATCCTGCGCTGGGTTACGGGCCGCGAGATCGTCGAGGTGTACGCGGCCGGCTCGGACGCGGGGCCCTCGATGTTCCGCGAGGCGGGCGACGTGGACACCGCGGCGGCGCTGCTCACGCTGGACGACGGGACGCTGGCGACGGCGACCGCGACGCGCTGCAACGGGGCGGGGTACGACGTCCGGATGGAGCTGGCCGGGGAACTCGACCAGGTCGCGGTCGGGCTGGACGACCGTACGCCGATCAGCTCGACGGAGCCGAAGGGCCTGCCGCCGGTGGAGAACCCCTGGCCGGGCTTCCTGGAGCGGTTCGCCCCGGCGTACGAGGCGGAGCTGGACGCGTTCGTCCGCCTGGTGCAGGGCGAGACGGAGAACGCGTGCGACGGGCGCGAGGCGCTGACGGCGCTGCGGGTGGCGGAGGCGTGCGAGGTGTCGCGGCGGGAGAGGCGGCCGGTGCGGGTGGAGGAGATCCCGTCGGGTTGATCTCCCCCACCCCGCCCCTTCCCGCACGGGGCGGCAAGAACCAGCCCCGCCGGCGATTGAGGCGCGGGGCTCGGGGCGGAGCCCCGACGGGGACGCGGGGGCCGCCCCCCCCCGGGGTCACCAGCGGACCGGGAGGGAGCGTGGGCCGCGGATCAGCATGCCCGTGCGCCATGCGAGTGCCGCCGGGTGCGCGTCCAGCGTGAGGCGCGGGCAGCGCTCCAGCAGGGAGCGGATCGCGATGCGGGCCTCCAGCCGGGCCAGCGGCGCGCCCAGGCAGTAGTGGATGCCGTGGCCGAAGGCCAGATGGCCCCGGGTGTCGCGGCGGATGTCGAAGCGGTCCGGCTCGGGGTAGCGGGCCGGGTCGCGGTCGGCGTCCGCGAGGGCGACCAGGACCAGCTGTCCGCCGCCGGGTACGACCGTGCCGCCGATCTCGTACGGCTCGACGGTGAAGCGGTACGTCGGGGTCTCCACGGGCCCGTCGTACCGCAGCATCTCCTCCACGGCCCCGTCCATCAGCGAGAAGTCGCCCCGGAGCGCGGCGAGTTGGTCGGGGTGGGTGAGCAGCGCGAGGACACCGTTGGAGATCAGGTTGACCGTCGTCTCGTGGCCGGCGATCAGCAGCAGCCACGCCATGCCCATCAGCTCGTCGCCGCCGAGCCGGTCGTCGTCGTCCTCGTCGGCCCGGTGGATGAGCGCGCTCAGGAGGTCGTCGCCGGGCTTCTCGCGCTTCTCGGCGAGCAGCCCGGCCAGGTACCGGGTCAGTTCCCCCGCCGCAGCCTCCCGCTCGGCACGATCGGTCGAGGCCAGGGCCGTGTTGGACCAGCGCCGGAAGGAGTCCTGGTCGAGGAAGGGCACGCCCAGCAGTTCGCAGATGACGGCGATGGGCAGCGGGAAGGAGAACGCGTCGACGAGGTCGGCGCTGCCCGTGGGCCCCATGCGGTCCAGCAGGTCGTCGGTGATCCGCTGCACGCGCGGGGCCAGTTGCTCCACGCGCCGCATGGTGAACTCGCGCGCCACGAGCCCCCGCAGCCGCGTGTGCCGGGGCGCGTCGGCGCTGAGCATGGTGATGCCGGCCGACAGCGGCGAGGCGCCGAGATCGGGGGCGGCGTTGCGCCACTCCTTGGACAGGGCGTTGTCGGCGAGGACGGCGCGCCCGGCCTCGTAACCGACGACGAGCCAGGCCTGGTGCCCCTCGGGCAGCCGGACCCGGTGGACGGGGCCCCGCTCGCGTAACGCGGCGTAGACGGGATAGGGGTCGCGGGTGAAATCCGCGCCGAGCGCGGCGAGATCGACGACGGCGGCTTCGGTGGTCACGGCGTTCCTCTCACATCATCGGGTGGTGCTGCGGAGTGCGGGGGCCGGCCGGGACCGGACTACCAGCGCACCGGCAGGTGACGGACGCCGCGCATCAGGAGGCCGGGAAGCCACTCGTACGCGGAGGCGGGCTCGTCCAGGGCGAGCGCCGGGCAGCGCTCCAGCAGGGAGCGGACGGCGACCCGGGCCTCCAGCCGGGCCAGCGGCGCGCCCAGGCAGAAGTGGATGCCGTGGCCGAAGGCCAGATGGCCCCGGGTGTCGCGGCGGATGTCGAAGCGGTCCGGGTCCGGGAAGCGGGCCGGGTCCCGGTCGCCGGCGGCGAGTCCGACGAGGACCGTCTCGCCGGGCGGGATGACGGTGTCGCCGTACGGGACGGGGGCGACGCTGAAGCGGACGGTCGCGTTCTCCACCGGGCCGTCGTAGCGCAGCATCTCCTCCACCGCACCGTCGAGGAGCGAGAAGTCGGCCCGCAGCGCGTCGAGTTGGTCGCGGTGGGTGAGCAGCGCGCGCATGCCGTTGGAGATGAGGTTGACCGTCGTCTCGTGGCCGGCGATGAGCAGCAGATAGGCGAGCGCGCGCAGTTCGGCGGCGGAGAGGCGGTCGTCCTCCGTGGCGCGTGTGCACAGCAGGGCGGAGAGCAGGTCGTCGGCGGGCCCGGCGCAGCGCTTGACCTCGATCAGCTCGTCCAGGTAGCCGCGCAGCCGGTGGACCGCGTGCGACTCGCCTTCGGCGCTGGTGGGGGCGACGATCTCGTTGGACCACTTGCGGAAGTCGTCGCGGTCGGCGGCCGGGATGCCGAGCAGCTCGCAGATGACGATGATGGGCAGCGGGAAGGCGAGCGCGTCGACCAGGTCGCCGCGGCCCGCGGGCAGCATTGTGTCGATCAGTTCGTCGGTGATCTGCTGGATCCTCGGCCGCAGCGCCTCCACGCGCCGGCCGGTGAACTCGCGCGCGACGAGCTTGCGCAGCCGGGTGTGGTCGGGCGGGTCGAGCACCAGCAGGTTGGGGCCGATGACCTGTTGGTCGAGCATGGTCGCGCCGACGGTGGCCGGCGCCTTGGACAGCCGCGTGTCGGCGAGCGCCGCCCGTGCCTCCTCGTGGCCCACGATCAGCCAGAACCGGCCGCCGTCGGTGGCCCGCATCTGGTGGACCGGCCCCGTCTCGCGCAGCCGCGCGTAGTACGGATACGGGTCCGCCGTGAAGTCAGCCCCGAAATCGGCGAGATCGACGATCGTCATTCGCCCAGCCTACGGCGGTTTCCGCGGCCCGTCCTCGGCCCGGCGGCCCGGCGTCGTGGGCCAACGGCGGGATCCGGACACCGTTGCCGAGCCCGGCTCGGTGGGATTCCGCGGCACATGGGCCTGGACCGTCGGCACGCTCAGTACAGCGTCGACGCGTTTCCGGCGTTCGAGCGGCCCCTGTCCGGCGGCGACGGCCGCCTCCTGTTCAGGCCCGGCGGGCGTCTCCGGCCGGCGTGCGGCCGCCTGTCGGCGCGTGCCCCGCGCCGCCGCCGTTCCGCCGCGCGACGGCCCCATGTCGTGCCGGTCAGGACCAGCGCCGCGCCCAGCAGGCCGGGCGTGCCCAGGTGTTCGCCGCCGATCGCCATGCCGGCCGCCGCCGCCCACAGCGGTTCAGTGCCGAGCAGCAGGCTGACCCGCGACGGCGACGTGCGGCGCACGGCCCACATCTGCACGAAGAACGCGAACAGCGTGCAGAACACGGCCAGGAACAGCAGTCCGGCCCACTCCCCCCGGTCCGAAGCCGGCCGCCACGGACCACGGCGAGGCCCCCGTGCCCGGGACGGTCGCCAGCAGGGCGAACACCACGACGGCGCCGCCGAGTTGGACCGTGGTCAGCGACAGTGAGTCCGCGCCCCGCACAGACGTCATCCTGGCCATCGCCAGGACGTGGACGGTGCGCGCGAGAGCGGCGAGCAGCATCAGCAGGTCGCCGAGCGAGGGTGTGGTGAAGCCGCCGCCCTGGGTCAGCAGCACCACGCCGGCGACGGAGACGCCGGCCGCGGCGACGAAGGAGCGGGAGGGCCGCTGCCGGGTCACGGCCGCTTCCGCGAGCGGGGTGAAGATCATGGTGAGGCTGATGATGAGCCCGGCGTTGGTGGCGGAGGTGTGCACGACGCCGTACGTCTCCAGCAGGAAGATCCCGCTCAGGACGAGTCCCAGCAGTCCGGCCCCGCGCCACCCGGCCGCGCTCAGCGCACGCAGCCGCCGCCGTCCCGCGACCACGAGCACCGGCACGACGAGGGCGAAGCGCAGGACCAGCACGGCGACGACGGTGTGCGTCGTGGTGATGCCCTTGGCCGCGAGGTAGCTGGCGCCCCAGACGACGGCCACGAGCAGCACGGGCAGATCCGTGAGCCATGCGCGGCGTGGTGCGAACGCGGGGGCGGGTACGGCGATCGACGACACCTTGGGTCTCCAACGTCTCCGGCGGGCCGGCGTGGCGGAGGCGTCGGCGGCTCGCTCACGGAGCGATCACCGTACCCGGGGAAGACTCGTGGGTGCTACACGTTTCAGGCGTAGCTGCCGTACTCGGGGCGGCCGGCCAGCTCGTAGGTGTGGATGGCGATGCCGGAGCCGGTGGTCCTCGCGTCGACGTGCCGGAAGGCGGTGGGCGTCGCGCCGTCGGGGAACAGGCGCAGCCCCGTGCCGAGGACGACCGGGAAGGTCAGCAGGTAGAGCGTGTCGATGAGGTCGTGCGCCATGAGCGACTGGGCGAGGGCGCCGCTGCCGTGCATCTGGATCTCGCCGTCGGTGCGCTCCTTCAGGTCGGTGACCTCCTTGACGACGTCGCCGCGGATGATGCTGCTGCCGGACCAGTCGGCGCTTTCGAGGGTGGTCGAGACGACGTACTTCGGCAGGGTGTTGAGCTTCGTCGCGACCGGGTCCGAGGGGTCGTTGTGCAGGGGCCAGTAGCCGGCGAAGATCTCGTACGTCCGGCGGCCGAGGAGGAAGGCGGTGGGCCGGCCGAAGACCTCGTTGACGAACCGGCCGAAGTCCTCGTCCCCGTACGGCACGGACCAGCCGCCCTGCTCGAACCCGCCGCGGCGGTCCTCGTCGGGGCCGCCGGGGGCCTGGTAGACGCCGTCGAGGGAGACGAACTGGGTGAGGCTGAGCGTTGCCATGATGGGCGCCTTTCGCTGCGGTGTGCGCGGTCCTTCTGGGATGTCACAGCTCTGACTCCACTGTCGCCCGGAAGTCATCGGCGCGCCGATCACGACGTCCGATCACCGCCAGCGCCTGGCGACCCGCCACGCTGTCATTGAAGCCGCAACCATTCACGGGAACGCACACGGAGGCTTCGATGAACGGCAAGGTGGCGCTGGTGACCGGCGGAAGCCGCGGAATCGGTGCGGCGACGGCGCTGCGGCTGGCCCGCGACGGCGCAGATGTCGCGATCACGTACACGGCGGGGAAGGAGGCCGCCGAGGAGGTCGTGCGCACGGTGGAGGCGCTCGGCCGGCGGGCCGTGGCGCTGCGCGCGGACTCCGCGGACGCGGCCGAGGCCGCCGAGGCGGTGGCACGTGCCGCAGACGCGCTCGGCGGGCTCGACGTGCTGGTGAACAACGTGGGTGTGGGACTCCTCGCGCCGCTGGAGAACATCACCGTCGCCGACGTGGACAGGGTGCTCGCCACCAACGTCCGCGGCGTCTATCTGGCGTCTCAGGCCGCCGCGGCGCGGATGGGGCACGGCTCGCGCATCATCACGATCGGTACCTGCATGACGCGGCGCGTGCCGGGCCCCGGCGGCACGCTGTACGCGATGAGCAAGGCGGCCCTGATCGGCCTGACGAAGGCAATGGCACGGGAGTTGGGCGGACGCGGCATCTCTGCCAACATCGTCCACCCCGGGCCGGTCGACACGGACATGAACCCGGCGGACGGCCCGTACGCGGAGCCGCAGAAGGCGGACACGGCGCTCGGCCGCTTCGGCACCGCGGAGGAGATCGCCTCCATGGTCGCGTACCTGGCGGGTGAGGGAGCGGCGTACGTGACGGGCGCCGAGTTCTCCGTCGACGGCGGCCACGGGGCGTGAGCCGCCCAGCCGGGCCGCGGTAAACGCCGCCGGGCGTGCGTGCGGGGCGCGCCGTTGCTGTCGGCCGGTGCGCCCCGCGCGCGGGGGCGGGGAGAGTGTCCTGCCTCCCCGCCCTCGGCGGCCCGTCAGCCGCCGAGCTCCTGGTGGCGGGCGGTCAGCCGGGCCGCGCCCTGGTCGGTCAGCGAACCGAACAGGCGCAGCCGGGAGATGCCGCCGTCGGGGTAGATGTCGATGCGGGCGTGGGTGCCGACCGCCGGGGTGTCCAGCACGAAGCGGTGGTTGGTGTCGGGCTGCAGGCGGGTGCGCGGCAGCACCTCGCGCCACTCGCCGCCCTCGCCGTCGCGGACGGACAGCGCGGCCCAGCCGGCGCTGTTGCCCTTGAGGTAGGCGGTGTCGATCTCCACGGCGCGGATCTCGGAGTGCTCCACGAGCTGGTAGCGGATCCAGTCGTTGCCCTTGTCGCGGCGGCGGCGGGTCTCCCAGCCGTCGTCCATCTTGCGGGAACGGCCGGGCTGGATGGTGTTGGAGGCCGGGGAGTAGAAGCGGTCGGACGCGTCCTCGACCTGCCCGCCGTTCTCCAGCGCGACGAGGTCGAAGGTGCCGAGGGCGGCCAGCCACCGCGGGTCGGGCGCGACCTCGCCGTACACGCGCAGGCGGGCGATGCCGCCGTCGGGGTGCTGTTTGACGCGCAGGTGCGTGAAGCGCTGCTCGGCGTCGACGGCGAAGCCGTTCGCGGCGTGGCCGCCGACGGCCGTGCGCGGGACGAGCGTCGTCCACTTCACGTCGCCGGAGAGCAGCTCCTCGGGCGAGGGGGACCCGGCGACCGAGGCGCCCTCGACGGACACGGCCTGCGGGTAGTTGCCGCGGAAGTGGGCGGTGTCGACGACGATGCCGCGTACGACGCCGGGCGCGCCGAGGCGTACGAGCGCCCAGTCGTGGTCCTCGTCGGTGGGGTGGGGCTGTTCGGCGGAGACACCGCGGCGGCGGCGGGTCTCCCAGCCGTCCATGATCTTGCCCTTGTGGCCGAAGTGCTCGGGGGCGAACTCGGCGGCCTCGGGCTTCAGCAGGTTCTCGCGCTCGGCGAAGAACTCGTCGTTGGCGGCGACCACACCCGCGCCGAGGCGGCGGTCGGCGAGGTCGGCGTACTGCGTGAACGGGAAGTCCGCGGTGCGGTAGTCGGCGTACGGGTCGCCGCCGCCGTAGGGGCTGGCGTCACCGGTGAAGGAGGGGATGGAGGATGCAGACACGGTTCAGTTGTTCCTTTCGAGCAGCCGGCCCGTCGGCTCGGCCAGGTTGCCGTTCTCCACGATCCGCTCGCCGCGCAGCCACGTCGACCGGACGACGCCGTGCAGGGTCTTGCCCGCGTAGGCGGTCACCTGGTTGCGGTGGTGCAGTTCGGCGGGGTCGACGGTGAACGTCTCGTCGGGGGCGAGGACCGCGAAGTCGGCGTCGCGGCCGGCCTCGATGGCGCCCTTCTCCGTCAGGCCCGCCAGCTTCGCGGGGGCGAAGGACATCCAGCGGACGACGTCGTCGAGGGTGTGGCCACGCTTGCGGGCCTCGGTCCAGATGGCGGGCAGGCCCAGCTGGAGCGAGGAGATGCCGCCCCACGCGGATGCGAAGTCCGGGGTCTTGAGGTCGGTGGTGCACGGGGAGTGGTCGGAGACGATGCAGTCGATGGTGCCGTCGGCGAGGCCCTGCCAGAGCAGGTCCTGGTTGGCGGCCTCCCGGATCGGCGGGCAGCACTTGAACTCGGTGGCGCCGTCGGGGACTTCCTCCGCGGTGAGGGTGAGGAAGTGGGGGCAGGACTCGACGGAGACCGCCACGCCCCTGCGCTTGGCGGCGGCGATCAGCGGCAGCGCGTCGCTGGAGGACAGGTGCAGTACGTGCACCCGCGCGTTCAGCCTCTCGGCGTGGGCGATCAGGCCCTCGACGGCGGTGTTCTCGGCGTCGCGGGGCCGGGAGGCGAGGAAGTCGGCGTACTTGGGGCCGCTGCGCTGGGGGGCCGAGGCCAGGTGGTGCGGGTCCTCGGCGTGCACGATGAGCAGGCCGCCGAATCCGGCGATCTCGGCCATGGAGCGGGCGAGCTGCTCCTGGTCGAGCTCGGGGAACTCCTCGACGCCCGACGGCGACAGGAAGCACTTGAAGCCGAAGACCCCGGCGTCGTGCAGGGGCCGCAGGTCCTTGACGTTGTCCGGGATCGCGCCGCCCCAGAAGCCGGTGTCGACGTGGGCCTTGGGCCGGGCGACGTCCTGCTTGGTGCGCAGGTGGTCGACGGTGGTCGTCGGCGGGAGCGAGTTGAGCGGCATGTCGAGGAGGGTCGTGATGCCGCCGGCCGCGGCGGCGCGGGTGGCGGTCCAAAAGCCCTCCCAGGCGGTGCGGCCGGGGTCGTTCACGTGGACGTGGGTGTCGACGAGGCCGGGCAGCAGCGCGTCGTCGCCGACGTCCTCCAGGCGGGCGCCGGCCGGGACCTCGGCGTCGTACGGCCCCACCGCCGCGATCTTCCCGTCGGCGACGGCGACCGTCGCGGCGCGCGTCCCCTCCGGGGTGACGACGCGCGTCGAGCGCAGCACCAGGTTCACATCCACGGTCCCGTCCACGTCGGAAACCAGCTCCCCTCACATGCATGAACGCAGGCGACCGCCGGATCTGCTCCGGCGGGCCAGAAATTCAACGAACTGTTGAAGGAGTTTTCACTCCCGACGGATGCCCGTCAAGACCCACTCGCTTCGGGCGCCACGCTTGGACGTTTCCACAAAGTGGAAGTAAGATTCCACTGTCATGTGGGTTGCTTCGCCCAACGGCGCAGACTCCGGCCGGCCCGAAAAGCCCGCAGACACCCGGACAAACGGGCCCTGACCGGCAAGGACGCCTCGACGGGAGCGATGTGTCCCGCGCACACGCCCGGTAGGCTGCTGACTTGCCCTGCCTGCCCGAAAGGACCGCCGACGTGCCGACGTCCAGCGCCAGCACCACCGACGCAGCCAAGACCGCCGCCAGTGGTGGCGTGCAGTCCCTGGAGCGCGCCTTCGATCTGCTCGAACGCATGGCCGACGCCGGCGGCGAGGTCGGGCTCAGCGAGCTGTCCGCGAGCAGCGGGCTCCCCCTGCCGACCATCCACCGGCTGATGCGCACGCTGGTGGCGTGCGGATACGTACGGCAGCAGTCGAACCGCCGCTACGCGCTCGGCCCCCGGCTGATCCGGCTCGGCGAGTCCGCGTCCCGGCTGCTGGGCACCTGGGCGCGCCCGTACCTCGCCCGCCTGGTCGAGGAGACCGGCGAGACGGCGAACATGGCGCTTTTGGACGGCGACGAGATCGTGTACGTGGCGCAGGTGCCCTCCAAGCACTCGATGCGCATGTTCACCGAGGTCGGCCGGCGCGTCCTGCCGCACTCCACGGGCGTGGGCAAGGCGCTGCTGGCGCACACCCCGGCGGACGAGGTGCGGGCGCTGCTGTCGCGCACCGGCATGCCGGCCGCGACGGAGAAGACGATCACGACGCCCGAGGGCTTCCTGGCCGCGCTCGAACAGGTCCGCCGGGCGGGGTACGCGGTCGACGACAACGAACAGGAGATCGGCGTGCGCTGCCTCGCGGTCTCCGTGCCGAATTCTCCGACGGCGGCGGCGATCTCGATCTCGGGGCCGGCGGGGCGGGTGACGGAGGCGGCGACGGAGAAGATCGTGCCGATCCTCCAGGAGGTCGCGCACGACCTCTCGACGGCCCTGGCGAACACGTCCCCCCAGTCCTGACCCCACCCGGCCGGGGCTCCGCCCCGCACCCCGCGCCTCAAGCGCCGGCGAGGCCGGGGTACCCCCCGCTCGGGCCGGAGATGCCTCGGGGCAGGGCCCCGATTCGCCCGCCGGCGACCGCGCGGGGGTTGCGGGCCCAGCCCGCGAGCCGGGCCCGCGGCGCAAAGTCACCCGCGGCGGCGCACGGCCGGGCCGAACCCGCAAGCCCACGTCGGCCGCTCAGGGCGGAGTCCCGAGCCTCACCCGGCAGGTGCCGGAGCCCGGCCCAGGAACGTCGGTCCACCCATGGCACGCGCCCACCAGGCCGCAAGGGCCCAGGGGCATGGCCCTGGAGACGATTGCCAGGCCGCAGGGGTCTCGGGGCAGGCCCCCAAAGTCACCCGCGGCGGCAGCACGGGCCGGGGGTGGAGCCCCCGGGTTCAGACGCGCCGGGGTGGCGTGGCCCCGAAGGTGTCCACCGCCTTTCTCACCTGCATCAGCGCCGGCGACAGCGCGCTCACCGAGCCGATCGCGCCCGCGATGAGCAGCAGCGAGCGGCGCATCCGCGGGATCTCGGGGTCACCCGCGGCGATCATCGCCGCCAGCACGGCCAGCTCGTCCTCGGCGATCGCCCGGTCGCCGAACTCAGCGCGGTACCCGGCCAGTTCACGCCGGAGCTGCGCGACCGCAGCACGTAACTCCGTCGCTCTCGGATCCTCGCCGCTCCCTGTCACCCGCGTCTGCCCCACGCTCCGCAACAAAGCCCAGCCCCTCGCACGTCCTTGTGCCCGCGACCGCGTTCCGCCGGACGGCGGAACGTCCGCGGGGTGCGCCAGTTAACGCCATCCGGCCCGCGACGCGCCACAGTACGGACAGAATCAGGACGAAGGGGCAGGATCGATGGCGTTGCGCCACACCGTGACATCGAGCGTGATGAACTGGCTGGGATCGGTGTCGGGCGACTTGCCCTGATAGGTGACCACACCCACATGCCCCGCATCCGTCAGCACACAGAAATTGGCGCCCTTCGACAGGACGTCCAGCTCAATGCTGGTCGCGTACCGCGTCTCGTTCCGGCAGGTGTCGAGCGTGGGCGCCTAGCCGGTGCGCAGCAGGATGTACCGGCCGTTCTCCGTCCGAATGTGCTCGCTGATGTCGCTGTAGTAGACGTCCAGGGGCGAGTCGTCGGAAACGGGCTTGAGGGGGTCGTCGTCGAGCGTGAGGTGGTACCGGTTCGGAGAGGGAGGGACCGGGCACGTAGGCGGTGGCGAGCCAGGGCTGTTCGGCATCCGGGTCGGCGTCGATCACGGGCGCCGTGAACAGACCCTGCACGCGCTGCGCGGCCTGTACCTCCTGGGCGAACCGGCGGCGGAATTCGGCGTCCTGGCCGAAGTCGGGCCGGATCACCTTGATGGCGACCGGCCGGCCGCCCGGGGTGTACGACAGATAGACCTTGCCCATCCCGCCGGCGCCGAGGCGAGCGGCGATCTCGTACCCGGCGACCGTCTTCGGATCGTCCTCGCCCAGCGGCTGGAACACCGCTCCCTGGTGCGCACGCCCACTCATCGACTCTCGATCCCCCATGGCGAAGCTCAGTATGTGGAGGTGAACCTTATCCAAGGTCACCCCATGCTCTCCACGTCGGACGGCCGGGGTGGCCCCGCGGTTGCAGCCGCGCCACATGCCGGACGAGCCGGCCGGCCCTCGTGCCCGAAAGAGACCAACTCACGCCCGCGACAGACCAATTCACGCCCGGAACAGAGCAACTCGTGCCTGATACGGACCAAGGAGTCCTCATGTCACACCCTCAGCCGCACCCCGCCGTCCAGGAACCCGTCGTCGCGGGCCTGCTGCTCGCTGCGGGCGGCGGCAGGCGGCTCGGCGGCCGGCCGAAGGCGCTGCTGACGCACCGCGGCAGACCGCTGGTGGAACACGCTGTACGGACCCTCCGGGAGGGCGGTTGCGGTCCTGTGCACGTGGTGCTGGGCGCGGCGGCCGACACGGTGCGCGAGACGGCGGACCTGTCGGGGTGCACGGTGGCCGAGAACCCGGACTGGCAGAGCGGGATGGGCTCCTCACTGCGGGCGGGACTCGCGTCGCTGCCCGCGGAGGGCGTGGACGCGGCGCTGGTCCTGCTGGTGGACCAGCCGGGCATCGGCGCGCGGGCGGTCGCGCGGGTGCGGGCGGCTGCCGTATCGCGTACGGCGCTCGCGGCGGCGGCGTACGGGGGCAGGCGGGGCCATCCGCTCGTGTTCGGCGCGGACCGCTGGGCGGACGTCGCCGCGAGCGCGGTCGGGGACCGGGGGGCGCGGGCGTACGTGGCGGCGCACGAGGGCGAGCTGACGCTCGTGGAGTGCGGCGACGTGGCGGAGGCGTACGACATCGACACGCCCGGGGACCTGAGGCACCTTGATTGAATGCTCCCCTCCTGAAAGGGAGGGGATTCCTGGCTCAGGCTGCCTCCGGGAGCGGCGCTCCCGGAGGTCTTGTGCCCTCGACACCAGCCGGGTTCAGACCTGCCCGGACGAGCATCACGTGGGCGGAGTTCTTGTCCCTGGGGGACACGGCTCCGCACGCGGTGCAGGTGTACGTGCGTTCGGACAGCGGCAGTGCATGCTTGGTTCTCGCTCCGCACGATGCGCAGTCCATGGTCGTGTGCGCGGGGTGCACCAGATGCACATCCCGCCTGTGCTTGCGGCCCATCTCGATCAGTGCCTGCTTGGTGGCACCGATGGCAGCATCCGCCGCCTTGCGGGCCATGGAGGTCTTGGAGAGGAACTTCGGGCGGAAGTCCTCCACGGCGATGGCGTCGTGGTCGGTCACGACGCGTTTGGCCCACTTGCGGGCGGTGTCCTGCCGCTGCCGGGCCACCTTCTTGTACGCCTTGGCCCGCCACTTCTTCGCCTCCTGGTAGCCCTTCGATCCGGCCTGCCCTTTCTTCGGCTTGCGGCGGGCCATCATCCGGTCGTACCGGGTCAGCTGCGCAGCGGCCTTCTTGCCGTGCCCGGCGTGCGGCAGGTCGTGCGCGTCGGAAGTGGTCGTGGCGGTCTCCTTCACGCCCCAATCCACGCCGAGTACCTGGCCGGTCCCCAACAGCAGCTGTACCTGGGCAGCGACCACGAACGAGGCGTACCAGTGGCCGACGCTGTCGCGGTATACCCGCACCGAGGAGGGCTCGGCCGGCAGCTCCCGCGACCACACCACCATCAGCACGATCCCACCCGCAAGGTGCAGGCGCCCGTCCTTGATACGGAACCCACGCCGGGTGTAGTTCAACGTAGGCAGCGCTTCGCGCTTCTTCTTGTACCCGGGCATTCCGGCCCGCCGGTGGACCGGGACGCGGTCCCTGATGTCCTTCAGCGCCTTTGCACGGGACCTGCCGAAGTCACGGACGACCTGCTGCTGCACAACCGATGACCCCTCAGCGAGCCACGGCGTGACGGCACGGGCCTCGGTCAGCATCCGATCCAGCCGGGCCGGGCCGCACTCCTCGCCGTCCCGGTTGGCTTTCCGGAACCGGGCGACGCACTCGTTCCACACCCACCGGCACCGTTCCCACTCCACCAGCAGCACCGCACGCGCGGAGGACGAAACACGCAGACGATAGGTGCAGCGGACATGCCTGCCCTCCGCAGCCGCCCTCACCTGCGCCATGTCGCCCCCCTCACGGTCCCCGGCCAGGACGCCCTGGCACCCCGAACCCTCCGCGAGGACCATATGTACGACCGCCGCACACGCATACTTCGATCACAGCGCCACCACTCCAACCGGTGAACAAAGGCACACACGTTCACACCACCCGGATGCCAAACAGCCCTGAAGTGCGCGCCGCGCCCTGAACCGATGGGGCGAGGCTCCGCGTCACAACATCCGGACTCGACCCTCACCGGCGTGAACGCCGGGACACCCTCGCGAGAAACAGGAGCGGCGTGGCACTGAGCGACACGTTGTGTCGACCCGGAGAATCTCGATATCAACAAACCATTGAACTTCCACCATGCGGTAACTACTATCCACTGTTCAGAAGCGCCCAACCATCGGAGGGCGCCCCTCGGCCGTACCTCAGAGCCTTGGCACTGCGTGCCATCCTGTGGCGTCCCGGCGGCCGCCCGGCGCCCTCGTGAAGCCCGCGACGCTCGTCAAAAGCTCGCTGAAATGCTCGCTGAAGGAAGTGACAGCTCATGTCCGCACCAGCGCCGTCCCCGCTGGCCATCGTCGAAGCCGAGCCCCTGCCCCGGCAGGAAGAGGTCCTGACCGACGCGGCCCTCGCGTTCGTGGCAGAGCTGCACCGGCGGTTCACGCCCCGGCGTGACGAGCTGCTCGCCCGCCGCGCCGCCCGCCGGGCCGAAATCGCCCGCACCTCCACGCTGGACTTCCTCCCGGAGACCGCCGCCATCCGCGCGGACGACTCCTGGAAGGTCGCCCCGGCGCCCGCGGCCCTGAACGACCGCCGGGTGGAGATCACCGGACCCACCGACCGCAAGATGACCATCAACGCGCTCAACTCCGGCGCGAAGGTCTGGCTCGCCGACTTCGAGGACGCCTCGGCCCCCACCTGGGAGAACGTGGTCCTCGGCCAGCTCAATCTGATCGACGCCTACGAGCGCCGCATCGACTTCACCGACCCGCGCTCGGGCAAGTCGTACGCCCTGCGCCCCGCCGAGGAGCTCGCGACCGTCGTGATGCGCCCGCGCGGCTGGCACCTCTCCGAGCGCCACCTGCGGGTCGACGGCGCCCCGGTGCCGGGCGCCCTGGTCGACTTCGGCCTGTACTTCTTCCACAACGCCCAGCGCCTGCTGGACCTCGGCAAGGGGCCGTACTTCTACCTGCCGAAGACCGAGTCGCACCTGGAGGCCCGCCTCTGGAACGACATCTTCGTCTTCGCCCAGGACTACGTCGGCATTCCGCAGGGCACGGTCCGCGCGACCGTCCTGATCGAGACGATCACGGCGGCGTACGAGATGGAGGAGATCCTCTACGAGCTGCGCGACCACGCCTCCGGCCTGAACGCGGGCCGCTGGGACTACCTGTTCTCCATCGTCAAGAACTTCCGTGACGGCGGCGAGAAGTTCGTCCTGCCGGACCGCAACGCGGTCACGATGACTGCCCCGTTCATGCGCGCGTACACCGAACTGCTGGTGCGCACCTGCCACAAGAGGGGCGCGCACGCCATCGGCGGCATGGCGGCCTTCATCCCCTCCCGCAAGGACCCCGAGGTCAACAAGGTCGCCTTCGAAAAGGTCAAGGCCGACAAGGACCGCGAGGCCGGCGACGGCTTCGACGGCTCGTGGGTCGCCCACCCCGACCTCGTCCCGATCGCCATGGCCTCCTTCGACGCGGTGCTGGGCGACAAGCCCAATCAGAAGGACCGCCTGCGCGAGGACGTCTCGGTGGCGCCCGGCGACCTGATCGCCATCGACTCCCTGGACGCCAGGCCCACCTACGAGGGCCTGCGCAACGCGGTCCAGGTGGGCATCCGCTACATCGAGGCGTGGCTGCGCGGCCTCGGCGCGGTCGCCATCTTCAACCTGATGGAGGACGCGGCGACGGCGGAGATCTCCCGCTCCCAGATCTGGCAGTGGATCAACGCGGGTGTCAGCTTCGAGCACGCCGGGAAGACCGTGCGGGCCACCCCGGAGCTGGCGCGCGAGGTCGCGGCGGAGGAACTGGACGCGATCCGCGCGGAGCTGGGCGAGGAGGCGTTCGCCGCGGGCAACTGGCAGCAGGCGCACGACCTGCTGCTGAAGGTGGCGCTGGACGAGAAGTACGAGGACTTCCTGACGCTGCCCGCGTACGAGCAACTGGTCGGCTGATCCCTGCCCGTTCGGCTTCTGCGCCGCCCCCGGTACCGCACAGCACCGGGGGCGGTGGCGTGTCAGTGCGGCGCGAGGGCCGTGACGACGTCCGAGGCGGTGAGCAGGCGCACGCGCGTCGCGTCCTGCGCGTACGGGTACACGGCGAACACCTCGCCGCCGTCCGGCACGTCGACGTCGCCGCGCAGCAGGAAGGCCAGCCGGGGCGGTGCCGTCGGCTCGGCCGCGTCGGTGTCCGGTGAGCCGATACGGGTGGCGAAGGCGGCCACGTCCTCGCCGTCCCGCCGTGCGTACACGCTGCGCGAGCCGTCCGTGTGGCGCAGGACGACGGTGGCCGCCCGGGCCGCGGCCTGCCACACCGCGAGCTCGCCCAGGCCGACGCGTGCGCCGGATCCGAACAGTTCCGTGAGCCGGTGGGCGAGGGTGGCCAGCGCGTGGGCGTGCCGCCACACCGCGTGTTGCGTGCCCGTGACGCCCTTGACCACGTCGAGCCAGCGCATGGTGCGCGCCTGCACGTCGACGACCAGCGGCACGCAGGCGCGGCTGCTGCCGGTGAGGTCGAAGCGCTGCTCCACCGCGCGCGCGTCGAACACGGGGCCCTCGCTGCCGGGCGCGTCGCGCACCATGAGCCCGGCGAAGGCGTCCGCCAGATCGCCGAAGGCCACGTTGTTGTACGAGTAGACGACCGCGACGACGTACCGCACGCCGGCCTCGGCGAGCTGCTCCAGGTCGAGGTCCACGAACTCGGACGCGCCGAGCGGGGGCGGGGCGTCCTGGAGGTCGCCCGAGTGCACGGCCGCCGTGCCCCCGTACCGCAGCCCGGTGTAGTCGCACTGCCCGATGTGCTGCCAGTCCGCGGCGAACATGGCCGCCGACAGGTCGAGGTCGGTGCGTCCCGAGGCGGGACTCTCCATCCAGTGGAGGAACAGGCGCAGCGTCGTGCCGTCCGGGACGGCGAGTTCGCTGCCGCGCGGAAGGGTCACCAGGGCGCGTGAGGCGGTCCGCTCGGTGAACGGTGCGACGACGCCGTCCAGCGCGGCGTCCACGACCGCGACCTCCACGGGCGCCTCTGCCCGGGCGCGGCGCAGCATCTCCGCCGTCAGCACGCCGGCCACCGACCGCACGAGCTCGGCGGGGAGCGGCGGCCTGCCGTCGTCGGTCACATGGGCCCGCGCCGCCGCGCCCTTGGGGAAGAACACCCGGGCCGTCCGCGCGATCGTACGGGTGCGGAGCGCACCGAGTGCGGACAGCACCACGGCCGGTGCCACGCGCCCGACGGCCCGCTCCAGCGCGGACACGACGGCGCGGCCCTCGTCCCCGGCGCCGTCTCCGTCCCCTTCACGGGCGAGGCGCAGCAGGTGGTCCAGGCGGCGGACGAGCTCGCCCGGCCGCTGCCCGAGCAGGGCGAGCGCCCGGTGGAGGTCGCGGTCCGCGAGAGCGGCCTCGACTTGGCCGCGCCAACTCCGTACAGTCACCGCCGGGCCGGAGACGTCGATGGCCTCGACGCCGTCCGCGCCCTTGCGCAGGGCGAGGGACAGGGCGTCGTCGCCGAGCGCCGTGCCGCGCAGCGCGGCGAAGGCGAGGGCGGCGCGGGGGTACCGGTCCGTGTACTCGAAGGGGTGGAGCAGTTCCGCGGCGTGGATCCAGGCACGCCGGTGACGCCGCATGTCCTGGGCCGCCTGCGCCGGGTCGAGGGCGTCCAGGGCCGACAGCAGGGCGCGGCGCAGCGGGCGGGGCAGGCGGGCGAAGCGCGGGATCCGCACGAGCCCCGCGTCGCCGCCGGAACGGACCGCGAGCACGCGCAGCACGTCCGTGGGGGTGTCGAGCAGACCGGTGGCGAAAGGCAGGGTGGCCGGCAGGTCCGCCGGGTCGGCGAGCAGCCAGGCGACGAGACGGGCCTTGGTCTCCCGGCCGGGCACGGTGGCGGGCAGCCGGTCGAGGTCGTCCCGCGGCCGGGCGGCGAGCAGGGCGTCCAGGTCATCGGTGTCCTGCGGGCTGAGGGCGCCGGTCCGGGCGAGCAACGTGTCCAGCTCCCGGGCGGCGTCGCGCTGACGGTCGCTCAGATCACCGCCGTACGTGAGCAGTCGCAGCCGCTGGGGCCGCGCCGGCCGACGGGAGAAGATCCGGCGCGGGCGCTTGGGGCGCAGGAACGGATCGTCGGGGTCGATCCGCCGCTCGCACACCGGGCAGGCCGAGAAGTCGGCGCCGTCGAAGCAGGTGCCGCACACGAGGTGGGCGCAGGGCGCGACGGGCACGACCGAGTCGACCGTGCCGCACAGCACGCACGGCTGCTCGGGCTGCTGGAACAGCACCGTGAGGACGCGGTCGACGTAGTGCGCGTACGTGTCGCGCGGCGTGCTGTCCGGGAATCCACGCAGCAGGGGCTCGTGGGGCCGGTCGGCGCCGGTCTCCCGGTCGATGTCCTGGAGCAGCGCCCGGCCCGTCGCCCCGAGGGCCCCGGCGTCGAGCGCCGCGAACGCGGCACGCAGCGGGGCGGCGACGAGATACCCGCGCTCGACGAGATCCGCCTCGAGCAGCGCGGCGCCGACCTGCCCGGCGGGCTCGGAGACGTCCCCGCCGGCCGGCAGGTGGACGACCCCGCGCCGCGCGAGCAGCACGGCGGCGAGGCTCCGTGGAGTGGTGGCGGTGCGCGTGGTGACGGTGGTGCTGGACACGTTCGGTTCCCCCCTCCCGGATGACCGGGTGATGCGCGGGGCGGGAAGTGGGCACGCTGTTTCTTGACAGGAAGTTGAGAAGGAAGCACACCCGGGAGCCGCCCCGCGCGTCACGAAGGTAACAGGGGGCCGAGGCACTGATCATCCGGTTTTCCGGGCGGCCCACCGGGCCCCCTGCCGTGGTGCCGGCGAGCAACCTGCACAATGGCGTGATGATCGGCAGACGGGTCACCCATCGCATGGCGGACGGCGTCCGCGTCCCCGGCACCTGGCGTCACGCCTTCATCCGCAACGGCGACTACTACCTGACCGACCTGCTCATCTACGCGGACGGGCTGATCGACTGCTGGGGTCTGGTGACCCTCGACGAGTTCGAGCGGAAGCTCCGCAGCGGCTGGGTCGCCACCGAACTGCCCGAAGGGGCCCGGGCATCGGGTCACGACCTGGCCGGCTGGACGTTCCACGAGCCGTGCACCTGGCTCACCCCGGAGCTGCTGCTCGCCGAGGTCCGCGACACGATCGACCAGCTCAACGGCCGTCCGGACTCGACGGACCGGTGCCTGGCCGCCGTCGGCGCGTTCCTCGCCGACCGGACCGAGGAGAGGCGCGCCGCCGTCCGCGACACGTACCACGCCATCCCGGTCACTCAGCGGCGCTACGCCCTCGGCGACATGGACCGCAGGGACGAACCGCTCCAGGTCCTCGTGGCGGGACCGGGCGGGCACACGGAGGAGTGGCCGGACGACCCGGTGACCCAGGAGGAGTACGACGAGGCGATCGCGTTCCTCGAGGACCGGGCCCGCTGGATCGCCGAACGTCCCTCCCGCGTCCCTGCGGACGGCCCCACGACCCCGCACGCCCCGGCCGTCCACGTCCCCCACATGTACCCGCTGAAGCCCTCGGACGCGCGCACCAAGTTGTCCCTGCGCACGGACTTCCCGGCGCCCGTCGACATCGACGGCGTCACGTATCCCTCGGTCGCGCACGCGTACTGGGCGCTGTCCGCGGCGGACGCCGATGCCCGCGCCGCGATCACATCGGCCAAGACAGCCGCCGCGGCCGCCAAGCTCGCCGCCGAAGCCGGGCGGCGCGACGGCTGGGAACAGGCCCGGACCGCGGTCATGGCCCGCCTGCTGCGCGCCAAGTACGCCCAGCACCCGGACCTCGCCGAGTACCTGCTGTCGACCGCCGACGCGACGCTCGTCTACGCCGACGCGGACTCTGCCTTCTGGGGCGACAACGCGGGCGGCGGCCGCAACTGGCTCGGCCGCCTGCTGGAACTGGTCCGCTCGGAACTGTGGGCGGAGCGCGCGGGGTTGGGGTGAGGGGGGCGGACGAGACGGCGGTCGTCGGGAACGGTCGACGCCGCGCACCGGGCAGGACTGGACTGCACGGCAAGCCGGGAATACTCACCTCGGTGCTGACACCGACTTCTCGCCTCACCGATCCGCAGGCCCTCTGAAAGGTGACCGCCATGGCCGCTTCTCCCCTGCCCGGATCCATCGTCCTGACGCAGATCGACGGCCTGGCCGGCAAGCTGGTGTGGCTGCTCCAGGCCATCAACGGCGACCTGAGCCGCTGGACGCACGTGGCGGTGGCCCTCGACGACGGCACGGTCTTCGAGGCCCAGCCCGGCGGGGCCGTCGTCAGCCCCTGGTCGAAGTACGAAGGCCGGCCGCATGCCGTCGTCCCCTGGGACCTGCGGAACGACGAGCGGGACGCCATCGTCGCCGAGGCACGGAGCCGGGTCGGCACGGGCTACAACTGGACGACCTACTTCTACCTGGCGGCCTACCGTCTCCGGCTGCCACTGGTGACCCGCTTCTTGCGTTCGCGCGTGGCGCGTTCGGACAAGATGATCTGCTCCCAGGCGGCTGACGACATCTACCGCACCTGTGGCATCCACCTGTTCGACGACGGGCGGCTTCCCTTCGACGTGACACCGGGAGACCTGGCCCGCTTGCTGGACCGCCGCAGTTGAGCGCGAGACAGGACCGTAGGGCAAAGTGCCCTCGACAAACTGCGAGTCCACGAGGCAACGGGTCGGTGCCCCCAGGCAAGACGATCTGGGCAGTCGTCCAACTGCCCTGACCGCTCCTCCGGTCCCCACGCCAGCCGACCACGTACCTACACGGCCTCGCTCCCCGCTGCGAACGCGACGAAGTCATCCCATGCCTGCGTCTGCACGATGAGCATCGGAACGGTCGTGTCCTTGGAATCACGAACGTGCACAGCCCCAGGGCAGGTCGCAACCTCGACGCATTGACCGCCCTCGCCGCTGCTGTAGCTGCTCCTACGCCTCCACATAGGCGATCCTCCGTCCTTCCTTCGTCTCGATCAAGGTGAACGGTCCGGCCAGTCCAGCGTGCTCCTCGCGCTTGTTCGGCATGACCTGAATGTCGACGTTCCGGCGCTCGCCGTACAGGAGGAGTCGCTCAAGCTGCCCGTGCATCACACTCTGCCCGCCAGCGGGCCGCGTCAGAACCGACTCCTCGATGACGAAGCTGATCGTGGGCATGGGCTTGCGCGCGAAGACATCCTGTCGGGCGAGCCGGGCGATGACACGCTCCTCGATCGTTTCCTCGTTCAGGATCGGCCGCCTCATCGTGAACACGGCCCGCGCGTACTCTTCCGTCTGCAGGAAGCCGTTGACCACATGGGTGTCGTAGACGTGCAACTCGACGGCCTCCGCCTCCAACTTCGCCGCGTCCCGGAAGAACGCCGGATACTGCGCCCGCGCCACCTCCTCCTTCATCTCCACCAGCACGCCCCGCGCCCCCAGTAGCTCATCCGACTGATCGATGAACCGCGGCGGCGGCACCCGCCGCCCCTGCACCGGAGATGGTCGCGGGCATCGCCTGGCAGGAGGTCGAAGGCGATCCCGGTGTGCTGGACGACCTGGCCTACGAGGGGCGCAAGATCATTCCTGGTAGCGAGGATCCCGACCGGACATCCATGGGGCCCATGGCCATCCAGGTCCGCCGCGCCGCCGAGGTACTCGGCTACGACCCGCAGAATCTCACGGACATCCAGCGGAGCACCGTGGTGGACGCGATCAAGGATCCGGGCACGAACATTTTCATCGCCTCCGAGTATCTCGCCCAGTTGAAGGCCGAGAGCAGCTTCGCCGACGTGCCACCGGACCAGATGACACGGGCGCAGATGCAGGAGCTGGCCGCCCGCTACAACGGCGGTCCCTATTACGAGACCGACGCCGCCCAGGGGTACGGTCGTGGCTTCGACAACAAGCTGGATCAGGCCAAGGAGGCCTTGCGGTGAGTGACCCCACGAGCACTGCGGCGCCGAAGCGCCCGACGGCCGCTGCGAAGCCACTCGGCCGCGTCGGTTCCGCCGTCTGCGCCGTGGTGCTCGTGGTGGCGCACCTCGTCACGGCGTACCTGCTCCTCCTTGCTTACGCCGCCGAGCCGGCGGGTCCCTGGGACCGGGAGACGGTCTCCCACTCGGGCTTCGCTGCGGGCACGGCGCTGGGGGTGGCTGCCGTCGTGGCACTGCTGACCCTGCTCTTCGTGAAGGCACAGTGGCTGCGGCGGTGGTGGTTCGCGGTGCCCGCGGTGACGGCCCTGGCCGCGCTCCTGCGACTGACCCTCCTCGCCCCGGAGCTCTGACGCGAACCTCTTCACCGCTGTGCTTCGCGTGAGGGCCGGCGGCACCTCATGTGAATCGACTTGGACGCGGGGTGCCCAGGGGCTTCGGACGCCCGCCATGGTCCACGAGACCCTTCACAGGGCCGAGACGATGGAAGCCGCACTGCTGGACAGGGCCGAGGGGCCCGCAGCGCAGCCTCAGGTGTCGTCCCTCGCTGCGGCTGATTGTCAGGTGTACTGGCCGGCACCGTATGAGGTGTGCGGCGCGATCCGCGACAAGTACAACGAGCTCGGTGGCCGAACAGCTTCTTCTTACTGTTTCCGACATCGAACGAACTGACCAACCTGACGGGCACGGCAAGCGTTCGGCTTTCAAGAACGGGCCCATCTACTGGTCGGCGCACAGTGGCGCGCACCCCGCGGTGAATCACTGCTTCGCCGCCTGGCAGCGCAACGGCTGGGCAGCCGGGGCCCTCGGATAGCCGACATCGTCATCCTCGACAACATCGGCCGACGCCAGTACTTTCAGGGCGACACCGTCTACTGGCGACTCAACGAGGCGTACTACGTCACCGGCGTGATCCGCGACAAGTGGGTGAGTCCGGCTGGGAAGGCAGCCGGCTCGGCTACCCGACCAGCGACGAAAGCAAACTACCCGACGGCCAGGGCCGCATGAACCGCTTCGAGCACGGCGTCGTCTACTGGTCACCCGACACAGGAGCGCGTCCGGGCACCGGCGCCGTCTTGGACCAGTGGTCCCGCACCGGGTTCGAGGCGAGTCTACGGATACCCGACGGCCGACCCGGTCACGCACCCGGGCGGAATTCAGAAATTCCAACGCGACCGACTCTACAGGTCGGTGCACCTGCCGGTTACACCCTTCGTGCGACCCCGCAACGGGTCGAACTCGTCGACTCGGCGGGAGCGGTCGTCGCAGGCGTCGGGCTGCCCATGGGGTTCGACGCAACCGGAGCTCCGGTACCGGTGCAGTCGAGTTTCGAGGGGCACAAGCTGCGCTTGCAGCTCGGCGACTCGATTGCGTATCCGATCGAGTTCCCCGCGATCGCGGCGGCGGGAGACGCCCTCGACGCGTGGTGGTCCACCAGGGTCCAGCGCATGACGTGCGAGAACGAACCCTACGACTGCTACCGGGTTCGCAACGCGCGTGGGCCAGCGTTCGACCTGTCGAAGCAGGCATTCCCCGAAGCGACAGAGACGGACGGCAATCGGATCGACGCCGCACGGCACTGCATCTGGAACGGTCTGATGACCGAGGGAGCCAACCAGGGATTCGCGGAGCGGATGGCCACCGCCCACGAGCGCGACGGGAGAGCGAACCCGGATTGAACCCTCAACGCTCAGCTGATTGATGAGTACAACAACAAGACCAGTGTCCATGTGGGGACTGCGAAACGAGGGATCGCCCGGAGACATCGAATCCAACTGCCTTCGCTACGCGCAGGAGGCGCGGATCGTGCCCGTATCGGACACGATCGATCTGACCAAGGCGAACGGCATCGACCTCATCGCCCTGCGACACCCCTGACCTGAACGGCTCCCGTCATCTCTGCTCGGCCGGTCCCGGGCTTGTTCCGGCCGACCGAGCCGGCTGACGTGCTCGTAACACAGAAGCCCCGGGCCGCTCTGGCCCGCTGCACAGCATCGTCCGCCGCGCCTCCGGTCAGTCGATCCGCGCCCCCGTCCCCGTCACCCGTATCCGCCTGTCGCCCGCGCGCAGCTCCACCGTCAGGACGCCGGGGCGGCCCATGTCCTCGCCCTGGTGGAGCGTGAGTTCCGCCGGCTCGGAGACCAGGCCCAGTTCGCGTACGTACGCGCCGAGCGCGCCTGCCGCCGCGCCCGTCGCCGGGTCCTCGACCACGCCGCCCACCGGGAAGGGGTCGCGTACGTGGAAGACGTGCTCCGACTCGCGCCACACCAGTTGCACCGTGGTCAGGTCGAGGCGGCGCATCAGGGCTTCCAGGCGGTCGAAGTCGTAGGCCAGGTCGGCCAGTCGCGCGCGGGTCGCGGCGGCGAGCACGAGGTGGCGGGCGCCGGCGAAGGCGATGCGGGGCGGGATCGCCGGGTCCAGATCGGCGGCGGGCCAGCGGAGGGCGGCCAGCGCCTCGGTCAGATCGGTGTCGGCGATGTCCTCGCTGTGCGGCTCGACCGTGGTGAGCGTGGCCCGGAGCGTCCCGCCCGCCTCGCTCACCGTCACCGGCACGGTCCCGGCCCGCGTGGCGAACACCAGGTCCCCGGTGCCGATACGCTCACCCAGCGCGACGGCGGTGGCGACGGTGGCGTGCCCGCAGAAGGGCACTTCGGCCTTGGGGCTGAAGTACCGGATGGTGAACGCCCGCCCGGGTTCCCCGCCGAGCCCCTGCGGCGGCGCGGTCAGGAAGGCGGACTCGCTGTACCCGACGTCGGCGGCGATCGCGAGCATGGCGGCGTCGTCGAGCCCCGTCGCGTCGAGGACGACCCCCGCGGGGTTGCCTCCGGCCGGGTCGTCGGAGAAGGCGGTGTAGCGCAGGACTTCGTGCGTCGTGGTCATGATCGGCGGAACGACGTTCCGGAGAGGTTTGTTCCCGGCCGGATGTCCCCACCTCGGCGCGTGCTGCCCCTACGGCACCACCACCGCCCGCTGCGCGGAGAAGTCTCCCCACCTGCCGTCCGGCAGCTTCGCGCGGAGCTTGATGCTGTAGCGGGTGCCCGGGGGGTCCGTGATCGTCATCGTGTACGTCGCCGTGTCCGCCGGTGGCTCCGCGCCCCAGACGATCGTCGTCGCCGGGCGGCCGTTCAGGTACAGCCGGTGCTCGCGCACCGGGACGCCCGTGCGCGGGGGTGTCCAGGACAGGTCGATCGCCCCCTCGCGGGCCGTGGCCTTCAGGGACGTGGGGGCCGTGGACGGCGTCTCGTCGCCCGGGGACGGGGCGGTGGTGAGGTCGACCGGATTGCTGTCGGGGGACGAGTTCTCGGCGGCGTCGCGGGCGCGGACCGTGAACGTGTAGACCGTGCCCGGGCGCAGGCCCGTCACGCGGGCCGTCGTGCGGGTGCCGGGCACGCTGTGGACGCGGGAGTCCTCCTGGTAGACGTCGTACGACGTGACGCCCGTGTCGTCCGTCGACCGGGTCCACGTCAGGGTCACGGCCCGGCTGCCGTCCACCGTGCCGCGCACGCCGCCCGGGGGCGTCGGCGCGCGTCGGTCGTCCGGGGCAGGCGCCGGTGTCGTCACCGATATCGCGGTGCTCGGCGCGGAGAGGTTCCCGGCCGCGTCGCGGGCGCGGACCGTGAAGCGGTACGCGGTCCGGGGGTTCAGGCGGTCGACGTCGACCATGTGCTTGGTGGCGGGCAGCGTCCTGACCCTGGTGCCCCTCTCGTAGACCTCGTATCCGGTCACCGCCTCGTTGTCCGCGGAGGTCTCCCACATGACGTGGACGGATGTGGCGCTGCTCGCCTGGGCCGTGACCCCGGCGGGGGTGGTGGGGCGTTCGGTGTCCTCGGGTTCGCCGGCGCACGCGGCGAGCGGCAGGACGGCGAGGCAGGCCAAAGCGGCCAGGGTGGGGGGACGTCGCACGGTCGGGCCTCCGCGGGCGGCAGACTGACGAGCATTGGTCCAGACCTGTATGGCACACCTGTCGGCCCGCTTCAAGCCTTCTGGCGGGACGTACCTTGCCTCAGCCTCAAGGCTTTCTTATGGCTTCTTGAAGATGGGCTTCCGGCGCACCGTCCGCAGCCGGTCCCGCCTACGCTCTCCACCAACCCCCCACGAATCCCGGTGGGCGCGGTCGCGCCTGCCGGGATCTTTCGTTGGACCGACCATCCTTCGAACTGTCACCGAGGTGCCTCCGTATGGGTTCCCACAGAGCCGCGCGCAAGCCGTCCCGTTCCCACGCCAAGCCCAAGGGCGCTCCACGGGCGCGGGGCCTCGTTCTGGCGCTCGGCGCGATGACGGTCGCGGCAGGCGCGGGTGTCACCGCCCTCTCGGGCGGGGACCAGGGCAGGCCGGCGGACCGGGTGACGGCCGACGGCCCCGACACCGCGAGCGGCTCGGCCGACGAGGTCGCGGGCGGCGTCGCCACGCCCCTCGCGTCTCCCTCCGCGACGCGCAGCGCGAGCCCGTCCCCTTCGCACAGCCCGGTGTCCGCCAAGCCGGCGAAGCCGACGTCCGGGAAGAGCGCGAGCCCGAGCGCATCGGCCGAGCGGTCGGCGGCGGCCGAGCGCGCGAACAGGGACAGCACGACCGCCACGCACACGCCCGGCACCGCTGCCCGTACGAGCAGGGCCACCGGCGACAGCACGCCGAGCGGCCCCGAGGCGCAGGTCCTCGCGCTCGTCAACAAGGAGCGGGCGGCGGCCGGTTGCGGTCCGGTCACCGCCAACGACCGGCTGACGCAGGCCGCGGACGACTACAGCGACGTCATGGCCGACTCCGGCGTGATGTCACACACCGGGCCCGACGGTTCCACCATGACCAGCCGCGTCGAGGCGGCAGGGTACGCCTGGTCCAACCTCGGCGAGAACATAGCGCAGGGGCAGCCCGACGCCGCGTCCGTCATGGACGCCTGGATGAACAGCCCCGGCCACCGCGCCAACATCCTCAACTGCTCCTTCGAGGAGCTGGGCGTCGGCGTCCACCTCGGCGACGGCGGCCCGTGGTGGACACAGAATTTCGGCACCAGCCGCTGAAAGCCGCTCAAGCCGCATCGCACCGGGCCGGGCGGCTGTGGTCCGGTCCGTACGAACCGGTCCGTACGAACCGTCCCTACGAGGTCCGGTCCGTACGACCCCGGGTTCGTGCACCCCGGACCCCGTGCGGCCCCGTAAGGCCCCGGTCCGTACGACCGCCGATGACGGCGGCCGTACGGACCGGACCCACGAGCCGGTCGGGGACGTCCCGTTCGCTGGGCCGTGTCAGGCCGCGGGCGTCAGCACGCGCGTGGCCCCTTTCTCCTCGTTGTGACGGTCGCCCAGTTGGAGAGGGCCGTACTGCACGCATGGTCCACGTGCCGCAGGCCGAGCAGGTCGAGCTCGATGTGCCGGTCCTTCGGCAGCTTCTCGAGGGTGTCCAGGATCCGGGGCAGCCTGAGGAAGGTCGCGTTGCCGGAGACGACCACCCGGAGAGGGCTGTTCCGGTCGGCGCCCTCCTCCACGTCCACGTGGACGTGCGACGTCTCCCACGCCGTCTTGGCGACGGCGAGCAGCAGCCCCGCGAGCACGCCCTCGAACATGCTGGTCGCGATGATGGCGACCGCTGTCGCCACCAGGATCAGGGCCTCTCCGCGGTGCTCGCGCCACAGCGGCCCGAGCTCCTTCAGCGGGATGAGCTTCCAGCCGGAGAAGACCAGGATGCCGGCGAGTGAGGCGACCGGAATGAGGCCGAGCGCCGCGGGCAGGAGCGCCGCGAAGAGCAGCAGCCAGACACCGTGCAGCACCCGTGACGCCTTCGTCCGCGCGCCCGCCTGCACATTGGCGGAGCTGCGCACGATGACCGCGGTCATCGGCAGCGAACCGAGGGCGCCGCACAGGGCGTTGCCCGCACCCTGCGCCATCAGCTCCTTGTCGTAGTCGGTGCCGGGCCCGCTGTGCATCCGGTCGACGGCGGCGGCGCTGAACAGGCTCTCCGCCGACGCGATGAGTGTGACGGCGACGACCGTACCGACCGCCCCGACCACCCCCACATCCGCGATCCCGTCGAGGTCGTCGAGGGACGGTGGCCGGATCGCGCCCAGCAGCCCCTGGACGTCGACCCGCTTCACGGGCAGCTGGAACAGCGCCACGGCGGCGGTGGTCAGAGCCACGGCGGCCAGCGGTGCGGGGACCGTGCGGACCTTGGGCGGCAGATGCTTCCACAGGGCCATCAACGCGACGGTCACCGCCGCGAGGGCGAACGCCGTCAGCGCCTCGGGCGAGCCCGCCGTACGGACGGCCAGTCCGGGCAGGCCGGCCAGAATGGCCGGGCCGGAACCGGGCGCCTTCGCGTCGGCCATGGCGTAGAGCTGGCCGGCGATCAGTACGAGGCCGATCCCGGCCAGCATCCCCTCCACGACGGCGATGGAGATGGCACGGAACCAGCGGCCCAGCCTCAGCGCACCCATGACCAGCTGGAGCACGCCCGCCGGAGGGCGAAGACGCCCAGGGCCCCGAGTCCGAATTCGGTGACGGCTTCGAGGACGAGACGGTCAGGCCCGCGGCGGGTCCGCTGACCTGGAGGCTGCTTCCGGGGAGCAGTCCGGTGACCAGCCCGCCGACGATGCCGGTGACCAGGCCGAGTTCCGCCGGGACGCCGGAGGCCACGGCCACGCCCACACACAGCGGCAGGGCGACCAGGAAGACGACGACGGACGCGGTGAGGTCGGACCGCAGCGTCGAGGCGGAGGGCCGCTCCGCGCGCTGCGGCGCGGCCCGCCGATGACGTCCGCGGTTCCCGCGTTCGCTGGGCCCGCGGCCATGGTCCCGACGTTCGCCGTGCCGACGCTCGCTGGGCCCGCGGCCATGGTCCCGACGTTCGCCGTGTCCACGCTCGCCGTGTCCACGCTCGCCGTGTCCACGCTCGCCGTGTCCACGCTCGCTGTGCCCGCCTTCGCGGGTGTCGGCGGGGGTCACAGCGGAAGGAACGCGTCGTCGTGCGGCCGGCGGACGAGCACGGCCCCTGTGTCTATCTCGTAGTACCAGCCGTGCAGGCTCAGTCGCCCTTCCGCGGACCGGCGGACGACGCACGGGTGGTCGCGCAACCGCCGGAGCTGGCGCACCACATGGTGCTGGACGGCCTCGGCGACGGCGGGGTCGCCGGGCACGGAGGGGTCGGTGAACAGGGGCGGCGGCGAGGTACTCTCCAGCCAGCCGCGGACCGCCGGGACGGCGGAGAGGTCTTCGCGGCGCGCCATGGCGCCGACGGCACCGCAGTGGGAGTGGCCGCAGACGACGATGTCGGTGACGCCGAGCACGTCGACGGCGTACTCGATGGTGGCCGCTTCACTCGAGTGCCGACCAGGGGTGTGTTCAGGGATGATGCTGCCCGCCGTGCGGAGTTCGAAGAGTTCGCCGGGGCGGGCTCCGGTGATCAGTGAGGGGATCACGCGGGAGTCGGAGCAGGTGATGAAGAGCGCTTGTGGGGACTGGCCGGCCGCGAGGCGGCGGAACTCCTCGGCGCGTGCGGCGGCCCGGTGCCGGAAAGCGCGGGCGTTGTTCATGAGCAGGTGCATGGGGGGTTCCTCCAGCGCGCCCGAGGCGCGCGGTGGGGAGTCGTGAGTCGTCATGTCGGATCGATCGCAGGTACTCGTCGAGGGCCGTGCGGAGGTCGACGGATGGCTCGGAGGCGGAACACCGGCAGGACGGCGGGCCGTGCCGTGGGGGCGTTCAGGGCCGGGACGGGGGTCACGTCTGGTGACCCCCGTAGCGGCGTGTTCCGGAGCGGGGACGGGTCTCGTCCCGGTGACTCCGGCGGATCGGGCACGGAAATGGTCCAACTGGTCAGTAACTCCAGCCTCTTGAGTCGCTCTGGCATCAACGAGGCCCAAAAGTCTGTGATTCGTTAGACATTCGTGAGCGTCACACTGCTTGACAGCCGACACTCGCCGGGGCTACCTCGGGTCACCCCAGATGAGACGCCGGTCGAGTCGGGCGACGCGGAAAGAGCCGCCCCGCGAGTGTTACGGACGCCACGGCCGCCGGGCCACGGCTACGCCGCGGACACCCTCCGGCCGTCGGCCCACCGCTACTTCACGGACGCCCCTCCAGCCGCCGCCCCACCGCTACTTCACGGACGCCCCTGCAGCCGCCGCCCCACCGCTACTTCGCCGACACCCCTCCAGCCGCCGCCCCGCCGCTACTTCGCCGACACCCCTCGGGCCGCCGGCCCGGCCAGTGCGAACGACACCCGCACCCGCGCCCCGCCCATGGGGGCGCGGGCGATGTGCAGTTCGCCGTCGGCCGTGTGCGCCGCGCGGGCCACGATGTCCAGCCCCAGGCCCGTGGAGCCGCCCACGCTCACGCCCCGGGTGAGCGCCGCCTCGGGATCCTCGACTCCCGGACCCGCGTCGTCCACGGTCAGCAGGACGTGCCGGTCGGTGCGCTCCACGCGTACGGCGAAGGCCGTGCCCTGCGGCGTGTGCCGGAACACGTTGCCGATGAGGGCGTCGACGACGGCGGCGAGGTCGTCCTCCGGGAAGAGCACGGGCGTCGGCCGCGGTGTGAAGAAGCGCTCGCAGGGCCGGCCCTGCTGGGTGGCGAGGACGGACCAGAAGTCGAGCCGCAGCGCGACCACCTCGGTCATCTCGCACGGCCGCGCCGGTGCTTCCTGGGTGGCCGGTCCGGCGGCGAGCGGGGTGCGGGCGGCGGCGATGATCGAGTCCAGTTCGCTCTCCAGCTGGCCGACCGCCGCGGTGATCCGCCGCGCCCCCGGCGTACCGCTCATGAGGTCCGCCTCCAGGTACAGCGCGGTGAGCGGGGTGCGCAGCCGGTGCGAGAGGTCGGCGACCATCTCCCGTTCGACGGCGAGCAGTTCGACGACGCGGTCGGCCATGGTGTTGAACGCGACGCCGGCCTCCTGGAGTTCGGGCGGACCGTCCGGTTCCACCCGTACGTCCAGGTCCCCGGAGCCCAGGGCGAGCGAGGCGCTCTTGAGCCCGCGCGAGGAGCGGACGACCCGGGCGCCGAGGCGGTCGGCGACCAGCACGGATCCGCCCACGAGGCCCAGGGCGAGCAGGGACATGACGCCCCACGACGCCCCGACGCCGCGGGTGAGATCCGCCGCCGGGACGTACGCCTCGACGACGGCGACCCGGTCCCCCGGCAGGACGACGGGCTGGAGGTAGACCCAGCCCTCGGGGATGTCCATGGCCAGCGTCTCGCGCTTGCGTACGGCGCGATGCAGCGCCTCGTCCGGTGCGTGCGGAGTGCCGACGAAGTCGCCGCCGGGGAGCCGTACGGCGAGTTGGTCGCGCGAGTCGAGCTCGGCCACGGCCTGCTGCACGTCGGACCGCTCGGTGGTCAGGGCGAGAACGGGGGACAGCGCGCCCGCGCGCTGCTCGGCGGCCGTGGTGACGCGGTCCCGGGCCTGCTCGCGGACGAGGAGGGCGAGCGGGATGAGGAAGGACAGCGCGACCATGGAGGTCACGGCGAGGGCTATGCCCGCGAGTGCGCGTCTCATGGCGAGGCGACCAGTTTGATGCCGATACCGCGCACGGTGTGCAGATAGCGGGGTTCGGAGGCCCTTTCGCCCAGTTTCCTGCGCAGGGCGGACAGATGGACGTCCACGGTCTGGTCCTCCAGGTACGGCTGCTGCCACACCTCGGCGAGGATGCGCCGGCGGGACATGACCTGGTCCGGGTGGGCGGCGAGGTAGGCGAGCAGGTCGAACTCCCGGCGTGTCAGACTCAGTTCGTGGCCCGCGAGGTGCGCGGTGCGGGCGCGCGGGTCAATCCTGAGGTCCGCCACCTGAAGGACCGGCTGCTGGTCGCTCTCCTGCACGGCCGGTACGGAACGCCGCAGCACGGCGGCGATACGGGCGGCGAGCTGGCCGCCGGAGAACGGCTTGACCATGTAGTCGTCCGCCCCCGCGTTGAGGAGCCTGATGACCTCCGCGTCGTCGTCGCGGGCGGTGGCGACGAGGACGGGGACGCGCGATATGCCCCGGATCATGCGCAGGACGTCGAGGCCGTCCAGGTCGGGCAGTCCGAGGTCGAGCACGACGACGTCGGGCGGCGCCTGGGTGACTTCGCGCAGCGCCTCGAATCCCTGGTGGGCGGTGCGGACGGCGTACCCGTGCCCGGTGAGCACCTCGATCAGTGCCGCACGGATCACGGGGTCGTCCTCGACGACAAGTACGCAGGCCATGGGCACGCACGTTAGCCGGTCCGTCACTATGGTGTCGTGTCCCGCCTCCTGCGTTACCTGTTGATCTGGCTGTCGTGCACCGCGGCCAGTGTCACGGCCGTCATGATCACGATCCATTTCGTGGTGGGCTCGACGCGCCCGACCGCGCCCGTGGCCCAGTCGGCGCCGAAGGACTTCGCGGCCGCGCCGCACGCCTCGGCGTCCGCGCGCCCGAGCCCGTCGCCGAAGCCCCGGCCGAAGCCGAGCCGCACGGCGACGCCGACTCCGTCGCCGACGGCGGTGAAACCGCGCCCGGTGACTCCCACGCCCGCGTCCCGCACGACCGCGCCCCCGCCGCCGGAACCGGCCGAGCCCTCCGTGGAGGAAAAGGGGGCCTGGTGCCAGGAGGGCGGTACGGGCGTGCACACGATCTCGTCGCGGGGCGGAAAGGCGACGGTGCGCTACGGCAGCGGCGGGGTGTGCCTCATCTCGGCCGTGCCCAGCCAGGGTTTCACCGCGAGTACGACGCAGAGCGCGCCCGAGACGCTGACGGTGACCTTCGACGCGTCCGGGCACCGCTCGCAGATCACGGCCACGACGGAGCCCTCGGACCGGGCGAGCGTGCGGGAGACGTCGTACTAGGTCCGACGCAGATCGCGAAAATCGCAACGGGGTGGGGCGGTGTCCCCGGTGCGGTCCGAGGAGGGTGTGTGTGCGCTCAGGTGGGCTCGGTGCCGAGGTGAGCGGGCGGTAGGTGCAGCTCCGCCCAGATTCGCTTCCCGGGGGCGGCGACGCGGGGTGCGACGCCCCAGCGGTCGGCGAGTCGGGCGACGAGGTACAGGCCGCGGCCGGACTCCTCGTGGAGGGGTGGCGGGGTGTCCGCGGCCTCGGGCGCGGGGCGGCGCTCGGTTCGGGTGTCGGTGACCTCGACTCGGAGGGTGGCGGTCGGGGCGGGGCTCGGGGTCGGGCTTGCGGTGAGGCGGAGGTGGAAGTCCCGGCCGGGGACATGGCCGTGGCGGACGGCGTTCGCGGTGAGCTCGGCGGCGATGAGGGTGATCGTCTCGTTGGGCGTCGAGTCGTACGGGTAGCCCCAGTCGTCCAGCCGGTGCGCCACCAGCCGGCGGGCGAGGCGCGCGCCGCGCGGGGTGGACGTGTACCGCATCGAGAACTCGCGGTCACCGGCGGTTGGTTGGGCCGGTGCCACGGGAGGGGTAATTGCTCCGTTCATGGGGGAAACGCTGGCGGTCCGTGCATACCGTTGACCAGGAGGGACGCGGTGACGGGCGCGAGGTGTACGCGGGCGCGGGTGGCGTTGTACGCGGGGTGGAGCGTGACCAGGGGCGGCGCGTGGGGAGTTGGGCACGTGGAGCCGTGTGCGTAACGGGCGGGTACGGGAGGTACGGGGTCGTGGGCGATCAGCAGGAACAACCGGAGCACGGGTACGAGCACGAGGCGGGGTCGGGCATCCTGCACGTCTTCGGGCAGCAGTTGAAGCTCTGCCGGATCCGGGCGGGTCTGGAGCGGACCGAGTTCGGGTCGAAGACGGGTTACTCGGCGTCGACCATCGCGTCGTTCGAGCAGGGGCGCCGCATTCCGCCGCCGAAGTTCATCGACAAGGCGGACGAGCTGCTGGACGCGGGTGGGTTACTGAAGGCGAGCAAGGAGGAGGTCGCGCGGGCACAGTACCCGGCGTTCTTCCGGGACGCGGCGCGGTTGGAGGCGCAGGCGGTCGAATTGCACGTCTATGCCACGAACGCCGTACCGGGGCTGTTGCAGACGGAGGAGTACGCGCACGCGGTGTTCGCCATGCGGCGTCCGCTTCTGGACGAGGAGACGATCGCTCAGCGAGTAGCTGCCCGCCTCGCCCGGCAGGAGATCCTGTCACGCACTCCCCTGCCCACAATCAGCTTCGTGATCGAGGAGGCTGTGCTGCGCCGCCCGTCGGGTGGCCGCATGGTGATGCGTGGCCAACTCGAACACCTGCTGCTCTGCGGACAGCGTCGCAATGTCGAGCTCCAGGTGATGATGACGGACCGCGAGGAGCATGCTTGCTTGGCTGGCCCGTTCTCCTTGATCGAGACGAGAGAAGGACGGAGGATCGCGTATGTGGAGGCGCACAAGGACAGCCGTCTCTACACGGAGCGACAGCCCGTCCGGGAGCTTGAGGAGCAGTACGGGATTCTCCGGGCTCAGGCGCTCACTCCGCGCGAATCGCTGGCCTTTGTCGAGAAGTTGCTTGGAGAGAGATGAACGTCGAAGCGACCGTGCAGCCTGTTCCGGAATCCGCCTGGTTCAAGAGCAGTTACAGCAGTGGTGAGGGCGGCGAGTGCGTGGAGGTCGCAGCCTGCCCCGGTGTCGTCCACGTCCGCGACTCGAAGGTCACGGCGGGGCCGACCCTGCGGGTGACCGCCGAGGGCTGGGCGGCCTTCGTGGAGTTCGCCGCGCAGTGCTGAGTGCTCGAGAAGGGGCCCCGTCACCGGAGTGCACCGGCGACGGGGCTCCTCCTTGTACGCGTCTGTACGCGAGCCTCAGTCACTACCGGTCGCTGCGCTGCGGCAGTTCCCAGAGGCCGGAGTGGCCGGGCGAGAGCGACAGGTCGCGCCGCACGGCCGCGTAGTACGTCTCCCGCGCCGCGCGCTGCTTGGCCATCAGGGCGGACCAGGCGTCCGGCGCCCGGTCGGCCCTCGCGCAGGAAGGGTGAAAGGGGGTGCGGATGCGGGTCGTTGCCCAGGTGGGCCGCGACCCGGTACGTGTATCCGCAACTCCCGGGCGCCACGCGGTCAGTGGCGGCCGCGACGTGCCCTCCGGTGGGCGGTCCGCAGGGCGCGCGCCGCGGCCTCCGACACCCGCTTGTCCGGGTGGTGGTCACGCAGAGCGGTCAGGGTCCGGTGGGCGGTGCCGGGGTCCTCGGTGGCGAGGGACCGGACCAGGGCGGGGGCGCCCCCGGGCCAGGCGGCTGCCTCCGCGTCGAAGGCGGGGAGCAGGGTGGTGGGCGGGATCTCGTCCGGCCCGGGGATGCGGGTGCCGCCGTTCTCGTGTCGCTCCGCCACGTGCGCGCGCATGTCGTCCGTCCACCGTGCGTCCAACTCCTCGGCGAGCAGCGTCGCCCGGGCGCTCGGCGGCACGCTCTCCTCGGGGACCTCGTCGCCGCGTGCGAGCAGGAGCCGGCGGGCCACGGCGCCGGTCACGGGGTCCGTGAGCGCGGTGCGCAGGGCCGCGGTCGGGACGCCGGCCCGGTCGAGGAGAGCGAAGAACTCGCGCAGACGCGTCCCTTGGCGGTCCTCCGCCTTGGCCTCGGAGACCGCGGTGAGCAGCGGCGCCCAGGCCGCGCCGCTGTCCTGTTCGGCGCCTTCCCGTGGCGCACCTGCTTGTTCCGCGCCTGCTTGTTCCGCGCCTGCCCGGCGATCGGCCCAGGCGGCGAGGGTCCGTGCCGCGATGCGCGGGGGCCAGTTGCGGACCGCGGCGACGGTGTGCGCCGCGTCCCACCCGGCGACGGTGGCGGCGTCGGGCGCGGCGACCTGTCCCGCGGCCATCACGTGCCGCATGACCGCGCCGCCGAGCGGCGTCAGGCCGAAGGTGTCGCCCCGGCGGAAGACGCAGCCGGTCTCGGCCAGGCGGTCGACGAGCGCGGCGAGGGAGCGGGCGGTGGCGTCGATCGCCTCGCGGTCGGCCTCGGTCCGGCCGGGCAGCCCGAGCAGGACCGACAGCTCCTCGGGGGACGGGGTCTCGTACGCCGCCGGTGCGATGGCGGGCACCTGCGCCGGGGCGTCCTCCAGCTCGGGCGGGATCTCCGCGACCTCGGTGTCGGACGCCTTGCGGGCCACGGAGTCCGGTGTGCTGCCGCGTTCGTAGAGGGAGTAGAGGACGTGGGCGCCGTCCAGGGCCCAGCTGTCCTGCGGGCCGCTCACGGTGGGCAGCAGCTCGACCTGGGCGGCCAGGATGTCGGCGGCCAGCTCGATGAGCTCCTGCGGTGTGCCCTCGTCCCAGACGGCGGTCGCGGGCCCGGGGAGGCCGCAGCGTTCGGCGATCTCCCGCCGCTCGTCGTTCAGGTCGCCGCCCGCGGCCAGGGCGGCGGGGAGCGGGGCGGCGTGCAGCAGGGCCCGGATGTCCCTGGGGGCGGGCACGCGGGCCGGGGGCGGCAGGGGGACCGAGGAGGCGCCGTAGTAGTCGAGGTGTTCGTCGAGCATGCGGTCCGCGAGGGCGGCGTGGGGCAGTGCCTCGGGGCTGGGCGCCAGGCCGGCGTGCGGCCCGGCGAGCGCCTCGGTCAGTCCGGCGGCGGTCCAGCGGCTCGTCAGGGCGTCCGCGATGCGTTCCAGTTCGGCGCCGAGCGCGTCGTCGGGCCGGTCGGCGTCGAGGGGCGGGGCGGGGAGCAGCGGACCGGCCGGGGAGGGTCCGGCGGTGTCCCGTGCGAAGGCCGCGAGCAGTGCCTCCGCGAGCCGCGCGCGAGTGGCGAAGGTCCGGCCGGCGATCTCGAAGCGGTGCAGCGTTTCGGGGAGCGCGGGCCGCTCGGCCCGCGGGGTGCGCTCGTACGCGTCGAGCCAGGCCCGTACGGCGTCGGGGTCGCCCGGGTCCGTGCCGTCGGCCCTCAGAAGCGAGGCGTACCAGCGCGGCCACGTCAGAGCGGCCGGGTCGGCCATGGCGGCGCGGAAGCCGGGCACGGCGTCGTCAATCGCCGCGAGGAGGCGGGCGTGCCGCTTGGCGTTGAGGCGGCCCGCCGCGCGGACGCGGTCCGCGAGCGCCGTGAGCACGGCCGGCACCGCGGCAAGCTCCTCGTCGGACGCCCACAGCAGTCCCGGCAGATCCTCGTGGAGCACCTGGGCGACCAGCTGCGGTGTCGGTTCGGGCACGCCGCTCCGGCGGTCCGCGCCGCGCAGCGCGAGCAAGGTCAGCACCGCGTCCGCGGGGCGCACGGGCAGGGCGGTGCCCCGCTCGCGGGCGGCCCAGGCGAGGAAGTCGTCGAGTCCGGTGTTCAGCGCTGTGGTACGAGTCACGCGGGGAGCGTATGAAACCGGGCAGGCCCCAGGCGGCTCCACCGGACGCCGGGTAGCCCGATCGAGCGAGCGACCGGCTCACCTGCGCCTCCTGCGGCCCGGCTGGACTCGTCGGCGGTGCGCCGATGAGTTCCGGGGCCGCGGCCGGTCACCCCTGCATGACTGCCTCTGCCACACCTGCTGCCTCCGGGACCTCACCCGTACCCGACCTCCGGTCCGCCGCCGACGGCATCGCCGGACTGCTCCCCCGCATCGGCGACGAGCAACTGGGCGACCCGACGCCGTGCCCCGCGTACGCCGTGCGGGAGATCCTGGCCCATATCCACGGGCTGGCCACGGCCTTCCGGGACGCCGGGCGCAAGGATCTCGGCCCGACCACCGATCACAGCCCGGACGCCGAGCGTCCGGTGCTCCCCGACGACTGGCGCACCGCGATTCCGCAGCGCCTGGACGAGCTGGTCAAAGCCTGGCGAGCGCCCGGCGCATGGGAGGGCATGACCCAGGCCGGGGGCGTCACGCTGCCCGGGGCCGTGGCGGGCCGGGTGGCGCTGAACGAGCTGGTCGTCCACGGCTGGGACCTGGCACGCGCCACGGGCCAGCCGTACGCGCCCGACGAGGCGAGCATGGCCGTCTCGCGTGAGCTGCTGACCCCGACGGGCGACGACGAGCTGCGGGAGGGCATCTTCGGCCCGGTGGTGGCGGTGCCGGACGGCGCGCCGTTGCTGGACCGGATCGTGGGCCTCAGCGGCCGCCGCCCCGACTGGACACCGGCGGACGCCCGCTGACTCGCGCGCGGTCGGGGGGCGGGTCCACCGGGCCCCCGACCGCGCCTGCCCGTCGCTGTACGCGGGAGACGGACGGGCCTTACCCCATGCCCCGGGAGCGGGGATTGGCTGAGACCCCGTCAGGCCGCCGTGCCGGACCGCCGAGGTGGCGGAGCGCACTGCGGAGCCCGTCGGCGTGACGCAGGGGTCCCCTCGCGCCCAAGAGATCAGCGCTCTGGGGCCGGCAGCTCGCCCGTGCAGGTGGCTCGTCCGAACTCGCCTGTGGCCGTGGCGCGTTGGACGTGCTTGCCGCGGATGGCGAGGGTGCAGGCCGCCTGGCCGCCCTTGCCGTCGAGCGTGACGGCGACGACCGGGTTGTTGCCGACCGGGACCTGGACGGTCTTCTGCCAGGGCAGGGTGACGCCCTTCTCGACGGTGGCCGTGCCGGACTCGCTGCGGGCGAGGTAGGAGATCTCCACGGTGCCCTCGCCGGTGACCTCGTACGTCACCTCGGCCGTGGGCACCGCGCGTTGCTTCGGCTGCTGCTCGTCGCTGTCGAGCAGGCCGTAGCCGACGAGGCCGCCGCAGGCGAGCAGCAGTGCGGCGGCGATCGCCAGGCCCTGGCGCGCGCCCGAGCCCTTCTCGTCCGCCGGCGGCCCCGTGGGCGCGTCCGTAGCCGGAGCCAGGTCGGCCGGCTCGGCCGACTCGGCTGCCGCCCGGTCCGCCTCGGTCACGGCGTCCGCCGCCTCGCCCGCTGCCTTGTCCGCGTCGCTTTCCTCGCTTCCGTTCACCTGCTCTTCGGCGGTCGTTTCGGCAGTCGTCGTGCCGTTGGTTTCCGGATGGTTGTTTTCCGTGGACGACATGAGTGGGCCCCCGGCTTTCGCTGCTTCGGCTGACGATGAACCGGGCGGTTATACACCATTCCTTCGGCGGGAGTCGAGCGAGCGGATGAAGCGGGGCGAAGTGACTCCGGTTCAGGGTTCGGATGTACCGGAATGTCCGTGTGTTTGACATGGCGTCGGCCAAGTGATTAGAAACCCGCTGCCACGTGGAGGGGTTCGGCTTCTTGCCCTGCTCACCGCGTTGCACAGCACCACCCCAAGCCGGGCGTAAACCCTCGCTCCGGCTCGTTTGGCGTGCCCTTTTCGCATGCACGGAATCGGGCCGCCGATACCGAAAGGTATTGAGGTGAAAGTTCCGTACAGGAGATATATCTCCTGTCTGGTCGTCTCGGCGGTAGCGGGTACGCTATTGCCGCAAGTGGCGTATGCCGCGCCGGTTTCCGAGAGTTCCGACGACAAGGGCGTCGTCGACACGGTTGCGGGCTGGTTCTCGGACGACGACAAGGGCCGGGAAAAGCCGCCGTCGTACGGGAGCCGGGGTATAGCCGACCGGCAGAAACTGCCCCAGGCGAAGAACGACCCGAAGGCGAAGCGGGTCAGGGAGCTGACGGGCCGGCGGACGGCGAACGCCCGGTTCTGGCAGCTGTCTGACGGACGAGTCGAGGCCGAGCTGTCGGCGGCTCCGACGTCGTACCGTGATCCGTCGTCGAAGTCGTGGAAGACCATCGACACCGCGGTCACGGCGACGAAGGCGAAGGGTTTCGACTTCGCCAACACGACGAATACCGGCCGTAGTTGGTTCGGTTCGGCCCCCGAGCGGCTGCTGCGGTTCGAGGCCGGCAGCGGCGAGGCCGTCACCCTCGGCCTGGAGGATGCGAGCGGCGGGAAGCTGAAGCCCGAGGTCAAGGGCGGCTCGGTCACCTACCGGGGCGCGGCCGGCGGTGCGGATCTCCAGTACCAGGTCGGTCCCGGCCGGGTGAAGGAGAACATCGTTCTGGACGAGGCTCCGTCCGGTCCGGTGTCGTTCACGTTCACGCTGGACACGGACGGGCTGGTGCCGAAGGCCCGCAAGGACGGGTCGATCGCGTTCTTCGGCGAACTGCCGAACACACCGGTGCTGGTCATTCCGGCGCCGTACATGACGGACGCGAAGAAGGATCAGGCATCCCCGTACGGATACGCCTACAGCGCCGCTGTCACGCAGAAGCTCACGCGGGACGGCAAGGGCTGGAAGCTCACCGTCACGCCGGACGCGAAATGGCTGGCGGCGAAGGATCGCCAGTACCCGGTCGCGATCGACCCGACGATCACCATCGCGCCGTCACCGTCCGGGTCCCAGGACACCATGGTCCTGTCCGACTCCGCCTCGACGAACTTCAACTCGTCGTGGAAGCTGTCCGCGGGCAAGACCTCCAGCAGCGCCCAGGCCCGGTCCCTGCTGAAGTTCCCGCTGGACGAGATCCCCGCCGGGGTCAAGGTCGACGGTGCGCGGCTGAGTGTCTACTTCGACCAGGCGCACACCACCAACGGCAACGACGTCACCATCGAGGCGCACCGGGCGACGGGCGCCTGGGACGAGTCGACGGCCACCTGGGACAACACGTCCGGCCTGCTGGGTGAGCTGTCGGGCACGAGCGTGCAGGTCGACGACGGGGACGCGGGCACCACGGCCGCGACCGGCGCCTGGCCGGCCTCCGGCTCCACCCTCACGCAGTACGCGATCGGCCAGGACTACCGCTACAACAAGGACTCGGTCGCCGGGGACACCTACACCTGGCAGCCGAAGGTCACCGACACGGGCACGTACCGGGTCGACGTCCACTACGTGGCGGCCTCCGACCGGGCGACCAACGCCCCGTACACGGTGACGCACCGGGACGGCACCCAGACGTTCACGGTCGACCAGTCGGCCGGCACGAACGGGGTGTGGACGTCGCTGAACGGCGGGACGCAGCTGCCGTTCACCAAGGGCACCGTCGGCAAGGTCGTCCTCGGCGACGGCCCCGCCTCCGACACCACCGCGGTCATCGCGGACGCCGTGCGCCTGGTGAACCCCGCCCAGATCGTGAAGAACACGGGCGAGTACAACCAGTGGCACGACTTCCCGGTCGCCGACACCGTCCAGCAGTGGGTCAACGGCACCGCGAACCACGGCTTCATCCTCAAGGCCAAGGACGAGTCGTCCACCGGCCCGCTCGGCGGTCCTCGCTACGAGGCCGGTGACGGCTACTACGGCGGCGAGACGTCCAGCATTCCGCGGCTGACCGTCACCTACGGCAACGTGGGCACGGCGCTGAACTCGCCGACGGTGGTGCACTCCACCGGACCCGAGCTGTCCTGGCCGAAGTACACGAACACCACCGGTGACACCGGCCTGGACATCGTGGAGTACCAGCTGCACCGCTCCACGCAGCAGGCGTTCACGCCGTCCGCGGCCACGCTGATCGCGCCGATCGACAAGGCCGCGACCACCCACACGGACACCACCGCGGTGCCGACCCCGGACTCCAGCAGCGCGGAGATCGGGAAGTCGTACTACTACCAGATCGCGGTCAAGACGGCGGGCGGGCAGCTGCTCGGATCGCCGACGCGTGTGGTGGGCATCCCCAAGGCCGGCCGGACGATGAAGATCATCCAGGGCAGCCAGGGCGGTGTCACCGACACCACGCTCTCCTCCGCCCAGCCCACCACCAACCAGGACACCATCCAGTCCTGGGGCGTCGGACAGAAGTGGCTGAGCGTCGGCAACAACTCCAGCACCTACGGCAAGACCCGTGCGGTGCTGAAGTTCCCCACCACATCCATTCCGACCACCGCCACGGTGCTCGAGAACAAGATGTACATGTGGGGCGCGGAGACCACCACCGGCAGCAGCGGAGCGATCTACGAACTCCACTCCCTCACCCGCGACTTCACCGAGACCCAGGCCACCTGGAACAACGCCAACTCCACCACCACGTGGACCACGGCCGGCGGCGACATGTCCGCCACCGTCTCCGACACCGTCGCGAACATGTCCGACGTCGGCCGCCACTGGTGGGACGCCACCAGCCTGATGCAGAGCTGGGTCAAGACCCCCACCAGCAACAAGGGCGTCGCCGTTAAGCTGAAGGACGAGTCCACGACCGGCCCGCAGGAGCGCACGCTGTTCCTGTCGGGGGAAGCCGCCGACCCGCAGCTGCGCCCGTACATGCAGGTCATCTACGTGGACTCCACGACGGAGGACACGTACTACGCGCCCACCACCCCGGCCCGGATGACCCCGAACACCACCTACACCGTGGAGTTCACCGTCACCAACACCACCGCTTCGGCGTGGGCCGCGGGTGAACGGGAGCTGTCCTACACCTGGAAGCTGCCCGACGGCACGGACGTGACGACCGGCGGCAACCAGCTCGAGACGGCGATCCCGGCACTGCTGCCGGGCAAGTCGGCCACCATCCAGGCCAAGGTCGCCACCCCGATCAACTCGGACTCGGGCAACAAGCGCAACGAGTACGTGCTCGGCTGGGACGTCCGCAAGATCTCCGACGGCACCTGGCTGTCCGCCGGGACGGGCGGGATTCCGTCACTGAAGCAGAACGTGGCGGTCGAGGACCCCACCTCCAACAGCCTCGGCATGGAGAAGTTCTACAGCTACACCGGCAAGAACACCGGCGCCGGCTCCACGGTCATGAACAACCTGGCCGCCGGCAACACCGTGTGGCAGTACAACGCGTTCACCAACCCTGGTCGGGGACTGAGTACGTTCGCTCGGTTCGCGTACAACAGCCTTGACACGAGTGACACGGTCGCCGGTCACGGCTGGTCGTTCCAGGCTTCCGGACCCATCCGTATGGGTGCGCCGCTGGACTTCCACCCGAACCCCAACCCGACGGAGATCCGGCTCCCGGACGGCGACGGCACCACGCACGTCTTCCGCTGGGACAGCGTCAACAGCGTGTGGAAGGCCCCGGCGGGCGTCCACTACAAGCTGGCGATGAAGTCGGGCCTGGACTGCAAGCCGACCAAGGACCCCGTCCCCGACGCCTGGACCATGACCAGGCCCGACGGTACGCGGTTCCTGTTCGGCTGCGACGGCTATCTCACCTCGACGGTGGACAAGAACGGCAACACGCAGACGTTCACGTACGAGGAGCGCAAGTCCAACAACAAGCCGACCAAGTTCCTGACCTACATCACGGACCCGGCCGGCCGTCAGTCGCTCACCGTCGACTACTACAAGAAGGGCGACGCGTCCTACGAGTACATCAACGACCTGGGCGCGAAGGTCACGGGCTCGAACCTGACCAACTCCAAGATCTACGACCACGTGAAGTCCATGACGGACATCTCGGGCCGCAAGATCGCCTTCTATTACACCACCAAGGGTCTGCTCGGCCAGTTCACCGACGGCGTGGGTTCCTCCCAGCCGAAGGACTTCACGTTCACCTACGACGCCACGCAGGGGAACAAGAACGTCAAGCTGGTCAAGGCCACCGACCCGCGCGGCAACGCCACGCAGCTGGCGTACTACGCGCCGCAGACCGGTGACGACCCGAAGTACCACTGGTGGACCAAGACGATCACCGACCGTCTCCAGGGCACCACGAACTTCGCGTACAAGCCCAACGTCCTGAACACCAAGTTCACCGACACCAAGGTCACCGACGCCGAGAACCACGCCACGGACCACGTCCTGGACGACTTCGGCCGCCCGGTCCAGACGACGAACGCCAAGTCGCAAACTACGAAGATGTCGTGGGACGCCGACAACAACGTCACCTATCTCGAGGAGGCCAACGGCGCCAAGACCGCGTACTGCTACGACCAGAAGACCGGCTACCCGCTCTGGCAGCGCGACGCGGAGAACAACAAGACCGGCGTCCCGCCGGCCTCAGACTGCGCCCCGGGCGTCTACCCGGCGAACTCCGCGCAGTACACGTACCAGACGCGTGCCGACGGCTTCGCCGCCGACCTGTTCACCAAGACCTCCCCGGAGGGCCGCAAGTGGCAGTTCGGCTACGACTCCTTCGGCAACCTGAAGACGGTCACCGACCCCAAGGGCGTCGCCACCACGACGGCGGGTGACTACACCACGTCGTACGAGTACGACTCCTACGGCCAGCTCACCAAGGCGACGGACGCCAACGGCAACCCGACGTCTTACGACAGTTTCGGGCCCACCGGCTACCCGGCCACGATTACCGACGCGAAGACGAAGGCGACGAAGTACGTCTACGACGAGCGCGGCCAGGTTACCGAGGTCACCGACGCACTGCTGAAGAAAACCACGCAGACGTACGACACCTTCGGACGTCCACTGGTCAGCACTGTGCCGAAGGACCAGGCGGCGGGCGTGCTCATCACGACGCCTGCACCGGTCTACGACGCCAACGACAACGTCACCCAGTCCACGGCGCCGAACGGTGCGGTATCCACCGCGGTGTACGACGCCGCGGACCAGATCACCTCGGCCACGGCGCCCAAGGACACCGCCACGTCGGACGAACGGAAAACGACCTACACGTACGACAGGGTCGGCAACCTCAAGACGACGACGGAGCCAAAGGGCACGCTGACGACGTCGGATTCCTCCGACTTCGTCACGACGCAGAACTACGACGAGATCTACCAGCTCACGTCCGTTCTGAGCGCGGCGGGCGACAAGATCTCGTACGAGTACGACAACGTCGGCAACGTCACCACGGTCATCGACCCCAAGAAGAACGCGACCGCGGACACCACCGACTACACCACCAAGACCGCATACGACCTGAACCACCGGGTCACAACGGTCACGGACGCCGCCGGGAAGACCACGAGCCGTACGTACGACAAGGACTCGCTCGTCGTCTCGACGACGGACGCGGAGAACAACACCACCACGGTCACCTACGACGAGCGCGGCAAGGTCGTCGAGCAGAAGGTCCCGCACACCGGCACCGCGGCCATCACGTACCGGACAACCAAGTTCGACTACGACCAGGTCGGCAACACCACCAAGGTGATCACGCCGCGGGGTGTGGAAACGGCTGCCGCGGACGACTTCGTGTCGCGTACCGAGTACGACGCGCTGAACCGTCCGGTGAAGCAGTTCCAGCCGTACGACCCGGCCGATGCCCGCTACAACGACCCGAACGTCTACACCCAGACGGTGTACGACGCCGTGGGCCGGGTGGAGAAGACGTCACTGCCGCCGTCGGAGGGCCAGACGGTTCGCAACGACACCACGTACAGCTACTTCGACAACGGCTGGGCGAAGTCCTCCACGGACCCGTGGGACATCGCCACCACGTATGACTACAACGACCTGGGCCAGCAGACCGCCCGTACGCTCACCTCGACCGGCGGTTCCTCGAACCGCACCATGACGTGGTCGTACTACCCGGACGGCAAGCTCAAGTCCAAGTCGGACGATGGCGTCCCGGTCGGCAGCGCCGTCGTGCTCGTTGACAACTCCGACACCCAGAACACGTCCTCCACCGGCACCTGGACGAAGGGAAGCGTCACCGGTCAGCAGGGCTACGACCACGCCACGCACGCGACGGGCGCGGGCACGGATGCCTTCACATGGGCGCTGAACGTCCCGGAGGACGGCACGTACACGGCGTACGTGAAGTTCCCGAAGGTGACGGGCGCAGCGACGACGGCGAAGTACACCGTCCACCACAAGTCGGCGCTCGGGCTCGACACCACGACCGACAAGACGATCGACCAGAACGCCGGGACCGGCACCTGGGTCTCGCTCGGCTCGTTCAGCTTCAAGCAGGGCAACGACGCCAAGCTCCAGCTGTTCCAGAACAGCGGCGGCGTGGTGGTCGCGGACGGCGTGAAGCTCGTCCGGGACTCCACATCAGACGTCGACAACGAGAAGAAGACCTTCACCTACACCTACGACGCGAACGCCAACCTCACGAAGATTGACGACACGTCGTCGGGCGCCAAGATCGACGCCTACACGGTTGCCTACACGGGCCTCAACCAGGTCCAGAAGGTGACCGAGTCCCTGGCCACCCTGGAGAAGAAGTCCACGTCGTACACCTACGACGCCAACGGCCAGCCGGAGACGGTCACCCACCCCGACCAGTTCTCCAAGTACACCTACGACCTGCGTGAGCTGGTCAAGACAGTCTCGGTCGGCAAGACGTCCACGGACGCGTCCCCGAAGGTCACGTCGTACACGTACACCGACCGCGGCCAGAAGCTCCAGGAGACGAAGGGCAACGGCAACACCGTCGACTACACGTACTTCCGCGACGGTGCGCTGAAGACGACGAGCGAGAAGAAGCCGAACGGCACGCTCGTCTCCTCACACACCTACGCCTACGACCCGAACGGGAACAAGGCGCAGGACGTGGCGAAGAAGATGAACGCCGACAACCACGCGGCGTACCTCGACTCCACCACCGACTACACCTACGACCCGGCCAACCGGCTGGCGAAGTCGGTGAAGACCGGCAACGGCGCCGGGACGGAAACCTACGTCCACGACAACAACGCCAACGTCATCAGTCAGACGGTCAAGGGCACGACGACGACCTACTCGTACGACCGCAACCGCCTGCTCAGCGCCACGACCAGTGGCGTCACGGCAAACTACAACTACGACCCGTTCGGACGCCAGGAGTCCGTCACCTCGGGTGGCCAGGTCATCTCCCGGAGCGTGTACGACGGCTTCGACCACGTCATCGAGTCCCAGAAGATGGACGACACCGGCGCGATGACGTCGACGACCTACACCTTCGACCCGCTCGACCGCACCCAGTCCAAGACCGCCGACGGCAAGACCACCGACTTCACCTACCTCGGCCTGTCCGGCGAGGTGCTGAACGAGGAAGTCGCCGGCACCCTGACCAAGTCGTACCAGTACAGCCCGTGGGGCGAGCGCCTCTCGCAGGTCAAGCACAACACGGGCGGCACGACCGAGGACAGCTACTACGGCTACAACAGCCACACCGACGTCGAGACGCTGACCGACGGCAACGGCGACACCAAGGCGACGTACGGCTACACGGCGTACGGCTCCGACGACAAGTCTGAGTTCACCGGCATCGACAAGCCGGACGCCGCGGACCCGACGAAGGAGGCGTACAACCCGTACCGTTACAACGCCAAGCGCTGGGACGCCCAGTCCGAGACGTACGACATGGGCTTCCGAGACTACAGCCCGGGACTCAACCGCTTCACCACCCGGGACATGTACAACGGCGCACTCGCCGACATGAGTCTCGGCGCCGATCCCTTCACGGGCAACCGATACGCCTTCACCGGCGGAAACCCCATCAGCTTCGTCGAACTGGACGGTCACATCCCCTGCTATGGAACAGGTCTCACCACAGTGTGCGGTGAGGAGCAGGTCGAGGCAGCCACCAGGCCGATGTCGGGTGATGGCGGGGACTTCCTGTGGGGCATGGGCCGCTACATCGCCTCCACTCTCGAGTTCATCTCCGAAGCAGGTCCAGGATGCTGGTTCCAGGACTGCTCTAGCTGGGACACGGACTACGACAAGTTCGCCGCGGAACACGGTGCGGACACCGGGTCCGACATGTACGGGGGCGGCGAAGCAACCATTAGCATTTCGCTTCTGGTAGGTAGTTTCGGCATGGGTGCGCCGCTCCGCGGTGCACCCATGGCTGGTCCAGGTGCTTTGAGCCCGGCTCGCAGTACTATCCTTGGCGGCAAGTACTACACGCCGGAAACCGGCCTCAAGGCGCTTATCAACCCTGCCGGAGGAGGGACGAACTGCCGAGCATGCGTGATCTCTACGGATCAGCTCCTCGCCAATGGATCCCGCTCCAACGCATTGCCGAACATTCCTCGCGGCAGCGTGGAAGTCATCGAAAAGTTCTATGGGCGGAAGTTCCGCACCAGGAGTTTTTCGAACATCGTAAGTGACATACAGAAGGCCGGGGATGGCGCCAGGGGTATCGTCTGGGGTCTCGATAAGGATGGTGGACACGTGTTCAATGTGGTGAATACTCATGGACGTGTCACATTTCTGGACGGCCAGTCAGGGAACGCCAGTCACGCTCCGACGTGGGACGGCTACCAATTCATGAGGACTAACTGATGATTTCGGAAGACGAAGCCAGAGAGGTTGCCGCCGAGTTTTTGCGCGCCAGCCGTACTGCTGGCGAACCGGAACTCGGCATCGATTGGGTACGGGTCCGGGTGAAGGAGGGGCATCTCATCGCTCCGTACAACTCCACCTGTTTCCTGGAAACCCGTGACCCCAGGGATCAGCTGCTCGACTGCTGGCCGATCCTGGTGAATTTGTCTACCGGAGAGGCCCGCTTCGGCAAGCTGGAGGAGCGGGAATTCTGGCGGCTTGGCTAGACCGGACAAGTGCATGGCGGCCGACTGCAGGGATGCTTCGGCCGCCATGGCTGTCGTCCGTCGCGTGTACTGGGCCTGAATCCACTCGCCGGTGATCGGGATGGAAAAGGGCTGATGCAGGTACTTCGGGTGGCCCGGAGGGGGTTCGCCTCCGGGCCACCCGACAGTACTTGCGCCCTTCTTGAACTGATACTTCCTCAGCCTGCTGACGAGAACGACTGGTTGGGTGCGGTCGAACGGAACGGCGAGCTCTTGGCAGGTGGCACAGATGAACCAGCTTTTGACCGCAACCGGGTGGGAGCCGAGAGGGGCGGCGATGGCATGGAGGCAGGTGGAGAGCGAACTCGGGGTTGAACTCCCAGCTGACTATAAGCAGTTGTGCGAAGACTTCGGATGCGGCGAGTTTTCAAATTCCCTCCACGTGCTCTGTGTCGACCAGAGCCAGGTGTTCGACCTGCTCACGCGATGGCGTGTATTCCTGAGTGACGCGGTCACGTTTGGGGTCGACGACGACGACGTCGACCCGATTTTTGATCCTTATCGAATTCATGAGCCCGGGAAGGGCGGGCTCATTCCATGGGGCTCCACCCGTTCCGGGGACGAATTCTATTGGCTGGTCGATGCCGAGGGGGCCGGCCCCTGGCCCATCCTGGCCCGCGTCGCCGATTCGACGAACTGGCGCAAATTCAATTTGTCGGTCCCGGAGTTCGTCCTTCGAGTCCTGACGGATCCCGACTTTCGACCCTTCGGAGTGGCTGGTCAGATTCCCCGGCCTTCGTTCACGCCGACCGGGGAATGAGTGATCGCGCCCTGAGGCCGGGCCCAGATTCGCCATAGACTGGTGTGATGTCCTTCCCGGCTCAGGAGGCCGATACGAAGATCGCGGCAATCGGATTCGCCGTGGGCGCAGTGGCGTGCCTTACCGGAATCGTCGTGCCAGTCGCCCAGGATCGTCGCTGATGCGGTCCAGAGAGGGCCCGCCAGACTGTCTGGCGGGCCGTCTGTTTCCTCTTAAAATGTCGGAACGGTCGCTTTTCTCTCTAGAACCGGTGCATTCGATTCGCCCCTGGTCTCGCCGCCCAGGGTCATCCCGCCGCTGGCGTGCGTACAGACTCGGAGATCCGGCCCGGGGCGCGGCGTCGCGGGGCCGGGCGGGATCAGCTCGATGGGCTGCTGTGGGCCGTCGGTGTGTACACCGAAGAGGTGATCGTCCACCGCGCAGGGGCGAGATGGGTTGACTTCACCCCTGATGGGCGCGAGTTGGTCGGGTAGCCGTTCGGCACCGCATGCCCGACGTGTCTGGATTCCTCTGGGGAGGGATGTGACACGTTCGACGCGGCCCGGCCCTTGTGCGTCGCCTACAGGAGGTGGTCGGCCTTGCCTGCCTTGATGTCGCGGATCAGGTTGCGCAGGGCCTCGCGGCTGTCGGTGAGGTAACGGTCCTCCTCGCCGGATATGGCGATGTAGCTGTTTCCCTGGTCGTCGGTGCCCAGGCGGTAGCAGGAGTTGCCCTCACCGCAGTACGGCGGTTCCCAGTTGACGTGTGGCATCGGAACGTCCCCTCACAGTTGCTGCGCGATGATACGGATGAAGCGACGCGAGTCCTCCGGGGACAGCGCGATCTTCTCCATCCAGTCCAAGTGGGCCCGGTACTTCGCAAGTTGCGCCTCCGAATGGAGGAAGTCCGGTCCGTGCGAGTTGTCGATCTGAACGGTATCGAGCTGGGGTACCGGACCTTCCGCGTACAGGACCGTCTGCCCTGCGCCGGGGAACGCACCTGCCTCGAAGGGGAGTACCAGGAGCGTGACGTTGTCGCGCGTGGACATCTCCAGCAGGTGTTCGAGCTGGGCCAACGCCACAGAGCGCCCGCCGAACTGCATCCGCAAGGCGGCTTCATGGACGATGCCTGTGAAGGGGACCGGACGGTGGCCCGTCAGGATCTGCCGGCGCTCCACGCGATGGGCCAGACGCACAGCGATCTCGTGCTCGGGCAGCTGCGGGATCACGACCCGGAAGACCGCCAGCGCATGATCAGGGGTCTGGAGCAGGCCGGGGATGTGCACGGAGTAGGCCGCCCGCATGCGTGCGGCGTGCGCCTCCAACTCGGCGATGTCCAGCAAACCCTGGGGCAGGGTGCCGCGGTAACGCTCCCACCAGCCGCGCTTTGCGGGCTGCGCCATCTCGGCCAGGGCGTTCACGTACCTCTCGTCCGTGCAGTCACAGTTGCAGGCGAGTGTGCGCAGCCGGTCCGGACTGATGGGGCGAGTCCCGGACTCGATGTTGGAGATCTTGGCCCGGTCCACTCCGAGCAGTCCGGCCGCGAACTCGGCTGACACACCGGCTGACGTGCGCATCTTGCGCAGCTCGATGCCAAGCCGCTTCTGGCGTTCGGTCGGAGAGGTCCTCGCAGCCATGCCGTTTCCTTCCGCATGCGGTCGTGTGCAGTCTGCCGCTTGCGCGCGCGTGCGGGCCACACGGGGGCACCTTTTCCGAGAAATGGGGGCTAATTTGCCCTCGAGTGCTCTACATTGAGTAACGCACCGCTCACGCAGACGAGTTGGAAGTGCATCACGCGTGCCCGCCCGCAGTCTCCGTCCCTGGGAGGGGCGAGCCCGCGTCAGGGAGACAGGCCACCTCTCGCCGCGGCGAGCAACCACCCTCCATGACAAGGGAGTCCGCCATGCCGCCGCCCCGCCCTGTGCCCCATCGCCCCGCGCCCCGGCGCCCTTACCACCGCACCACCCCGGGGACTCGCGGTGAGCCTCACGCTCCCCGGGGAGCCTCAGAGCGCCGCGATCGCCCGGATCGCGGTCACGTCCACGCTGCGCGCGCACGCGCTCGGCCGCTACGTGCCGCCCGCCGTGCAGGCCGCGTCCGAGATCGTCGCGGTCACGGCGCGGCTCGCACCCGGCGCGGACCTCTACCTCTCGCTCCGGCACCGGGACGACCACCTGCGCCTGGTCGTGTGGGACCAGCACCCCCGGCACGCCGACCCCGCCGCCGTAACGCTTTGCGCGGCCCGGCGCCGGCGGGCGCTGTGGCTGCTGGACGCCGTCGTCGACGACTGGGGCGGCCGGTGGGGGATCTGCAAGGCGACGCCGCAGCCCGACCGGGGCTCCAAAACCTGGGTGGTGCTGCCCCGTTAGCGGGCCTGTGCCGGGCCTCTGGCCCGGCCCCGGGCCGTCCTGCCGCTCCGCCGAAATCCGCGGGAGATGCGGGCCCTTGCCCTGCCATGATCCCTCCATGTCGCACACGTCACGCGGTTCACGCACGTCGCGTTCGCCTACGTCGCGTACGTCGCGCCGTACGGATGCGAAGCCCTCGCTCTACATCTCCGTCGACGTCGAGGCGGACGGCATGATCCCCGGCCCGTACTCGATGATCAGCTTCGGCGCGGCCGTCGCGGGCCGTCAGGACGCGGACGGCTACGTGCCGGCCGATCCCGAGGCGTGCACCTTCTACCGCGAACTGCGGCCCATCAGCGACGCCTTCGTGCCGGAGGCCCTCGCCGTCAGCGGCCTGGACCGCGAGCGTCTGCTGCGCGAGGGCGGCGAACCGGGTGAGGTGATGGCCGGGTTCGCCGCCTGGGTGCGCGAGGCCGCCCGGGGGGGCGGGCGCGCAGCCGGTGGTGTGCGGGTATCCGGCGTCGTACGACTGGACGTTCCTGTACTGGTACCTGATCCGGTTCACCGGGGCGAGCCCGTTCGGCCACTCCGGCTGCCTGGACATGAAGACCCTGTACGCGACAAAGGCGCGCCTGCCGCTGCGTGCCGTGGCGAAGGGCACGATGCCGCCGGCGCTGTTGTCCTCGCGCCGGCACACCCACCACGCCCTGGACGACGCGATCGAGCAGGCGGAGCTGTTCAGCAACCTGATGCTCTGGGAGCCGGAGACGGAGACGGAGCGCCTGTCGAACCGAGCGCCCTGAGGCCCTGAAGTCTGCGCAGGCAGACAGGGCGTGCGGTTCCGAGCGGGGACACTCACAAGATTCGATCGAAACGCTCAATTACGTCAGCAGTATTGAGCGATTGAGCAACTCGGTGCTAGAAACCGGTCACTTGACCGCCCCTCGGCACCGGAGGACCCCGATGACGACTGCCTGGACCCGTCGTGGCTTTCTGCACGTGACCGGCAGCACCGCCCTCGCGCTCACGATCGCCGCCCCGGCCCCGGCGGCCGGGGCCGCCACCACGAAGAACAGCACGACGGCTGCCGAGGACGAGTTCGACACACTGCGCGCGACCTGGCGCGATCTCGTCCTCGGCACCGGCTTCAGTCCGACCGCCGAGCCGTTCCGTTCCCGCCTCGCCGAGCTCGGCACCACGGCCGCGGGCCGGCTCGACTCGATGGACCCGCGCGCCGGCTCGCTCTGGCCCGACCTGGTCTTCGCCGACCCCGAGCCGGACACCGACCAGGAGTCGTACCGCTACTCCGCGAAGCTCGTGGACAGTTACGCGCGCCTGCGGACGATGGCGGAGGCGTACGTCCGCCCGGGCACGGGTCTGACCGGCGACCCCGGACTCGGCTCCGGCGTCGTCACCGGCCTCGACCACCTGTACACCCAGGTGTACAACGAGAACCGCACGCGGTACGGCAACTGGTGGAGCTGGCAGATCGGCGCCCCGCAACTCCTCCTCGACGCCTGCGTCCTGATGTACGACCTGATCCCGGCCGACCGCATCGCCGCGTACTGCGCCGCCGTCGACCACTTCGTGCCGGACTCGGCGGTCGGCTCGTACACCGGCACGAGCACCGGCGCCAACCGCGTCGACCTGTGCCGGGTCATCGCGGTGCGCGGGGTCGTCGGCAAGAACTCCGCGAAGATCGCCCTCGCCCGGGACGCGCTCTCGCCGGTCTTCCCCTACGTCACCTCCGGCGACGGGCTGTACGCCGACGGGTCGTTCGTCCAGCACACCTGGGTGCCGTACACGGGCTCGTACGGCTCGGTCATGCTCGGCGGCATCGGGCTGCTCCTCGCGCTGCTCGCCGGGTCGTCCTGGGCCGTCACCGACCCGGGCCGGCAGACCGTGCTGGACGCGGTCGAGAACGCCTGGGCCCCGTTCCTCCACAACGGCCTGATGATGGACGGCGTCTCCGGCCGCGCGCCGAGCCGCGGGGTGTCGGCGACCGACGCCAAGCGCATCCAGCAGGACGACCACACCCGCGGGCACATCGTCCTCGCGTCGATCGTCCTGCTCGGCCAGGGCGCCAGCACGGCCGAGAACGAGCGCTGGCGCGGACTGGTCAAGGGCTGGATGCAGCGTGACTACTACAGCCCGGCGCTCCAGGACCGCTCGCTCGGACTGGCGGCGCTGGCCCGGCTGGCCGGGGTGCAGAACGACACCTCGCTCTCCCCCGTCGCCGAACCCACCGGGCACCGGCTGTTCGCGGCCATGGACCGGGCCACCCACCGCAGGCCGGGCTGGGCGGCCTCGGTCAGCATGGCGTCCCGGCGGATCACCCACTACGAGACGGGCAACGGGGAGAACCTGCGGGGCTGGCACACCGGAAGCGGAATGCTCTACTGGTGGGGCGACGGCTACGGCAACGGGCAGTACGCGGACGCCTTCTGGCCCACCGTCGATCCCTGCCGGCTGCCCGGCACCACCGTGTCGAAGAAGCCCCTGGCCGACGCGGCGGGCGGCGACTGGGGAGCCTCCCGGCCGGACGTGACCTGGGTCGGCGGGGCGACCGACGGCACGTACGCGACCGTCGGCCAGCACCTGAAGGGCCTGTCGAGCACCCTCACCGCGAAGAAGGCGTGGTTTCTCCTCGACGACACGACTCTCTGCCTGGGCGCGGGCATCACCTGCGCCGACGGCACGGCCGTCGAGTCGGTCGTGGACAACCGGAACCTCGGCGCGTCCGGTACGCACGCCCTGACCGTCGACGGCACGGTCCGGCCCTCGACGCTCCCCTGGTCGGCGTCCCTGTCCGGCGCCGGCTGGGCACACATCGGCGGGTTCGGCGGTTACGTGTTCATGGACGGCACCGGCCTCAAGGGCCTGCGCGAGCAGCGCACCGGCCGGTGGAGCGACATCAACAGGGGCGGCTCCACGGACCCGGTCAGCAGGCGCTACCTGACGCTGTACCTGGACCACGGCACGGATCCGGTGGACGCGGGGTACGCGTATCAGCTGCTGCCGGGCGCGAGTGCCGAGCGGACGGCGGCGCGCGCGGCGGACCACGGCCGGATGCTGATCCTCGCCAACTCCGGGGCGCAGCAGGGCGTTCGGGTGCCGGCTCTCGGCTTCACCGGGGTCGCCTTCTGGTCCGGCGGGACGGCCGGCCCCCTGGTGGCAAGTGCCCCGTGCGCCGTGCTGATCCGGGAGAAGGACGACGGCACGGCGGTGGTCTGCGTCGCCGACCCGACGCGGACCCTGACGTCGCTGACGCTGACGTGGAACCGGCCCGTCGCCTCGGTGGTCGCCAAGCCGCCGACGGTCACATCGGCGACGACGGGAGCGTCCCTCCGCCTGACGTTCGGGAACCTGAGCGGCACCGCCGGCGCCACGCAGGAGATCACCGTCCGGCTGGACCGACGCGACAGGGCCCGCGGCAGGGCCGACGGCTGATCCGCTCAGCCCGGCGTCTCTCCCGCCAGTGCTCCGCAGGAGGCCCGCACCCTCAACTCGGGCAGCAGGTCCACGTGCTGACGCGGCGACGGCCTGCTGCCCGAGCCCTGCTCGGCGAGCCGCTGCAGCAGCAGGCCGGCCGCCAGTGCGCCGACCGACCGCTTCGGCGGCGCCACGGCGGTGAGCGGTACGTCCGCCATGCCCGCCACCTCGTCGTCGTACGCGATGAGCGCCAGGTCGCCGGGGACGGCGATGCCGCGCGCCTGCAGCCTGGGCACGAGCACGATCGCGTCCTCGTCGCTGTGCACCAGGGCCGCGGTCACGCCGTGCCGGGTCACGGCCTCGGCGAGGTGCGCGGCCGGCGCGTCGTAGCGGGCGTGCCCCTGCCGGTCCGGCGCGAAGGCGAGCGGTGAGCCCGGTGCCGCATCGAGCCCCAGGGTCTCCACGGCCACCCGGTAGCCGGCGGTGATCTGCGCCGCGTGCGGGCCCTCCTGGACCACGGCGGTCACCGTGCGGTGGCCGAGCGCGGCGAAGTGGGCCATCGCCATCGCGGCTCCCTGCGCCCGGTCCGTGCGCACCCGGTCGAGTCCCGCCGCCGGGTTGCCCGCGGGCGCCCAGCGCTCCACGAGCACGACCGGGGCCCCGCACCCCAGCAGCCACTCCTCCTGACCCTCCACGGGCACGCCGTCGAACCAACTGGGGGCCACCAGCAGCCCGTCGGCGCCGCCGGCGAGCATGCGTCCGGCCTGCACCGGGTCCTCGGTGTCGAGGTAGCCGGTCATCCCGAGGACGAGCCGGCCGCCCTGCGCCTCGACCGCTTCGCGCGCGCCGCGCACGATGTCGGCGAAGACGAAGTTGGTGGTCGGCACGATCATTCCGATCACAAATCCGTCGCCCTCCGCCGCCGGCGGCTCCTCGGCGCTCCCCCCGGGCCACAGGACGGAGCCGTGCGTGCGGCGTACCCGCCCCTGGGCGGCGAGCGCCTCCACGTCACGGCGCAGGGTCACGGCGGAGACGCCGAGTTCGTCGGCGAGGTCGGCGACGCGCAGCCTGCCCCGCTGCCTGACCAGCTCCAGGACCCGCGCATGACGCTGATCGACGTGCTGCCTCATGTCCGCCCCCACTTCCGCTCCGCCGACGGCGCATCGCGGCAAGCGTATCGATCGCTTTCCGCTCCGAACGATCGGCCGCAAGGGCCCACCTGCGGGGGTGTCCGTACGGTCCCCCGAACGAGGCGGGCGGGCCGCCCGGGGCTGTTCCCGGGCGGCCCGCCACATCCTGTCCGCGTGCCGTCAGTGCACAGCGGCCTGCGCCGGAACCTCGTCGGATTCCGGCGAGGCGTCCTCTGACGAAGTGTTCTTCTTCCCCAGGTGGTTGAAGGCCAAATTGAGGAGGATCGCCACGATGCACCCGGTGGAGATGCCCGAGTCCAGCACCACCAGCAGGTCCTTGGGGAACGCGTGGTAGAACTCGGGCGCCGCGATCGGGATCAGCCCGATGCCGACGGCGGCGGCCACGATCAGGGCGTTCTCGCCCTTCTCCAGGGCCGCCGTCGCCAGCGTCTGAATGCCGCTCGACGCGACGGTGCCGAAGAGCACGATGCCCGCGCCGCCGAGCACCGGCAGCGGTACGAGGGCGATCACCGAGGCGGCCACCGGGCACAGGCCGAGCAGGATCAGGATGCCGCCGCCCGCGGCGACGACGAAGCGGCTACGGACTTTCGTCATCGCGACGAGCCCAATGTTCTGGGCGAAGGCGCTGCACATGAAGCCGTTGAAGAGCGGGCTGATGGCCGAGCCGAGCGTGTCGGCGCGCAGGCCGCCCTCGATCACGCGCTCGTCCGCGGGGCGGTCCACGATCCGGCCGAGCGCCAGCATGTCGGCGGTGGACTCGGTCATGCACACCAGCATCACGATGCACATGGAGACGATCGCCGCGATCTCGAACTGCGGTGCGCCGAAGTGGAACGGCGTCGGGAAGCCGACGAGGCCGGCGTCCTTGATGGCGTCGAGGTTCGTCATGCCGAGCGGCAGGGCGACGAGCGTGCCGACGACCAGGCCCAGCAGGATCGCGATCTGCTGGAGGAAGCCGCGCAGCAGTTTGCGCAGGGCCAGCACGACGACGAACGTGAACGCCGCCATGCCGATGTTCTTCATCGAGCCGTAGTCGTCAGCGGTGGGGTTGCCGCCCTGCGACCAGTTGAAGGCCACGGGCAGCAGCGAGACGCCGATCAGCGTGATGACGGTGCCGGTGACGACGGGCGGGAAGAAGCGGACGAGCTTCGAGAAGTAGGGGGTCAGGACGAAGCCCAGCACGCTGGCGACGATGATCGCGCCGAAGATGACGGCGATCCCGTCGTACCCGCGGTCGCGGCCTATGGCGACCATCGGCGTCACACCGGCGAACGAGACGCCGTTGACGAACGGCAGCCGGGCGCCGACGCGCCAGAAGCCGAGCGTCTGCAGCAGCGTCGCGATTCCGGCGGTGAACAGACTCGCGCCCATGAGGAACGCGGTGTCCTTGGCGTCGAGGCCCACGGCGGGGCCGACGATCATCGGCGGGGCCACCACACCCGCGTACATGGCGGCCACGTGCTGCAGCCCGGTGGTGAACATCTTGAACGGCGGAAGGGTCTCGTCGACCGGATGCTTCCGGTCTGGTGCCTCGGCGGTCGGGGTATGCGCGGCCACGGCGGTGCCTCCGGTCGGGGATCACGTCTCGGGGACATGGGTGTCAAGGAGGTGGTGCAGGTGGGGTGGTGCAGTTGTTGCTCTTGATGCGCCGTGCACATACCGGATCGCCCAGACCGGTGGTGCGGAAGGCGACCGTGCCGGAAGCTGTCGGCGCGAGTCACCTTCACCGGGGGGTACGTGCCTTTGTCGCACGCACCCCCCGGCGAGGGCTGCCGTGGACCCCGCTCGGGTCCGCGGCCGCCGGCCGGGGGCCGTCCCCCCCGGCCGGACTTCCTGGGGAGGCTCAGCCCTGGGCCGTGATACGGGCCAGGCGCCGGGCCTCCGCGCGAGCGTCGCGGGCGATGGCCTCTTCGTCCGCGAACAGCAGGCGGTTGTTCTCGACGATCTGCCGGCCGTTGACGAACGAGGCCGTCACCGGGGCAGCGGCGCCGAACACGATCGCGGTGACCGGGTCGGCGATCGAGGAGTGGCCGATGCCGTCGATCTTCCAGAGCACGAGGTCGGCGAGCTTGCCGGGCTCCAGGGAACCGATGCTGTCGGCGCGGCCGAGGACCTGCGCGCCACCGTGGGTGCCGAGCCGCAGCGCCTGGCGGGCGTTGAGAGCGGCCTCGCGGTGGGCGCCGAGCCGGTTGATGAGGAGCGCGTTGCGCAGCTCGGTGTGGAGCTCACCCGACTCGTTGGACGCGGTGCCGTCGACGCCGAGGCCGACCGGGACGCCCGCCTTGAGCATGTCGGGGACGCGGGCGATGCCGGCGGCCAGTCGCGCGTTGGAGGACGGGCAGTGCGCCACACCGGTCCTCGTCCGGGCGAAGGCGGCGATGTCGGAGTCGTTCATGTGGACGCAGTGCGCCATCCACACGTCCTCGCCGAGCCAGCCCGTCGACTCGAAGTAGTCGGTGGGGCCCATGCCGAAGAGTTCGTGGCACCACTTCTCCTCCTCCACGGTCTCCGAGCCGTGCGTGTGCATCCGCACCCCGAGACGGCGGGCCAGTGCGGCCCCCTCCTTGAGCAGCTCGGTGGAGATGGAGAACGGCGAGCAGGGGGCGACGGCGACCTGGGTCATCGCGTCGAAGGAGGCGTCGTGGTGCTGGTGCACCGTCTCCTCGGTCGCGGCGAGGGCGCCCTCCGTGGTCTCGACGGCGAAGTCCGGCGGCAGACCGCCGTCCTTCTCGCTGCGGTCCATGGAGCCGCGGGCGAGGGTGAAGCGGACGCCCATGTCCCGGGCGGCGCCGATGATGGCACCGGACAGGTCGCCGGCCCCCTGCGGGTAGACGTAGTGGTGGTCCATGGCGGTGGTGACACCACCGCGGGCCATCATCGCGAGCGAGCCCTGCGCCGCGACGCGGGCCATCGACTCGTCGATCCGCGACCAGGTCGGGTACAGCGCGACCAGCCAGTCGAAGAGGTTGTGGTCGGTGGCCAGACCCCGCGTGATCCACTGGTAGAAGTGGTGGTGGGTGTTGACCAGACCGGGCGTCGCGAGGTGGCCGGTGGCGTCGATCCGGCGGACCACGTTCTCGAGGCCCTCGGGTGCCTTGCCGGCTCCGACGGACTCGATCCTGTTGTCGGCGACGACGAGATGCCCGGAGGCGTACTCGGTGTCGTGCGGGTCCACGGTGGCGATCGCACAGTTCTCGATGACGATGCGCCGGGGTGCCGAAGGTGCTGCCATGGCGGTGGTTCCTTCATTCCTCTTTGGTGGAGTCCCCCCGCGACGATGTCGCGGGGGAAGGGCACGGCAGGACCCTAGGAGGATTTGAGTGCCGGGGCCGGTTGACGGCTCCGGGTGCCGAGATGGTGGAAGAACAGGGGGAGCAGGACCGCGACGAGCGCTCCGGCGACGGTCCGGAGCCGAGCGCGGTCTGCGCCCCGGCCGGGACATCGGCGTAGAGGGTGGCCGCGGCGAGCGGGACGATGCCCGCTGCGAGCGCGACGGCCACCAGGATCAGGGGGGCACTGTCGTCGGGTCCCGCTTCGGAGCGCGCACGGATGCCGCTGACGGCGATCGAGCCGAACAGGACCGCAAGCTGTGCCATGAGAGTCCTCCGGTCCTGATCCGCCCCCGCCGGCTGCGGCGGGGGCGGATCGGTCCCGCGTCAGAGGTTGGTCATGTCGACCGGGATCTGCGGCTCGACGCCGTCCCGCAAGATGGTGGCCTCGATCAGGCCGTACGGGCGGTCCGCCGCGAAGTAGACCTCGTTGTCGTTCTTGAGGCCGAACGGCTCGAGGTCGACCAGGAAGTGGTGCTTGTTCGGGAGCGAGAAGCGCACTTCGTCGATCTCGCTGCGGCTGTTGATGATGCGCGAGCCCATCTGGTACAGCGTCTGCTGCAGCGAGAGGGAGTACGTCTCGGCGAAGGCCTGGAGCATGTGCTTCTTGACCTGCTCGTAGGACTTCTCCCAGTTGGGCATCCGCTGCTCGTCGTCGCTCCAGTTGAACCGCCAGCGGCCGGACACCTGGGTGGCCAGGATGCGGTCGTACGCCTCCTGGAGCGTCGTGTACTTGTCCTTGACGTAGCCCCAGAACTCGGAGTTGGTCGAGTTCATCACGATCAGGTCCTTGAGACCGGAGATGACCTGCCACGACGAACCGTCGTAGGTGATCTGCGTGACCCGGGTCTCCTGGCCCCTGCGGACGAAGGAGTGCTTGACCTCGTCGGAGCCGATGAACTTGGAGTTGGCGTCGGACGTCTCGATGCGGTCCCAGGCGTACTCCTCGATCCGGATGCGCGCCCGGTGGATCGGCTCCTGGCTGGTCACGAAGTGACGGGCCAGGTGGATGCCGAACTGCTCGGCGGACTCGATGCCGTATTCCTTGGCGAACGCGTACACCGTGTTCTTGGTGGTGTCGGTCGGCAGGCAGTTGGCGTTCGAACCGGACAGGTGCACATCGGACATGTCGCCGGACAGCGCGACCGAGACGTTCAGGTCCTTGATGTGGTGGGTGTCGCCGTCCCGCGTGATCTTGACAACGCGGTTCTCTGCCTTGCCGTACTGATTCTGGCCGAGAATCGTGGGCATGTCTGCTAGCTCCCTCGGTAAACGGAGTAGCCGAACGGGTTGAGCAGCAGCGGTACGTGGTAGTGCTCGCCCGGTACGACGGCGAAGGTGATCGCCACCTCGGGGAAGAACACGCCGCTGTCCCGTAGCGCGGGGGCGTCCTGCTGTGCCTCGGCTTGCTTCTTCTTCGCGAAGTACGTCTCGGTCTCGAAGTCGAGACGTACGTGGGTCGTTCCCTCCGGCAGCGCCGGCAGGTCCTTGTAGCGCCCGTCCGCATCGGTCGCCGATCCGCCGAGCGGCGCCCATTGCGCGCCTGGGCCGCTGCGGGCCGACAGCGAGACGGGGACGCCTTCGGCGGGGCGGCCGATGCTGGTGTCCAGGATGTGCGTGGACACCGATGCGGTGCTTTCCGTGCTCATGCGCTTTTTTCTTCCTCTGCGAGCTCTACGAGGCGGGTCAGCCGGATGCGGTTGATCTTGCCCAGTTCGGTGCGGACGATCTCCCGCTCCTGCTCGGGCGTGTTGTCGCTCCGCTCGCGGACGGCGTCCCTCATCTGCTCACCGGTACGGCCGGTGGCACAGATCAGGAAGACATGACCGAACTTCTCCTGGTAGGCCAGGTTCAGTTCGAGCATCTCGGCCTTGAGTGCCTCGGACGCCCCGGCCATGCCGCTCTGTTCGCGGGAGGAGGTCGGGTCGCCGGGCTTCGGCCGGCCGATCGGCGGGTGATCGGCCATCGCCTCGGCCAGGTCGTCGGCGGTCAGCTCGGCCATGGCGGCGTCACTGGCCTCGAAGAGGGCTTCGGTGCTTGCGTACGGCCGCTGGGCGAGGATCTTGCTCCCCCAGGCCGAACTGGCGCACACCTCGTGCAGCGCGGTCTGGGCCGCGCTGTCCTCGGAGGCGTTGAACCGGGCGAGACCCTGGTTCGAGAGTGAAGTCACGGGAGCCTCCGTGGCTTGTTCATCGTGGTGCTTCGGACGGGCTGCGGATAGCTAACGCCCTCCGGAACACGACGTCAACACTTTGTTGAAAGATTGGGTAAGCAAAAGCCGCCGCCCGGGGAACCGGACGGCGGCGACGGCGGGCCGGCGCTCAGTCGCCCTTGGCCGCGTTTTCCCTGTTCAGGTAGTTGTAGACGGTGAAGCGGCTGACGCCGAGGGCGCCCGCCACCGTCTCGACGCCGTGGCGTACGGAGAACGCGCCCCGCGCCTCCAGTGTCCTGACGACCGACTGCTTTGTCTTCCGGTCGAGTTCGGCGAGGGGCCGGCCGTGCTGCCGCTCCAGCGCCGCGAGGATGTGATCGAGGGAGTCCGCGAGCTGCGGCAGGCGTACGGCGACGACCTCCTCGCCCTCCCAGCTCAGCACGACGTCGTCCTCGGCGGCCTCGGCGGGGCTGATCAGCACGCCCCCCATGGCGTCGACGAGAGGCTTGACCGCCTGGGCGAGCGCGTGGTCGGCAGGCTCGGTCATTCCTCCCCCTCCACCACGTTGACCTGGAGGGACACTCGCGTCGCACCGCTCTCCAGCGCCTTGCGCAGCAGCGCGTCGACGGCGCCGAGCACCTGGTCGGCGCCGCCCTCGGCGGTGTTGCCGAAGGGGCCGACGTCCACCTTGTCCAGACCCGCGCCCTGGACGACCTCGCGGACCGCCAGCGCGTGGGCGGGCGGTTCGTCCAGGTCGAACGGCTCGGTCGTGAACTCCACTCTCAGTCGCACCATGCCCCCACGTTAGCTGCGGCCCTGTCGCACGGGGACCCGGCCCGGGGTCTCGGGCTCGGGCTCGGGCTCGGCACCGGCTCCGGGGCCTCGGGCTCCGACTTCAGGGCCTCGGGCTCGGCCCTCGGGCCGGCGGAACGCGAAAAACCTGCGGGGACGTGCGACGGACCCGCGGCGGCTGTGCGTAGAGCAGGTGAAGGGCCGCGGACGGATGTCCGGTGGGCGGGGCAGGAGGGGTCTGCAGATGACAGGACGTACGCGCAGAGGCGTCAGGGCGACGGCGGTCGCGACCGCGGCGATGGTGGTCCTCACCGCCTCCCAGGGGCCGGGGGCCGCCGCGCCCGCGGGGCAGCGGAACCCCGACCCCTCGCAGGGGCCGAGCGTGTCGGGGGACGGCGCCTACCACACCGAGCTCCCGCCGCTGCGGGTGCCGGGCGCGGGCGACACCGGGGAGCGGCAGGCTCAGGCGTCGGCGTCGGTCGGCTCGTTGCCCGCCACGGTGTTCGCCGCGTACCGGGCGGCCGAATCGGAGCTGGCGCGCAGTACCCCCGGCTGCGGACTGCGCTGGCAGCTCCTCGCCGCCATCGGCCAGGTCGAGTCCGGCCAGGCACGCGGCGGCCGGGTGACCCAGGACGGCACCACGATCACGCCGATCCTCGGCCCGCGGCTGGACGGGAACGGCTTCGCGCTCATCCGGGACAGCGACGGTGGCCGGTACGACGGGGACACCGAGTACGACCGGGCCGTCGGCCCCCTGCAGTTCATCCCCTCGACCTGGGCCCACTGGGGCGCGGACGGCAACGGCGACGGCGTCCGCGATCCGGGGAACGTCTTCGACGCGGCCCTCGCCGCCGGACGCTACCTGTGCGCGGGTGGGCGCGACCTGTCGGACGCGGGCGACCTCGACCGGGCCCTTCTCGGATACAACCACTCCACCGCGTACCTGCTCACCGTGCGGTCGTGGTTCGCGTACTACCTCGACGGACACACGGTCGTGCCCGACGGTGCGGCCGCCGCGGGGCCACGCGGCGAGGCACGTCCCTCGCCGGATCCGACGCGGTCCACCAAACCGGCGTCCGACGCGAAGCCGCCGTCCCCCAAGCCGTCGCCGACCCCGTCGTCCGCGCCCTCGCCCCGGCCCGCCACCCCCTCGCCGTCGCCGTCCGGGCGCCCGGCCGACCCGTCCGGTCCCGCGCAGCCGGTGCCGTCACTCCCCGTCCCCGTCCCAACGCTCCCCGACACCACTCTTCCCACAGCGCTGACCAGCGGAGACTGATCGCCACACCCCCTCCGGCAACGGAAAGGACTCGATGGGCCCGCCCCCCTCCAAATTCCGGATACCGGGCGGTAATGTCGCCATCCGCCGGGCAGCACGCGGCCGGTGGTGAGAGCGAGGGGGCCCTCATGGCGACGGACGAACAGCCTGAGCACTCCGGTGGACCGACCGCCGAGTCGGCGAACGAGCGCTGGCAACGCGCCTGGAGCCACCGTGAGCATCTGCTGAGGGTGGCCCGGCGCCGGTCCGTCAGCATGGAGGACGCCGAGGACGCCGTGCACGAGGCGATGCTCCGTGCCGCGGAGCAGCCCCACCTGGACGACGAGCGGCTCGGCGCGTGGCTGACGACGGTGACGATGCGGCTCTGCATCGACCGGCACCGGCAGGTCAGCCGCGAGGCCGAGGTCCGTACGAGCCCGACGCTGCACCCGCCGCGGCCGGTGCCGGTGGACGAGGCGGTGTGCGACCGGGCGGAGGCGCGCTGGCTCGCCGTACGCAGCAATGAGCTGCCCGCCCGGCAGGCCGAGGCGTTGTGGCTGAAGTCCGAGGACCTGGACGTCGGACAGGTCGCCGTGAAGATGGGCCTGAGCTACCGGACCGTCGAGTCCCTGCTGGCCAGGGCCCGGCGGACGCTGCGCAACTCGCTGGCGGCGACGCTCGGCGTCGCGCTGTGGCTGTGCGGCCGTGGCCGGCCCCGCGGCGGCCACGCGCAGGCGGTCGCCGTGGCGTCGACGGCGGTGACCCTGGCGGTCGCGGGGCTCGTTGTGCCGTACGCACCTGGTGGGGACGTGCCCGACACGCCCCGCCCGGCGACGCCGGCGGTCTCGCACTCGCAGGAGCCGGGGCGGGACGGGCCCGGTCCGACGGTCGCGCCGTCGCCCCTCGGCTCGCGGGAGGGGCAGCGGGTGCCGTCGGGCGGCACGGCGTCGGAAGGGATACTGCCGGAGCTGCCGGAGGTGTCGCTCCCGCCGCTGCCGCTCGAGACGTCGCCGGTGCCGGGGCTGCCGTTGCCGGAGGGTGTCGAGGTGCCCGAGGTACCCATCCCGGACGTCTGGTCGGGGACCTCGCGGCTCACGGAGCTGCCGTCGCCGTCCGTGCCGGTGCCGTCGGCGTCGGTGCCGGTGCCGGTGCCGACGCTTCCGTAGGACGGGGTCTTTTCCCCCACCCCCCACCCCGCCCCTTCCCGAAACCGGGGCTCCGCCCCGGACCCCGCGCCTCAATCGCCGGCGGGGCTGGGTTTCACAGCACCGCGCGGGGCACAGCCCGGGCCGCGCCCGCTGGGGCTCCGCCCCAAGCCCCGCGCCTCAATCGCCGGCGGGGCTGGATTTCGCCCCGCGCCGCAGTCGCCGGGGTGGCTGGATTTCGCCCCGCGCCCCAGTCGCCGTGGTGGCTGGATTTCGCCCCTTCCCGTCTCCCTCCCGTAACCCGCCCGAAAAAAAATTCACCTCGTCGCGACGGACGTCGTGCCCCTCCCCGTAGAGCAGATGTACGGACCGCTCCACGGCTGAAGGGTGAACCGGATGGGTGTCGAGATCTGTGTGGAAGGGCTCACGAAGTCCTTCGGGCACCAGGTCATCTGGCAGGACGTCTCCCTGACCCTGCCCGCCGGCGAGGTCTCCGTGATGCTCGGGCCCTCCGGCACCGGAAAGTCGGTCTTCCTCAAGACCCTCGTCGGACTCCTCCGGCCCGACCGCGGCGCCATCAAGATCGCGGGCACGGACATCACCACGCTGCGCGAGCACGAGCTCTACGAGGTCCGCAAGCTCTTCGGTGTGCTGTTTCAGGACGGCGCGCTGTTCGGCTCGATGAACCTCTACGACAACATCGCATTCCCGCTGCGCGAGCACACCCGCAAGGCGGAGACCGAGATCCGCCGGATCGTCCTCGAGAAGATGGACATGGTCGGCCTCATCGGCGCCGAGGACAAGCTGCCCGGCGAGATCTCCGGTGGCATGCGCAAACGTGCCGGACTCGCCCGCGCCCTCGTGCTCGACCCCGAGATCATCCTGTTCGACGAGCCGGACTCGGGACTCGACCCCGTGCGCGTGGCCTACCTCAACCAGCTCATCGTCGACCTGAACGCCCAGATCGACGCCACGTTCCTCATCGTCACGCACGACATCGCCTCGGCCCGCCAGGTGCCGGACAACATCGGGCTGCTGTTCCGGCGGGAGCTGGTGATGTTCGGTCCGCGGGAGAAACTGCTGACCAGCGACGAACCGGTCGTGCGGCAGTTCCTGAACGGGCGCATGCAGGGCCCGATCGGCATGGCGGAGGAGAAGGACGCCGCCCAGGTCGAGCAGGAACTGGCGCAGCTGGGTGAGGCCGACGACGAGCAGCAGGGCCTGCCCGACCTCACGCCCCGGCTGCTGCCCACCAGGGGCATCGACCGGCCTCCCCGCTGGGAGGCGATCGCCGAGCGGGAGTCCCTGCGACAGATGCGCGCCGCCGTGCGTGGGAAGGCGGCGGGCGCATGAGCTGGTCCCCCACGGGTGCCCTGCGGCACTCCGGCAGCCTGTTCGCGATGGGACTGGACGTCCTGCGGACGATCCCCAAACGGCCTTTTCAGGCACGGGAGTTCATCCAGCAGGCGTGGTTCGTCGCGAGTGTGACGATCCTGCCGACGGCGCTGGTGTCGATTCCGTTCGGCGCGGTGATCGCGCTGCAGATCGGCAGCCTGACCCGGCAGCTGGGCGCCCAGTCGTTCTCGGGCGCGGCCTCGGTGCTGGCGGTGCTGCGGGAGGCGTCGCCGATCGTCACGGCGCTGCTGATCGCGGGTGCGGGCGGCACGGCGATCTGCGCGGACCTCGGCGCGCGCAAGATCCGCGAGGAGATCGATGCGATGCAGGTGCTCGGCATCGACCCGATCCACCGCCTGGTGGTGCCGCGGGTGCTCGCCACGATGCTGGTGGCGGTCCTGCTCAACGGCCTGGTGTCGGTGGTCGGCGTGGCCGGCGGCTACTTCTTCAATGTGGTGCTGCAGAACGGCACTCCAGGTGCCTATCTCGCCTCGTTCACCACACTCGCCCAACTCTCCGACCTGTGGGCGGCCGAGCTGAAGGCACTCGTGTTCGGGGCGATCGCCGCGATCGTCGCCTCGTACAAGGGACTGACCGCGAAGGGTGGTCCGAAAGGCGTCGGTGACGCGGTGAACCAGTCGGTGGTCATCACCTTCATGTTGCTGTTCGTGACGAACTTCGTGATGACCGCCGTGTACTTCCAGATCGTTCCGCAGAGGGGCTGAGCGATGCCGCTGATGAACCGTCTGCTGCCGCCCCAGCTCGAGGAGTTGGGCCGACAGCTGTCCTTCTACGGCCGTTCGCTGGCCTGGACCGGGCGCACCCTGCGCCGCTACAAGAAGGAGATCCTGCGACTGCTCGCGGAGGTGAGCTTCGGCCGTGGCGCGCTCGCCGTCGTCGGCGGCACCGTCGGGGTGATCGCGTTCCTGTCGTTCTTCACCGGCACCGAGGTGGGCCTGCAGGGATACGCGGCGCTGAACCAGCTCGGCACCTCGAACTTCGTGGCGTTCCTCTCCGCGTACTTCAACACCCGTGAGATCGCCCCGCTGGTCGCCGGTCTCGCGCTGTCCGCGACGGTCGGAGCCGGGTTCACGGCACAGCTGGGCGCGATGCGGATCAGCGAGGAGACGGACGCGCTGGAGGTCATGGGCGTCCCCTCGCTGCCTTTCCTGGTGACGACGCGGATGATCGCCGGGTTCGTGGCCGTGATCCCGCTGTACGTGATCGGGCTCCTGTCGTCGTACTTCGCCGCCCGCACGATCACCACCGGCTACTACGGGCAGTCGACCGGCACGTACGACCACTACTTCCAGCAGTACCTGCCGCCGGTGGACGTGTTCTGGTCCTTCGGCAAGGTGATCGTCTTCGCCGTCGTGATCATCCTGGTGCACTGCTACTACGGCTACTACGCGAGCGGCGGCCCGGCCGGCGTCGGCGTCGCGGTCGGGCGTGCGGTGCGGACCTCCATCGTGGCGATCAACATTCTCGACTTCTTCCTCAGCCTGGCGATCTGGGGCGCCAACACGACCGTACGGATAGCGGGGTAGGGGCCGATGAGCATCCAAGGAGACGCCGCGGCGCGCAGTGGCAGGCTGCGGCTGTACGGCATCGTGTTCCTCGCCGTCATCGCCCTGCTGCTGTCGCTCTCCGTGGCCGCGTACCAGCAGGTGTTCACCTCGGTCGTACGCATCACGCTCGAAGCCGACACCCTCGGCAACCAGCTCGACCCGCGGGCCGACGTGAAGCTGCGCGGACTGCTCGTCGGCGAGGTCCGCTCGGTGCGGGCCGACGGGGAGAAGGCGACGCTCGACATCGCTCTGAAGCCGGAGCACGTCGAACGGATCCCGGCCGATGTGCAGGCACGGCTGCTGCCGAAGACGCTGTTCGGTGAGAAGTTCGTCGACCTGGTGGAGCCGCCCGGCTCCTCCGGCCGGCACATCAGGGCCGGTGACGTGATCACCCAGGATCGCACCAGGGCCGGCATCGAGGTGCAGCACCTGATGAACGACCTGCTCCCGCTGCTGCGCACCGTGCGGCCCGCGGATCTCAATGCCACGCTGCACGCGTTCGCCACCGCGCTGGAAGGGCGCGGCGACCGCATCGGCGACAACCTGGTCCGACTGGAGCGCTATCTGCGCGAACTCAACCCGCACATGCCGTCCATGCAGGAGGACATCTCCCGCTTCGCCGATGTCGCCGAGATCTACGGGGACGCGGCACCCGACCTGATGAACATCCTGCGCAACTCCGTCACCACGAGCCGCACGATCGTGGAGAAGCGCGAGCAGCTGACCGCCGCCCTGACGGGAACGACGAAGGTCGCCGGCACGGCGGAGAAGTTCTTCGACGACAACGGCGAGCGGCTGATCACCCTGGGCCGGGTCTCCCGCCCCACCCTCGACCTGTTCGCCCGCTACTCGCCCGAGTACCCGTGCCTCCTGGACGGCCTCGAGCGCCAGACCAGGGAGTCGGAGAAGGCGTTCAGGGGCGGCGAGATGCGTATCACCCTCGAATTCGTCCATCCGCGACCCGCGTACCGACCCGGTGAGGAACCGCGCTATGCCGAGCGCTCCGGCCCCAACTGCAGAAGCATTCCCAACCCTTCTGTGCCGTCGGGACACACCAAGCTCGACGACGGCACGAAGGACGTCGCCGCCGGCGGCCCGCCCGGAGCCGGCCCGGTCTCCGCGACGGCGGCCGAGCAGCGCGCCGTCGGGTCGCTGGTCGCGCCGGTCCTCGGGGTGCCCGCCGACCGGGTGCCCGCGGTGGCGACGCTGCTCTTCGGGCCCATGGCACGCGGGACGGCGGTGAGTGTGGCATGAAGGTGTCCCGAGCCACCGCGACCACGGCACCGCTGGTCAAGTTCCTTCTCTTCGCCGTGGTGACGATCCTGGCGACGACGCTGCTCGCGGCGACGATCGTCAACCTCTCCTTCACCCCGGAGCACACCTACCGTGCGGTGTTCAGCGATGTGACCAGCCTGGAGGAGGGCGACGACATCCGGGTGGCCGGTGTGCGCGTCGGCGAGGTCCAGGACATCAGGATCAAGGACCGGACGCTGGCCGAAGTGACGTTCACGGTCACCGAGGACCGGCCGCTGCTGACCAGCACCGGCGCGGTCATCCGCTACCGGAGCCTGGTCGGCCAGCGCTATGTGGCGCTCACCGAGGGCGCGGGCGACGGGACGAGGCTGAAGCCGGGCGGGACGATCCCGCTGGCGCGCACGCAGCCGGCGCTCGACCTCAACGCGCTGCTGGGCGGCTTCAAGCCGCTGTTCGCCGCGCTCAGCCCGAAGGACGTCAACCAGCTCGCGACCGAGATCATCAAGACGCTGCAGGGCGAGGGCGGGACGGTCAACAGCCTGCTCGCGCACACCGCGTCCCTGACCACGACCCTCGCCGACCGGGACGAGCTGATCGGGTCGGTGATCGACAACCTCAACACCACGCTGCAGACCCTCGACAAGCGCGGCACGCGGTTCTCCGCGCTGCTCAAGCAGCTGCAGCGGCTGATCTCCGGACTGTCCGCCGACCGCAAGCCGATCGGGTCCTCGCTGGAGAACATCGGCTCGCTGACCGAGGCGACCTCCGGTCTGCTCGAGGACGCCCGGCCGCCGCTGAAGGGCGACATCGCCGAGCTGAGGGACCTCACCAAGACGCTGAACGACAACGAGAAGACCGTGGAGGGCGTGCTGAAGCGGCTGCCGAACAAGCTCAACAAGCTGACCGGGACCGCCTCGTACGGCTCCTGGTTCAACTTCTACCTCTGCGACTTCGACGGCCGGATCGTGCTGCCGAAGACCCGAGAGGTCATCACTCCGGAGCTGCACGTGGCACGGGCGAGGTGCGGCGGATGACGACACGACTCCTGCCCAGGCTCGGCCCGTTCCGCGACCGGAACCCGGTGGTGATCGGTGCGGTGGGCCTCACCACCCTGGCCCTGATGGCGGCGGCGGCGTTCAACGCCGACGACCTGCCGCTGATCGGCGGCGGCGACACCTACAGCGCCGCGTTCTCGGAGGCCGGCGGGCTCAAGCCGGGTGACGAGGTGCGCATCGCCGGGGTCAAGGTCGGCAAGGTCGACGAGGTGGATCTCGACGGCGACCATGTGAGGGTCGTCTTCCGCGTCAAGGGCGACCCGGAGTTCGGCACGAGGACCGGCGCGGCCATCCGGATCAAGACGATCCTGGGCTCGAAGTACCTGGCCCTGCAGCCGAAGGGGTCCGGACAGCTGCGGCCCGGCAGCGAGATCCCGCTGGAGCGCACGACCCCGGCGTACGACGTCGTCCAGGCGTTCAGTGATCTGACGACCACCAGCGAGAAGGTCGACTTCGAGCAGCTGGCGAAGGCCCTGGACACCATCTCGACGACGTTCGAGGACTCGCCGGAGGAGGTACGCGCCTCGATCAAGGGACTGTCGAAGATCTCGAAGACGGTGGCCCAGCGCGACGAGGACCTGCGCGAGCTGCTGAAGCACGCCAACTCGGTCACCAAGGTGCTCGCGGAACGCTCCGACGAGTTCACCACCCTGGTGAAGGACGGCGACGCCCTCTTCAAGGAGATATCACGGCGCCGGGCGGCCATCCACGCGCTGCTCAAGAGCTCCGCGGCGCTCGGCATCCAGCTGTCAGGACTCGTCAAGGACAACGAGAAGGAGATCGGCCCGGCGCTCAAGGGGCTGAACCAGGTGGTGCGGATGCTGGAGCGCAACCAGGCCAGCCTCGACCGCAGCGTCGCCCTGCTCGCCCCGTACGTGCGGGTCTTCACCAACACCCTCGGCAACGGCCGCTGGTTCGACAGCTACATCCAGAACATGGTCGCCGCTCCGGTGGTCCCCCGGACAGGAGGGTCGTGATGAAGGGCCGCATCCGCTTCAACCCGAAGGGCCGTACGGCCCGGCTGACGGCCGCCGGCGTCGCCGCGGCGCTGGTGGCCGGCGCCGGGGTCGTGCTGTGGCCGCGCGAGGAACCGGTGCGCGTCACGGCGTACTTCCCCCGCACGGTGGGCATCTACCCCGGCTCCGACGTGCGGGTGCTCGGCGTACGCGTCGGTGAGGTCACCGAGATCGTCCCCGAGGGCGGCCGGGTACGCGTGGAACTCGCGTACGAGCCCGGGCGCAAGATCCCGGCCGACGCCCAGGCCGCCATCATCAACTCGTCGGTCGTCAGCGACCGTTACGTACAGATGCTGCCGGTGTACAAGGGCGGGCCCGTGATGCGCGACGGCGCGGTGATCCCCCAGAGCCGCACGGCGGTGCCGGTGGAGCTGGACCGGGTCTTCGACAGCCTGCACACGACGGCCGAGGCGCTCGGTCCGAAGGGTGCCAACAAGGACGGCTCGCTCTCCCGGCTGCTGGGGGTGAGCGCCGACAACCTGGACGGCCAGGGCGAACAGATGCACCAGACGGTTGAGGACCTGTCCCTCGCGGTCACCACACTGTCCGACGGCCGGCAGGACCTGTTCGGCACCGTGCGCAATCTGCAGGTGTTCACCGCGGCGCTCGCCGCCGACGACAAGAGCGTGCGGTCGTTCAACGACAGTCTCGCCGCGGTCGCCGATCAGCTCGCCGGGGAGCGCAAGGACCTCGCGGCGGCGCTCAAGCACCTGGGGGTGGCGCTCGGGGACGTGTCGCGGTTCGTGAAGAACAACAAGAACGCGCTGACCGAGGACGTGAAGGGCCTCAGCAAGGTCACCAAGGTGCTGGTCACCCAGCGGGCGGCGCTGGCGGAACTGCTGGAGGTCGCGCCCACCGGCCTGTCGAACCTCCAGAACGCGTACAACCCCTCGTCCGGCACCCTCGACACCCGCAACAACCCCGACCATCCGCAGGACCCGGCGGCGCTGCTGTGCTCGCTCCTGAAGACCACCGGCGACGCCGGGGGAAAGAACCCCGACTGCGCTGAGCTGGACAAGCTGTTCGACTCGCTGCCCAAGGTGCCGCATGCCGGCCCCGTGTCGGGCACCGGCCAGGTCGACCGGACGCTCGGCGGAATCCTGGAGGCACGCGCATGAGTGCACCCCGCAGGCGCAGGGCCGTGGCCCTGGTGACGGCCATGGGCTCCGTGCTGCTCACCGGCTGCGACTTCAACGGCCTGTACGACGTGAATCTGCCCGGCGGCGCGGCCGCCGACGGCAACGCCTTCCACGTGACGGCCGACTTCCGGGACGTCCTCGACCTGGTCCCGCAGTCGGCGGTGAAGGTCAACAACGTCACCGTGGGCGCGGTCGAGAAGGTGGAACTGGTCGGCTGGCACGCCCGGGTGCGGCTGCGCATCGCCGACGACGTGAAGCTGCCCGGCAACGCGATCGCCGAGCTGCGGCAGACCAGCATGCTCGGGGAGAAGTACGTGGCCCTGTCCCCGCCGGTGGGCATCGAACCCAGCGGGCGGCTCACCGACGGTGCGCGCATCCCGCTGTCGCGCACCGGGCGCAACCCCGAGATCGAGGAGGTGCTCTCCGCTCTCTCCGCGCTGCTGAACGGCGGCGGTGTGGCGCAGCTCAAGACGATCACCGTGGAGCTGAACAAGGCGCTGGAGGGCCGGGAGAACCGGGTCAAGGACCTGCTCGGCGAGCTGGACACGTTCATCGGCGGACTCGACGAGCAGCGCAAGGAGATCGTCCGGGCGCTCAAGGGCATCGACCGGCTGGCGAAGCGGCTGGCCGCGGAGAAGAAGACGATCGCGCAGGCCGTGGACACGATGCCCGGGGCGCTGAAGGTGCTGGCCGACCAGCGCCGCAATCTGACGGCGATGCTGACCTCGCTCTCGGAGCTCGGGAAGACGGGCACCAAGGTGATCAACGCCTCGCGCGCGGACACGGTGGCCAACCTCAAGAGCCTGCAGCCGATCCTGCAGGAGCTGAACAAGGCCGGCAGCGATCTCCCCAACTCGCTGGAGATCCTGACCACCTATCCGTTCCCGCGGAACGCGACCGGCGCCATCAAGGGCGACTACGTCAACCTCAAGATCACCGCGGACCTGGACCTCGCGAGCATCTACGGCAACCTCGCGGAGGAACCGGAGAAGCCCGGCACCCCGCAGGAGCCCGAGCTGCCGGAGATTCCCGGCGTGCCCGAGGTGCCGGGCCTGCCGGAGGCGCCGGTGCCGGCCGAGCCGCCCTCGGTTCCCGGCGCGCCGACGCCGGGCACTCCGTCGGCCCCCGGCGGCGACGGACCACTGTGTCCGCCGGTGTGCACCGGCAGCCACGCCTCCTACGCGGGCGCGTCCGGCGACGGACGCCGGCTGCCCGCGGGGATCGATCTGGCACTGGCCGAGCTGATGCTGAAGGGGATGCAGCCGTGATCACACGAACGGTCAGGGCCCAGTTGATCGCCTTCTCCGCGGTCACCGCCGTGGGGTGCTCGTACGTCGGCGCCCAGTACACCGGCCTGGTGGACAGCCTGCTGGACCGCGGATACACCGTGCGGGCCGACTTCGCCGACTCCGGCGGCATCTTCCAGGGCGCCGAGGTCACCTACCGGGGCGTTCCGGTGGGCCGGGTCGGTGACCTGCGGCTCGCGGGCGCCGACGGTGTGTCGGTGGGGCTGGACATCGAGGACGGGACCCGGATACCGGCGGACACGCTGGCCGTGGTGGCCAACCGGTCCGCGGTCGGCGAGCAGTACGTCGACCTCCAGCCGCGGCGCTCCGGCGGCCCGTATCTGCACGAGGGAAGCGAGATCCCGCGCGCCGACACCCGGGTCCCGCTGCCCACGACGGCGCCCATCCTCAGCCTGGACCGGCTGGTGAACTCGGTCGGCAAGGACGATCTGCGCGTCACGGTCGACGAACTCGGCAAGGCCTTCGCCGGCACCGGCCCGCATCTGAGCAAGCTGGTGGACTCCGGAAACCAGCTGGTCGAGTCGGCCTCGCAGAACCTGCCCGAGACGATCTCGCTCATCGAGGACTCGCGGGTGGTGCTGAAGACCCAGAGCGACAAGGGATCGGCGATCACGTCGTTCTCCCGCGACCTGGCCGCGCTGACCGCGGAGCTGAAGGCGCGTGACGGCGATCTGCGGCGGCTGGTGGGCAACAGCGCCCCGGCGGCGCAGGAGGTCGACTCGCTGCTGAAGTCCAACGAGACGCATCTGCCGGTGCTGCTCTCCAATCTGATCAGCGGCGGCCAGGTCACCGTGGCCCGCCTGCCCGGGGTGGAGCAGGCGCTGGTGACGTTCCCGGTGATCGTCGCGGGCAGCTACACGGTGATCCCCGGCGACGGCACCACCCACTTCGGCATGGTCGTGAACGCCGACGAGCCGCCGCCGTGCCGCCAGGGCTACAACACCCAGCGGCGCGACCCGGCGGACACCTCGGTGCGGCCCGCCAACACCCGGGCCCACTGCACCGAGCCGCGCGGCAGCGCCACCTCGGTGCGCGGCGCCCAGAACGCGCCCGGCGCTTCCTCGGGGTCGGGAGGCGCGCGGCAGGCGGCGCACGTCACCCCGTACGATCCGGAGACCGGCACCCTCGCCGGGCCGGGCGGCACGCTCGTCGAGATCGGCTCGACGGGCGGCGAACAGAGCACGTTCGGAAAGGATTCGTGGCAATGGCTGCTCGTGGGACCGATGGCATGACCGACAACGCCACGACGGCGCACGGGACGCCGGAGGCGTCCGAGGACCGTACGACGGCCCCGGCAGCCGCGCGCGACCGGACCGCGCCGGGGTCGCTGGAGCCGGCCGACGACCGGGCCACGCCCTCGGCAGGGGCGGCCCCGGGCGGGGGCCGCGAGGCGGACGCCGAGGACGGGCACGTCGGCCACGGCGCGGACTCGTCCGCGCGGCGGGCGGAGGCAGCCACGCCTGCGGAGGGCGGCTCGGCCGCCCCCGCGGCGCGAGACGAGGCCCGCGAGCACGGCGGCGGCACGGCGCGAGCCGCTGCGGCGCAGGACGGCGCGGGCACGCCGGAGGCGTCCGAGGACCGTACGACGGCCCCGGGCGGGGGCCGGGAGGCGGGCGTCGCAGACGGCGGGCCGGAGGGCCCGGAGGCCGTCGGAGGGCAGGACGACGCGGACGCCCCCGCGGCGCGAGACAAGGTCGGCGCTCGCGGGAGCCGGCGGCGTGGGCTGCGGCGTGCCGCGGGCCGGGTGGCGCGGGGACGGCTGACCGGTGCGGCACTCGCCGTCGCCACCGGCGTCGTCACCGCGCTCAGCGCGTGGCTGTGCGTCGAGGTGTACGAGCAGCGTGCCGACTCGCAGCGCCGCCAGGAGGTCCTGGCCGCCGCCCGCCAGTCGGCGCTGAACTTCACGTCGCTCGACTACCGGCACTACGAGCGCGACAGCGCGAACGTGCTCAAGGGGGCGACGGGCGACTTCAAAAAGCAGTTCGCCGCCCAGACCGAGGAGTTGACGAAGCTCGTCGCCGCCAACAAGTCCGTGTCCCAGGGCCAGGTCCTGGAGGCGGGCATCGCGCGGGTGGACGAGCGGTCGGCCCGGGTGCTCGTCGTCGCCGACAGCAAGGTGACCAACACCGCCGCACCCGAGGGGCAGGCGCGTACCTACCGGCTGCAGCTCGACCTGGTGCTGGAGAGCGGCCGCTGGCTCACCTCCAACGTCGAGTTCGTCGGCTGACCGCCCCGACGCCCACCCCCGTACCACCAGCAGTGAGGAGCAGGACCATGGCGAATCCGACGACCCGCGGGCGCGGCGCCGCGTCGGCGGGGCAGCGCACGATGGCCGCCGCCGCGCGGGCGGCGGCCAAGAGGACCGAGCGCGTCAGGTCCGGTGCGCCGGGCTCCTCGGACGGTCCGCGCGGTTCGGGCCTCGCGGCGGCGTCCCGTGCCGTGCCGCTCAAGGAGGTCCCGGCCGAGGCCCCGGACGACGCCTCGCAGGCGCGCAGGCCGGATGAGCAGCACATCGGGCGGGTGCTGGTGGCCGCCGAGGCCACGCGTGGCCGCCGGATCACGCGCGGCCGGGTGTCCGCCGTACTGGCGGTGCTGCTGGTGGCGGCCCTGGTCGCAGCCGGCGTGCTGGGCCGGGAGTACGTCCGCGGCCAGGACACCGACGCCGCGCGGACCGAGGCGCTGGCGGCGGCCCGCAAGGCGGCGCCGGTGGTGCTGTCGTACGACCACCGGCGGCTGGACAAGGACTTCGCGGCGGCCCGTGCCTGGCTGACCGGCTCGTTCCGCGACGAGTACGGCAGGACCACGAAGGCGGTGGTCGCGCCGACGGCGACGAAATACCGCGGCACGGTCAAGGCGTCCGTGGTGAGCCCGCCGGACGGCGGCGCCCCGGCCGCGTCGGTGGTGTCGGCGTCGCCGGACAAGGTGGTCGTCCTGCTGTTCGTCAACCAGGTCACCACCAGCACCCAGGTGACGGGCTCACGGGTCGACCTCAACCGGGTGCGGATGACGATGACGCGCACCGACGCCGGCTGGAAGGTGAGCGCCGTCGACGCGCTCTAGCCTCCAGCCCCCTCTCTTCCGCGCCTCCGGGCCGGGACGGCAGCAGCCCCGCAGGCCGCGCCGCCCCAGCTCGGAGGCGCTTTTTTAGGTCCGCGTCTTGACAGCCCGGGCCACCGGTCGACAGAATTCCATTAAGCAGAAAGATACTTCCGCAATACGGAAGGAGCGCACAGCCCTCATGGGATACGCGGACCAGCGCTTCGATGTGAACCTCTCGATCCTCTTCACGGAACTCCCGCTCCTGGAGCGTCCCGCGGCAGCCGCCGCGGCGGGCTTCACGGCGGTCGAGCTGTGGTGGCCCTGGATCGAGACCGCCACCCCGCCGCAGGCGGAGCTCGACGCCCTCAAGAAGGCGCTCGACGACGCCGGCACCCAGCTGGTGGGGCTGAACTTCTATGCCGGGCAGCTGCCGGGCCCCGACCGCGGCGCACTCTCCGTACCGGGCGAGGAGTCCGACCGCTTCCGGGCCAACATCGAGGTGGCCGCCGACTTCGCCGCCTCGGTGGGCTGCACGGCGCTCAACGCGCTGTACGGCAACCGCGCCGACGGCGTCGACCCGCAGATCCAGGACACCCTCGCCCTGGAGAACCTGGTCCTCGCGGCCCGCGCGGCCGACCGCATCGGCGCGATCCTCCTCGTCGAGACCCTGAACAAGCCGGAGTCGCCGCTCTACCCGCTGGTGAGCGCGCCCGCCGCGATCGAGGTCGTCGACAAGGTGAACGCGGCGACGGGCCTCGGCAACGCCAAGTTCCTCCTGGACATCTACCACCTGTCCATGAACGGCGAGGACGTCTCCCAGGTCATCGCGGCGTACGCGGACAAGACCGGTCACGTCCAGATCGCCGACAACCCGGGCCGCGGCGCGCCGGGCACCGGCTCGCTCCCGCTGGAGCAGCTCCTCGACGAGCTCAAGAAGGCCGGATACGAGGGCTGGGTCGGCCTGGAGTACAAGGCCGGCGACCGCCCGAGCGCCGAGTCGTTCGACTGGCTGCCCGCGGCGGCCCGAGCGGCCAACTGACCCACCCCGCAAGCTTTTTGAAAGAGGTACCCTCATGAGCACTTTCCCCAAGGTCGCCTGGATCGGGCTCGGCATCATGGGCTCCCCCATGTCCGAGAACCTGCTGAAGGCCGGTTACCAGGTCACCGGCTTCACGCTGGAGCAGGACAAGCTGGACCGCCTCGCCGCGGCCGGCGGCACCGCGGCCTCCTCGATCGCCGAGGCGGTCCGGGACGCGGACGTCGTGATCACCATGGTTCCGGCGTCGCCCCAGGTGGAGGCCATTTCCTACGGCCCCGACGGCATCCTGGCGAACGCGAAGCAGGGCGCGCTGCTGATCGACATGTCCTCGATCACCCCGCAGACCTCGGTCGACCTTGCGAAGGCCGCCGCCGACAAGGGCATTCGCGTGCTCGACGCCCCGGTCTCCGGCGGCGAGGCGGGTGCCATCGAGGCGGTGCTGTCCATCATGGTCGGCGGCGAGCAGGCGGACTTCGAGACCGCCAAGCCTATCCTCGAGGCCCTCGGCAAGACCATCGTGCTGTGCGGTCCGCACGGCTCGGGCCAGACGGTGAAGGCGGCCAACCAGCTGATCGTCGCCGTCAACATCCAGGCGTGCGCCGAGGCCGTGGTCTTCCTGGAGAAGTCCGGCGTGGACCTGAAGGCCGCGCTCGACGTCCTCAACGGCGGCCTGGCGGGCTCGACGGTGCTGACCCGCAAGAAGGACAACTTCCTGAACCGGGACTTCAAACCCGGCTTCCGGATCGACCTCCACCACAAGGACATGGGCATCGTCACCGACGCCGCCCGCAACGTGGGCGCCGCCCTGCCGGTCGGCGCGGTCGTGGCCCAGCTGGTCGCCTCCCTGCGCGCCCAGGGCGACGGCGGCCTGGACCACTCGGCCCTGCTGCGCGCCGTCGAGCGCCTCTCGGGCGCCCAGGTCTGACGCCCGGGGCCGGCCCGGAACGTCGGGCCACGAGCGGCCCACCCGGGATCAGCCCCACCGGGCAGCAACCACCGAGGCCCCTGCCCAGGCAAGCCACGGTCCCATGAACCCCCGGCCCACCCCGGGATCAGCCCCACCGGGCAGCAACCACCGAGGCCCCTGCCCAGGCAAGCCACGGTCCCATGAACCCCCGGCCCACCCCGGGATCAGCCCCACCGGGCAGCAACCACCGAGGCCCCTGCCCAGGCAGGCCACGGTCCCATGAACCCCGGTCGGTGCCGGCGCTGACACCTGTCCTGTCGCGCCCAGGCGCCGGCGCCGACCGGAACACCTCCCTTCAATTTCAACAAACTGTTGACGTGACGTCGGGGGCGTCCTTACGCTCCTCGCACCGCCAGCAGCTCCCGCATGTATCGGAAGGTCACGATGTCGAAGCGCGTGCTTACGACCGAGTCCGGCGCCCCGGTCGCCGACAACCAGAACTCCGCCACCGCCGGCGTCGGTGGCCCGCTGCTCCTGCAGGACCAGCACCTGCTGGAGAAGCTCGCCCGCTTCAACCGTGAACGCATCCCGGAGCGCGTGGTGCACGCCCGCGGCAGCGGCGCGTACGGCTACTTCGAGGTGACCGACGACGTCACCGGCTGGACGAAGGCCGACTTCCTGTCCCAGGTGGGCAAGCGCACGGAGACGTTCCTGCGCTTCTCGACCGTGGCCGACTCGCTCGGCGGCGCGGACGCGGTCCGCGACCCGCGCGGCTTCGCGGTGAAGTTCTACACCGAGGAGGGCAACTACGACCTCGTCGGCAACAACACCCCGGTGTTCTTCATCAAGGACCCGATCAAGTTCCCCGACTTCATCCACTCCCAGAAGCGCGACCCCTTCACGGGCCGTCAGGAGCCGGACAACGTCTGGGACTTCTGGGCGCACGCCCCCGAGGCGACGCACCAGGTGACCTGGCTGATGGGCGACCGCGGCATCCCCGCCTCGTACCGCCACATGAACGGCTACGGCTCGCACACCTACCAGTGGACGAACGAAGCGGGCGAGGCCTTCTTCGTGAAGTACCACTTCAAGACCAACCAGGGCATCCGCTGCCTGTCGTCCGAGCAGGCGGCCGAGCTGGTCGGCAAGGACGCCAACTCGCACCAGACGGACCTGCTGCAGGCCATCGAGCGCGGTGTGAACCCCTCCTGGACCCTCTACGTGCAGGTCATGCCGGCCGCCGAGGCGGCGGACTACCGCTTCAACCCGTTCGACCTCACCAAGGTGTGGCCGCACAGCGACTACCCGCTGGCGCGCGTGGGCCGTCTGGTCCTCGACCGCAACCCGGACAACGTCTTCGCCGAGGTCGAGCAGGCCGCGTTCTCCCCGAACAACTTCGTGCCCGGCATCGGCCCGTCCCCGGACAAGATGCTCCAGGGCCGGCTCTTCGCCTACGCGGACGCCCACCGCTACCGCCTCGGCGTCAACCACACGCAGTTGCCGGTCAACGCTCCGAAGGCGGCCGTGGCGGACAACTACGGCCGCGACGGCTTCATGGCCACCCGCAACGGCTCGCGCCACGACAAGAACTACGAGCCCAACTCGTACGCGGGCCCCGCCCAGACGGACGCGGCACTCTCCGCCCCGCTGGCCGTCACCGGCTGGACCGGCACTCACCCGGCGCCCGCGCACGTCAAGGACGACGACTTCTTCCAGGCCGGTGAGCTCTACCGCCTGATGTCGGAGGACGAGAAGCAGCGCCTGGTCGCGAACATCGCCGGCGGACTGTCCCAGGTCACCCGCGACGACGTGATCGAGAAGAACCTGGCCCACTTCCACGCCGCCGACGCCGACTACGGCAAGCGCGTGGAGGAGGCGGTCCGCGCCCTGCGCGAGGACTAGTCACAGACGGCGCACCGGAACCGACGTCCTGTCGGCCACGGTGCGCGGTCCGGACCGGTGGCCCGGATGAGGGGTGGTCACCGGTGCGGACAGCTTGCGGACCGCGGCGGCCGTGCGATGCCAGTGCGGTGGTGAAGGCGCCGATCCTCCTCTCCGACCTGACGTGAGGAGGACCGGCGACCGATCGCCCCGCCGCGGTCCCGGGCAATCAGGACCCCGCCCGGCGGCGCGAACGACCACTCCGGATGCCGCCCTCGCTCCCCCAGCCCTGCGGCTGGGAGGTGCCCCCAGCGCAGGCTTCGGGCGGCTGCGCCGGACTCCGTCCGGCGACCCCTCCCATACCCCGCCCGGCGGCGCGAACGTCCTGTCGCGCCAGCCTCGCACCGTCGGGCGGCAACAACTTCACAGACAGAGCGCGGAGTCGGTTACGGTCCCGTACGACGCGCTCGATGATCAGGGCCCGGTCTACGCACAGAGACCGGGTCCTGATCCGTCTACGCCTCCCCCTCCGCGTCCCGCGGCGCCGCGCCCGCCAGTGCTCCCCGCGCCCTCCGCCACCAGGAGGCCGCACAGGAGCCCCGCCGCAGCCACCGCGGCGCCGTGCAGCCGACGTGGGCCGTCGGGGCGGAGCCTCGGTCTCGTCAGGGTTTCGGGGAGGGGCGGGGTGGGGGAACCGCCCCGGCAAGGCGACCAACAACGCCCGCCTCTCGGACGGGCGCCGGCCACCGTGTCCTCCCCGTCAAGCCCCAGGCGCCCAGCACCGGCACCGGCACCGGCACCAGCGCCCGGGTACGACGAAGGCCCGGTCCGCGGGTGCGGACCGGGCCTCAGGGCCCCGGAGGGCGGCGGATCAGACCTTCAGGGGCTTGATCGCGGTCGGGGCGTGGCCGGGCTCGGTGGCGAGCTCCTCGAACTCGGTCACATCGCTCATGTCGACCGTCTTGCTCATCGAGATGTTGGTGACGCGCTCCAGGATGGCCTCGACGACCACCGGGACGCTGTACTCGGCGGCGAGCTTCTTGGCCTCCTCGAAGGCGGCACCCAGCTCGTTCGGGTCGGTGACGCGGATGGCCTTGCACCCGAGGCCCTCGACGACCTTGATGTGGTCGACACCGTAGACGCCGATCTCCGGGGTGTTGATGTTCTCGAACTCCAGGTTGACCTGGAAGTTGATGTCCAGGCCGATCTGCGCCTGACGGATCAGGCCCAGGTAGGCGTTGTTCACCAGGACATGGACGTACGGGATCTTGTGCTGCGCGCCGACCGCCAGTTCCTCCAGCATGAACTGGAAGTCGTAGTCGCCCGAGAGCGCGACGATCGGGGTCTGCGGGTCCGCCGTGGCGGCGCCGAGCGCGGCCGGGATGGTCCAGCCGAGCGGGCCGGCCTGGCCGCAGTTGATCCAGTGGCGCGGCTTGTAGACGTGCAGCATCTGCGCGCCGGCGATCTGGGAGAGGCCGATAGTCGTGACGTAACGCGTCTCCGGGCCGAACGCCTTGTTCATCTCCTCGTAGACGCGCTGCGGCTTCATCGGGATGTTGTCGAAGTGCGTACGGCGCAGCAGGGTGGCCTTGCGCTCCTGGGCGGAGGCGGCCCACTCGCCGAAGTCGGGGAGCCTGCCCTCGGCCTTGAGGTCCTCCGCCACCTCGATGAAGAGCTCCAGGGCGGCCCTGGCGTCGGAGGCGAAGCCGTAGTCGGGGGCGAAGATCTTGCCGATCTGGGTGGGCTCGATGTCGACGTGGACGAATGTGCGGCCCTTGGTGTAGGCGTCCAGGTTGTAACCGGTGTGGCGGTTGGCCCAGCGGTTGCCGATGCCGAGGACGAAGTCCGACTCGAGGAACGTCGCGTTGCCGTAGCGGTGCGAGGTCTGCACACCGACCATGCCGGCGCTCAGCTCGTGGTCGTCCGGGATGGTGCCCCAGCCCATCAGGGTGGAGATGACCGGGACGCCGGTCAGTTCGGCGAACTCGACGAGCAGGTCGGAGGCGTCGGCGTTGATGATGCCGCCGCCGGCGACGATCAGCGGGCGCTCGGACTCCAGCAGGAACCGGATGGCCTTCTCGGCCTGGGCGCGGGTGGCCTGCGGCTTGTAGACCGGCAGCGGCTCGTAGGTCTCGGGGTCGAAGTCGATCTCGGTCTGCTGGACGTCGATCGGCAGGTCGATGAGGACCGGGCCGGGACGGCCGGAGCGCATCAGGTGGAAGGCCTCCTGGAACACGCCCGGGACCTGGGCGGCCTCCAGGACCGTGGTGGCCTTCTTGGTGACGGGCTTCGCGATCGCTGCGATGTCGACGGCCTGGAAGTCCTCCTTGTGGAGCTTCGAGACCGGGGCCTGGCCGGTGATGCACAGGATCGGGATCGAGTCCGCGATCGCGGAGTACAGGCCGGTGATCATGTCGGTGCCGGCGGGGCCGGAGGTACCGATGCAGACACCGATGTTGCCCGCCTTGGCACGGGTGTAGCCCTCGGCCATGTGCGAGGCGCCCTCGACGTGACGCGCGAGCGTGTGGTCGATGCCACCGCCCTCCTTGAGCGCCCGGTAGAAGGGGTTGATCGCGGCGCCCGGCACTCCGAACGCGTGGGTGACGCCTTCACGCTTGAGGATCTCAACTGCCGCTCGGGCGGCGGTCATACGAGGCATGGGGTGCTCCTGCTCCGGCTTTGGGGATCGGCTCTGTCGCGCCACCTGAGAGCGTCGTCCCGCGTCGGTGTCCATATTCCGTAATACGGAAGTTTAGTTTTGCTATACGGAAGCAAATGTAAAACGAGCCCCGTCCGGCGTCAAGGGAGGCGGGAGCCGAGGGGCGGCGCCGAAGTGCAGGGGGCGCAGTTCGGGAAGTGCCTGCCCAACTCCCCGCGGTTGTTGGACGATGGACGACAGGCGCGAGGGGAGGTGTCGTGACGATCGAGAGCATGCCCGTACGCTGTCCGGCCTGCCGCCGTGACCATCTGTACGCACCGCCCGTCTACCCCTGCCCCTGCGGCGCCCCGCTCGCTCCCCCGCTGCTGCACGGCGCAGCCCCGGAGCCGATCACCCACCGCACCTGGACCGACGACTGGGTGACCGTGCGCTGCCCCTTCTGCCGGCGGCACGACCAGTGGCCGCAGCCGGAGCTCGGCTGCCCCTGCGGAACCGTGCTGCGCATCCTGGTGCGCCCGGTGAGCGCAACAGCCCCGGGTGACACGGCCCCCGGTGCGACCGCCGCGCGGCCGGACGTCCCCCGCCCCGGAGACACAGCGCCGCCGCCGGCCGCGTCGGCGGCCCGTCCGGCGTTCCGGCCGGTGACGATACGCACGGCACGCGACGCCGTGACGGCCGCCGCGATGTACCTGAGGTGGCTCGGCTTCAAGGACGTCGTCCAGCCGGAGGTCAGACCGGTGTCCGGCATCGACCTGCGCGGGGAGGGCGTGGTGGCCCAGGTCGATCCGTCGACCCGGCCGGCCGGCCTCCGCGACATCGAGTGCCTGTGGCTGAACGGACTCAGCACATCCGCCCAGAGCGTCTTCTTCTCGCTCGCGGGCTACGCGGACGACGCGCGGGCGCGCGCGGACAGACTGGGCATCCCGCTGTTCGTCATGGACCTCACGGGCTGCCCCCAGCCGGTCAACGCGCCCGCGGACGAACTGCTCACGATCGGCGCATAGCCGCCGGAACCGCGCCGAAACTCATGTAACGCGCCGAATCTCAAGTAAAGCTCAGAATCGGCCGTTTCGGGCTTCGATCCCCCATGCGCACGGGCAGATATCCGCTACAGCCGCGGACACGGCCTCGGGGGAGGTGGGCGTGATGCCCCTCGACATGTGGTGGTTCACCGGAGCGGCGTGCGTGGTGCTCGCGGCGGCGGCCGTGCTCCTGCGGGCCGGCAGGCCCGGCCCGGACGCGACCGGTGCACCCGGCCCGCAGTCCGTCGCGCTCCTGCGCGGCGGGCGCCGCGCGGCCGTGACGGTGGCGCTCGTCGCCCTCCAGCAGCGCGGCGTCGTCACGAGCGGGCGCAAGGGCACGGTACGGATCGACGGCTGGGCGGCCGCGGTCCGCGACCCCCTGCAGCTCGCCGTCCACACCTCCTTGCGCCGCCCGGTCGGCATACGGGTGCTCCTCACCGTGCCGCGGGTGCAGCGCGCGCTGGACGGCCTGCACGACCAGTGTGCGGCACAGGGCCTGCTGCGGCCGGGCAGGCGCTGGCACGCGGCCCGTGCGCTGCTGTGCGCGGTGCCGCTGACGATCCTGGCCGGTCTGGTGGTCACGCCGGACTCCCCGGCGACGCAGACGGCGGCCGCGGCGGTGCCGGTGGCGGGGGCGGTCGCGCTCTGGTTCGTCCCGCGTCAGACGCCGGCGGCGCGCCACCTGCTGGCCTCGCTCCGCGAGGCCCACCCCCTGCCGGACCGGCCGCTGCGCGGCGGCGCGAGCGTGCCGCGGGTGCAGATGTCGGTGGCGCTGCACGGCGACACGGCGCTGATGCTGCACCTCCCCCACTTCGCACGGGACGGCGGCCTTCTGGAGCGCGGACCGGATTGCGCTCTCGTGCGCGGCCGGCCCCGTGCGCGCGGCCTGCCCGGAGCCTGACCAGGCTTCACGTGCTCGGCCCGTTCCGTGCATGTACCGTCGGGCCGCTCCGGGACGGGGCCCTTGGGCAGGCGGCGTACCGGGTTGCGCTCTCGGGCGCGGCCCGGTACGCGACCGCGGCGTCGGGCCGCTCCGGGGCTTGAATTCGGGACTGCTGTCACGAACCCGCGTTGCGGCAACCAACGACGTCTTACGTCCCGAACACGAGCCCTGCGCGTCCCCAGCCCCGCCGAGCGGTACGTGGTGGCCGCCAGTGGGCAGCCGCCCGCACCGGCCCAGGACGGGGCAGGGAGCCCGGGGGGCGCAGCGCCCCCCGGTTCAGCTGAAGCGTTCGCGGAGGTCGACCTTGCGGACCTTGCCGCTCACCGTCATCGGGAAGTCCGACAGGATCTCCACCCGGCGCGGGATCTTGTAGTGCGCCAGCCGCTCGCGGCAGAACGCCGTGATCTCCTCCAGCGTCGGCGCGTCGTCCGCGTCGCGCGGGATCACGCAGGCGAGGATCTCCTCCCCGTACCGCTCGTCCGGCACCCCCACCACCTGCACGTCCGCGATCTTGGGGTGCGCGTAGAGGAACTCCTCGATCTCGCGCGAGTACACGTTCTCCCCGCCCCTGATGATCATGTCTTTGATACGGCCGACGATCTGGACGCAGCCGTCCTCGCGCATCACGGCCAGGTCGCCCGTGTGCATCCAGCGGCCCGCGTCGATGGCCTCGGCGGTCCTCTCGGGCTCCTCCCAGTAACCCAGCATGACGCTGTAGCCGCGCGTGCACAGCTCGCCCGCCTCGCCGCGCGGGAGCGTCACGCCGGTGACCGGGTCGACGACCTTGACCTCGACGTGGGGCATGACGCGGCCGACGGTGCCCGTGCGGCGTTCCAGGTCGTCGTCGCGCCGCGTCTGTGTGGAGACGGGGGACGTCTCCGTCATGCCGTAACAGATCGACACCTCGGCCATGTTCATCTCGGCGACGACCCGCTTCATCACCTCCACCGGGCACGGGGAGCCCGCCATGATGCCGGTGCGCAGCGAACCGAGGTCGTAGGAGGCGAAGTCGGGGAGGTTGAGTTCGGCGATGAACATCGTCGGCACGCCGTACAGCGACGTGCACCGCTCGTCGGCGACGGCCCGCAGCGTGGCGGCCGGATCGAAGGACGGCGCGGGGATCACCATGCAGGCGCCGTGCGAGGTGGCCGCCAGGTTCCCCATGACCATGCCGAAACAGTGGTAGAAGGGCACGGGGATGCAGACGCGGTCCTGCTCGGAGTAGGCGATCATCTCGCCCACGAAGTACCCGTTGTTGAGGATGTTGTGGTGGGAGAGCGTCGCCCCCTTGGGGAACCCCGTCGTCCCGGACGTGTACTGGATGTTGACGGGGTCGTCGCAGGAGAGCTCCGCCTCACGCGCGGCGAGCCGGTCCTCCGTGACGAACGCGGCCGCCGCCACCAGCGCGTCCCATGAGGCGTCGCCGATGTAGTGCACGGACCGCAGCCGCGGACACGACGCGCGGACGGCGTCGACCATCGCCCGGTAGTCGCTCGTCTTGTGGGTCTGCGAGGCGACGAGGACCGAGATCCCGGCCTGGTTCAGGACGTATTCGAGTTCGTGGGGGCGGTAGGCCGGGTTGATGTTGACCATGATCGCGCCGATGCGGGCGGTGGCGTACTGCACGAGCACCCACTCCGCGCAGTTGACGGCCCAGATGCCGACCCGGTCCCCCTTGGCGACGCCGGAGCCGAGCAGGCCGCGGGCCAGCAGGCGCACGGCCGCGCCGAACTCGGCGTACGTCCAGCGGCGGCCCGACGGCACGTCGACGAGCGCCTCCCGGTCGGGCCAGGCCGCGACCGCGCGGTCGAGGTTCGCGCCGATCGTGTCGCCGAGCAGCGCGGTGCCGCTCGTGCCGTGCGCGTAGGACAGGTTCATCGCAGATCCCCCTCGACGTACTCCGCGGCCGAGCCCTCCGCGGTGAGCCGGCGCAGCTCGACGCGGCGGATCTTCCCCGACACCGTCTTGGGCAGGTCGGCGAACTCCAGCCGGCGGATCCGCTTGTACGGGGCGAGGACAGCGCGCGAGTGCTCGAAGAGCACCTTGGCGGTGTCGGGGCCCGCCTCCCAGCCCTCGGCGAGGACGACGTACGCCTTCGGCACGGCGAGGCGCACCGGGTCCGGGGCGGGCACGACCGCTGCCTCGGCCACCGCCTCGTGCTCCAGCAGCGCGCTCTCCAGCTCGAAGGGGCTGATCTTGTAGTCGCTCGCCTTGAACACGTCGTCGGACCGGCCCACGTACGTCAGGTAGCCGTCGTCGTCCCGGGCGGCGATGTCCCCGGTGCGGTAGTAGCCCCCGGCCATGGCCTCGGCCGTACGCTCCGGGTCGCCGTGGTACCCGGTCATCAGGCCGACCGGGGCGGTGGACAGGTCCAGGGCGATCTCGCCCTCCTGCGCGCCCGGTTCACCGGTGACGGGGTCGAGGAGCTCGACGGTGTAGCCGGGGCTCGGGCGGCCCATGGAGCCCGCCTTGAGCAACTGGCCGGGACTGTTGGAGACCTGCACGGCGGTCTCGGTCTGGCCGAACCCGTCGCGGATGGTCACGCCCCACTCGCGCCGCACGGTCTCGATGACCTCCGGGTTGAGCGGTTCACCGGCGGCCACGACCTCGCGCGGGCGCCTGGCGAGGCCGGCGAGGTCGGCCTGGATCAGCATGCGCCACACGGTCGGGGGCGCGCAGAAGCTGGTGACGCCCGCACGGTCCATCTCGGCCATGAGCCGGGCCGCGTCGAAGCGGGTGTAGTTGTGGATGAAGACGGTCGCCTCCGCGTTCCACGGGGCGAAGAGGTTGGACCAGGCGTGCTTGGCCCAGCCGGGCGAGGAGATGTTCAGGTGCACGTCGCCGGGCCGGAGGCCGATCCAGTACATCGTCGCCAAGTGGCCGACCGGATACGACACATGGGTGTGCTCGACGAGCTTGGGGCGGGCGGTGGTGCCGGAGGTGAAGTACAGCATGAGCGGGTCGTCGGCGCGGGTGGGCCCGTCGGCCACGAAGGGCGCGCACGCCCCGTACGCGTCCTCGTACGCGATCCAGTGGGGCACGCGGTCGCCGACCGCGATCGGGGTGTAGTCGCCGGGCACGTCCGCGAACTTGGCGGTGTCCTCCGAGCGCACGATCACGTGGCGCGCCCGGCCGCGCTCCACCCGGTCCCGCAGGTCGGCCGGCCCGAGCAGCGGGGTCGCGGGGATCACGACGGCCCGCAGCTTCATGGCGGCGAGGGCGGTCTCCCACAGCTCGACCTGGTTGCCGAGCATGACGACGACCCGGTCGCCGGGCCGCACCCCGAGCCCGCGCAGCCAGCTCGCGACCCGGTCGGAGCGGTCCGCCATCTCGGCGAAGGTCCGCCGGACCTCGCCGCCGTCCTCCTCGACGATGTGCAGCGCGGTGCGGTCGTTGTCCCGGGCGATGACGTCGAACCAGTCGAGGGCCCAGTTGAAGTGCTCGAAGCGGGGCCACTCGAAGCCCCCGCAGGCGCCCGCGTAGTCCTCCCGGTGCTCCAGCAGGAAGTCCCGGGCAGCCCGGAACCTCTCGGTCGCGCCGCCAGACGTCATGTTTCCTCCTCGTTGCGGGACGGGCCTCGCACATCGTGTAATCGGTGACCCAGGTCTCACTACCCCCATACGGGGGTGTCGTCCCCGAGCTGGGCACCGGCGGGAGGAGCTGCGCGTGAGCGGACCGGACGAAGGGGTCGAGATGCGCGCGGCGCTGCTGCGGCTGCGGCGGGCGACCGGGCTGCCCGTCGCCTTCGGCGGACTGGCGCACGACGCGCGCCCGGTGCGCATCGCCGAGCTGACCGGAGCGGCCACGAACGTGCTGCGCGGGCTCGCCATCCGCACCGGCAACGGGCTCGGCGGCAAGTCCATGGCCCTGTCGCGGCCGTGCGCCGTGACCGACTACCGGGCGGCCCGGCACATCAGCCACGAGTACGACACGGCGGTCGCGGCGGAGGGGTTGCGCTCGGTGGTCGCGGTGCCCGTCGTCGTACGGCGCAAGGTGCGCGGCCTGCTGTACGGGGCGCTGCGCACCCCGTTGGTGCTGGGCGACCGCGTGCTGGACGCGGCGGTGGCCGCGGCGCGGGACGTCGAACAGGCACTGGCCGTACGGGACGAGGTGCAGCGCCTGCTGGCCGAGGCGCGTCCGCAGGCCGGGGAGCGCGGGCCGGGGGCGTGGGAGTCGGTCCGCGAAGCGCATGGCGAGCTGCGGGCGCTGGCCCCCCGTATCGCGGACCCGGCGCTGCGGGGCGAGCTGCTCGCGGTGTGCGGCCGGCTGGCCGCCGCGAACGCCGGCGCGGCAGCGGCGGGGATCTCGCTCGCTCCGCGCGAGGTCGACGTGCTCAGCTGCGTGGCGTCGGGTGCGACGAACGCGGCGGCGGCGGAGCGGCTGGGCCTGAAGCCGGAGACGGTGAAGGCGTACCTGCGCTCGGCGATGCGGAAGCTGGGCGCCCACAGCCGGGGCGAGGCGGTCGCGGCGGCACGCCGGGGCGGCGTACTGCCGTAGGCGGGGGCGCAGGGCGGCGCGGTCAGCCCGCCTCACCCACCGCCCCGAAGCGGACGTCGTGCGTCCGCACCGGGGTCATGGTGGTGAGCAGACCCGCGGCCTCCTCGGTCAGCTCGGCGCGCTGAGCCCGCGTCAGCGTCGTGAACGGCTGGACCGTCAGCGTCGCGGTGTCCTTCGTCTCCTCCAGCCGCCAGATGCCCGCCAGGAAGCCGTCGACCAGAAAGGTGCGGTACGCCTGGTTGCCGTTCCAGGTGCGCGTCCGGTGCTCCGCGGGCACGATCCGGCTCCGGTCCGCGTGCGAGAGCAGCAGGTCGTCGAACTCGGGCAGGAATCGCGGCGGCGCGGGCGTGTCCGGGTCGGGCCGTGGCGCCTCCGGCACGTCGAACAGTTCGGTGCCCCGGTCGTCCTGGAAGACGAGGAGCCCCGGCCGCAGCCGCTCGAAGACCTCGCGCGTCCGGGTCAGCCCCGCCCACGTCTGGAAGTCCTTGACGGAGGCGGGCCCGAAGGCCGCGAGATAGCGGAGCACGGTGCCGTCCAGTGCCGGCGCCGGCTCCGTCTCCCTCCCGAACCAGTGCTCCGCCGTGGTCAGCGCGACCTGCCCGCTGCTCCCCCACAGGCCGCGCGGGGTGACCTGCACGAGGGGCAGGGTGCAGCGGGCCGCGACCGAGAGGGCGAACGGGTCGGCGTCCGGCCAGTGCGCGAGCAGCGCCTCCCGCAGCTGTTTCATCGTCCGCGGCTCCTCCTCCACGAGGTCGCGCGCGACGGCCGCGAGCCGCGCCAGGTCCACGCCCGCGAGCCCTTTCCTGAACTGGCCGAGTTCGCGGTCGCGCGCGGCCTGCACCAGAGGCCGCAGCGTCAGGCAGTCGTCGGCGGTGTGCGTGTGGATGGTGGAGCGCATGGTCACCATGCGGGCGACCCGGCGGTCGGCCATCGCCGCCGACAGCTCGCGGGGGTCGAAGCCGTCGAGGCGGGCGGCGAGCGCGTAGTACGGCGGCTTCACGTTCTGCGCCTGGAGCCCGACGAGGTGCCGGACGGCGTCCTCGGGGGTCGTCGCCGGGCGGGGTGCGCGGCGCAGCAGCATCTGCCGGTCCAGGGTGGCGCGGTTGAGCGCGCGGGTGCCGAGCGTGGGGTACGTCGTCTTCACCGTCTTGGTCGCCATGGCTCGTACGCTATCCGGCCTTGCGGACAGTTTCTGTCCTCGACGAGTCCCGGTCCTGGCCACCTGTTCGGATATCCTGCACCGGGCCCGGCGCACGCCCCGCTCGGCCGTACGACGAGGTGGGAGGCGAGATCACGATGGCACGTTCGCCCAAGCGGCACCACTGGCGCCGCCGGCCCGCCGATCCCCCCGCGAAGCACTCGGCGGGCGGCGCGGCGACGGCGGAGCCGCCCGCGGACCTGCCCGTCGCCAAGGACCAGGGCAGCGTGGTGCAGGCCGTGCTGTATCGCGACGGGCGGCGGGTGGCGAACCCCGAGTCGCTGACGGAGACGTTCGGCCAGCTGCGCCAGTACCCGGGCGGCATGGCGTGGATCGGCCTGCACCGGCCGAGCGAGGCCGAACTGCACTCGCTGGCGGCCGAGTTCGACCTGCACGAGCTGGCGGTCGAGGACGCGCTGGAGGCCCATCAACGGCCCAAGCTGGAACGCTACGGCGACACGCTCTTCGTCGTCCTGCGGGCCGCCCGCTATCTCGACGCCCAGGAAGAGGTCGACTTCGGCGAGCTGCACGTCTTCGTCGGCAAGGACTTCCTGATCACGGTCCGCCACGGCGCGGCCCCCGACCTCTCCGCGGTGCGCCACCGCATGGAGAAGACGCCCGAACTGCTCGCGCTGGGCCCGGAGGCGGTGCTCTACGCGATCCTGGACGCGGTGGTCGACGGCTACGCCCCGGTCGTCGCCGGTGTCCAGAACGACATCGACGAGATCGAGACGGAGGTCTTCGGCGGCGACCCGGCGGTCTCGCGCCGCATCTACGAACTGTCCCGCGAAATGGTCGAGTTCCAGCGCGCCACCCGCCCCCTGGTCTCGATGCTGCACGGCTTGATGGCGGGCTTCGCGAAGTACGGCACGCACGAGGAACTCCAGCGCTACCTGCGCGACGTCGCCGACCACGTGACCCACACCAGCGAACGCGTGGACGGCTTCCGCCAGGCCCTCACGGACATCCTCACGGTGAACGCGACGCTGGTGACCCAGCAGCAGAACGCGGAGATGCGGGCGCTGGCGGAGGCGGGCTTCGAGCAGAACGAGGAGATCAAGAAGATCTCCTCGTGGGCAGCCATTCTGTTTGCACCTACGTTGGTGGGAACCATCTACGGGATGAACTTCGACGCGATGCCGGAGCTGAACTGGACCTTCGGCTACCCGTTCGCAATCTTGCTGATGGCAGCGGTGTGCACGAGCCTTTACTTTGTCTTCAAGCGGCGGGACTGGCTCTAGAAGTCAGGCCGGACACGCTGGTCAGATTCGCATCTGCGAACAAGGGCCTTCTGGCCTCCTGGGGAGAATCTGCAGCAACTGAGTGACTCTGGGGGGTATGGGCGGCGCTGAGGAGTGCGTGGGGAGAATTAACTGCGTAACACGGCGCGATCCGGAAAGACACTGAAAGACTCGTCGGGGCAGGTCAGAGGCGTAAAGTCTGCGCCAGTTCGTACGCTGTTTTCAAGCGCCGGGACTGGCTTGGGGGTCGACTGAGGGACCTGGATCGGTCCGCGAGATGCCGGGGACCGACCTCTTGACTCTTGACCTCTGTGGCCCGAAGCACTAGCTTGCGGTGAACGTCGACCCATGAATACCCGAAAGGAGGCGACCGGCGGATGTACACCAGCTCTGATCTTGGTCGCCTCGCCCAGTGCACGGTCTGGGTTCCGGGTCGGATCGCGCACGGCTGCTGAGCACGCCGTTCTGTTGTGCCCTTTCGTGGCACATTCCATCCTTTTCCAGCACGTCGCCGTTACGTGCCTTTCTGCGCCCGCCCCTCTCACGTGGCGCACATGAACCCTTTCTGCGCCCCGCTCCTCCCACGCGGCGCGTCTGAACACAGAAAGCTGCCTGAAATTGGCGAACATGATGAATCGACCGATCGCGAGCCGAAACGAGGGCCGGTCATGGTAGCGGCGCGGATCACGGTCAACGGGAAAGAAGCATCTGTCTCACCGGCGGCGCCCCACACCACAGCGCTGGATTTCCTGCGCGAGCGCGGCCTGACCGGAACCAAAGAGGGGTGCGCCGAGGGTGAATGCGGCGCCTGTTCCGTCCTCGTGGCCCGGCCCGGGGTGCACAAGCCCACCGACTGGGTGGCGGTCAATGCCTGCCTAGTCCCGGTCGCGGCGCTCGACGGTCAGGAGATCATCACCTCCGAGGGTCTCGCCACCGCCGGTGAACCCGGCAAGCCGACCACCCTGCACCCGGTGCAGGAGGAGATGGCGGTCCGCGGCGGCTCCCAGTGCGGCTACTGCACGCCTGGATTCGTCTGCAGCATGGCCGCCGAGTACTACCGGCCCGACCGCTGCGAGCCCGCACACGCGGACGCGGACCCGGACGGCGGCACCGACGCCGAGCACGGTCCGAACGGTTTCGACCTGCACGCGCTGAGCGGAAACCTCTGCCGCTGCACCGGTTACCGCCCGATCCGCGATGCCGCCTTCGCCGTCGGTGCGCCCACCGACGAGGACCCGCTGGCGCAGCGCCGCGAGCAGGCCCCGCCCGCGCCGGTCACCACCGAGTACACCCAGGACGACAGCGCCTTCGTACGGAGGAGCACCCTCGCGGAAACGCTGCAGTTGCTGCGCGAGCGGCCCGACGCCGTCGTGGTCGCCGGCTCCACCGACTGGGGCGTCGAGGTCAACATCCGCTCGCGCAGGGCGAATTGCGTGGTCGCCGTCGACCGGCTGCCCGAACTGCGGGAGCTGCACGTCGCATCCGACCGCATCGAGATCGGCGCGGCGCTGACCCTCACCGAGATCGAACGCCGTCTCGACGGCGAGGTCCCGCTGCTGGCAGAGCTGTTCCCGCAGTTCGCGTCCCGGCTCATTCGCAACGGCGCGACCCTCGGCGGCAACCTGGGCACGGGCTCGCCCATCGGTGACAGCCCGCCGGTGCTGCTCGCGCTGGAGGCGTCGGTGGTGCTCGCCGGCGTCGACGGCGAGCGCGAGGTCCCGCTGGCGGAGTACTTCACCGGCTACCGGCAGAGCGTGCGCCGCCCCGGCGAGCTGATCCGGTCGCTGCGCGTCCCGCTGCCGCTTTCGCCGGTAACGGCTTTCCACAAGATCGCCAAGCGGCGCTTCGACGACATCTCCAGCGTGGCGGTCGCCTTCGCCCTCGACATCGAGGAAGGGATCGTCCGCAAGGCCCGCATCGGCCTGGGCGGCGTGGCCGCCACCCCGATCCGCGCACTCGCCACCGAGGCGGCCCTGGAGGGCAGGCCGTGGTCCAAGGCGACCGCCGAAGCTGCGGCCCGGGTGCTGCGGGGTGAGGGCACGCCGATGGACGACCATCGCGCCAGCTCCCTCTACCGTTCCGCGATGCTCGGCCAGAGCCTGCTGAAGCTGCACGCACAGACCACCGAGGCGGTGTCGTCGTGAGTCATCTGTCCGAGCGCCCCGAGAAGCCCGTAGTCGGCGTCTCGATGCCGCACGAGAGTGCCTTCCAGCACGTCACCGGCACGGCGCTCTACACCGACGACCTGGTCCAGCGCACCAAGGACGTGCTGCACGCCTACCCGGTCCAGGTCATGAAGGCCCACGGCAGAATCACCGCGCTGCGCACCGAGCCCGCGCTCGCCGTGCCGGGTGTGGTCCGTGTCCTGACCGGTGCCGACGTGCCCGGCGTCAACGACGCCGGCATGAAGCACGACGAACCGCTGTTCCCCGACGAGGTCATGTTCCACGGCCACGCGGTGGCCTGGGTGCTCGGCGAGACGCTGGAGGCGGCGCGGCTCGGTGCGGCGGCCGTCGAGGTGGAACTCGAGGAGCTGCCCTCCCTGATCTCGCTGCAGGACGCCATCGAGGCGGGCAGCTATCACGGCGCCCAGCCCCTGATGGTGCACGGCGACATCGACGCCGGCTTCGCCGACTCGGCACACGTGATCACCGGCGAGTTCCAGTTCGCCGGCCAGGAGCACTTCTATCTCGAGACGCATGCGGCGCTCGCCCAGGTCGACGAGAACGGGCAGGTGTTCATCCAGAGCAGCACCCAGCACCCGTCCGAGACCCAGGAGATCGTCTCGCACGTGCTCGGTGTGCCCGCCCACGAGGTGACGGTGCAGTGTCTGCGGATGGGCGGCGGCTTCGGCGGCAAGGAGATGCAGCCGCACGGCTTCGCGGCCGTCGCCGCGCTCGGCGCCAGGCTGACCGGCCGGCCGGTCCGGTTCCGGCTCAGCCGGACCCAGGACATGACCATGTCCGGCAAGCGCCACGGGTTCCACGCCACGTGGAAGATCGGCTTCGACGCCGAGGGCCGTATCCAGGCCCTGGACGCCACCCTGGTCGCCGACGGGGGCTGGAGCCTGGACCTGTCCGAGCCGGTCCTGGCCCGCGCGCTGTGCCACATCGACAACACGTACTGGATCCCCAACGCGCGCGTCGCCGGTCGCATCGCCAGGACCAACACGGTCTCCAACACCGCGTTCCGCGGCTTCGGCGGACCGCAGGGCATGCTGGTGATCGAGGACATCCTGGGCCGCTGCGCGCCGCAGCTCGGCCTGGACCCGATGGAGCTGCGCGAGCGCAACTTCTACCAGCCGAACCAGGGTCAGACGACGCCGTACGGGCAGCCGGTCACGCAGCCCGAGCGGATCTCCACCGTCTGGCAGCAGGTGCAGGAGAACGGCGGCATCGCCGACCGCAAGCGCGAGATCGCGGCCTTCAACGCCGCGCACCCGAACACCAAGCGGGCCCTTGCGATCACCGGCATCAAGTTCGGCATCTCGTTCAACCTCACCGCCTTCAACCAGGGCGGCGCGCTGGTCCTGATCTACAAGGACGGCTCCGTCCTGATCAACCACGGCGGCACCGAGATGGGCCAGGGTCTGCACACCAAGATGATGCAGGTGGCCGCGACCACGCTGGGCATCCCGCTGCACAAGGTGCGCCTCGCCCCGACGCGGACCGACAAGGTGCCCAACACCTCGGCCACCGCCGCGAGTTCCGGTGCCGACCTCAACGGTGGGGCGATCAAGAACGCCTGTGAGCAGCTGCGCGAGCGGCTGCTCCAGGTGGCCGCCTCCCAGTTGGGCGCGAACGCCTCGGACGTGCGCATCGTCGAGGGCGTCGCGCGCGCCCTGGGCAGCGACAAGGAGCTGGCCTGGGACGACCTGGTGCACACCGCGTACTTCCAGCGCGTTCAGCTCTCTGCGTCCGGTTTCTACCGGACCGAGGGTCTGCACTGGGACGCGAAGTCGTTCCGGGGCTCGCCGTTCAAGTACTTCGCCTACGGCGCCGCGGCGACCGAGGTGGAGGTCGACGGCTTCACCGGCGCGTATCGCATCCGGCGGGTGGACATCGTCCACGACGTCGGCCAAAGCCTCTCCCCGATGATCGACATCGGTCAGGTCGAGGGCGGCTTCGTGCAGGGCGCGGGCTGGCTGACGCTCGAGGACCTGCGCTGGGACACCAGCGACGGACCGAACCGCGGACGGCTGCAGACACAGGCGGCGAGCACCTACAAGCTGCCGAGCTTCTCGGAGATGCCCGAGGAGTTCAACGTCACGCTGCTGGAGAACGCCACGGAGGAGGGCGCGGTCTACGGCTCCAAGGCCGTGGGTGAGCCTCCGCTGATGCTGGCGTTCTCGGTGCGCGAGGCGCTGCGGCAGGCCGCCGCCGCGTTCGGGCCGAGCGGGATCGGCGTCGAACTGGCCTCGCCCGCGACGCCGGAGGCGGTGTACTGGGCGATTCAGGAGGCCCGCAAGGGCGAGGTCTCCCGGAACGGGGCCGCTGTCGACGGCCACGCCGTGGAAGCGCTGAGCGGTGCCTGACATGACATGGGTCGCCGCGGTCGCACGGTTGCGAGCACGCCGGGAGGCCGGCGTGCTGGTCACCGTCGCGACCGTGCGTGGTCACGCCCCGCGCGACGCCGGCGCGAAGCTCGTCGTCGGGCAGACCGGGACGTGGGGCTCGATCGGCGGCGGCAATGTCGAGGCCGTCGCGATCGACCGGGCCCGCGAGATGATCGCCGCGTCCAAGCCCGAGCCTGAGCTGATGGATTTCGCTTTGAACGACAAGGTGACCAACCAGCACGGCGTGCAGTGCTGCGGTGGCACGGTCTCGGTGCTGCTCGAACCGCTGCCGGTGGTAAGGGCGGTGGCGATCTTCGGCGTCGGGCACGTCGGGCTTGAACTGGCACGCATCCTGGCACGGCAGGACCTCGACCTCCACCTGATCGACTCCCGCTCCGACATCCTCACCGCGGAGCGGCTCGGCGTGCTGGCGGACGCGGTGGCACAGGTGCACGTGCACCACACGCCGCTGCTGCCCGAGGAGGTGCTGGAAGAGCTGCCGCACGGCACCCACGTCCTGATCATGACCCATGACCACGCCGAGGACGCCGCTCTGTGCGACGCCGCCTTGCGCACCGGCCACCTCGGCTCCATCGGGCTGATCGGCTCGGCGGCCAAGTGGATGCGGTTCCGCAAACGCCTTGCCGCCGAGGGCGGTCACGACGAGGCCACCATCGATCGGATCAAGACCCCGATCGGGCTGGCCGACATCACCGGCAAGGAACCCGCGACGATCGCCGTGAGCGTCGCCGCCGATCTGCTGCGCACCTTCGAAACCGAGGTCGGCTGACTCCCTGCCCGGATACACAGGGGTGCCCCGCGGGTGCGAACGCGCACATGCGGGGCACCCCTTTCGTACGACCGTGCCCGCTGGTGCTGCGGACACCGAGCTGACCAGGGCAGGAACCGGCCCGGGAAGCAGGCGGAAGCCCCGGGTCACGGTGAGTGATTCCCGAGGCTTCTGCGGGGGAACGGGCCGCCCCCGTCCCGTGACAGCCGGGGGACCAACCGGTGGAGACCGAGGAACGACTGGAGCACGCAATACCCCGGCCGTGTGGAACGGCCGGGACACGCCGGATCAGGCGTCAGGCGTCAGCCGTAGCCGTCAGCCGTCAGCCGAGGAAGTGGAAGCCGGGCCGGGGGTGCATGAGGAAGTCGTGGTGCGAGATGTTCCACGCGTATGCACCTGCCAGGGCGAACGCCACCCGGTCCCCCGCCCGTAGTCCCGGCGCCGGGACGTGCCGGGCGAGGAGGTCCTTGGGGGTGCACAGCTGACCGGTCAGGGTGACCGTGTCTGATCCGGCGGCGGGCCGGGGCCATGGGTGGGGCCAGGCGTCCAGGGGCAGCACCGAGCAGGGCTGGTCGTGGCCCTTGGTCGCCGGGGTGCGCAGGTGGTGGGTGCCGCCGCGCACGACGGCGAAGTCCTCGCCGTGGCTGCGCTTCACGTCCAGGACCTCGGTGGCGTACCAGCCGCAGTACGCGGTCAGCGCCCGCCCGGGCTCAATGCGCAGGGTCAGGTCCGGGTGGTTCTCGGAGAGCCGGGCGAGGCCCTTGCCGTACGTGGACCAGTCGAAGCGGCGGTCGGGGGTGGTGTAGTCGACGTGCATGCCGCCGCCCACATTGACCTCGCTGAGATGAACGCGGTGGCGCTCGGCGAGCCCGGTGGCCCAGTCGACCACCGACTCGGCGACGCCGATCTGCTCATCCGCCTCCAGGCCGCTGGCGAGGTGGGCGTGGACGCCCAGGAGCCGCAGGTGCGCAAGCGTGCCGTCGGTCAGCATGCGGACGGCGGTGTCGGCGTCCGACGGTTCGAGGCCGAACGGGGTCGGCCGGCCGCCCATGGCGAGGGAGCTGCCCTCCAGGGAAGCGGCGGACAGTGGCAGGTTGAAGCGGAGAAGCACGCCGACGGGGGTGTCCGGGGCCCGGCGGGCCGCCAGGTCGGCGAGCATGCGCAGCTCGTGGCAGCTCTCGACGTGGAAGCGTTCCACTCCCAGGTCCAGGGCCGCGGTGATCTCGGCCGGGGTCTTGCCGGGGCCGCCGAACGCGAGGGGGCGGCCGGGTACGGCGCGGCTCACATGGGCGAGTTCGCCGCCGGAGGAGACCTCATATCCGTCGACGTACGAGGAGAGCGCGGCCAGGAGCTCCGGCTCGGGGTTGGCCTTGGCGGCGTAGTAGAGCTCGACGCGCTCGGGCAGTGCCTCCCGGACGGCGGCGGCGTGCTCGCGCAGCGCCGCCAGGTCGTAGACGTAGGCGGGCAGGCCGTCGGAGGGCAGGTCGAGGATGTGGTCGCGCACCGCGCGGGTGGGGGCGGTCATCGGGCGTTGCTCCACGAGTCGTCGGCGGCCTCGGACAGCACGTCCTCGGCGAGGGGGGAGGGCAGGCGGACGTAGCCGGCCTCGCGGTCGGCCTTGCGCTCCCAGCGGGTGAGCAGGTTGGCCTTGGCCGGCAGCGGCACGCCGGCCAGGAGCGCGGCGAGCCGGGGCGGGCAGCCGTGCCGGTCGGCGTACGCCTGGAGGGTGGCGCGGACCTGGGCCCACAGGGCGGGCTCGTTCTCGGGGTGCAGGTCCGCGACGGCCGCGAGCATCTCGGCGATGTGGTTGACGAACAGGCAGTACGCCACGCGGTCCCAGCCGCGCTCCGCGTCGTACGTCATGGGGCCGGCCACCTCGGCGGGCAGCGCGGCGAGGGTGTCGGCGTGGTGCTCGGGCAGGAGCTTGGTGCCCTCCAGGTCGCGGAAGAGCACCTGGGCGGGCATGCCGTCGTCGTCGACGCAGACGACGACGTTCTGCAGGTGGGGTTCCAGGACCAGGCCGTGGTCGAAGTAGGCGGCCAGGACGGGCGGGACGAGAAGCCTGAGGTACGCGGCCCACCACTCGAGCGCGGTACCGGGGCCCGCACCGTCGAGGAGGCGGGAGATGTGGCCGGGGCCGCTGGGGTACTCGTCGGCGACGGCGGCGGCGAGGAGCGGGGTGGTGCCGGGCAGGAGCCGGGCGGCGAGCCCCTCGCGGACGATCACGCCGAAGCCTTCGAGCAGGGTGCGGTCGGGGGTGCCGTCGGGGCCGGGCAGGGCGAGGCTGCGGTAGGCGGGCTCGCGGAGCATGGCGCTGCCGGGGAACCTCCTGGTGAGGTCGTCGAGGACGGGCTCGAGGAGCCGGGTCAGGGCCACGGCACCGGTGAGCTCGTAGCTCGCGTTCTTGCGCAGGCAGTTGGTGATGCGGACGTTCAGGCTGAACTTCAGGAACGCGTCGCCGTCGTACAGGGTGCGGACGGAGGCCGTGGCGGAGAAGAGGGTGCCACCGGGCCCGAGGTCCAGGATGTCGCCCCGGTCGAGGGCGGCGCGCAGCGCGGGATGGTCGCTCAGCATCTCGTACTGCCACGGGTGCGCGGGCAGCAGCCGGTAGCCCTCCGGCACACCGTCGGCGAGCCGGTCGAGGGGCGTGGTGACGGCCTGGCCGGTGGCCTCCTCGATGATCAGGTCCTCGCGAACGGCGAGGTGGCGCAGCGGGAAGGAGGCGCCGACCTCGGGGGCGTAGGCGAGCCAGGAGGCGGCGTCACCGGTGCGGGCCTTGGGGGTGGGGTGGAAGCGGTGGCCGAAGAGCAGGGACTGCTCGGAGGCGAGGTAGGTGTCCTGGACGGCCGGGCCGTTCGCGCGGGCTCCGAGGGCGGCCGTGACAGCCTGGTGGCTGGAGGCGATCTGGTCGAGGAACTCGTCGTGGCGCACCCCCGGGCGCCACCACAACAGCTCGTCCTGGACGTGCTCGGCGAGGCGTCGCCAGTCGATCTGCTCCCAGCCGCCGTCGCGCTGCTGGTGGACGGGACCGGTGAAGCGGTGCGCGCCCAGCAGGGACGTACGGCGCAGCGCCACCCGCAGCAGCACCCCGCGGCGGGGCAGGCGCAGCAGGAGGTGGCCGTCGCTCGCGGCCGTCTGGTGCTCCGGTCCGGAGACCTCACGCAGCAGGCAGTTGAGGAGGGTGTGCGCCACCACGGTGTCCGCGTCGGGCAGTTCGGTGGGGGCAGCGGGGCGGGGGGCAGTGCCCTGGGGTCGGGGCAGCGACATCAACGGCTCCAGCGAGTGCGGAGGGGATTCACGAGGGGAAGAACAGTGGGAACGATCGTGGCCAGGGCCACCGCGGTGCCCGTGAGGACGGGCGCTGTGGGGCCGAAGTGGCTGTTGCCGACGGCGGCGGCCACGCCCGCGGCGACGGCTCCGGCCTTCGAGAAGAACTCGAGCGAGCCGAACATGCCGCCCGGCGCCCGGCCCTTGGCGCAGTCGGCCGCCAGCACGGACAGGCACACGAGCCCGAGGGTGAGGCCGGCTCCGAGCACGAGGCGTACGACGGTCAGGGCGGGCAGCGAGAGGGCCACGCCGTGTCCGGCGAGACCGAGCGCGATGCAGAGGAAGCCGAGGGCGAGACCGAGGCGGGGGCGGCGGTGGAACGCCTTGTGCACAGCCATCGACGTGACGAGGTAGCACAGGTGCGGCAGGGCGAACAGAAGGCCGGAGACGGCCGGGGAGGTGCCGGGGAGTCGCTCGTCGATGAGCGAGACGAGGTACGGGAAGGAGATGACGGTGGAGAAGACGAAGGCGAACTCCAGGGCGTAGAGGGCGCGCAAGGAGGTCGTCGGCGCCGGTTCCGGCGCCGCCTCCTCCTGCGGCACGTCCTTCACCGTCGGCGCTGCGGCGCGCCCGCCCCGCGACTCCGGCAGCACACAGATCAACAGGGCGGCAGTGAGCGGCAGTACGGCCAGCAGGGCGTACTGGCGGTGGGGGGAGAGCCACGGCGACAGGGAGCCGACGACGATCGGTGCGAAGACGAGGGCCGCGCGGGCCGCACCCTGCATGAGGGTGAGCGCCTTCGACAGGTCCGGCCCCTCCAGTGCCGCGCCCAGGTACCCGTTGGACGCGGCGAATGTGCCGCCGAGGATGCCCTGGAGGACGAGGGCGGCGGTGAAAGTGGCGATCGAGTCGGCCCAGCCGGCGAGCAGGAACGCCACGGCGAGTCCGAGCTGAGCGCGCAGCAGCAGCCGCTTGCGGCCGTAGCGGTCCGCGAGGCGGCCCCAGAAGGGCGCGCCGACGGCACCGAACACGGTCGGGACGATGTAGAGCACCCCGGCCCAGCGGGCGGTGGGGTCGCCGAGCTCCGGCAGGATCTCGGTGAAGAAGGGCGGCAAGCCGAGGGCGGCGAAGGACGCCACGAAGTAGCATCCGGCCACGGCGTGCACCTGACGGCGGCCGAGTACGGGGCCCGCCGCGGGCGCGACGGATGCGTCGGTGCCGTTCGGTGGGGCGGCGGTTGCACTCATCGTTCGGCCGTCCTCAGGTAGTTGGGGCCGGAGGTGTAGTGCTTGTTGATGTCGGCGGCGCCCGACCGCTCCTTGGACAGCAGCGTTCCGGCGGTGACCATGGCCTTGACCGGAAGTTCCGGTGCGTCCAGCAGGTGCGCGCGCAGCACGGCGCCGGGCTCGCCGGGAGCGGTGCCGAGCCGTTCGACGGCCTCGGTGAGCCGGTCCCGTATCAGCGTCAGCAGCGTCGTGAGCGGGGCGCGGCCGTGCCGGGCGAGGCCGAAGGCGTAGGCGCCCGCGCACAGGTGCACGGTGATGGTGGTGAACAGATCGGTGACGGCCCGGTCGTCGTCGCCGAAGATGCGGGTGTCGTCGAACTCGGCCGGGTCGGGAGCGTCGGCGCCCAGGGTGTCGCGCAGGCGGCGGGTGTTGACGCGCGGGCCGTCATTGTCCTTGAGCAGCAGCCGGAGTTCGGTGCGCCCGTCCGCCGCCCGGTCCAGGACGAGCGAGATGTTCTGCTGGTGCGACTCGAGGGCGATGCCGTAGCCGAACAGTGTGGTCTGCCAGTCGAGAAGCAGAGTGAGCACGGCGTCGAGCAGGGCCACGGGGTCGCCGCCGTAGAACCGGTCCGCGAGGTGGTCGATCACCAGTCGGCTGCCGGGGGCCTCGCTGAGCAGCGCCGCCATGGGGACCACGACGGAGTCGTCGAGTCCGGCCGGACAGCGGCGGCACAGGACGGCGAGGAGTTCGTGGCCGGCGTGTGCGTACACCGTCTCGTCGGCGTGCAGGACGGTTTCGCGGAACCGTGGTTCCCGGGAGAACACCGTCTCCAGGAGCCGCTGCCCCGCCGCGCCGTCCACCAGCGTCCCGGGCTTGATGGTGCGCCGGTTACGCAGGCCCAGGGTGGCGGTGGCCAGAGGCAGCTTGAGGTGCAGCGACGGTTCGTCGGCCAGGGCGACCGTGCGCATGGACAGCGTCGGTACGACCTCCAGGTACGCGTGCGGGGCGAGCACCGCGACGTCGCGCAGGCCGGCCGCCCGCAGCGCCTCCCCCAGGGGCGCGCCCGTCGTGAGCGGATGGACGGGCAGCGCGAGATGGGTACGCGACAGCTCCGGCAGCCCCAGCTCGGCCGGCGACGGCCAGCGGGCGGGCAGGCTCGCGGCGCCGCCCGCCACGGTGACGGACTCATGGGGTACCGCGACCCAGCGCAGGGAGAAGCGCGGATGAAACTCGGGTGCGTAAGACCGCACCTGGTCGACGTTCAGCCCCGAGCGGCCCCGCGCGGTCGGGTACACCGGGTGGTCGAGGCGCGCGGCGAGCGTGTCGTGCGCGAGTCCTGCGGCATACCCGGTCCAGCGGGCGGGGTCGTGCCCGTGCAGGGAGATGAGCCGCGCCGCGGTCTCCTCGCGGGTCCGCTCGTGCAGCCGCATGGTGTCGAGGGTCTGCCGGCACTCCTGCGTGTACGCGTCGAAGCCGGGGTGGTCGACCGGCTCGGCCAGCGCCTTGAGGGCGCCGACGACCGCGTCGCACGTGGTGAGTTCGCGGCCGTCCGACTCCCGTACGAGCAGCGGGAGCCGGGCCGCGTACCGGCTCTGGAAGCCGTCCTCGGCGACCGGCAGCAGCAGGGCGTCGCCGTCCTCGGTGGCACGGCGCAGCCACGGGCCGTCCGCCCGCTCGGAGAAGGTACTGCGGCTGCGCAGTCCGACGACGTCCTCACGCAGCAGCGCGGACAGCACCCGCAGGAGCAGGTCCTGCTGCGCGGCTCCGACGCCCTGGCCAGGAGCCGTTTCGGCGAGTGTCGTCACGGGGCGATCTCCCAGCGCTGCGCGGCCAGGAAGTCCGCGACGACCCGGTCGACGGTCGCCTGGTCGGTGCCGGTGGCACGCAGGACGCCGAGGTAGTCGCGGTTGGTGTGGTACAGCTCGTGCCGCTCGCCGATCCCGCGCAGCGGACGGTACGTCAGCTTCACCCCGTCGGTGTCCAGGTCGACGACGCCCGGGTCGGACACGAGCGTTCCGGCGCTCTGGGCGCAGGGGTACTCGAGGCGGGCGGCCCCGTCTGTGCGGGCTCCCAGGTCGGCGGGGAGCGGCTCGCCGAGGTGGGTGCGCAGGATGTGCTCGAAGAGCGGGATGTCGAGGAGCTGGGCGAGCAGCAGGTCGCACTGGTCACCGATGGCCCGGTAGTTGACCTCGATGATGCGGGCGCGGTCCTCGTGGACGACGAACTCGGTGTGGCAGGCGCCGAAGCCGACGCCGAGGGCGTCGAGCTGGGCGAGGATCTGCTCGACGACCGGCTCGGGGTGGGCGGGGACGAAGGTCAGCCGCTCCTCGATGAAGTACGGCGGCGGCGACAGCTCCGTGTGGAATCCGCCGAGGACGTGCCGGACGCGTCCGTCGCCGAGCGTCTCCAGGGTGTACAGCTCGCCCGCCAGGAACTCCTCGACGACCAGCGCCGCTTCGGGCCGCCGGGTCTGTATCTCCTTGCAGCGCAGCAGGAGTTCCTCGCCGTCGCCGACGAGGACCACGTCCTCGCTGGCGACCCCTTCGCGCGGCTTGGCCACGCACGGGTAGGGCACGTCGAGAGCGGCGAGCACGGACGGTTCCTGCCCGGCCGGGAGTTCGGTCGACCAGACGGTGTCGGCACCGGTCAGGGCCAGGTGGCGGCGCATATGCGCCTTGTCCTTGGCGCGCAGCGCTGCCCGCCAGTCCTTGGCGGGCAGGCCGAAGTACTCCGCCGCCAGCGCGGCCTGCGTCTGGAGGTGGTCGCTGTTGGTGAAGACCGCGTCCGGCCGGTGGTGGGTGGAGATCCGTGTGATGACCGCGCGGAAGTCGTGTACGTCGCACTCCAGGATCTCGATGTCCGGGCAGGTCCGGCGGTGGGAGTCGGGCTGGTCCGTCAGAACGGTGATGTCGAGACCGAGCCGGGCCGCCGCGGGGAGGAACCCCTCGGTGACCGAGTCGGTGGGGTTCAGGGCGAGCAGGTACAGCCGCATGGGATGCCGGAGCCTTCCGGAGTGGGGGACGTGTGATGCGGGGCACGGCCACGTACTCACGCGGCACCCCGGCACCGAGTTTAGGTTAGGCAACCCTAATGGATCAACCAGGCGCAACCCCTAACAGCCTTGTCCCGACAGCTCACCGGGGGTGGGGCGATCTTCTCCGGCCCAGTGCCGCTAAGGTAAGGCTGACCTCACTTACTCGCGTGAAGGAGCTCCGATGAGGAAGGGCCCGGGGTCGTGGACCGCCACGGCGGGCACGGCCGAGCGCGATGCCCTCGGCGAGGCGTCCGCTCTCACCGGCACCTACCGGCGCGTCATCGCCGCCTGCGACGCGCTCGACGCCCGGCTCGTCGATCCGGGAGCGCCGGACGATCCCGCCGCGCTCATGCCCGACGGGGCGGAACTCGCCGATGTCCACGGCGTGCTGGAGGCCCTCCTCGACGCCTCGGCGGCCCGCATCACCGCACGCCACGGCCACGCCCCCCGCAGGGACGTCGCCGCCTCGCGGGCGCTGCACGACTACCTCTGGTCCGTCAGTCTGCTGATGAGCGGCGCCTGGTACCTGGACCGTCGCGTGCCGCGCATCTCACCGCGCGACATCCGCGTCGACCTGACGACGAGCGCGATCGGCATCGTCCCCGGGCAGGTCTTCGCGTGTCTGCCGGGCGACCCGGCGGCGGACACCGCCGATGCCCGGATCGTGGGCCACGAGGAAGAGCTGCGCGCCGAGTTGCGGGCCGCGGTCGTCGACCACGTACGCCCGCTGCTGACCGCGATCGGCCCGTCGGTCCGGCGCGGACCACGCGCCCTGTGGGGCATGGTCGCCGACGACCTGCTCTCCGGTGTCTGGTACCTCGGCCGGATGCTCGACCAGGAAGAGCGCGCGGTGCGGGCGGCCACCGAGCTGCTCCCGACGGCGATCCCGCCCTTTCCCGGAGGGGCCGATTTCCGTCGCCTCACGGGGCGCGACGGCCGCCGGTACCCGACGCGCACGCGACTCGGCTGCTGCCTGTACTACACGATCGACCCGGACCGGGCGTGCCTGACCTGCCCGAGGACCTGCGACGCCGAGCGGTTGCGCCGGCTCGAGGACGAGGACTGAGCGCCGCACCGAGGCACGGCACAAGGCACAAGGCGAACATATGGCGACGGGCCGGTGCCCGCGGTCGTACGGTCTCGTACGCCGCGGGCACCGGCCCGTCCGGAACAGCCCCCGCTCACTTCGCCGGGTCGACCTTGAAGATCTTCGCCATGTCGTCGAGCACCAGGTCGGCGCCCTGGAGCGACACGGAGGTCATCCAGACGGCGTCCTCGACCTCGTGGACGTTGCCCTTCTGGACCGCGTTCAGGCGCTTCCACAGCGGGTTGGCGAGGAACTTCTTCTTGCGCTCCTCACCCCCCGAGAAGGTGGTGACGAAGATGTGGTCCGCGTCGGCCTGGCCGATCTGCTCCTCGCTGATCTCGATGTTGAACTCCTCCGGGTCCTGCTGGTTCGCCGGACGCGCGAGTCCCATGTCGGTCAGGATGATGCCGCTGAAGGTCTTGGGCAGGTAGATGCGCGTCGGACCGTCGAGGAAGCGGACCATGGAGTAGGTCTGCTTGGGGTTCTTGGCGTTGATCGCGTCACCGATCTTCTTGGCGCGCGTCGTGTACGCCGCGAGCTCGTCCGCAGCCTTCTTCTCCTCGCCGAGCACCGTGCCCAGGAAGGTGACGTTCTCCTTCCAGATCGGGCCGGTGGTCTCCACGAAGACCGTCGGCGCGATCTTGCTCAGCTGGTCGTAGAGGTCCTCGTGACGCACCGTCGCCGACACGATGAGGTCCGGCTTGAGGGCGGCGATCGCCTCCAGGTTCGGACTGTCGATCGGACCGACGTCCTTGGTGTTCTTCACCGCGTCACCGAGGTACGACGGGAAGCCCTTCTGGTCGCGGTAGGCGCCGATGCCGCCCACCAGCGGGGCGTCCAGCGCGACGACGGCCTCGACCAGGCTGTTGTCCAGCGCCACGACGCGCTTGGGCTTCGACTTGATCTCGGTCTTGCCCTTGTCGTGAGTGACGGTGCGAGGGAAGCCCGCGTCGGAGGCGGCTGCCGGCTTGTCGGCGGGCTTGTCCTCGCTACTCCCGCCTCCGCAGGCGGCCACGGAGAAGGCCAGAGCTGCGGTGAGCAGGGCAGCGGCGAACCGGCCGGGCCGGCGGCGCTGGGTGAGGGTGTTCATGGGTCTCCCATATACGGACTGACGCTTAGGTAAGGCTTACCTATGAGGGGCGCTGTGAGAATAGCGCCTGTCCGCGGCTCGATCCAGGCGGTGGGGGGGCGTACACACAACCGTTAGGCATGCCTTACCTTGTGCAGGTGTCTGTGAAGCCCGTCGCCGAAGAGGTGGCCGCCGCGCCCCCGCCCGCCCCACCACCTCACCAGCCCCCACGAGTTGCGGCACGCGCCGTCGTCACGGGCATCCTCGTGGTCGCGCTCGTCGCCGCCGCCTGTGCCTCGCTCGCCATCGGCACCAAGTCCGTCCCGCTCTCCGACGTCCTGCACGCGATCGGCGGCGGAACGGACGGCGACGCGGTCGTCGTGCGCGAACTGCGCATGCCCCGCACATTCCTGGGCCTCCTCGTCGGGCTGGCGCTCGGCGCCGCCGGAGCCGTCGCCCAGGACATCACCCGCAATCCGCTGGGCGACCCCGGACTCATCGGCATCAGCGCGGGTGGGGCGTTCGCCGTCGCGGCCGGCATCGGCGCGTTCGGACTGACCAGTTCGTACGAGTACATATGGTTCGCCTTTCTCGGCGGGGCGCTGGCGGGCCTGATCGCCTACGCCGTCGGCGGCACCGGATACGGCGGCGCCACTCCCGCCAAGCTCGCTCTGGCCGGCGCGGCCGTGACCGTGCTCCTCGACGCCGGCACCAACACACTGGTCCTGCTCGACGTCCGCACCCTGGACCAGTACCGGTTCTGGGCCGTCGGCTCGCTCGCCGGACGGGACGCGCAACTCGGTCTGGAACTCCTGCCGTTCGTCGTCGCCGGACTGCTGCTCGCGATCGGACTCAGCGGCCGGCTCAACGCCCTCGCCCTCGGCGACGACCTCGCCACCACCCTTGGCACCCGTGTGCGGACCACCCGCGCCCTCGGCGCCCTCGCGGTCATCCTGCTCACGGGTGCCGCCGTCGCCGCGGCGGGGCCCGTCACCTTCATCGGCCTGGTCGTCCCCCACGTCGTACGGGCGTTCACCGGGCCCGACGCCCGCTGGCTGGTGCCCTGTTCGGCGCTCGGCGGCGCCACACTGATGCTCACCGCCGACGTCGTCGGGCGCATGGTGGCCCGCCCCGGCGAACTCGAGGCAGGAGTGGTCACCGCGCTGCTCGGCGCCCCGTTCCTCGCCGCACTCGTCAAGCGCGGCAAGCTCAGGGAGCACACCCGATGAGCACCCTGCGCATGGAAATCGGCCCCTTCGGCACGGCCCTGCGCCTGCGGGTGGCCCTCACCGTCGTCGGGCTGGTCCTGGTGGGCTTCACGGGCCTGGTCGCCTCGGTGTCCCTCGGCACGTACGCCATACCCGTCGACGAGGTCATGAGGACCGTCCTCGGCACCGGCGGCACCGACCTGATCATCCATCAGCTCCGGCTGCCCCGCGCCCTCACGGCCCTCCTGGTCGGAGCCGCGTTCGGCCTGGCGGGCGCGGTCTACCAGGCCGTCACCCGCAACCCGCTCGCCAGCCCCGACCTCATCGGCATCTCGGCGGGGGCCGGCGTCGGCGCGGTGGGCGCCATCCTGATCGGCGGTGTCACGGCCGCCGGTGCCGGCACGTTCGGCGCGGTTCCGTTCGGCGCCCTGGTCGGCTCGCTGCTCACCTCCGCCGCCATCTATCTGCTGGCCTTCCGGGACGGCACCATCACCGGCTATCGCTTCGTGCTCGTCGGTATCGCCGCGAACGGCGCGCTCGTCGCCCTCACCCGCTGGATGCTCGCCCGCGCCGACATCGACCAGGCGTCCCGGGCGATGGTCTGGCTCACCGGCAGTCTCAACGGTCGCGGCTACGAGCACGTCCAGTGGGCCGGACTCGCCCTGGCCCTGCTGTTGCCGCTGACCGTGGCGCTGGCCCGCCCGTACCAACTGCTCCAGTACGACGACGACACCGCACGCAGTCTCGGCGTCCCGCTGCGGCACGCACGCATCGCGCTGCTCGTCCTCGCCACCTGCCTGACCGCCCTGGCCACCTCTGCGGCCGGCCCCATCGCCTTCATCGCTCTCGGCGCGCCGCAGATCGCCCGCCGTCTCGCGGGCACGCCCGGGGTCCCGATGGTGTGCAGCGCGCTGACCGGCGCGGTCCTCCTCATCCTCGCCGACATCGGGGCGCGGACCTTCCTGGCGCCGACGGAACTGCCCGTCGGCGTGCTCACCGGGGCCGTCGGCGCCCCCTACCTGCTGCTGCTCCTCGCCCGTACCAACCGGGCCGGAAAGGGAGGCTGACATGACCTCACAGCTCACCGAAGCCGTCGCCGCCCTGAACGGCACCTCCCTGCGCCTCGGCTACGGAGACCGCGTCGTCGCCGAGGATCTCGACCTGTCCATCCCGGCAGGCCGGGTCACCGCTCTCGTCGGCCCCAACGCCTGCGGCAAGTCCACCGCCCTGCGCGCCCTCGCCCGGCTGCTGAAGCCGGCCGGCGGCACCGTCCACCTGGACGGCGAGGACATCGCCGGCATGTCGGCCCGCAACTTCGCGCTGCGCCTCTCCCTGCTCCCGCAGGCCCCCAGCGCCCCCGACGGAATCACCGTCCGCGACCTGGTGGCCCGCGGCCGCACCCCGCACCAGCGCTGGTGGCGCCAGTGGTCCTCCTCCGACGAGGCGGCCGTCGACGCCGCCCTGTCGGCCACGGGAGCGGCCGACCTGGCGACCCGGTCCATCGACGAACTCTCCGGCGGCCAGCGGCAGCGCGTCTGGATCGCCATGGCCCTGGCCCAGGACACACCAGTGCTGCTCCTGGACGAGCCGACGACCTACCTGGACCTGGCTCACCAGGTCGACGTCCTCGAACTCGTCGCGGGACTCAACCGCACCGACGGCCGGACGGTGGTGATGGTCCTCCACGAGCTGAACCTCGCCTGCCGCTACGCCGACCACCTCATCGCCATGCGCGACGGCCGCGTCGTCGCCGCCGGCGCCCCCTCGGACATCGTCACCCCGGAGCTGGTCCAGGAGGTCTTCGGCCTCCGCGCCGCGGTCATCGCCTGCCCCGTGGCCGGCACCCCCCTGGTCGTTCCGCAAGGCGGCCGCCGGGCCGAGCCCGTGTGACACCCCGTCGTGGTGGCCGTCGCCGCGACGGCCGGGATCCTCGTCGTACGCGGCCGGTCGCGAGTACCCCGCAGGCGCGGCCGGCTCCGAACGAGCACCTTGCCGGTCGCCGTCCGGGACGATCCTCACCGCGGCTGACCGAAGCGTCCCACCGGCTCCGGCGCGCATCCGCCGTGCGCGCCGGAGCCGGACTCGAGCATGCAGTCGACAGCGGTCGCCGACCACCCCTAAGAGCAACCAAAGGTTGCACATTCCGAAGCGTCGACCTAGACTCATAAGCAACCAAAGGTTGCGAGAGGGAAGGGCGGCGGGATGGAGTACGGCAGCATCGAGCGGGAGATCCGTATCGACGCCACGCCCGAGGTGGTCTACGCGGTCGTCAGCAGGCCCGAACACCTCCGGGAGTGGTGGCCGGACGAAGCAGAGCTCGAGCCGGTGCCGGGCGCCACCGGGGTCATCTCGTTCGGGGACGGGACCACGCAGGAGGCGACGGTCGTACCGGTCACGGTGGTGGAGGCCGACCCGCCCCGCCGGTTCTCCTTCCGGTGGGTGTACGACGAGGGTGAGGACGCGACGCCGGCCAACTCGCTCCTGGTGACCTTCGAGCTGGTCCCCTCGGGTGCCGGCACGCTGCTGCGCCTCACCGAGGCGGGCTTCCGGGAGAAGGGCTGGGAGGCGGCCGTGCTCGAGGAGCAGTACCGCGACCACGTCTCCGGCTGGGACCACTTCCTGCCCCGCCTCGTCACGTACGTCGCCCGGCTGGTGTCGACGCCATGAGCGTCACCGTCGACGACGAGCTCTGGTCGGCGGTGGGGGACCCGACCCGGCGCCGGATGCTCGACCTGCTGCTGACCGCCGGCGGCGGGACGGCGACCACGCTGAGCGAGCGGCTGCCGGTCACGCGGCAGGCGGTCGCCAAACACCTCGGCGTACTCCACCGGGTCGGACTGGTCCACGTCACGCCGTCCGGACGTGAGCGGCTCTACGAGGTCGACGAGGCCCAGCTCGCCCGCGCGGTCGCGCAGTTGTCGTCGGTCGGGGCCGCGTGGGACGCCCGGCTGCAGCGCATCAAGCGGATCGCCGAGGCGATCCAGCGCAGCCAAGAGGGCTGACCGCTCACGAACGAACGCCGCCGCATCCGTCGGCGGCGCCGATGAACCGCGCCGGAATGCCGGCGCCTGCACGAGGAGGAGGCATCGAGATGGTGGACATCCTGCACAGGATCGGAGACACGTCGTCTCCCGACGCCGTCTACGCGGCCTTGACCACGGTCGAAGGGCTGGCGGGCTGGTGGACGCAGGACACGGACGGCGACGCCGATGCCGGGGGGGTCATCCGGTTCCGTTTCGAGCCCGGCGGGTTCGACATGAAGGTCCTGGAGGCTCAGCCCGCCGAGCGCGTGGTCTGGGAGGTCGTCGACGGCCCCGAGGAGTGGCTCGGCACGCAGATCCGCTTCGAGCTCAAGCGGGAGGACGGCTTCACGATCGTGTTGTTCCGGCACGAGGGCTGGAAGGAGCCGGTGGAGTTCATGTACCACTGCAGCACCAAGTGGGCGACCTTCCTGATGAGCCTCAAGAAGCTGGTGGAAACCGGCACGGGCGAGCCCGCACCGCACGACGTCAAGATCAGCAACTGGCACTGAGGCCATGTCCCTGATGTCCTGGCGGCTTCGGGATCCCGCATCTCGAAGCCGCGGGTCACAGGGTTCTGGCCTCAAGATGTCGGCGTTCGGAGGTCATGGCCGTCCGCGCGCTCACTCCGGCGCCGGTCGCCAGCACCTTGCGCATCAGTCCCTCGATGGTGTCCGTCTGCAGCCCGGGCAGCAGCTCGCTCAGCCGTCGCCCCAGCCGCTGCTCACGGGGCACGCCGCCGAAGCGCTCCAGGGTGTCGTTCAGCCACACGTAGCGCAGCTGCGCGTCCATCACCGCCATGCCGACCGGCGAGCGGGTCAGGAACCCGTCGAGGACGGACTGGCCCACCGTCCACTGCTGCCTCTGCTCCCGTGCCGAGACCAGGAAGCACTCGTCTCCGCCGATCCGGAAGGACGCGGAGACCCGCAGGTAGACGTCGATGCTGCCGCCGTCACGGTGCGTACGGGAATGAGACCGCTCCACCCCATTCCGCCGCGGCACCGCTCCGCGATGCCGGCCACTCGCACCGGATCGCCTGGCATCGCCAGCAGACAGGCGGCGGAGCCGCCGACGACCTCCTGCGCCGGGCAGCCGAGGAGTTCCTCGGCACCTCGGGTCCAGCCGACCACGACGCCGTTCGCGGACACCACCGCGGCCGCGTCGGTGGACGCGTCGAAGAGATCGCGCGGCCCTGCGGAGGCCGGCACCTTGGCACCTTTTCGCGCAGGATCCATTGCTTCCATCCTCTACACGACTATGTTCCTGCTTGTCCGCCCGATGTGCACGGTCCCGGCGGGTTGCCCTCGGCGGGCCGTCCGCTCCGGCCGCAGGGGAGCCGCCGCGCAGCGCCGCGCCTCTTGCTCCGCGGGACGGGCCGACGTGCCGGGTTGGGCAAGGCAGACGGCCGGGGGCAGCATGGAAGTGCCGGTGTCAGAACCCAGGTGTGCGCCGATGGGCCCGAAGCCGGCACGTTCTGCCGGCCGGTGGAGGAGGAGGACCTGGGATGACATCCGAATCCTTCCGGTCCGACGGTGATTTCCGGTCCGACGGTGAGGAGTACAGCGCCGAGCCGCCGCCCCGGCCGACCGGCCTGCTGGACGTGCTGAGTGTTGCGGCGGTGGTCGTCGACGCCGACGGGCGCATCGTGTTCTGGACCCCTCAGGCCGGTGAGCTCTTCGGCTACACCGCGGAGGAAGCGCTCGGCAAGTACGCGGCGCGGCTCCTTGTCCACCCCGAGCATCTGCAGGCCGTGGTGAGTCTGTTCGCGGAGGTGATGGAGACCGGCCGGAGCTGGGCCGGCGCCTTTACCGTCCAGCACAAGGACGGCAGCTGCCGCCTCGTGGAGTTCCGCAACATGCGGCTGCTGGACGAACTCGGAGACGTCTACGCCCTGGGCATCGCAGCGGACCACGCCCTGCTCCAGCGGGTCGAGACCGATCTGGCCCTGTGCGAGCGGCTGATCAACCAGTCCCCGATCGGTCTGGCCCTCATGGACCCCGACCTGCGGTACCTCCTGGTCAACCCGGCACTGGAACGCATCGACGGCATACCCGCCGAGGACCACGTCGGCCGTCACCTCAGGGAGACGCTGCCCTTCCCCGACATCGACACCATCGAGTCCGCACTGCGTCAGGTGCTCACCACCGGCACCCCGCTGCTCGACCAGTACCACGTGGGCCGCCCACCGGCCGACCCCGACCACGAGCACGCCTGGTCGCTCTCCTTCTACCGGCTGGAGGACCCCGGCGGGCGGGTCCTGGGCGCCGCCACCTCGGTCGTCGACGTCACCGAGCGGCACCGTGCGGCCGCCGAGGCCGACCGCGCCCGGCGCCGCCTGGCCCTCATCGCCGACGCCTCCACCCGTGTCGGCACCACGCTGGAGGTCGAGCAGACCGCCCAGGAACTGGCCGAGATCGCCGCCCCCGCGCTCGCCGACGTGGTCGCCGTGGACGTCCTCGATTCCGCTCTGGCCTGCCGCACCACGCGCAGACCGGACAACGGCCCGGAACTCTTCCGCGCCCTCGCCCTCAAGGCGGCGTACCCCACCGTGGCCCTGAACGCCGCCGACCCTCCCGGTGACCTCGCCGCCTACGACGGCGACCGCCTGGTCACCTTGTGCGTCCACACCGGGCGACCGGTGCTGGTGCGCCACGTCGGCGACCGCGATCTGGCACGCATCGGCCGTGACGCCGAGGCCACCGCGCTCCTGGCCCGCGCCGGCGTCCACTCCTATCTCGCCGTGCCGTTGATCGCCCACGGCGAGGTGCTCGGCGCTCTCGACCTCAAGCGCACCCGCAATCCGCTCCCGTTCGACGAGGACGACGTCGTCCTGGCCAGTGAGCTGGCCGGCCGCGCCGCCGTGGCCATCGACAACGCCCGCTGGTTCCAGAGCGTGCGCAACACGGCCCTCACCCTCCAGCGCAGTCTGCTGCCCGACCACCCGCCTCACCACACCGGACTGGATCTCGCCTCCCGCTACCAGCCCGCCCAGGCCACCAGCGAAGTAGGCGGCGACTGGTACGACGTCATCCCCCTGAGCGACGACAAGACCGCTCTGGTCGTCGGCGACGTCATGGGCAACGGCATCGACGCCGCCGCCACCATGGGCCGGCTGCGCACCGCCACCTGCGCCTACGCGGAACTCGACCTCGACCCGGGCGCCGTGCTCCAGCACCTGGACAAGATCACCTGCGACCTGGAGCACTACATCGTGACCTGCCTCTACGCCGTGTACGACCCCCACACGAGGCAGTGCCGCATCGCCAACGCAGGCCACATGCCGCCCGCGCTGGCCCGCCCCGGCCACGCCCCCGCGCTGCTCGAACTGCCCCCCGGAGTGCCGCTCGGCGTCGGCGGCATCCCGTTCGAGACCACCACGGCCGACCTCGGCCCGGGCGACCTGCTGGTCCTCTACACCGACGGCCTCGTCGAGACCCGGCACCACTCCATCGACGACCGCCTGAACGTCCTGCTCGGCTTCCTCGACGAACCCGACCGGCCCCTGGAGGAGATCTGCGACCTCCTGCTGTACGGCCTGCGCCACCCCGACGACCACGACGACGTCGCCCTCCTCGCCGCCCGGGCCCGGTAGGCCGAGGCGGCGGGCCTCAGCCGCCGCGCGGCGCGTACATGATCACCGCCATTCCGGCGAGGCAGATCAGCGCGCCCACGACGTCGAAGCGGTCGGGGCGGTAGCCGTCGGCGACCATGCCCCAGGCGATCGATCCGGCGACGAAGGTGCCGCCGTACGCGGCGAAGACGCGCCCGAAGTTCGCGTCCGTCTGGAGCGTGGCGACGAATCCGTAGAGACCGAGCGCGATCACGCCTGCTCCGATCCAGATCCACCCGCGGTGTTCCCGCACCCCCTGCCACACCAGCCACGCGCCGCCGATCTCGAAGAGGGCGGCGACGGCGAACAGGGCGATGGAGCGGGCGACGAGCACGGGCGGTACGTCCTTCGGTAGTGCTTCTTGATCGGCGGGCGTGACGGCCGCCGCAGGTCAGCGGGGCGGTGCCAGGCGGTCGACCAGCGTGTGCCAGCCCGCCTCCAGGCGGTCGAGCGGCATTCCCCGTCCGACGACCAGGTGGTGGACCAGGGCGGTGTCGAGAGAGCCGAGCAGCGTGTGCGCGATCAGTTCGGCGTCGCCGGACGCACCCGTCTCGCGCAGCAGCATCGTGACGTGCGTCAGGCGCAGCCGTGCCGCCGGCACGCGGTACGGGCGGACCGGATCCGTCCGGGCGGCCAGGATCACCTCGTGGTGGTCGCGCTCGTGACGCAGCACGGCCGGTCCGAAGGCGTGCAGGCGCTCGGCGGCCGGGGCGCCCGGGCCGAGCGGCGGCGGGCCGGACAGGAACGCGGCCTGGAGCTGCTGCTCGCGGTGGTCGAGCAGGGCCAGGAACAGGCCGGCCCGGTCGCCGAACCGCCGGAACACGGTGCCCTTGCCGACTCCGGCCGCGGCAGCCAGGGCTTCCATGGTCAGATTCGCGGCCCCGCACTCCGCGAGCAGTCCCGAGGCGGCCTCCAGGAGCCGTGTGCGGTTGCGGGCCGCGTCCGCGCGCAGGGGCTGCGGCGCGCCGGGCGGAGCGAGGGCGGAACCGGTCGCAGCGATCACGCCCTCGGCGTCGGCGTCGGGCGGGAGGAGGGGCAGGGACGGGAAGCGGCCGGTCATGGCCCCAGCGTAGCCCGGAACGGCGAGAAGTGGACCGCAGTCCGGATAACTGGTACAACATTGAACCGGACCTCGGTCCGGTTTACCGTCCCCCGTGGCATCAGGAGTTCCCATGTCCGTTCGCATCCTCGCCCTGGTCGGCAGCCTCCGCGCCGGCTCGCACAACCGCCGTCTCGCCGAGGCCGCCGTCAAGCACGCGCCCGAGGGCGTCGACATCGAGATCTTCGAGGGGCTCGCGGACGTGCCCTTCTACAACGAGGACATCGACGTCGAGGGCTCCGTACCGGCCGCCGCCGCGGTCCTGCGCGAGGCCGCCGGCCGCGCCGACGCCCTCCTGCTGTTCACGCCCGAGTACAACGGCACCATGCCCGCCGTCCTGAAGAACGCGATCGACTGGCTGTCCCGCCCGTACGGCGCCGGGGCCATCTCCGGCCGGCCGGTGGCGGTCGTCGGCACCGCGTTCGGCCAGTACGGCGGTGTCTGGGCGCACGACGAGGCCCGCAAGGCCGCCGGTATCGCGGGCGCCGCGGTCCTGGAGGACGTCAAGCTGTCCATCCCCGGCTCCGTGACGCGCTTCGCCGAGACCCACCCGGCCGACGACGCCGAGGTGGTGACCTCCCTGACCGAGGTCCTCAAGCAGGTGACCGCGCAGGCCGCCGCGGCGGCCTGATCCCCGCCGCCCCGGCGGCACCGTGGCACCCGTGCCGCGTGTGACGCCGGGGCGCGCTTTTCCACGGGCCGCCACTGGGCCCTGACGTCGCGTCACCTGCCGCACGCCGCGGACCGCGCCCCTGACCCGGCCCACGGCCAGACCCCTCGCCCGCATGCCGCGGACCGCCGGTACGCAGCGCCCTGCACCTGACCCGGCCCACCGCCTGACCGACGTCGCCCGCATGCCGCGGACCGCCGGTACGCAGCGCCCTGCACCTGACCCGGCCCACCGCCTGACCGACGTCGCCCGCATGCCGCGGACCGCCGGTACGCAGCACCCGGCCCTGACCCGGCCCACCGCCTGACCGACGTCGCCCGCATGCCGGGGAAGTCCGGCAGCATCCACACCGTGTGGCGCCCGAGGGCGGACCAGCGTCGGCACGTCGCGCCACGGGCTGCGCGCGCACCGCGCCTCGCCGCCGGGGCGGCAGGACCTGTTCGTCCACTCCAGGGGTCCTGCCACGCCCCGTCACCCAGCCAAAGACGACCGTTTGCGGTGCCCGCGGTGAACCACCGAAGGCTGGCCGCGTACCGCACTGCGAAAAGTCCACCGGCTCGCGCCCGAACGGCCGCCGGAAACCTGATGAAGTCACCCGGCACGCGTTCGCGGCCAAGTGACCGCCCCCCTACCGTCTTTCGCATACTCGGCGGCCAAACAATTGGCTGCTCGGCGCCAGATGGGGGAAATCACATGGCTCCGCCATCCGAACTCCTCGACGTCAGCAATGACGCCGGGGTGTGCGGGCGAATTCTGGAACTCCTCGAGTCCGAGGGAGCACGATTCCGGCTGCTGCGCCACGCACCGGAGGGCCGTACGGACGTCGCGAGCCGACTGCGCGGACACCCGTTGGACCAGGCCGCCAAATGCATCGTGGTCCGCGTGAAGATCACGAAACGCAGCAGCCGTTACGTCCTCGCCGTCGTCCCCGGCGACCGGCTCGTGGACCTGGAGGGCGTCCGGCGCCTCTACGGCGGCAAGGACGTCTCCTTCGCGCAGCGCGACACCGCCGAGGAGCTGGCGGGAGCGGTGTGCGGCTCGATCACGCCGTTCTCGTTCCACCCCGACCTCGAAGCGGTGGTGGACCCGGAACTGCTGCGCCAGGAGGAGATCTTCTTCAACGCGGCCCGGCTCGACCTTTCCGTCGCGCTGAATTCCGAGGATTACGTCTCGATCGCCCGGCCGCGTATCGCCGCGGTCGCCCTGAACGCTACCGATGCATTCGCTGATCACCGTCGATCACCGCTGAACTGGAGTGGAAGCATGACGATTCTGGACACCACGACGACTACCTCCGTCAAGCCCGCGGCCGTCCGGCCGCCGAACGCGTGGGGAAATGAGCCCGGCGAATTCCTGAGGGCTCTCAATTCGCCGTGGTACAAGCTCGTGGCCGATCTTCAGGATCTGATACACCGCACCACCGTCGAGTACGCGACGTCGCGGGGGCTCAAAGCGCTCTACCTGCCGCTGACGGTCCGCACCATCACGTGCCCGACCGGCCTCGGCAGCGACTCCGAGCCCGTACCGGTCACGGTGAACGGTGTCGACACGTACCTGCCGGACTCGAACCAGTTCATGCTCGAGTACGGCATGCGCCTCGCGCCCGGCGGCTGCTACAACATCATGCCGTCGTTCCGCGGCGAGGAGCCGGACACGACGCACCTGAACCAGTACAGCCACAGCGAGGCGGAGATCCCCGGCGGCATCGACGAGCTGATCGACTACGTCGAGGGGTACGTCAAGGCGCTGGCCGCGGACGTCCTGGAGGCGTACGGCGACCGCATCGCGGCCGCCGCCGGCGACACCTCGCACCTCAGCCGCATGGCCGAGTACAAGGGCCACTTCCCGCGGATCACCTTCGAGGAGGCGGTCTCGCTCCTGCAGGGCGAGGAGGGCTGCGTCCGCGACGAGGGCACCTGGCGCACGCTGACCCGCCGCGGCGAGCACAAGCTGATGGAGATGGTCAACGAGTTCATGTGGGTCACCCACTTCGACCACCTGTCGGTGCCCTTCTACCAGGCCTTCGGCGACGAGGAGCAGCGCACCGCGGCCAACGCGGACCTGTTCTTCGGCATGGGCGAGGTCGTCGGCTCCGGTGAGCGCCACTCCGACGCCGAGCAGATCCGCAAGGCGCTGGAGATGCACCAGGTGCCCGAGCGCGACTACGCCTGGTACGCCGAGATGAAGCAGGAACTGCCCATGCGGACCTCCGGTTTCGGGATGGGCCTCGAGCGGTTCCTGATGTGGGTCCTCAACCACGACGACATCCGGGACATCCCGCTGGTGTCGCGGGTGGGCGAGGACAAGAAGTGGCCGGAGAGCGTCCACCGCCCGTGACCGCCGCTTCAGCTGTGTGACAGCGGGGCCCGCAGCGCGCCGACGCCGGCGGGCCCCGTCCGCACGCCTACCGAGGACCGTGCCATGGGCGTCTACCTGAACCGCAACTTCCTTCTGTCCTACGTCGCGTCGTTCGTCTCGCTGTTCGGCTCGAAGCTGCTGATGATCTCGTACGTGGCGTTCGTCTACGGCGAGACCGGCAGTGCCACACTCGCGTCGGCGGTCTTCGCGGCCGACTGGATCGCGAACCTGTTCGTCGGCCTGCTCGCCACCCGGTCCATCGACCGTGCCGACGCGCGCAGGCTCCTCGTGCTGCTGAACGTGGTGGCAGCCGCCGTCACCCTGCTGTTCCTGGCCGCGCTGTCGCCCCGGATGTTCCCGCTCGCCGTCGGCGTGGTGTTCGCCCGCGCGCTCCTCAACAGCGCGGTGAACGCGGCCCGGGTCAAGGCGCTGGTGCAGTTCTTCGACGAGGAGCAGACCGACACCTACTCGACGGTCTTCAACTCCAGTCTCTTCCTGGCCATCGCCGCGGCCGGCGCGGTGGGCAGCTTCGTCCTCCGCTTCGTCGACCTGCGCACGGTCGTGCTCCTCGACGTGGTGACGTTCCTGCTGTCGGCCGTGCTGTTCGCGCTGGTGCGGCCCAACCGGCAGCGCATCGAGGCGGCACGGCGGGAGAGCGCCGGAGCGGCGGAGAACGTCGTCGCCAACCTGCGCTCGGCCGCCGTGCTCATCGCCCGCAGCCCGGTGATCTCCTCCGCGTTCTTCTACATCGTTCTCGCGGTCACCGCCCTCCAGGCAACGTACGAGGTGCTGATCACCGCGGTGCCCGAGCTCTGGTTCGACATGGGCCCGTCCGGGATGGCGGTCTTCTTCACTGCCGAGTGGCTCGCCGTGTTCGCGGGCGTCTTCGTCTACCAGTACCTGAGCCGGCGCGGGATGGTGCCGGAACACCTCCAGGCGCGTCTCACCGTGGCCCTCGTCGGCTTCGCCGCCCTCATGTACGCGCTCCTGCCGCTGGCGCGCGGCGGCCTCGGTCCGGCGCTCGCGGTGTTCGTGCTGCTGGTCTGCGCCGGTGAGGTCGTCTGGGCGCACCAGTACAAGCGGCTGATCGCCCACTCCCCCGACAGCCGGGTGTCCTCGGTGGTCGGGCTGCTGACGGCCGTCTACTACAGCCTCATGGCGCTGGCCGGCTTCGCCTTCTCGCTCGGCATGGACACCATCGGCGTCGAATGGGCCATCGGCATCGACGTGGCCGTGATCGTGCTGCTCGTCGCGGGCTGGGAGTACGCCGCCCTGCGCCGCCGGCAGCGCACCGCCCCCGGCTCCCCTAAGGCCCCCTCACCCCGTCCCGCGGGCACCCTGCCCGCCCGCACGCTCGCATCGGTGACCGCCCCGGCCGCGGGGCGTCCCACGAAGGAGGAAACGGCATGACCGCCGCCGACCCGGCCCCCGCGCACGCCGCACCGCACACCGCCGTGTTCATCGGCACCCGGGGCCTCGAGGCGTTCGACCCCGCCCTGTTCGAGGACCCGGAGTCCGTACGGCTCGTCGGGATCTTCTCCGCGCCCGATGCCGCCGCCCACCTCACCGACGCCTGGCACGGCTGGTTCGACGAGGTCCATGTCGTGCCGACGGCGGAGGCCGACCCGTCGCCGCTCCTCACCCCGCAGATCGACGTGGCCGCGGGGACGGAGATCGTCGCCGCGCTGCTGGCGGGAACGACCCGGGACCGGCTGACCGTCCACACGTACCTGGAGCAGAACGTGCTCGGCGCGGCGGAGATCCGGGAGCGGCTCGGGCTCTCGGGGCCGTATCCCGCCGACGTGATCCCCTTCCTCGACAAGCTGGAGATGAAGCGGCGGGTGGCGGCGGCGGGCGTGCGCGCGCCGGCGTTCGGCTCCTGGGAGCCGGAGCGCCACCGGGCGGGCGTGCGCGCCCACTTCGACCACATCACCGGCCGGGTCGGGCTGCCGTTCGTGCTCAAGCCGACCGACTCCGCGGGGTCCATCGGCGTCGTCACCGTGGCGGGCTACGACGACTTCTCGGCGCTTCCGGAGGACGGCGAGCTGGGGCGGGCGTACGAGTACGAGGAGTTCATCGACGGCCGCATCTACAGCGTCAACATCATCTCGGCGGCGGGCAGGACCGTCTTCGGCGGGGTCACCGAGTACCTGGTGAACTCGGCGGACGTGGCCGGCGGCCGCGTCAACGCCGACATCAACCTGCTCGACGACGACCCTCGCGTGGCGCGCATGGTCGCTTTCGCCGGCGAGGCCCTGGACGCCCTGGGCCGCCCGGACGGCGCCTCGCATCTGGAGCTGTTCCTCACCGGGGACGACGAGCTGGTGTTCCTGGAGGTCGGTGCCCGTTTCAAGGGCATGTCGGGGCTCGCCGCGATGCAACGCCACTACGGCGAGGCCCTCGTGAACGTCGCGTTCGGCGTCGAGAGCGGTGTCCGCAGCCGCCCGTGGGAGGGCGAGCAGGTGTACTGCTTCGACGCGTGCATGCCGTTGCGCGCGGGAGTGGTCGGCGGCCGGCTGGAGCCGGAGATCGACAGCTCGTACGAGATGCGGTGGACGGTGCGCCCCGGCGACCGGGTGGAGGGCACCTCGGACCTGGTGACGGTGGGCGGCACGTTCCTGGTGTGGAACCGTGACTTCGACGCGCTGTACCGGGACTTCAGGTCGCTGGCCGACTACCAGCCGTTCGCCTACGCGTAGGAGCGGTACGCGCCCCGGGCCCGTCGTCCGGCCGGACGACGGGCCTCGCCCGCTCCCCGGGGCGGTCAGCTCGGGGCGATCAGGCGGTCGACGGCGGCGGTGCCGGACGTGTAGCCCGCCGTCATGGCGCGGGCCGGGACGGCGGGCCGGTCGTCTCCGCCGGCCGGGGCGAGGCCCTGGGCGGCGACCGGCTGCTGGGCGAGGGCGAGCGGAGCGGCCTGCGCGAGCATGGGACGCACCGGCTCCGGCGGGGGCGCGGGCGCCTGGACCGGTATCTGCTGCCCGTACAGCACCTGTTCCATCGCCGAGACGAGCCGCACCACATCGGGGTCGGGGCGCACGACGAGGCGTACGAACCGGCTCGAGCTGCCGATCTTGTTGCCGCATTCGCGGATCAGGACGCCGTGCTCCGCGAGCAGCCGGTCGCGCAGGACCTGTCCGTCGGCGCCTTCCGGCAGGCGGACGTACACGAAGTTGCCCTGGGAGGGGTAGACGGTCAGGCCCGGCACCTGGGAGAGCCGCCAGATCATCTCCTGCCGGTCGCGGCACACCTGGCGCAGGCTCTGCGCGTACTCCGCGCGGTGCTCGGCCAGCATGAACACCACGGTCTCGGCGAAGGAGTTGATGTTCCACTTCGGCAGGGCGTTCCGGACGCGGCCGGCGAGGGCCGGGTTGGCCACCAGGTAGCCGAAGCGCACTCCGTGCAGACCGAAGTTCTTGCCGAGGCTGCGCAGCACGATCACGTTGGGCCGCAGCACGGCCTCGGCGGCGACGCTCGTCTCCTCGCCCGCGTCGGCGAATTCGAGGAACGACTCGTCGACGACGACCAGGTCGAGGTCCTGCAGCTGGTCGAGGAGGGACAGGACCTGGTGCTTGGACAGCAGCCCGCCGTCGGGGTTGTTGGGGTTGCAGACGACGGCGGCGCGCGAGCCTCTGCTCCGGACGAACTGCACGAAGGAGGATGGGTCGAGGGCGAACCCGCGCGCCTCCGGCAGGAGCAGCATGTCGACGCGCTTGCCGGTCTCCATGGGCTGGTCGGTCCAGCGGCCGAAGGTCGGTACGGGCACGGCGAGGGACTCGCGCACCAGCAGGTGGTCGATCCAGGTGATCAGTTCGGTGGAGCCGTTGCCCATGGCGACGGTCTGCGGGTTGAGGCCCAGCAGCCGGCAGAGCTCGCCGGTGATGGTGCCGGCGCTGCTCGGGTAGTAGGTGAGGATTTCCCGCAGGCGCCGGCCGAGTTCGTCGAACATGGCGGGGGTGGGGAAGTACGGGTTGCAGGGGATGCAGAAGTCGACGATCTCTCCGGCGCCGCCGCCCGCCCTGTTCAGGGAGAAGTAGGACGGGCTGTGCGCGGTGGACGCGCGGAACAGCGCGGTGACGTTGCTTCCGGCCAAGACGTGCCTCCCCTGCCTGCGGTCGGCCGCACGGATCGCACGACCGCCCACAGGTACGTCCACCGCGGTCCCGGCGTTCACCATGATCGGCGTCGGCACGCGAAATGCCGCCGGCCGGCACCACCGGCTGCCGCCGTCAGCCGCGCAGCCCAGTCGCCTCCAGGAAGTCGTCCTGCGCCTGCGCGTACCGCTTCCCGGCGGCGAGGAACGTGGCCCGGTCCGTCAGCCGGGTGGCCGCTGCTTGGGCAGCTGTCCGTCTCCCCGACCACGCCGGACCCGTCACCGCCGCCCTGGCCCGTGCGGTGGACATGCGACGCCCGCAGAAGAGACCGGAGGCACCCCCAACACGGCCGCTCCGACGTATCGTTGCGTCGTCGACGTCAGTTCGGAAGGACACCTGTGTCAGGCGAGTCAGATGTGCGGGACGAGTCGGAAGAGACCATGCTCGACCACATCCCGCCCGACGGAGTCGCTCCCGGTAACGGCTACAGCCATGTGGTCGTAGGGGAAGGACGGCTGGTCGTCATCTCCGGGCAGGTCGCGCTGGACGCAAAGGGAAACGTGGTCGGCGAGGGCGACGCCGCCGCCCAGGCCCGCCAGGTCTTCGAGAACCTGCAGCGTTGCCTGGCGGCGGGAGGCGCGACATTCGCGGACGTCGCCAAGCTCACCTACTACGTCACCGACATCGCCGTCCTGCCGGAGGTGCGTGCCGCCCGCGACGCCTATGTCGACACCGCGCGTCCGCCGGCCAGCACGGCAGTCCAGGTGGCCGCCCTGTTCCGACCGGAACTGCTGCTGGAGGTGGAGGCCCTGGCGATCCTGCCGTGGTGACTCGGCGTCGTGATCGACACCTCCGGGTCGGTGAGCGACGCCGAACTGGGCAGCGCTGCTGGAGGTGGCGGCGATCTCGCGGGCGGTGGGCGGGCGGCGCGACCTGGTGTCGGTGATCTCCTGCGACGCGGCGGCCGGGGTCGCCGTCCCGCTCTGCCGTGCCGAGAACATCGAACTGGTCGGCGGCGGAGGAACGGACCTGCGCTCCGGATTCGCCCGGGCGCTCCGCTCCCGGCCTCGCCCGGACGTCGTCGTCGCGCTGACGGACGGTCAGACGCCATGGCCCTCCGCGCAGCCGCCCTGCCGCACGGTCGTGGGTCTCTTCCCCCGTCCCGTCCGCGCCGTGGACGAGGAGAACCCCGACTACGTCCCGGACACCCCGCCGTCCTGGGCACGTGTCGTCACCATCACCTGAGGAGGCCCGCGGTGCGCACGCTCGCAAGGCGGGTCAAGCGGGAAGAGGGGGTGTGGGGGCGACGGCCCCCACACCCCCTCTTCAGCACGCGGCGCGCTCCGGGAGCGGGTCGCGGCGGTTCGGGGGGCGGCGGCCGTGCAGGAGCAGGTAGAAGCGCTCGACCGACTCCGACGCCCCGTGCTCGAAGCGCTTGACCACCTTCCCCAGTGGGTTCCAGACCCGGCCGTCGGGCATACGGAGGCCGACGGGCTGGCCGAACAGCTCGCTCTGGTCCGCGTCGAGGTCGACCCAGCGCGCCCCCGCCCGACGGACGATCACCTCGCCGACGTAGGCGCCGAGGCCCTGGAGGATGCGGTCGACGGCCGAGCGCTCCGGTCTGCCGCGTCTGAGCCCGTCGACGACGAAGTCCACGAGTCTCAGGCTCACCACGCTGTAGTCGAGCGGCAGTCTGCTGCGCTCGCCCATCTCGGTGACGAAACCCGCGGCATATCCCTGCATGCCGTCGGCGTCCGGCAGCTGCGCTGCACGCCCTTCGATCGGCATCCGTTTCCTCCCCACCAACAGCCAATGACCAGCTCGTCCGTCCCAGCGAAAGCGGAGGGGAAAGCATCACGGCCGGCGGTGGTGTCCGTTCTCACAGGAACATCGGGGCTCGCGCGTACAACCATCGGCACCCCTCAGGTGTCGGGGCGGCGGCACGACCACCGACCGGGGACTGCCGGCGGCGCACCAATGGCCGCGCAGGGACGGCCCGTCGGTCGAGGTCGAGGGCACCGCGCAGGTGCGTGCGCGGGAGAAGAGCCTGACGGGCCCGGGAGCGGCCGGAAGGGCACGCCCGCGGCGACTCGCGGCATGCAGCCCTATCCCACGGCTGGTGCAGCGGCGCCGTCCCCGCGACGGTCAGTCCTTGGGGAACTGCCGGTGCCGCGGTGAATCGTCCCTGTCCCTGCCCGGGGGCGCATCCGGAGCCTTGGCGGCCGGGGATCCGGACTTCTTCGGTCCGCGGTCGCCGCGGGAATCGGAACCGGGTCCGGTGCCCGACTCGGCCAACAGGTCGGCGCAGTACGCCGCGACGGCCTGCGGGCCGCCCGCCGCCTCTTCCAGACGCTTCCGCATCGCACCCGCCTCGGCGGCGTCGTCGCGCCGCTCCGCCTTGTCGTACGCGCGGCAGCGCGCCTCCTCGTCCTTCGCCGCCGGCGGGCGCTCGCCCCCGGGCCCGGCGGACGTCTCGGACGTGGGCGGCACGGAGTCGTCGCGGACGGTGTCCGGCGCCGGCTCCCCGTCGGACGAGGGGCCGGTCACGGGGTCGGGCCGATGCGCCGGCGGCTCGTCGAAGGGCCCCGGAATCGCGCCGGTCGCCATCGCCACGCCGCCGCCGAGCATCACGCCGGCCACGAGCGCGCCGATGCCCGCCTTGAGCCCTCGTGCACGGATGCCCGAGCGGGGCGCGGGGCGCCAGTCGTCCTCGGGCCGGGTGGGCAGCGAGAGCGCGCCTTCGGCGCGCGCGGCACGGAAGGCGGCGAGCGCGCGTGCGGCGGGCTCCGGCTCGACGGGCGCCGGGCGCGCCGCGGCGGCCAGCACCTCGTCGAGCGCCGGAGTCGTGGGCTGCGGCGCGGCCGCGGCCCCGGAGCCCGTCGCGTCTCCAGATCGGTTTTCGGTCATCTCGCCCCTCCCAGCGCACAGGGGTCGGAATCTGTCACACGACCCTTCGTCCGGAGTGCGGTGAGGTGCTTCTCCAGTCGCCTCAGTCCGCGGTGGGTGGCGGAGCGGACGGCACCGGGCCGCTTGCCGAGCACCCGGGCGGCCGTCGGTCCGTCGAGTCCGATGACCGTCTGGAGCAGTACGGCTTCGGCCTGCTGCCGTGGCAGTCGGGCGATGAGCGCCAGCGCTTCCTGCGTCGAGACGGTCTCGAACGCCTCCTCCGCCGTGTCCTGGCGGGCGGGCATCTCCGCGAGGTCGTTCTCGAGGTACGTGCCGCGCGGACGGCTCCTGACGCGGCGCAGGTGGTCGATGGCCCGGTTGCGCGCGATGCTCGCCGTCCAGGCCCGGAAGCCGACCCCGTCGCCGCGGAAGCGCCCGATGTCCCGGGCGATTTCGAGCCAGGCGTCGGAGGCCACGTCCTCGGCGTCGTCGCCGACGAGTCCGCGGAGGAACCCGAGCAACGGGGGGTGGACGATCCGATAGGCCCGGGTGAACGCGGCCTCGTCACCCTGCTGCGCCCTCGCGACCGCGTCACCGAGCTCCGCGTCGTGCGCCTGCGCACGTCGGCCGCCCCGCTCCTCGCCCACTCGTTCCTCTTCGTCCTGGCGGTCACGTCATGTTCATGACCATGACCGCCGCGTGTCTCCCCGTACACAACTCAGCGTCAGGAATCACAGAAACGTCACAGCTGACAGGCGCGAACGGCCCGCGGGCCCAGCGCAGTCGGCGGAGCTACGCCACCGACCCGATGCGACCCGCCACGGCGTCGGGTCCGTCGTGGTGGATGGGCGTATGGGCGCCGGTCAGCGAGGCTCCGCTGCCGCCCCGGCGATTCGCCACGATCTCCGCGCCGATGGACAGCGCCGTCTCCTCCGGTGTGCGCGCACCGAGGTCGAGGCCGATCGGGGACCGCAGCCGGGCAAGCTCCAGCTCCGTGACGCCGGCCTCCCGCAGCCGCCTCTCGCGGTCCTCGTGGGTACGGCGGGAGCCCATGGCCCCCACGTACGCGACCGACATCCGCAGCGCCCGTTCGAGCAGCGGGACGTCGAACTTGGTGTCGTGGGTCAGGACGCACAGCACGGTGCGGCCGTCCACATCGGTGGACTCCAGGTAGCGGTGCGGCCATTCGACGACGACCTCGTCCGCATCCGGGAAGCGGGTCCGCGTGGCGAAGACGGGCCGCGCGTCGCAGACGGTGACGTGGTAGCCGAGGAACTTGCCCACCCGCACGAGCGCGGCGGCGAAGTCGACGGCGCCGAAGACGATCATGCGGGGCGGCGGCACGCTCGACTCGACGAGCAGCGTCAGCGGCCGCCCGCAGCGCGAGCCGTCCTCGCCGATGACGACGGTCCCGGTACGGCCGGCGTCCAGCATGGCCGCGGCCTCCGCGGCCGCCGTGCGGTCCAGCTCGGGGTGGCCGCCGAGCGACCCCGCGCAGCTGCCGTCGGGGCGCACCAGCAGGGCGCGGCCCGCCAGTTCAGCGGGACCGTCGGTGACCCGCGCGACCGCCGCCGCCTCCCCACGGGCGGCGGTGGCCAGCGCGGCCGCGAACACCTCCCTGCCGGGAGCGTCCGCGGGTACGGGGGTGACGAGGACGTCGATCACGCCGCCGCAGGTGAGCCCCACGGCGAACGCGTCCTCGTCGCTGTATCCGAAGCGTTCCAGGACGCTTTCGCCGTCCTGGAGCGCCTGGGTGCACAGGTCGTAGACCGCGCCCTCCACACACCCTCCGGAGACCGAGCCGATCGCCGTGCCCTCGCTGTCGACGGCGAGCGCCGCGCCCGGCTGGCGGGGGGCGCTGCCCCCGACGGCGACGACGGTGGCGACGGCGAACGAACGGCCCTGCTCGACCCACCGGTTCAGCTCTTCGGCGATGTCCAGCATCTCGGTCTCCTCGGACGAAGGCGTGTGGAGGACGGCGGCGGTGCTACTTGACGCCCAGCCAGCCCTCGATCGGATTGAGGGCGAAGTAGGCGAGGAACACGGCGGACAGGACCCACATGAGCCAGCCGACGTCGCGCGCCCGGCCCTGGACCGCCTTGATCAGGACGTGGGCGATGACACCGGCGGCGATGCCCGCGGTGATGGAGTAGGTGAACGGCATCAGCACCGTGGTCAGGAAGACCGGAATGGCGGTGGCCGGGTCGTTCCAGTCGATGTGCTTGGCGTTGGTCATCATCATCGAGCCGATGACCACCAGGGCGGCCGCGGCGACCTGGGTCGGGATGAGCTGGGCCAGCGGGGTGAAGAAGAGGCAGAGCGTGAACGCGAGACCGGTGACGACGCTGGCGAGACCGGTACGGGCGCCGTCGCCGACGCCGGCGGTGGACTCGACGAAGACGGTCTGGCCGGAGGCGCCCGCGAGGCCGCCGATCGCGCCGCCCGCGCCGTCGATGGCGAGGGCCTTGTTGAGGCCGGGCATCTTGCCCTTGTCGTCGGCGAGGTTGGCCTGCTGGCCGATGCCGATGATGGTGCCCATGGCGTCGAAGAACCCGGCCAGCACCAGGGTGAAGACGATCACGCCGACGGTGATGCCGCCGACACCGGCCATGCCGTCGAAGGAGACGGCGCCGAACAGGCCGAAGTCGGGGGTCGAGATGATCGATCCGGTGATCTCGGGCGCGTTCAGACCGCCCCACGCGGCCTTGTCGAGGCCGGCGAACTGGTGGACGACGGCGGCGAAGACCGTGCCGCCGACGATGCCGATGAGGATCGCACCGGGAACCTTGCGCACCTGGAGCAGGAAGATGAGCAGGACGGTGACGGAGAAGCAGAGCACCGGCCAGCCGGTGAGCATGTCGTGCGTGCCGAGCTGGATGGGCTTGGCGCCGGCGATGCCGCCCTCACCGGGCATGGAGGTGACGAATCCGGCCTGGACGAGGCCGATGAGGCAGACGAACAGTCCGATACCCATGGTGATGGCGTGCTTCAGCGCCAGCGGGATCGCGTTCATGATCAGTTCCCGCAGACCCGTGACGACGAGCAGGACGATCACAAGACCGTAGATGACGCACATGCCCATCGCGTTTTCCCAGGTCATCGCGGGCGCGACCTGGAATGCCATGACGGCGGAGACACTGAGTCCCGCGGCGAGGGCCAGCGGCACGTTGCCGAGGAGGCCCATCACGATGGTGGTGGTGGCCGCGGCGAAGACCGTCGCGGTGGTCAGCTGGTCACCGTCGAGCCGCGCGCCGGTCGCGTCGGGCACCGACAGGATCACCGGGTTCAGCAGGACGATGTACGCCATCGCCATGAAGGTGGTGATGCCGCCGCGCACCTCCTGCGCGACGGTCGAACCTCTCTTGGTGATGTGGAAATACCGGTCGAGCCAGGACCGGCCGGCTGGCGAGCGCAGCGAGTTGGGGGCACCCCCAGGCCGAAGGCCCTGGGGGAGCGTGCCTGCGCCGGCGTCGTCAGCGCCTCTCGGCTCGGTGGACTGCTGGGTCATGGTGCCTACTCCCAAGGTTCACAGGGGCACCCGCCGGAAGGGTTTCGCCGGCGGGATTTGGGAAGGTGCTTCGGCTGCACGACCCGGGGGACGGCCCGAGACGAACCTGCTCTGCGGGGTACTGCTCGTTACTGCGGGGTGGTGCTGTGGCCGCGAGCGGTGCGGCGCTGATTCTCTCCGGGCGGCACGGGCAGTGCGGAAATGACGTTCCTTTTGGAGGCATGGCACGCACCGCCCGGAGAAGTGTGGGGACCTGTCAGGTGCCGGTGAGGTGCTCGGGGCGCACCGGCGTCCTGTTCAGTTCGAGACCCGTCGCGTTCCGGATCGCCGCGAGGACGGCCGGAGTGGACGACAGGGTCGGGGCCTCGCCGAGTCCCCGCAGGCCGTACGGCGCGTGGGGGTCGGCCAGTTCGAGCATGTCGACCGGGATGGTCGGCGTGTCGAGGATCGTGGGTATCAGGTAGTCCGTGAAGGAGGGGTTCTTCACCTTCGCGGTCTTCGGGTCGACGATGATCTCCTCCATCACCGCGACGCCCAGGCCCTGGGTGGTGGCACCGTGGATCTGGCCGACGGCGGAGAGCGGGTTGAGGGCCTTGCCGACGTCCTGGGCACAGGCCAGTTCGATGACCTTGACCAGGCCGAGCTCGGTGTCGACCTCGACCACCGCGCGGTGCGCGGCGAAGGCGTACTGGACATGGCCGTTGCCCTGGCCGGTCCTGAGATCGAAGGGCTCGGTGGGGCGGTGGCGCCACTCCTCCTCGACCTCCACGACCTCGTCCTCGAGCACGTCCACGATGGTGGCGAGGGTCTCGCCGCCGTCGGTGACGACCTTGCCGCCCTCCAGGAGGAGTTCGGCGCCGGCCCACGCCGGGTGGTACGAGCCGAACTTGCGCCGGCCGATCTCCAGGACCTTCTCGCGGACGAGCTCGCAGGAGTTCTTGATGGCGCCGCCGGTCACGTACGTCTGGCGGGCCGCGGAGGTCGAACCGGCCGAGCCCACCTGGGTGTCGGCGGGGTGGATGGTGACCTGCTGGACGCCGAGCTCGGTGCGGGCGATCTGTGCGTGAACGGTGACACCGCCCTGGCCGACCTCAGCCGCGGCCGTGTGGACCGTGGCCACGGGCTCACCGCCGATGACCTCGATGCGGACCCTGGCGGTCGAGTAGTCGTCGAAGCCCTCGGAGAAGCCGACGTTCTTGATGCCGACCGCGTAGCCGACACCCCGGACGACGCCCTCGCCGTGCGTGGTGTTGGACAGACCGCCCGGCAGCGCGCGGACGTCGGCGCCCTCGGTGGTCTCCCACTGGCGCTCCGGCGGCAGCGGGCGGGACGCGACGAGGCGCAGCAGCTCGGCGACCGGGGCCGGGGAGTCGACCGGCTGCCCGGTCGGCATGATCGTGCCCTGCGCCATCGCGTTCTTCTGCCGGAACTCCACCGGGTCCATGTCCAGCCGGGCGGCGAGCTTGTCCATCTGGGCCTCGTAGGCGAAGCACGCCTGGACCGCGCCGAAGCCGCGCATGGCGCCGCAGGGCGGGTTGTTGGTGTAGAGGCCGATCGCCTCGATGTCGACGTTGTCGATGACGTACGGGCCGGCCGAGAGGGACGCGGCGTTGCCGACGACCGATGCCGTGGACGACGCGTAGGCGCCGCCGTCGAGCACGATCCTGCACGCCATGTGCGTGAGCTTGCCGTCCTTGGTGGCGCCGTGCTCGTAGTGGAGCTTCGCCGGGTGCCGGTGGACGTGCCCGAAGAAGGACTCGAAGCGGTTGTAGACCATCTTGACCGGCTTGCCCGTGTGCAGCGCGAGCAGGCAGGCGAGGATCTGCATCGAGATGTCCTCGCGGCCGCCGAACGCGCCGCCGACGCCGGCCATCGTCATGCGCACCTTCTCCTCGGGCAGGCCGAGGACCGGGGCGATCTGCCGCAGGTCGGAGTGGAGCCACTGGGTGGCGCAGTACAGGTCGACGCCGCCGTCCTCGGCGGGCACCGCGAGGCCGGACTCCGGGCCGAGGAAGGCCTGGTCCTGCATGCCGAAGGTGTACTCGCCCTCCACGATCACGTCGGCCCGGCTGCGGGCCTGCGCCACGTTGCCGCGGACGATCGGCTGACGGTGGACGATGTTCGGGTGCGGCACGTGAGCGGCGCGGTGGTCGTCCCGGTTCTCGTGGACCAGGATCGCGTCCGGAGCGAGCGCCGACGCCTCGTCGGTGACGAGGGGCAGCTCCCGGTACTCGATCTTGATCTTCGCGGCGGCGCGGCGCGCGGTCTCCGGATGGTCGGCGGCCACGAGCGCGACCGGCTCACCGTGGTGGCGGACCTTGCCGTGGGCCAGGACCGGGGTGTCCCGGATCTCCATGCCGTAGTGCTTCACCGCGGTCGGCAGGTCGTCGTACGTCAGCACGGCGTAGACGCCCGGTACGGCCAGCGCCTCGGCGGTGTCGAGGGACACGATCTCGGCGTGCGCGACGGTGGACCGCAGGATCTGGCCCCACAGCATGTCCTCGTGCCACATGTCCGAGGAGTAGGCGAACTCGCCGGTGACCTTGAGCGTGCCGTCGGGGCGGAGCGTGGACTCGCCGATGCCGCCCTTGGTCCTGGACCCCTGGGTGACCTTGGTGGGAGTGCCCGCCGGGACGGTGGCGACCCGGGTGTTCCGTGTCATCGTCACACCGTCGCTTCCTGGCTTCCCCGGCGCTCCTGACGAGCGGCCGCGAGGCGGACGGCGTCGAGAATCTTCTCGTATCCGGTGCAGCGGCAGAGGTTGCCGGAGAGCGCCTCGCGGATGTCCTCGTCGGACGGCGACGGGTTGCGCTCCAGCATCTCGTCGGCGGCGACCAGCAGGCCGGGGGTGCAGAAACCGCACTGCACGGCGCCCGCGTCGATGAACGCCTGCTGGATCGGGGAGAGCGCGGCGCCCTCACCGGCGAGGCCCTCGACGGTCACCACCTCGCGGCCCTCGGCCTGGCCGGCCGCGACGAGGCAGGCACAGACCGGAACGCCGTCGAGCCTGACCGTGCAGGATCCGCATTCGCCCTGCTCACAGGCGTTCTTGGAGCCCGGCAGGCCAAGGCGCTCACGCAGCACGTAGAGCAGGCTCTCGCCCTCCCAGACGTCGTCCGCCTGCCGGCGACGTCCGTTGACGGTGAAACTGACGCGCATGCTCATGCAGCTCCTTCCAGCGTGCGGGCGGTGCCGCGGTACTGCTCCCAGGCCCAGCCGAGCGTGCGGCGGGCCATGATGCCCACGGCGTGCCGGCGGTACCGGGCGGTGCCGCGCACGTCGTCGATGGGGTTGCAGGCACCGGCGGCGAGTTCCGCGAACTGCTGGGCGATCGAGGGCGTGATGATGTGCCCGCTCTCCCAGAATCCGCCTTCTTCGAGCGCGGCGTTCAGGAAGTCCTCCGCAGCCCTGGCGCGGACGGGGGTGGGGGCGGCGGAGCCGATGCCGGCGCGCACGGTACGGGTCCGGGGGTGCAGGGCGAGGCCGAAGGCGCAGACCGCGATCACCATCGCGTTGCGGGTGCCGACCTTGGAGAACTGCTGGGGCCCGTCGGCCTTCTTGATGTGCACGGCGCGGATGAGCTCGTCGGAGGCGAGCGCGTTGCGCTTGACGCCCGTGTAGAACTCGTCGATCGGGATGCGGCGGGAGCCGCGTACCGACTCCACCTCGACCTCGGCGCCCGCGGCGAGCAGTGCGGGGTGGGCGTCGCCGGCGGGCGACGCGGTGCCGAGGTTGCCGCCGACACTTCCGCGGTTGCGGATCTGCGGGGAGGCGACCGTGTGGGAGGCGAGCGCGAGGCCCGGCAGCTCGGCCCGCAGCTGCTCCATGATCGTGGTGTACGGAACGGAGGCGCCGAGCCGGACGCTCTCCTCCCCGACCTCCCACTCGGTCAGCTCGCCGACGCGGTTCAGATCCAGGAGGTACTCCGGCCGACGGTGGTCGAAGTTGATTTCGACCATCACATCGGTCCCACCCGCGATGGGCACAGCGGTGGGATGCTCGGCCTTGGCGGCGAGCGCATCCTTCCAGCCGGCTGGGCGAAGGAAGTCCATGACTGGCTCTCTTCTTCTCAATCTCGGGGTCGTCGTCGCACGGGGCCCTGGACGGCCGGCCTCGACTGGATGTTCACGTGCTGTTCACGCGATGTGGTCCAGTACACGCGGCGCGATCCGAGCGGTGCAGTCACCGAAACCATGAAGGAGTTGGCTGGTCTCCTCTCTCGTCTTGTAGATTCGAACGAAAGGCGGGGATCAGCAACCTCACCGTTTCCCCCCGGAAACCGTGGCCAAAGGATCGCCGGCCAGAACCTGCAACAACGAGACAGATCGGTGGCGACGAGATGCGGCTGCGCGCACTGCTGGAGACCGACGCGCTGGGGCTGCGGCTGCTCGGCGGCGAGGACGAGCTCGACCGCGGCGTGCGGGGTGTGATGACCACCGACCTGCGGGACCCGAGCCGGTACCTCTCGGGCGGCGAACTGGTGCTCACCGGCCTGGCCTGGCGGCGCAGCGCCGAGGACTCGGAACCGTTCGTCCGTATCCTCGCGAGCGCTCAGGTGGCGGGGCTCGCGGCGGGCGAGGCGGAGCTCGGCGACATCCCCGACGATCTGGTGCAGGCGTGTTCCCGCCACCGGCTGCCGTTGTTCTCCGTGAACGAATCCGTTGCATTCGCGACGATCACCGAGTACGTGGTGCGGCAGGTCTCCGGGGAGCGTGCCGGGGACCTCGCGGCAGTCGTCGACAGACACAGAAGGCTGATGACCTCCGGTCCGCCGGGCGGCGGCCCGGACGCCGTGCTCGATCTCCTCGGCTCCGACCTGGACCTGCGGGCCTGGGTGCTCTCGCCCACCGGGCGGCAGATCGCGGGCGTCGGCGAGGGGCTCACCGCCCAGACCGGCGCGGTGCTGGCCGGGGAGCACCTGGCCGCGGTACGGGCCGGCCGGCGGCCGCCGCACCGGGCGGTGGTCGGCGGCGTGACGTACTCGCTCTTCCCGATCCGTAACACCGGCAGGGGGGCCGTGCCGGCGTTGCGGGACGTCCGCGAGAACGTCCTGTCGGCCTGGCTGCTGGCCGTCGAGGCCGACGCCGGGGACTGGCCCGCGGCCCGTCTCGACCTGCTGCAGGGCGTCACCCAGCTGATCGCCGTCGAACGCGACCGGCGCGAGGCGGCCCGCACGGTGCGGCGCCGGCTCGCCCAGGAGGTCCTGGAGCTGGTCCAGACGGGCGCCGCGCCCGCGGAGATCGCCGCGCGGCTGCGGGTGGCCGCGCCCGTGCTGCTGCCGGGCCTCGGGAGCGCGCCGCACTGGCAGGTCGTCGTGGCCCGGGTGGACTGGGGCGCGGAATCGGGCATCGAGGCGGGGCCGGTCGCGCAGTCACTGTTGGAGGAGATCCTCGTCGACCCGTCGGCCGCCGGAGTGGACTCGGCGGACCGGATCGCCGTGGCGCACATGGGTGACGAGGCCATCGCGCTGGTGCCGCTGTCGGCGGTGAGCCCGCTGGGGCTGGAGGAGGAGGCGACGCCGTCCTCGGAGGCCGGTCTGCACGCCGACGCCCTGCTGGAGTCGGTACGCGCCCCGCTGTCGGCCGGTCTCGACGGTGACGGCCGCCTCACTCTGGGCGTCAGCGCGGCCGTGCACTCGGCGGAGGGGCTGCGCGGCGCGCTGGAGGAGGCCCGCCACGCCCGCCGCGTGGCGGCGGCGCGCCCGGGCCGGGTGTGCGCGGCGGGCCACCACGAGCTGGCCTCGCACGTGCTGCTGCTGCCGTTCGTGCCGGACGACGTGCGCCGGGCGTTCACGGCGCGCCTGCTGGACCCGCTGCGGGACTACGACCGCCGCCACCGCGCAGAGCTGATCCCGACGCTGGAGGCGTTCCTCGACTGCGACGGCTCCTGGACCCGCTGCGCGACGCGCCTGCATCTGCACGTGAACACGCTGCGGTACCGAGTGGGCAGGATCGAACAACTGACGGGCCGCGACCTGTCCCGCCTGGAGGACAAGCTGGACTTCTTCCTGGCCCTCCGCATGAGCTGACGCCCGGCGGGGACGGGGGCACCGCCCCCGGAAACCCGGCCCGCTTCCGTGCGGGGCACGGGCCGCGGCCCCGGCCGCCCCACGGGCCCGGCCCGGCCCGGGCGTGCGGCCCCTGCGGGGTCGGGGCGCGGCTCCGGCCGGCAGGGGCCGCGTGTCCGTGGGGGCCCGGGGCTCAGCCCCGGCTGCCCCATGGGCCCGTCCCGGTGTTCCCGGGGCCCTGCCCGGCGCGGGGGAAGCCACCGCGTCGCCGCGTGCGGTGGCACCGCCGCCGGCTGCCCACGCCGGCACGGGGGTAGGCAGGCCAGGCCGCCTGGCCGCGTCGCGGGATTGGGCGGAGTCCCAGATCCCGCGACACCGGGCCCGGTAGCCCAACCTCCGCGCGACGGCCCCGGTTCCGAGGCACTCCGCGCGGCAGGCGCGGACGTAGCCCTCAGTGTCCGCCGCATCAGTCCGGCAGCCAATGGGCCGGTACACAGCCGGCGCCGCCCTCTCAGGGCGGTGGCGGGCGCCGCCCACGGCGTGGCGCGCGGGGCGAAGCCCACGGGTCTCGGCCGCCCGGCGGGCGGGAACCGACGCTGAGCCTGCCTCTCAAGGCGGCCGGGCGCAGCCCCGGCTGGTCAGGCGCGAAGCCTGGGCCGGGGCCCACAGTGGCTTCACCGACCCCACCGGCCAAACAGCGCGGCGGGGTGGGGTCGGGGGCGCAGCCCCCGGAAACCCTGCCCCCGCAGGCGGCGTGCCCCACGCGCCGGGCGCGGCACGAAGCTCGCGGCGTCAGTGCGGGCGAGGCCTCGCAGTGGCTTCACCACCCACCACAGGCCGCAGCGCGGCGGTTGGGGACGGGGAAGCCCCGGAATCCGTGCCCCTGCAGGGGGCGCCCAACGCGCCGGGCGCGGCGCGAAGCTCGACGCTCAGCGGGTGAGGACGTGGCTGAACGCGCCGCCCTCCTCGGTCAGTTCCGGCCACGTGCCGACCTGGACCACCCGTCCCGCCGCCAGCACCGCGATCCGGTCCGCGCGGCGGATCGTCGACGGGCGGTGGGCTATCAGCAGCGTCGTCCGCGTGCGCGGGCCCGCCGCGAGGGCCGCGGACACCGCCGCGTCACCCTCCGCGTCCAGGTTCGCCGTCGTCTCGTCGAGGACCAGGACGCGCGGCTCGGTCATGAGCGCCCGGGCCAGCGCGATGCGGGCGCGCTGGCCGCCCGACAGTGTCGTGCCCCGTTCCCCGACCGCGCTGTCGTACCCGTCGGGCAGGCCCTCGGCGATCCGGTCGACGCCCGCGATCCGCGTGGCCCGGGCGAGCGTCGCCGCGTCGGCCTCCGGCGCGGCGAGGCGCAGGTTCTCCGCCAGCGTGCCGTGGAACAGGGGCGCGTCCTGGCCCACCACCGCGACCGCGCCCCTCAGTTCGGGCTCCGCGACCTCCCGCACGTCGACTGGGTCGCCGGTCCGCGGGACGAGTTCCACCGCCCCGGCGGCCGGGTCCCAGAAGCGGGCCACCAGATGCGCGCACGTCGACTTCCCGGCACCCGACGCCCCGACGAGCGCCAGCGTCTCGCCGGGCCGGACGGCGAGGTCGACGCCGTCGAGCACGGGCGCGCCGCCGTAGTCGAAGCGCACACCCCGCAGCCGTATGCCGAGCGGCCCGTCGGGCAGGGCGCGCGGCATGGCGGGGGCCGGTGCGCCTGCCGGTGCCCGTACCGCCGCGCCGACCCGGGCCGCCGCCGCCCGCAGGCCGCCCGCCTGCCCGAGGGCGGCCGCGGAGTCGGCGACCGGGGCGAGGACGCCGAGGGCGAGTGCCATCGCGGCGGGCGCCCACGCGCCCGCGACGGTGTGCGCCGCGGCGAGGACGACGCCGACGACGGCCGCGACGACGAGCAGGTCGCGCAGGGCCGAGGCGTCCGCCTCCCACGCCTGCTCGGCCCGCTGGGCCTCGCCGAGCCGGCGCCCGTGGGCGCGCAGCCGCTCGCGGCGGGCCTCCAGCGCGCCGAACGCGAGCAGTTCCCGCAGCCCGTCGACGGTCTCGACGGCCTCGGCCGACAGGTCGGCGGCCGCCTCCCGGGTGCGGGCCCCGCGCACGGCGCGTCCCCGGGACTCGAGAACGGGAGCGAGGACGAGCAGGCCGGCGACGGGCAGGACGGCGAGCAGCAGCCAGGGGTCGAGGGCGGCGAGGACGACGGCGCCTCCCCCGAACACCACGCCGGACGCGACGAGTTGGGCCACGGCGTGGGCGTAGAAGAACTCCAGCGCCTCCACATCGCCGAGCGCCGCCGACGCCAGGTCGCCGCTGCGGCGGCCCCCGATGCGCGCGGGTGCGCTGCGGGCGAGGCCGTCGAAGACACGGACCCGCAGTTCGGCGAGGACCCGATAGGCGAGGTCGTGCGAGAGGTCCATCTCGCGCCAGGTCGCGAGCGCGCGGACGAGCACGAGCCCGACGAGCGCGGCGATCGTGCCTGGGCCGGGGGCGGTGGACGAGACGACGGCCGTGCCGACGGTGTGCGCGGCGAGGGTGACCAGGGCGACGAGCGCGGCCTGGTCGGCGAGCGCCGCGCCGAAGGTGCGGACGGTCATGGCACGGTGTGCGCCGAGAACGGGCAACAGGGCGCGCAGAGCGCCGCGTTCGCTGGTCACGCCGCCTGCCCTTCCGCCGGGTCCGCCGTACGGGCGGCCGTGACCAGGCGCGCGTAGACGCCGTCCGCGGCGAGCAGTTCGGCATGGGTGCCGACGGCTTCCACACGTCCCGCGTCGAGGACGACGATGCTGTCGGCGTGGCGTACGGAGTCGAGCCGGTGGGCGACGACGAGACACGTGCGGCCCCGGGCGGCGTGCAGGAGTTCGCGCACGATCTGGGCCTCGCGGCGTTCGTCGACGGCGCTGGTCGCCTCGTCGAGCACCAGGACGGGTGCGTCGGCGAGCAACGCCCGTGCCAGGGCGAGCCGTTGGCGCTGTCCGCCGGAGAGGGTGGCGCCGCGTTCGCCGACCGGGGTGTCGTAGCCGTCGGGCAGGTTCAGGATCTCGTCGTGGATGCCGGCGGCCCGCGCCGCCCGGTGGAGCGCGGCGTCGCTCGCCCCCGGAGCGCCCAGGCGCAGGTTCTCGGCGACGGTGGCGTGGAAGAGGTACGTCTCCTGGGAGACGACCGCGATGCCGCGCCGCAGGGAGTCGAGGGTGTACGCGCGGATGTCTGTGCCGTCGGCGAGCACCCGTCCGGCGTCGGGGTCGTCCTGCCGCAGCAGCAGGCCGAGGAGCGTGGACTTGCCCGCGCCGGACGGCCCGACGACGGCGGTCGTCCGGCCGGCCCGCGCGGTGAAGGTCACTCCGTCGAGGGCGGGGCGCGCGGCGCCGGGATGGGCGTACCGCACGTCCTCGAACCGGATGGCGGGGGCCTGCGGCCAGGCGGCGGCGAGCCGTCCCTCGTCCACGACGCCGCCGTCGGCGGTGCGCAGTTCGGCGATCCCGTCGGCGGCCGAGACGCCGAGGTACCCCGAGTGCCATTCGCGCGACAGGTCCCGTACGGGCCGGAAGCCCTCGGAGGCGAGCATGAGCACCAGGTAGGTGCCGGTGGGGGTCTGCGCCCCCGACGCGGCGGACGCGCAGGCCACGAGCGCGGCGGCGACCGTGCCGCCCTGGACGGCGAGGTCCGTGATCCCGGTGTCGACGAGGGAGACGCGCAGTTTGGCGACCGTGGCCCGGTGCAGTTGCGAGGAACGCGCCTGGAGCCGGGCCCGGGTGCGCCCGACCGCCCCGGCGGCCCGCAGGGCGGGCATGCCCTGCAGCGCCTCCAGGTAGTCGGCGGCGAGGGCCTCGTAGGCGCCCCAGTGCTGCTGCCCCCGGCGTTCCAGCAGCTTGTCCCACCAGCGAGGTGCGAGCAGCGCGATCACGAGGGCGGGTCCGAGGGCGAGCGCGGCCCACGGTTCGGCGAAGGCGACGACGATGAGCAGCACCGGCGGCACGGCGCAGGTGACGAGCAGTTGCGGCAGGTAGCGGGAGACGTACGCGTCCACGCCCTCGACGCCGTCGACAAGCGTGGCGCGTACGGCTCCGGCGCGTGCGTCGGCGTGCCGGGACGGGCCAACTGCCCCAAGCCGTACGAGGAGTTCGTCGCGCAGCCCGGTCCTGACTCTCGCGCCCGCGCCGACGGCGGTGCGCCGCTGGGCGCGTACGAGCAGGGCCCGTACGGCGACGACGGCGAGCACCGCGCCCAGCAGCAGCGGCAACGGGCCGGTCTCGCCGCGGGCGATGCTGGCCAGCGCGAAGGCGAGCAGGACGGCCTGGGCGAGGTGGGTGACGGCGACCGCGCCGAGCAGCGCGGTGGCGGTGAGCAGGGGCCGCCGCGCGATGCGGGCCGCGCGCACCAGCTCGGGGTGGACCATCATGACGAGTCGTCTCCTTGCGTGGTCGCGGTCGTGGGGTCCGGTTCGGGGACCGCGGCGTCGCGGCCGCGGGCGAGGCCGGTCACGGTCATGGGATCCGGTTCGGCGGCCGCGGCGTCGCGGCCGAGGGCCAGGCCGTGGAGCACCCAGTCGCGGCCCGGGGGTTCGCCGAGCGCGGCGCCGAGGTCGGCGCCCTGCCAGGACCCGACGGGCCGCGACGCGAGGCCGAGGGCGGTGGCGGCGGCCTGGGCGTGGCCCATGCCGTACCCGGCGAGGAGGTGGTCGCGCCGCACCTGGCACACGGGCGCGTCGGACGGACAGCCGTGCGCGAGGAGTACGGCCCCGGCCAGGGCGATCCACGGCTGGCGGGCGCCCCAGTGGGCGAGCGTCGGCAGCACGTCCCCGGACGCGACCCGGGGCAGGGCGTCGCCCGTGTCGCGGCCGCCCCGCCCGTCGGCCGGCGCCGCCAGGATGCCCGGTCGCGGACCCGCGAGCGCGAGGCTCCAGGCCGGGCCGTCCGGGGCCGCCGCGCGGGCCGCGGCCAGGACCCGCGCGAGGTCGGCGCGGCCGGGTACGCCGCCGAAGCCGGGGGCCGCGCTGCGCCGCGCCAGAAGGACCTCGGAGGGGACCGGGTCCGGTGCGGGACGCCAGGTCCCCCGGACAGCGCCCGCCGCGGCGAGGGCCGCGAGCACCCGTCGCGCCTCGGCGAGGTCGCCGTGCACCGGCACCGCGTCGTACGGCAGCGTCACCGTGCCGGCCGCCGCCGACCGCACCAGCAGCGCGTCGGGATCGCCGGGCAGCAACTGCACGGCGGCGAGGGCCGGTTCGAGGGGCCTGCCGAGCGCCGCCGACAGCAGCGCGCCGTCCGCGTCGAGGCATACGGCGGGCGCTCCCGCGAGCGCAAGCGCCGCCGCGGCGTGTCCGGTGTCGAGGACCACCAGGGGCCAGGCGCGGTGGCCGTAGTGGGAAACGGTCCGGCGTGCGGCGACCGCCAGTACGGCGACGGCCCCGGCGGGGACCCGTCCGCGGCCGAGCGGGCTGCGGCGGCGGATGCGGTGCCCGGCGGGATCGTAGACGTACCGGCCCGGCCGCACCGAGCAGCCCGATCCGATCACCAGGTAGGTGTCGACGGGGTGCAGGGCCCCGGCCGAGGGCGTGGGGCGCAGCCGGTCCCCCGCGAGGGCCGGCCGCAGGAGGCGGTCCAGCTCGGGCGGTACGGGCAGCGGTTCGCCGGGCAGCGCGGGGCGCGCCGGGCCGGCCGGCGTGTCCGGGCCGGGCTCCTCGGCCGAACGGGCCCGGGCGAGCGCCGGGCGTACGGGATCGGTCATGCGTCGGGGCTCACGTGTACGTCATCTGTCATGCGTCGCGGCTCACATGTGCGGGGGCGGCGCGAGGGTGAAGTCGGCGGCCCGGTAGGGGGGTTCGCTGCGCCAGCCGCGTGCCAGGGCGGCCTGCCCGAAGCGCGGGCAGCCGAGGTACGCGAACGCGGCGGGCGCGTTCGGCACCAGGCCGGAGACGAGCACACGGGCGACGCGCAGCGGCGTCTCGGCCACGTCCTCCGTGGTGAGGTCGGCCGTGATCACACGGTGTCCGCCGGCCGCGAGCCGCGCGTGGAGGTCGGCCCTGCTGCCGTGCGGCACGGCGGAGACGGGGACGGTGCCGAGCGCGGGCTCGGTGAACCGGGCGGCGAGCGGTGCCATCCGCGGGTCGAGCCACACCTGCACGTGCGCGCCGAGGTCCCGTACGGCCGCGAAGTCGCTTCCGCAGTCGTCGAGGTAGCGGCGGTCGGCCCGGTGGTCGAGGTAGAGCCCGCGGGCGAGCATCCCGGCGTCGATGGCGCGGAAGACCCATCCGTCGGCTTCGGTGGCCCCCTGGGTGAACACCCAGGTGTGCACGGCCTCCAGGACGGCCTTGCGGGCGGCTTCGGCGGGGTCGTAGCGGCAGGCGAACCCGGCGGCGTGGATGCCGCGTGCCGCGTCGTGCACGAGGGCGGCCATGCAGGGCGCGAACTCGGACGGCATCTCCACGATCGACACCTCGAGGTCGCAGCCCGCGAGATCGTGGGTGAGCCCGGGCACGGAGGCGGGGTCGATGCCCCGGGTGGGGCCGTCGAGATGCCACCACAGTTCGAGCGCATCGCGTTCGACGACTTCGAGGAGGCCGCGTTCGACGGCGTCGTCGAAGCCCTGACCGGTCGCGATGCCCGCGTAGTTGAGATGGTGTGTACGGGGCAGCTGCTTGAAGTCGCCCTGCCGCCAGTTGAGATGGGTCAGGGCGACGGGCGCCCACACCTCCTCGCCGTTCTCCCGGGCTCGGGTCCACAGGGCGGGTGTGTCCTCGGTGAGGGGGCGGTAGGCGAAGCGGGGGCGGTCGTACTGCCAGCCGGCGTAGGCCGGGAGGTCACCGGGGCCGTAGAGGGTTTGCCCCTCGGCGAGGAGTTCGGCGGCCGTGGCACGGCGGGGGGCGTCGCGGTGGCCGGGCGGGGGCAGCCGGTTTCCGCAGTAGCGCTCGACGGCCTCGGCGACGGCGGCGGTCCGCGCGCCGTCCGGGTCGCCGAACGTGGTGCCGAGCGAGACCCGGTCCGCCGGCCATGCCCCGAAGCGGCGGGCATCGGAGACGTCGGCGGTCATGGCGGTGTAGCGGGGCGGTGCGCCGGTGGGGTGCGGCACGGCCTCGACCGCGCGTATCAGCCCGCAGACGGGGTCGACGAGCGCGTCGAGGGAGAGCGGGCTGCTGGTCACGTGCATGTCTCCTGTACGGGGTCTACGGGGTGGCGGCCGTCTGCGACGGGGAGCAGCAGCGCGCTGCCCCCCGTCCGTACGGTGCGCCGGGAGGCGGTCAGCCGGGTGGCGTGCACGGGGTCCTCGCCGGTGTGCGGGTTGCGGGCGTGCGCGGGGAAGTGGTGCCCGGCGATCTCGACGCGCAGCCGGGTCCCGGCGGGCAGTCGGCGGGCCAGTCGGCCGAGCGGGACGTGGAAGCGGGCGTCGGCTCCCGGCGGGTCGGCGCGCCGGACGACGCCGACGGCGAGGGGGTCCGCGCGGCCGTCGGGGTCGAGTGCGACGACGCGTACGGCCCAGTCGGCGCAGGGGGTGTCGGCGGTGGCGCACAGCCGGACCGCGGCGGTGCCGAGGAGGTCGAGCGGGCGCGGCAGGGGCGGGGTGACGAGGACCGCGCGGTCGGCCGGCCGGCCGGTGTCGATGTCCACGTCGTCGCTGCGCACGGGGTGGTGGGGGTCGGCGGTGAAGTGCTCGCCGTGCAGGAGCCGCAGTCCGGCCGGGGAGCCGAAGTCCCGCGTGGTGGGGCGGGCGGGGGTGCCGGCGGCGTACCAGTGCTCGCTGCCGCCGAGGGCGATCGCGCCGTGGCGGCCCGGTCTCAGGCCGCCGCCGAGCGCGGCGCGCGCCCAGCGGACGTAGAGCTCGCCGAGCGCCATGCGGTGTCCGGGCCGCGCCTCGGGGCCCGGCTCGGCGGTGAGCCCGTGTCCCCACGGCCCGAGGAGGAGCCGCGCGGTTCCGCTCCAGTGCCGCCACAGCCGTACGGCGTCGTCGAGGAACGGGTCGCGGGTCCCGCCGACCACGAGCAGCGGCACCCGGGGCCCGGACGCGGCGGGATCCGGCGTGTCCGGGACCGCCTCCCACAGCGCTTGCCATGACGGCAGGTCCCGGCCGAGGCGGGACGGGAGCGTGGCGAGCGGGAGGTGTTCCAGCAGGCGGGGGTCGGACGCGAGGGCCTTGGCGAGGGCCTGTTCGTCGGAGTCGGGACGGTCGCCGTGCGCGGCCCACCAGCCGGCGCGGGCCGACAGGCGCTCGACGCCGTCGGCTTCACGCGCCGTCTCGGCGAGGCCGAGGGCCGGGACCGCGGCGATCACGGCGTCCGGGCGGCCGGCCGGGTCGTCCCCGTGTGCCGCGGCGAGTGCGCAGTGAGCCGCGTAGGAGGCGCCGGCCGCGACGATCCGGCCGTCGGACCACGCCTCGTCCCGGACCCGGCGCAGTGTGGCGGCGCCGTCGGCGGCCTCGTCGCGGTACGGGTGCCACCGACCCCCGGAGGCGTACCGGCCGCGGACGTCCTGGACGACGGCGGCGAAGCCGCGCGCCGCCCAGCCGCGTGCCTCGGCGCGGTGGCGTCGGCGGTCGTAAGGGGTGCGCAGGACGACGGCGGGGAACGGACCCTCACCGTCGGGGAGTTGGATGTCGGTGACGAGCCGGGCGCCGGGAACGGCGATCTGGGTCGTTCTCATCGGGCGATGGGGGCGACGTCGGGCACCGGCAGGACCGGATGCGCCGTGACGGCGAGGTCCCGGAGGTCGACGCGGCGCAGCAGGCGCCGGCTGCCGTCGGCGCCCGCGGCCCAGGCGACGAGGTCTGCGGTGAGCAGGGCGGCGGTCAGCGCGGTGGACGCCGCACTGTGGGCGGGCCCGTTGTCGGTGGTGGACGAACCGGCCCAGTACGCGGCGAGTTCGCGGTGGGCGGGTGTCGCGGCGAGCCGCCGCAGCCGGATGTGCGCGGAGGTCACGTCGCCGGGGCCGGCGGCGAGCGGTTCGAGCCAGGCGGTCGAGCCTTCGCGGTGGCAGCGCAGCCAGGCGACGCCGCGGGCGGGCAGCCGGTCGGCCTCGTCCCAGAAGGCGGGCGGCACGGGCGAGTCGAGGCACCAGACGACAGCGGTGCCGGGCCCTTCGACAGCCGGCAGTTCGGCGGCCCCCACCGCACGCGTCTCGCCGCCTTCGGCGCGTACGAGAGCGGTGAGCGCGCCGGTCAGGGGCTCGTCGCCGAGGACGAGGACCGTGCGCCCGGCCAGGCGGGGGGAGGAACCGCCGGGCCGGGCGAGGTAACCGGCCTGCTCGAAGGCGTCGGTGAGGCCGTCGAGCGCCGGGCTGTCGCCCGTGGTTCCGGTCAGGTGGGCCACCAGCGCGGCCGGGTCCGCGGTGCCCGTGTCGACGCGGAGGAACTCCCCGTCGGGGGTGCGCACCGCGAGGCCCTGTCCGGGGACGGTGACGAGTGCGACGCCGGGTGCGAGCCGTGCGGTGGACACGTGGTCTCCTGAGTGTTTCGGTGGACGGATCGGGCCCGCCCGGAATTGCGCTCCGGGCGGGCCCGATACGGGACTTACTTGTCGCCGTCGGCCTCGGCGGCGTCGTCGAAGGGGTTCTCGACGAGCGCGTTGGAGTGGGTGGCGGACAGGTGGGCGAGCTGGCCCTGCTCGGCGATCGGGCTGAACACCTTGTGCTGCTCCATGATCTGAACTCCGTTCAATTCGACGGTTGGGTCCGTGTCACCGGTCTCCCGGCGGCACACGAGAGACCTTAATGAATATGATTTTCATTGCGCAAGCCTTCCGGCTCGGGAAGAGGGTGATCCGGATAACACACCGGCCATCCGCCGACCGGGTCGCGCCCCACCCGCCCGGCCACACCCAGCACATCGGCGAGCAGCGCGGGCGTGACGACGTCCGCGGGAGGCCCGTCGGCCGCCACGACTCCCGAACGCAGCGCGACGATCCGGTCCGCGAACCGGGCCGCGTGGCCGAGGTCGTGCAGCACCATCACGACGGTCAGCCCGCGTTCCTCGCGCAGCCGCGTGACCGTCCGCATCACCTCCAACTGGTGCCGCAGGTCGAGGTAGGTGGTCGGCTCGTCGAGCAGCAGCAGCCGCGTATCCTGCGCCAGAGCCATCGCCAGCCGTACACGCTGCCGCTCACCGCCGGACAGCGCGTCGACCGGACGGTCGGCCCACGCGGCCACCCCCACGTCGGCCAGCGCCCGCGCGCAGACCGCGTCGTCGCCGTCGCGGAGCATGCCGAGCGGGCCGCGCGCCGCGTACCGTCCCTGACGCACCAGCTGACGGACGGACATTCCCGGTACAGGCGGTGCCGATTGGTGCAGCAGCGCGACGCGGCGGGCGGCGGCGCGCCGGCTGAGCCGGGCGAGGTCGTCCCCTTCGAGCAGGACCCGGCCCGCCGAGGGCCGCAGCAGCCCGGCGCAGAGTCTGAGCAGGGTGCTCTTGCCGCAGCCGTTGAGGCCGACGAGGGCGACGGACTCACCGGCGCCGACGTCGAGATCGACACCACCGAGGACGTCGCGTCCCGGGTATCCGAAGCGCAGGCCCTCGACCCGTAGGGTCCCGCTCCCGGACAGCGCGTCGCGGGGCAGGGACCGGTCGTCGGCCGTCGTGGTCATGTGGTCCTCCAAGAGTCGTGTGGGCGAGAGGCTCGCGGAGCCGCGGGCCCGGGCGGCTGCACGCGGTCCGGAGCCGCGGCCCCGGCGGCTGCGCGCGGTCCGGGGACGCAGCCCCGTCGGGTGCCGCGAGGCTCGCCGGGGCCGCAGGCCCAGGAGGTTGGATGCGCGGATCGGGGACGCGGCCCCGGGTGCGGTCGGCGCGCGCCGGCAGGTCACGCGTCCAGGCGGCCGTGGCGGTCATCCGCCCGCCGTGCCGCGGCGGGCCACCAGCAGCAGAAGGGCCGCGCCCACACACGTCGTCAGCGCGCCCGTCGGCACGCTCAGCCGGTCCATTTCGAGGGCGTCGGCCAGGGCCCTGGAGAGCCATTGGGAGCCGGCGTCCGCCCCGCACACCACCGTCGCGCCGAGCAGGGCCGCTCCGGGCAGCGCCCGGCGCAGGTCCGCCCCGAAGAGCGCGAAGGCCAGGTGCGGTACGAGCAGGCCGACGAACCCGAGGGCGCCGACGGCCGAGACGGCGCCCGCGGTCAGGGCGACGGCGCACACCAGGGCGGTCACGCGGGCCCGCCCGGTCGCGAGGCCCGCGGCCGCGGCCTGTTCGTCGCCGCAGCGCAGCATCGTCAGCGGTACGGCCAGCGCGCCCGCCGCGAGTCCCCACCCGGCCGCCCAGGGCCACAGCAGATGCCAGTGGTCCCACACCCGGCCCTCGGTGGAGCCGACGAGCCACTGCACGACACTGCCCAGTTCGCCGGGGGCGACCAGCAGCACCATGGCCGTCAGCCCGGACAGGACGGCGGAGACCAGCACTCCGTGCACGGCAGTCTGCGCCGGATCGGCCTGCTGCCGCCCGGCGAGCAGCCACAGCAGGCCCGCGCCGGCGAACCCGCCGAGAGTTGCCGCGACCACGACGGCCTCCGGCGAGCGCCAGCCGGCCAGTCCGAGTCCGGTGGCCGTCACCGCGCCGAGCACGGCCCCGGGGGTGACGCCGGTGACCTCGGGCCCGGCGAGCGGGTTGCGCAGCGCCGACTGGAGCACGATGCCCGCGAGGCCCAGGCTCGCGCCCGCGCCGAGCGCCACCAGGGCGCGGGGCAGACGCAGTTGAAGGACGACATGCCGTGTGGTGGCCTCTCCCCCGCCGCCGAGCGCCTGCCACACCTCCGCCGGCCCGAGCGAGCGCCCGGCCACGAGGTCGGCGCAGCCGACCGCGACGACGGCCAGCGCCAGCAGGGCGAGCGGCCATCCGCAGGACGTCCGTGCTTGCGGCGGCCGTTCACCGCGGGCCGGCCGTTCGGCCGCGACCGGTGTGCCGATGGGGCTCATGCGTCCGCCACCTCCTCGGCCGCGGACGGCCGCCGTGTCCGGGTGCCGGTGCGCACCTTCAGCAGAACGGCCCCCGCGGGAACGCCCAGAAGGGCCGTCCAGGCCCCGACCGGTGTCTCGATCGGGGCGAGGGCGAGCCGCGCGGGCAGGTCGGCGCAGGCCACGATCACCGCGCCCCACACCGCCGACCACGGCAGCCAGCCGACCGCGTCCGCGCCCGGCCGCAGCCGGCGGGCCAGGTGCGGCGCGAGGAACCCGGCCCAGGCGACGGGCCCGCAGACGGCGACGACCGGAGCGATGAGCAGTACGGCGATGGCGAGCGCGGCGAGCCGGGCCCGCCGTACCCGTACGCCCAGCGCCTGCGCGTCGTCGTCGCCGAGCCGCAGGACCGACAGCACCGGTGCGCACAGCACCAGGGCGGGCACCGCGACGGCGAGCCAGGGCCAGACCCCGTCCACGTCGTGCCAGGTGCGGGCCGACAGACTGCCGAGCAGATAGCGGTAGATCAGCTGCAGGTCGAGCTGGTCGGCCAGCACCATCAGCACGAGCAGCGCCGCCTGCAGCGCCGCCGCCACGGCCGCCCCGGTGAGCAGGACCGCGGAGGGGCTGCGCCCGAACCCGGCCGCCAGCAGGGTCAGTACGCCCCCGGCCGCCGCTCCGGCGAGTGCCAGCAGGGGCTGGAGGGCGAGCGGCACGGACAGGGCGAGGACGAGCGGCGTCGCGACGCCGAGTGCGGCACCCGACGAGACGCCGAGCAGCTCGGGGACGGCGAGCGGATTGCGCAGCGCTTCTTGGAGCACGAGCCCGGCCGCGCCGAGGCAGGCCCCGGCGACGAGCGCCAGGACGAGCCTCGGCAGGCGCAGTTCGGTGACGACGACGCCCGCCAGGGTGTCGCCGCTGAAGGCCGCGGGCAGCTGGTGCGGCGGCACGTACGGGGTGCCCAGGCACAGCGCGGCGAGGGCCGCAGCCGCCAGCAGCCCCGTCGCGGCGACGACGTGGCGGGTCACTTCAGTTCGGCCCTCGCCTCGTCGAGGACGATGCCGAGCGAGCGGGTGCCGCGTCCCTTGGCCCACACCTCGGAGTCGACCTCGTGGACCCTGCCGTTCTTCACCGCGGGAATCTGCGACCACAGGGGGTTGGCGGCGAGCTTGTCGGACAGCTTCTCCTCGGCCGGCCCGCCGAAGGACAGGGTCTCGACGAACAGGACGTCGACGTCGCGCGCGAGGATCTCCTCCATGCTGTAGGAGCCCTCGACACCGCGGCTCTTCCACGGATAGTGGGAGATCTTCGGGAAGAGCCCGGCGGCGACGTCGTTGCCGGGGGTGGCCACGCCGAAGTTCTCGTCGCTGCCGAAGATGATGAGCGACGTGTCGGCGCTCCTGTCGCCCTCGGCGTCGGCCAGCTTCTGCCGGAAGGCCCGCTCCGCCTTCTCGCCCTGCGCGGTGCGCCCGGTGAGCGCGGCGAGGTCGCGCAGGTATCCGACGCTGTCCTGCCAGGTGGCCGGCTGGACGGGCCAGAAGACGGTGGCGCCCTTCAGCGCGGGCGCCAGCTTGCCGTGGGTGTCCTCGAGACCGATGACGAGGTCCGGCTTGTGGGACAGGATCGCCTCGGCCTCGGGACTGAGGAAGCCGCCGGGTACGACGGGAATCCGGGCGGCCGCGTCCTTGCCGAGGAACTTCGGGTGCGCGAGCAGACCTGAGTTGGTGGCGACGGGCTTCATCCCGAGCTCGGTCAGCATGTCGTCGCACAGGGCGACGAGGCAGACCACGCGTGCGGGGGGCTTCTCGGTGGCGACGGTGACGCCCTTGGCGTCGGTGATCTTCCTGGCGGCGGTGATGGGCTCGACCTTCACCTCGGTCCTCGGTCCCGCCTCGGCCGGCTTGTCCTCGCTGCCGCCGGTGGCGGCTCCGCAGCCGGACAGCAGGACGCCCATGACGGCGGCGGCGGCCCAGCGGCGGACTTTCCTCAGCGCTCGGTGCGACATCGCACTCTTCTCTCTCGGATCGGTTCGGCCGGACTCGGCCACCCAGAGTTCTACATGATAATCATTCTCAACAAGACATCCGCCTTCCTCTGGAGACCGCCATGACCGAGGCCACCTCCGCGCCCCCTCGCCTGCTCGTAGCCGACCAAGTAGCGGGCTCCGTACGGCTGCTGGACCTCCCCGACGGCCGCGAGCGCGGCCTGGTCGAGGGCCGCCACCTCGCCGAGCACGCCGGATTCCTCGCGCTCCCCGGCGACCGGACCGCCTTCGTCGACGACCTCGCCGGCGAGCTGGTGGTCCTCGACCCGTACGGCCTCGACGCCGGCCGGCCGCTCGTCGAGGCAACCGTGCCGGTGGCGATCCCGGCCGAGCACCTGGCCGCCGACCCGAGTGGCCGGCTGCTCGCCGTCACGACCGGTCTCGGACACAACTGGGAGCCGTGGAGCGACGTGTTGACCGCCGTCGATCTCGCCGCGCCCGGCGGGCCGCGCGCGGTGCGCGTGCGCACGGACGCGGGCGAGCCGGGCGTCACCGTGCTCGGCCCGTCCGCCCCCACCGGGCCGGCGGACGGCCCGAACGCCGGCGCGCCCACCGGGCCGTCCGCCCTCGCGCACCCCACGGGCTCGGCGGACAGCGCCGCGCCCACCGGCCCGCTCGACGACGCCGACGCGCTGGTCGTCCTGCGCCACCGCCATCCCGGCTCGCTCACCGCCTACCGGCACGCGGAGCTGATGGCCGCCGCCCCCGCCTGTCCGCCGGCCGTCCCCGCGGCCGCTCTGCCGCTCACCGACGACGACGGGCACGGCGACGCCCACGACCCGCTGACCGGGTGGGTGTTCGCCGCCGCGGGCTCCGGGGTGCACCGCGCACGCCGCGCGGGCGGGTCCCTCGTCAGGGAGGAGCCGCTGCCGTGGGGCGGTCCCGGCCGCGGCTACTACCTGCGCCTCGACCCCGCCCGCCGCGTCCTGTGGTCCTGCGTCCGCGGCGGACCCGCCGACCCCGGCCGCTGGCCCGAGTGGTCCAACCACGCGTGGTGGCACGGCCTCGACTCCGGCACGGTCGGCCGGCTGCCGCTGGGGCCGGGCCTCGTCTTCCGGCTCGCCGTGGCCGCGCGCCACGTCGCGTACGCCCGGGTCCACCCGGACGGCGACGAACTGGTCCTGATCGCCACGGACTCGGACACGCCCCGCATCACCGCCCGGCTGCCGCTGCCCGCCATGGACGGCGCGCCCCGCCCGGGCGGGACACCGTGGGACGGGGTGCAGCGCCGGGCGATCGCCGCGTCACCCGGATCTTCTCTCGTGGCGGTCACTCGTGGGGGCCACGGCGAGATCCATCTCGTTGACGCCGACTCCGCGTCGAACCAGAACGCGCCGGTCACCACGCTGTCCGTGCCGACACCGCTCAACGACGGGGGCCATCTCGCCCTGGTCTCCCCCGGATCCGGCGCCCACGGCGACACGGTCGGCCGCTGAAGATTGTGAACTGATTCACTCGATCCCTTGGCCACGCATGCCCATCCGTGCTGAGATTCCGTCTGACTCAACAGCTCAATGGCGTGCTCGGGGAGGGCAAGTGGCGCATACCGCCATGTCTGGTTCCGGTACCACAGCAGGTGACGACCCCCTCCAGACCGCGGTATGGCGGCTGCGTTCGCGCGGCTGTTGGACCGACGCCGCGGCGCTCCTCGCGCCGCACACGGCGGACCCGGCGGCGGCTCTGGAGCGAGCCGGACTACTCGTCGAGCGCTGCCTGTTCACCTGTGACGGCTGGGCCGAGGCCGAGGACGCGCTGCGCACCGCGGAGGCCGCTGCCGGTGACGACGAGGAGCGCGGCGGCGCGGCGAGCGAGCGCGGCCGGCTGGCGTACGCGGCGACCCGGCTCGGCGTACGCGACCGGGCCGACGAGGCACGTTCCGCCCTCGGCCGGGCGACGGCGCTGCTCGCGCCCTCGTCGCCGCGACGCCCGCTGCTGGACTTCCGGCGCGGACTGGTCGCCGAGCACATCGCCGACGCGCCGCAGGCGGCGCGTGCCGCGTACGAGCGGGCCCAGGCGGGAGCCGCCGCGCACGACGACCCGCTGCTGCTGTCCTTCACCTGGCAGCAGCTCGCCGGGATCGCCCTGCGCGAGGGTGAGTTGGCGCAGGCGCGGCACGGCTTCGCCGAGTGCCTGCGCATCCGCGAGGAGCTGGGCTATCTGATCGGTACGGCGCCCGCGCTCGCGGGGCTCGCCGACTGCGAGGCGGAGCCGGAGGCGGGCCGCGTGCGCGCGGAGGCCCGCCGGCTGTTCCGGCTGCTGGGCGGCGTACCGGTGTGGCTGAGCCCCCAGTTGTCGCCCGTGGTGCCGCCGCAGGGCTCCCCGGCCCGTCCCGAGCCCGCCGCGCCGTGAGAACCCGCCGCAGGGAAGGGGACGTTCCGGAGCCGCGGACGCGCTGGGACGAGATCACCACCGGCCTGTGGATGGGCGGTCACGTCTGGACCGACGGGGTGCGCCCGCATCAGGACGTCGTAGTGGGGCGGGAGTTCGACCTGGTGATCAGCCTGTGGAGCCGCGAGGGCCACGGCCCGGACGTCGGGGTCGAGCACCATGTGGTGCCCATCCCGGACGACTGGCTGACGGCGGGCGAGATCGACAGCGTCCGCCGCATCGCCGAGGTCGCCGCGGACGCCGTACGGGCCGGCCGCAAGGTCCTCGTCCGCTGCTACTCCGGCTACAACCGCTCGGGCCTCGTCGCCGCCCAGACCCTGATCGAACTGGGCCACGACAGCGAGGGCGCGATCGACCGCGTCAGGCTGCGCCGCTCGCCCTGGGCGCTGCACAACCCGGCCTTCGAGCAGTACCTGCTGACGGGGCTGGACGTCGCCTCGCTGCTGTCCGGCCTGGAGCCGCCCGACTGACCGCGCCGGCCACACCCGCCGGGGCGGCTCCGCGCCCCGTCACACCCGCACGCACGGTGCCACGCCCCGTCACACCCGCCGGCGCGGCTCCACTCCCGGTCACACCCGCACGCACCGTGCCATGCCCGGTCACACCAGCCAGGACAGCGCCGCGACAGGGTTCAGCAGGAACACGACCACCCCAATCGCCACGGCGACCCAGACGAAGGTCCACACGCGGCTGCGCCGCGCCCGTCGCGTCTGCCCGTCGGGCCAGGCGCGCCAGCCGTCCGGCTGCGCCTGCACGGGCCTGCCCCGGCGGACGAGTCGCCGTGCGCGGCCCTGCTGCCGTGCGGCCTGCTCGTCGGCCAGGCGCAGCCGTTCGGTCACCATCCGCGCCCGCGCGGACGGCTCCTTGGGGGCCGCGAGCCGGGCCGGCCCCTCGCTCTCGATCTGGAACCGCGCCCACTCCTCGTCGGATATGGACGACTCCGGTATCTCCGGCAGCTCCCCGTTCATCGAACCCCCCTCGCTCATGGACAGCACGGCCGCACAGGCTAGTCCAGGGCCTTCGGGGAGGGTCGCGCGGGTCGCAGTGCCACGAGCATCTCGTCTGTGGCGAGGGCGAGTTGACCGTCCTGGACGACCGCTACGGCGCGGATCGCGGGCCCCGGGCGGAAGGCCCGTACGTCCCCCGTCACCGGGTGGTGCAGTTCGACGAGTCCGTCCGCCCAGGCGACCGCGACGGCCGGCCCGCGCGCGGTGGGCGCTGCGTGCAGGGCGACGACGGGGCAGGCGCGTTCGGTCAGCACAGCGGGCTGGGACGCCCGGCCGGGCGTCCACAGGCACACGGCGCCGTCCGCGCCGCCGCTGCACACGAGGGTGCCGGTCGCGGCGAGAGCGGTGACCCGGCCGGAGTGCGGTGCGGTCTGGTGCAGTCCGGCGGGGCCGAAGGCGTGCACGGAGCCCACGCGGTCGCCGACGAGGACGGTGTCCCCCGCCGCGGCGAGCGCGGTGCCGGGGTGGGCGGCGAGGGTGGCGGTGACGGCTCCGGTCAGCCGGCTGCCGGGGCCACGGGTGTGCAGGCGGCCGCGTTCGTCGAGGAGCAGGAGGGTGCCGTCGCCGGTCGCCGCCAGTGCCCTGACCCGGCCGGGCAGGGGCCCCGTGTGGGGCTCGGCGTCCAGGTGCCGTACGGCTCCGTCGCGGCCGGCGATCAGCAGCCTGCCCGCGGAGACGGTCAGTGCGGCGACGGGGCCGGGCGGGGGCGGTTCGGTGTCGTCCGGGCCGCGCGTCCACACGACGCTCCAGGGGGCCCCGGAGGCCAGTTCGGTGAGGGCGGCGCGCAGGTCCGGCCGGGCCGAGGCCGGCAGGGCGGCGAGCAGCGCCAGGGCGCGTTCGGCCGGTTCCTGGTCGCGGATCAGCGCCTGCCCCGCGCGCAGCCAGGCCGTTCGCAGCCCGCCGTGCGCGTCGCCGTCCTTCTCGTACGCGGCCGTGATGCCCAGCGGCTCGGCGGCGCACACGGCGGCCGGGTCGGCGAGGTCCACCGGTTCCCGGGCCGGCGGGACACCCGGGCCGCTCTCCGCGGCCTCTTCGACGACGACCCGCACATGCCCGAACTCCCGCAGGATGCGGGCGAGTTCGCCGACGGCCGCCGGGTCCTGGCCCGGCTGCCCGAGCCGCAGGGTGCGCGGCGCGCCGGACAACAGGGCGGACTGGAGTTCCGCGGGGGTGCCGGCGACCACACCGAGCTGGTTGGCCGCCGCCCATACCGTGCCGCGCACGCCTGCTCCCTCAGATGTCGGAACCGGTGAAGTGTTCGCGCACCAGGGACTGCACGACGGTCAGGTCCTGGGCGATCAGGGCCTCGAGGAGGGCCATGTGTTCGGCGGCGTCCGCGACCAGGTCGGCGCGTCGGGTGACGGGAGCCGCGGTGAGCGGCCACTGGGAGCGCCGGTGCAGGTCGTCCGCGACGGCGAGGAGTTGCTGGTTGCCCGCGAGGGCGAGGACGGCGTGGTGGAAGGCGCGGTCCGAGTCGGCGTATCCGGCGCGGTCGCCGGTCGCGGCCGCCACGGCCGTCGCCTCGGCGAGGGGGCGCAGCGCGATCCACTGCGCGGCGGGGACGGTGCGGGCGAGGCGGAGCATGACGGGTACTTCGATGAGGGCGCGCACCTCGGCCAGCTCGGCGAGCTCGCGGGGCGTGCGCGTAAGGACGCGGAAGCCGCGGTTGGGCACGACCTCGACGGCGCCCTCGGTCGCGAGCTGCTGCATCGCCTCGCGTACGGGAGTCGCGGAGACGCCGAAGCGTTCGCCGAGGACGGGCGCGGAGTAGACCTCGCCGGCGACGAGATCGCCGTCGACCAGGGCGGAGCGCAGGGCCTCGAGGATCTGTCCGCGGACGGAGTGGCGGCGGACGAGCCGCGGGGCCGGGACGGGGGGCTCGCTGTGGGTGTGCTCGCCGCGGACCTCTGCCGCCAGGCGGGGGCCGCCCTGGGCGGGAACGCGTGCGGACGCGTACGGCCGGTCGGCGGCGTCGCGCGCTCGGGCCTGCTCCACTCGGGTCCTCCTCCGGCCGCTGCACGGGGCCAGGCTGGCGTGTGCGAGGCCCCGTGAGCACGATAGGCGCGAGAGGCCGCAGTTCAAACATCGAACAGATCGGGTAAGGTAAGGCTTACCTGCTAACGATCGCGATTCGGTGGTCCCCGGCATGACCCTTTCTGCCCTGATTCCCGGCCTCGCCTCCCCTGTCGGCGAGGCCTACGCGCGCCTGGCGGACGTCTTCCCCGGCCTGCGCGTCCAGGAGCTGGGGGACGACGAGCCGACTCCCGACGGTGCGGGCTGGGTCCGTACGAGCGATCTCGCGGCGGGCGGCCCCGGCCTCGACTCCTTCCTCGCCTGGGACAACGCGCAGGTCCTGCGGGACTACGGGCAGCAGGCCCGCCCCGACGTCGTCGCCAGCTTCGGCCTGCACCGCTACGCCTGGCCGGCGTGCCTGCTCGTCACGGTCCCGTGGTTCCTGCACCGCCGGGTGCCGAGGGTGCCGGTCGAGGGCGTGGCCTTCCAGCGCGCGCTCGGGCGCATGGCGGTCCGGGTGAGCTCCTTCGCGTGCCTGCCGGACGATCCGGCGGCCGCCCTGCCCGGAGCCCGCGTGGTGCCGGACGAGCAGACCCTGCGCGAGGAGGTCCGCGCCGCGGTCGCCGAGCACATCGGCCCGGTGCTGGACAGCTTCGCCCCCCGGATGCGGCGCGGCCGGCGCGCCCTGTGGGGCATGGCGACGGACGAGATCGTCGAGAGCCTGTGGTACATCGCACACCTGCTCGGCGAGGAGGGCCGCGCCGTCACGGAGCTGGAGCAGCTGCTGCCGGGCACGGCCAAGCCGTACGTGGGCACCGCCGGCTTCCGCGAGCTGACCGGGCCGGACGGCGAGCTCCTGCCGACCCGCGACCGGGCGAGCTGCTGCCTGTTCTACACGCTGCGCCCCGAGGACACCTGCGTCACCTGCCCGCGAACCTGTGACGCCGACCGCGTGGAGCGGCTGCGGCGCGGCGCCTGATCGCCGCCTCGCGGCATCAACCGGGGTCCTCGAAGCCACGCCCTCTTTCGAGCGGGCTCGATTCGAACACAACTCCCTTTATCCGTAAGGAAGTTCGGCCGGATCGCACCTATCCGTGCGCCGAAGCGCCCCGTTGGCATGCTCTTGAACCGAAACCCCTTGGACGTCCCGTGCCGTCGGCCACTATGGCCGCCGAACGGCTGACGCGATGCAAGGGACACCGCATGAGACTGACCGACATATCGCTGGACTGGCTGCTTCCGGGCGGCGTGATGCTGGTGGGAGTCCTGACGGCGGTGGCGGTGCTCACGCGCGGCAGGCGCGCCGGGGCCAAGGCCGCGGCCGAGGACTCCTGGGAGCGCAGCGAGGAACGCCGCAGACGCAAGGAAGCCGTCTACGGCATCTCCTCCTACGTGCTGCTCTTCTGCTGCGCCGCGGTGGCCGCCGCGCTTTCCTTCCACGGTCTCGTGGGCTTCGGGCGGCAGAACCTCAACCTCTCCGGCGGCTGGGAGTACCTGGTGCCCTTCGGGCTCGACGGGGCGGCCATGTTCTGCTCCGTCCTCGCCGTGCGGGAAGCCAGCCACGGTGACGCCGCGCTCGGCTCGCGCCTGCTGGTGTGGACGTTCGCGGGTGCCGCCGCCTGGTTCAACTGGGTGCACGCGCCGCGCGGTCTGGGCCACGCGGGCGCCCCGCAGTTCTTCGCGGGGATGTCCCTGTCGGCCGCGGTCCTCTTCGACCGCGCGCTGAAGCAGACCCGCCGGGCGGCGCTGCGCGAGCAGGGCCTGGTGCCCCGCCCGCTGCCGCAGATCCGCATCGTCCGCTGGCTGCGGGCTCCTCGGGAGACGTTCGCCGCCTGGTCGCTGATGCTCCTGGAAGGCGTGCGCACCCTGGACGAGGCGGTCGACGAGGTGCGCGAGGACCGGCGGGAGAAGCAGCAGAACCGGATGCGCAGGCGGGACAGGGAGAAGCTGGAGCGCGCCCAGCTCAAGGCGTACAACCGGCAGCACCGGGCCTGGGGGCTGGGGCGGGCCGTGCGCCCCGCGGGGCTCCCCGCGCTCGGAGCGGCGGGCGGACTGCAGGGGCAGGCCCCGCCCGCCGGATCCGTGGTCGAGTCCTCGGGAACCGTCATGGAGCCCGCCATAGCCGAGCCCGGACAGCTGCCCGTGCGCGCCCGGCCGTCCCTGCAGGCCGTCGGGCCGAAGGGCCCCGAGCCCGTCACGGTGGACCTGACGGCCGAGGACGACACCCTGACGCTGCCCCGTCTCGACTCCCTGGAGCAGAAACTGAAGGACCTGGAGCAGCAGTTCGGCTGAACGGCCCGGAACGCGGGGCGGCCTGAGGCCCGAGGGCCTCAGGCCGCCCCGGCGTGCAGCTCGAACCACACCACTTTGCCCACCCCCTGCGCCGTACGCACTCCCCACGCGTCGGCGAGGCTCTCCACGAGGACCAGTCCTCTGCCGGACGTACCGAGGTCGGCGGTCGGTACGTCAGGGACGGGCAGTCCGGCCATGAAGTCACGGACCTCCACATGCAGCCGTGAGTCCTCGACGGTGGCCGTGACCACCGCGCCGCGGTCGGTGTGGATCAGCGCGTTGGTCACCAGCTCGCTGGCCAGCAACTCGGCGACGTCCGCCGCGTCCGCGGGGGTGTCCGCTTCCGGCTCCGGCCACTTTCCCAGCAGGTCGCGTAACGCGTGCCGCACCTCGGGCACAGCGGTCAGATCACCGCTGCCGAGTCTGCGGTGCAGCCGTCCGCGGACCTCCGCGCCCCCGTGACGTTCAGCCATCGATCCCCCACCACCCACACGTCGGAACCAGTCGTGATGCGCATGTGTTCACGGGATGCATGCCCCGCGCGCGGGACGCCACTCATGGGATTCCGCGGACGCTGCTTCCGGGCGGTCAGGGCCTCGGGACGTTCCGCAGGTTGGAGCGTGCCATCTGCAGCATCCGGCCGACGCCGCCGTCCAGCACGATCTTGCTGGCGGACAGCGCGAAGCCGGTCACCATCTCGGCGTGGATCTTCGGCGGGATGGACAGCGCGTTCGGGTCGGTGACGACGTCGACCAGCGCGGGCCCCTTGTGCCGGAAGGCGTCCTTGAGCGCGCCCGCCAGCTGTCTGGGCTTCTCGACCCGCACGCCGTACGCCCCGGCGGCCCGTGCGACGGCCGCGAAGTCGGGGTTGTGGTTCGCGGTGCCGAACGAGGGCAGTCCGGCGACCAGCATCTCCAGCTCGACCATGCCGAGGGAGGAGTTGTTGAACAGCACGATCTTCACCGGCAGGTCGTACTGGAGGAGGGTGAGGAAGTCGCCCATCAGCATCGTGAAACCGCCGTCGCCCGACAGGGAGACGACCTGCCGCCGCCGGTCGGTCAACTGGGCGCCGATCGCCTGGGGCAGGGCGTTGGCCATCGAGCCGTGGCTGAACGAACCGATGATGCGGCGGCGGCCGTTGGGGGTCAGGTAGCGGGCGGCCCAGACGTTGCACATGCCCGTGTCGACGGTGAACACGGCGTCCTCGTCGGCGAGTTCGTCGACGACGGAGGCGACGTACTCGGGGTGGATCGGGATGTGCTTCTCCACCTTGCGCGTGTACGCCTTCACCACGCCCTCGAGGGCGTCCGCGTGCTTCTTCAGCATCTTGTCGAGGAAGCGGCGGCTGGTCTTGGCCCGGACCCGCGGGATGAGGCAGCGCAGCGTCTCGCGCACGTCCCCCCACACGGCGAGGTCGAGCTTGGAACGGCGGCCGAGGTGCTCGGGCCGGACGTCGATCTGCGCGATCTTCACGTCGTCGGGCAGGAAGGCGTTGTACGGGAAGTCGGTGCCCAGCAGGATCAGCAGATCGCACTCGTGGGTGGCCTCGTACGCCGCGCCGTAGCCGAGCAGTCCGCTCATGCCCACGTCGTAGGGATTGTCGTACTGAATCCACTCCTTGCCGCGGAGCGCGTGTCCGACGGGTGACTTGATGCGCTCCGCGAACTGCATGACCTCGGCGTGCGCGCCGGCGGTGCCGCTGCCGCAGAACAGGGTGACGCGGTCGGCTTCGTCGATCATGGCCACGAGCTTGTCGAGCTCGGCGTCGCCGGGGCGGACGGTGGGGCGGGTGGTGACGAGGGCGTGCTCGATCGTCTTGTCGGGCGCGGGCCGGTCGGCGATGTCGCCCGGCATGGACACCACGCTCACCCCGCTGCGGCCGATCGCGTGCTGGACGGCCGACTGGAGGAGGCGCGGCATCTGCTGCGGGCTGGAGATCATCTCGCAGTAGTGGCTGCACTCGCGGAACAGCTGGTCGGGATGCGTCTCCTGGAAGTAGCCGAGGCCGATCTCGGAGGACGGGATGTGGGAGGCGAGGGCCAGGACGGACGCCATGGAGCGGTGGGCGTCGTAGAGCCCGTTGATGAGGTGCAGGTTGCCCGGCCCGCAGGAACCCGCGCAGGCGGCGAGACGGCCGGTGATCTGCGCCTCCGCGCCGGCGGCGAACGCGGCGGTCTCCTCGTGTCTGACCTGGACCCAGTCGATCGCGGCGTTGCGGCGGACCGCGTCGACGACGGGGTTCAGGCTGTCGCCGACGACGCCGTAGAGCCGCTGGACGCCGGCGCGGACGAGGATGTCGACGAACTGCTCCGCCACGTTCTGCTTGGCCATGGGTGCGTGCCCTTTCTGAATGGACCTCGATGTCCATCAACCCATGGCCGGGCGGGTCGCGCCTGTGCGGTTACGCCTCCCAGACGGCGACGGCCGTGCGGTCGTCGGCGTACCCCTTGACGCGGAGCTGGATGTCCGCGAGGAACTGCGTCATGCCCGGGGGGCCGGAGCCCCGCCACCGCTCGGCGAGCTCCGCGGCGAGTGCGGGCTCGTCCCGCAGGGGCTCGGCGAGACCGTTGCTGCACAGCAGGAGGGTGTCGCCCGGGCGGGCGACGGAGGCACGGAAGCGGAACGGCTCGGCCGGCGGCGGGGGCGTGGGGATGCTCAGGTCCAGGGTGAGCCGGTCGCCGCCCGGGGTCTCGGCGGGTGCGGCGGCCTTCTCGGGCACGCGTGGCTCGATGTCGTGCCAGGCCCCGTCGCGCAGCCGGAAGAGCCCGCCTGCGCCGGCACCGAAGAAGACGCGGGTGCGGCAGTCGGGGTCGGCGGAGAGCAGGAGGCAGCGGAGGCCGACGGTGTACTGCTCCGGCTCCACACCGAGCTCGGCCGCACGGGCGCGGAGCTTGCCGAAGCCGCGGTCGGTGAGGCGGTGCAGCCCCGACGTGAGGTCCTCCCTGCGGCCGGCCCTTATGTCCTCGGCGAGCCGTGCGTGGCTGCGGCCGACGGCCGTGCCGATCCAGCGGGTCACGTCGGCGGCGGCGAGGTGGGCGATCTCGGTGTGCCGGCTGCCGCCGGCGACGCCGACGAGCACGAGGGCGGCGGTTCCGGTCCCGAACCGGGCGGTGAGGAGGGCGTCGCGGCGGGGCTCGCCGCGGTACCGCGAGGAGTCGCCGCGCACGGAGGCGGCGCGCAGGGTGTACGTGCCGTACCGGGCCCCGTCGAGGACGGTGTCGGCGACGAGCTGCCCGAGCGCGAACGCCTCGGCGGGGGGCAACGCGGTGGGCTCGGCCTCGTAGGTGGGCGGCCCACCCCCGACGACCCCGACCCCCGGTCGCGGTGTCGCTCCCGGTGCGCCGGCCCCGTGACCGCCCTGCGCAGGCACGCGTCCCGCCGCCCCGGAACCAGGCTCGGGGACCGGCCCGTCCGGCGCGCCGGCGATCAGCCCGTGCTCGACCGCCCAAGCGCCCTGCTCAGGCACTCCCCCCGGCGGCGTGGGCACCGCCACCGACGGCGGAACGGCCACGTCGGCCGCCCCCGCATCCTGTCGGCGGCCGCCACCCTCAGGCGGCCCGCCAGGCCCCCGCCCGGGCGGCACCGACGGTGGCGGGACCCCCGCCGCTGACGTCGGCCCCGAACTGCCTTCGGCGGCCGGGCCGTCCGGGCGACCGGCGCCCGGCATGCGCTTAGGCCCGGGGCCGCCCTCGCCGGGCGGCCCCGGCGGTGCCGGCCGTGGGGGAACCCCCGCCGTGGACGGCCCCGGCGGCGTCGGGGCGTCGGGGCCCGTGGGCGGGGGGTCGTCCCGACAGGCGTGGGGGCGGGACACCCGGCCCGGGGCCGAGGCGAAGCGCGTGTCGAGCGTGTCGTCCGTGCGTGCCGGGCCCGGGCCCGTGTCCGGTGTGGAGTCGTCGTAGAGCCTGCTCCACCAGTCGTCCTCGGCGGTCGGCCCGGCCGGCCTCTCCCCCTGCTCGCTCATGCCCTCATTGTCCACCGCAACAGGCGGGCGAAAACGGGGCATCCAGAAGAATCCCACCCGTGAAGGTGGTCCGCCGGGCGACCCAACCCCCCACGGGAAAATCGCCCGGCGGACCGTCGTGGTCAGCGCACGGCGTATGCGCCGACCACGAGCTGGGTGACGGAGTTGCCCTTGGCGTCCGTCAGTTCGGTTCTCAGCGTGACCGTCCGGCCCGACGCCCCCGCGTGGTCCACGGTCGCCGCCCACGAGCCGTCGCCCCGCTTCTCGGTGAACGCCTCGGTCCACGTGTCGCCGCCGTCGTACGAGTACGACAGCTTCGCGCCGGTGAGTGCACCGGGCTGGTAGCCCGCGTGACCCGTGGCGCTCGGGGCGATCCGCAGGCCGTCGCTCGCGGCGACCGTCTTGAGGCCGTCCGCCGGGAGGCCGTATCGCGGGTGTGTCTCGGGCTCCACGTACAGCGCGAAGGGCGTGGCGACGCCGACGCCGCGCGCGGTGGCGACGACACTGCCGGTGACGTCGCCGTACTGGGCGCGGTCGATGCGCACGGACGGGTCGAGGGTCAGCGGGACCCGCACGGTGGCGCCGGCCGGGACGGTGACGGTCCGCGCGCCGAGGCGCGCGAGACCGGAACGGATGCGGGAGCCGTCGTTGCCGGTGACGTCGCGCACGGCGAGGTCGAGCGTGACCGGCCTGTCGACGGTGTTGGTGTACGGCACCTGCACGGTGGTGCGGTCGCCGCTGTCCTGCGGCCAGGCGAAGGTGCCGCCCTGGACGGCGGGTGCTCGGACGACGGTCGCGTCGACGGCGGCCTCGACGTCGAGCCGGCCGGCGCCGGTCTCGCGTACGTCGCCCGGCACGCCGGACTTCGCCGAGGACACGAGAGCGGCTTTGATCTGCTGGGCGCCCCAGTCGGGGTGACGCTGCTTCAGGATCGCGGCGGCTCCGGCCACGTACGGTGTGGCCATGGAGGTGCCGGACATGGACCGGTAGGCGTAGACGCCGCGGCCGCCCGCCGCCGCGGCGGAGACGCCGACGCCGGGTGCGGCGATCTCGGGCTTGAGGGTGTGGGTCACGATCGCGGGACCGCGGCTGGAGAACGGCGCGGTGCTGTCGGCGCGGTCGACCGCGCCGACGGTGAGGACGCCGGGGGTGCAGCACGGAGGCCGCCGGGTCACCCGCGCTGTCGCGGGTGACGAGGACCCGGTCGCCGGTGACGAGTGTGACCGTGACCGGCCGGCCGTCCTGCCGGGCCGCGGCCTCGCTTCCGGTGAGCGGCCGGCGCCGGCCTCCTCCCCCTGCGGTCCGGCCGCCGCCGACGGCGTGAGGGCCGTGACGGCGAGGACGGCGGCGGTGGCCGCTCCCAGTGGCGTACGCGATATCGGGCGCACCACTCTCCATATCCGATTCCGGCCGCACGGGGGCATGAAAAGCCCCGGCGCCGGGGGCTGTTGGTGCTGCGGTGGCGCCACATTGGCAGAGGAACAGCCGGTGCGGGGATGATGTGCGCGGCGGGTTCGCGCCGTGGCCGTTTTCCGCCACGGCGGCGAAGAAGTGCACGTCCGGGGAGGGGCATCGTGCTGGGAGCGATAGGTCTCGACGAGAGACAGGAGACGGCCTACCGCGCGCTCGTCGCGCTGGGGGCCGCGGAGATCACCGATCTCGCGCACCGTCTCGCACTGCCGGAGACGGAGACGGAGCGGACGCTGCGCCGGCTGGAGCAGCAGGGCCTCGCGGCCCAGTCCTCCGCACGCACCGGGCGTTGGGTGGCGGCTCCGCCGGGCGTGGCGCTCGGGGCGCTCCTGACGCAGCAGCGGCACGAGCTGGAGCAGGCGGAGCTGGCGGCGGCGCTGCTCGCGGAGGAGTACCGCGCGGAGTCGGAAGAGCCCGCCGTGCACGACCTGGTGGAGGTGGTGACGGGGGCGAGGGCCGTCTCACACCGTTTCGTCCAGCTGCAGCTGGGGGCGGCCGAGGAGGTCTGCGCGCTGGTCACGGGACGGCCGGTCGCGGTCAGCGGCATGGACAACGAGGCCGAGGAGAAGGCGGCCACGCGCGGGGTGGTGTACCGGGTGGTCGTCGAACGCGAGGTGCTCACGATGCCGGACGGCATCACGGAGCTGACCGCCGCGCTCGGCCGCGAGGAGGAGGTCCGGGTGGTGGACCGGGTGCCGACCAAGCTCGTCGTCGCGGACCGTTCCCTCGCGATGGTGCCGCTGACGGGACGCGGTGCCGAGCCGGCGGCGCTGGTCGTGCACGCGAGCGGCCTGCTGGAGTCGCTGACGGGCCTGTTCCAGGCGGTGTGGCGCGACGCTGTGCCGCTGCGGCTGGGAACAGGGGGCGATGCGGTGACCGAGACCGTGGCCGCGGGGCCGGACGCCACGGATCTGGAGATCCTGTCGCTGCTGCTCGCCGGGATGACGGACGCGAGCGTGGCCAAGCAGCTGGACCTGGGACTGCGCACGGTGCAGCGCCGGGTCAAGGGTCTGATGGAGCTCACCGGTGTCACCACCCGCCTGCAGTTGGGGTGGCATGCCTACGCCAACGGGTGGGTGGCCCGCGATCTGCGGCGACGCCCCTGATCCTGCACTGTGGTCGCATGGGCGTGTGGCAGCTGGTGATGGCCGGCGGTGTGATGCTGCTGGGCCTGCTGGGCGTGCTGCTGCCGGGAGTGCCCGGCCCGTGGCTGGTGTGGGCCGCGGTGCTGTGGTGGGCGATGCACGAGCTGTCGGGACCCGCGTGGACGCTGCTGGTGGCCGCGACCGCGGTACTGCTGGTCAATCAGGTCGTCGTGTGGCTGCTGCCGCCCCGCAGGCTGAAGGGGGCGGCCGTCACCCCCCGGGCGGCCGTGTACGCGGGTGTGGGGGCCCTGGTGGGTTTCGTGGTGGTGCCCGTGGTGGGGGCGGTGCCGGGTTTCATCGGCGGGATCTACGTCTGCGAGCGCCGGCGCCTGGGCGGGCACGGCCCGGCGATGGCGTCGACGCGCTCGGCCATGCGCGCGGCGGGCACCAGCGTCCTGGTGGAGCTGTTCGGCTGTCTGCTGGTCGTGGGCGCGTGGGTGTTCGTCGTGCTGGGCGGCTGATGCCGGTGCCGTGCCCTCCGGACTCTTCGTCGGGCACGGCACCGGTGGGAACTCAGCGCAGGTTGCCGCGTTTGGCGGCCATGGCCGCCTTGCCCTGCGCGCCCTTCAGTTTCCAGTCGCGCAGCATCTCGGCGCGCAGCCGCGCATCCGTCTTGGCCACGATCCGCCGGTTCTCGCGGACCAGCTTGCGGTAGCTGTCGAGCCTGCGCTCCGGCAGCGTGCCCTCCTCGATCGCCGCGAGCACCGCGCAGCCCGGCTCCGCGCCGTGGGCGCAGTCGTGGAACCGGCAGTGCTCGGCCAGTTCCTCGATCTCGGAGAAGACCTGGCCGACCCCGGCCTCGGCGTCCCACAGACCGACCCCGCGCACGCCGGGGGTGTCGATGAGGACTCCCCCGCCCGGCAGGACGAGGAGGTTGCGGGTCGTCGTGGTGTGCCGGCCCTTGCCGTCGACGTCACGCGTCGCCCGCACGTCCATGACGTGCTCTCCGATGAGGGCGTTGGTTAGTGTGGACTTGCCGGCTCCGGAGATGCCCAGCAGCACGCTGGTGCCGCCGGAGACGATCGCGCGGAACACGTCGACGCCTTCCCCGGCGGTGGAGCTGACGGGCAGCACCTGCACGCCCGGCGCCGTGGTCTCGACGTCCTGCACGAGGTGGGACAGCGTGGTGACGTCGGGCACCAGGTCGGCCTTGGTGAGGACGACGAGGGGCTGCCCACCGCTCTCCCACGCGAGCGCGAGGAAGCGCTCGATCCGCCCGAGGTCGAGCTCGACCGCGAGCGACACGCAGATGACGGCGTGGTCGACGTTGGCGGCGAGGACCTGTCCCTCGGACCGCTCCGACGACGTGGACCGGACGAGCGCGGTGCGGCGCTCCAGCACGCGGCGCGCGTACCTGGGGTCGCCGTCCGCGTCGACGGCGACCCAGTCGCCCGTGCACACGACCCGCATCGGGTCGCGCGGGGTGACGAACTCGGTGTCGGCCCTCACGAGGCCGACCGGGGTGACCACGTCGCACTGACCGCGGTCGACGCGTACGACGCGGCCGGGCAGCAGCCCGCGTTCGCCGTACGGAGCGAATTCCCGCGCCCATCCGTCGTCCCAGCCGTAGGCGGCGAGGGGGTGTGCGGATGCGGCGGAGGCAGAGGAAAGAGGCAAGGGAAACCCTTCACAAGGGTGGCCCCGGCAGGCACGCGTCGGTGCGGAGGCGCTCGGCGCGCCAGGAGGAAGGTGAGGTCAGCCGGAGACCACGGAGGTGGGAGAAACGGTCTTCTGGATGAGGGCAGCGCCCGTCGCCATGACAGCCATCGGTCACACCTCCTGGTCGTACTCGGCTCGGAGCCCCGGCAAAAGGACCGCCGGCGCAGCAACGACGTCACCCTAGCGGGAGGGCGAATCGCCGCGCCACGCATTTTCGCCGCCGAGCGCCCGGTGTCCGGACGGGGTCACTCGGGGCCCCACCCGGTCCCGGGGGCGGGGCAACTCGGGACACCACTCGGTCCGCGGGCGGGGCCACTTGGGACACCTTTGGTCCGCAGGCGGGCCGCGGCACCGGGCCGGATGCACACGCTCCGCGGGCGGGCCACTCGGGGCACCACCTCGTCCGCGGCCAGGGCAACTCGGGGCACCACCCGGTCCGCAGGCGGGGCCGCGTCACGGCACCGGGCCGGGTGCACGCGCCTCGGCGCCGTCGCCACACTCCAGCGGCCCCTGGCCGCCCGGCCGCACCGACTGCCCGGCGGGTGCGGCGACTTCGGGTCCTGGACCGGCGGAGCCGGGTCGGAGCCGCGCGGCCGGCGGTCGCGCTCAGCCGCCGGACGGCGGCCTGCGGGTGCGGGTCCACTCCGTCAACTGGTCCGCCGTCCATGTGTTGATCACCCGTTCCGGCGGCACGCCGCACTCCTCCGCGCGGGCGCAGCCGATGATCTGCCAGTCCAGTTGGCCGGGTGCGTGGGCGTCGGTGTCGATCGCGAACAGCGCCCCGGCGTCGAGGGCGCGGCGCAGCAGCCGCAGGGGCGGATCGCGCCGTTCGGGACGGCTGTTGATCTCGACGGCGGTCCCGTGCTCGGCGCAGGCGGCGAAGACGCGGTCGGCGTCGAACTGCGACTCGGGCCGGGTGCCGCGCCCGCCGGTGACGAGGCGTCCGGTGCAGTGGCCGAGCACGTCGGTGAGGGGGTTCTCGATCGCGCGGAGCATGCGGCGGGTCATGGCCGGGGCGTCCATGCGGAGTTTGGAGTGGACGGAGGCGACGACGAGGTCGAGGCGGTCGAGGAGTTCGGGCTCCTGGTCGAGCGTGCCGTCGGGGAGAATGTCGCATTCGATGCCGGTGAGCAGCCGGAAGGGTTTCCAGTCCTCGTTGAGGCGCTCGATCAGGTCGAGTTGGGCGAGCAGCCGTTCGGGCTCGAGTCCGCGTGCCACCTTGAGGGTCGGCGAGTGGTCGGTGAGGACGGCCCATTCGTGGCCGAGTCCCGCCGCGGCGCGGCCCATCTCCTCGACGGGACTGCCGCCGTCCGACCAGTCGGAGTGCAGATGGCAGTCGCCGCGCAGGGCCGCGCGCAGCCGGGCGCCGCCGTCGGCGAGCGGCGCGGCAGCCTCCTCCTCCAGGCGGCGCAGGTAGGCGGGGGTCTCCCCCGTCAGCGCCTCCTCGACGACCTTGGCCGTCTTCGGCCCGACGCCCTTGATCCCGACCAGTGTTCCGGCCGCCGCGCGCCGGGCGATCTCGTCACGGTCGAGCTCCGCGAGGGCCGCGGCGGCGGTGCGGAAGGCCCGTACGCGATAGGTCTCGGCCCGCGTGCGCTCCAGCAGATAGGCGACTCGGTCCAGCGCTTCGACCGGTTCCATGCGCACCTCCCAGGTCCCCTGCCCAGTGAACCCCGGCACCCCGGAACAGTCCAACGGTGAACGATGAAGGCGAGAATCCGGTGACACCTTTCAATGGGTGATTCAAGGATCGGCTCACCTTAAATTTTCCTGATCAACCACCGGGAACGTCCTTCTTCGGCCGTTTCACTTCCCCATCGAACCGCTGCTCGACGCGGCCATAGCGGTCACAACCTGCCCCTGAAGGGTCACAAAGGGTGACCGATTCCGGTCGTGGGCTCAAGCGATCTCGCCGAAGGTGAGCAAGACTCCACTCCGGCTTCCCCGTCCGATTTCCGGAACCGCCAACCGATTTCCGAAACCACCATCCAGGGAGTGTTCGACATGCGGTACATCGCCAAGAGTCTCCTGCTCGCCACCACGGCGCTCGGGATCGCCGTCGCGCCCGGCACGGGCAGCGCGGGCGCGGCGCAGACCGGCCCGCAGAGCCTGTACGCCCCCTCCGCGCTGGTGCTCACCGTGACCGCCGGCGACGACGCCGTGAACGGCAGCGTGCTGCGCGCGGTCACCCTCACCTGCAAGCCCAAGGCGGGCGGCACCCACCCAGACGCCGGCGCGGCCTGCACCCAACTGCGCGCTCAGGGAGCCCGGTTCGAGTCGATCGTCACCGCGGACAGCGGCGTCCTGTGCACCAGGCAGTGGGACCCGGTGACGGTCACCGCGGACGGCGTGTGGGACGGCAGGCGGGTCGCCTTCACGCACACCTTCGGGAACAGCTGCCTCAAGGAGGGAGCCGACGGCATCGTCTTCGGCTTCTGAGCCCCGTACGGCGGCGGCCACGGTGCATGCGCACCGTGGCCGCCCTCGTTCACCGCTGTCCGCCGGTCGTACGGTGCCTCCGGCCCAGCAGTTCGGCCAGCCCCCGACGGGTCGCCGCCACAACCACCCTGTCCTCGGGGCGCAGCACATATCCGGGGTGCAGGTCCCACACGAGGCCGGCGGCGCCGTCCTCGCCCGAGCGGCGGGCGGTGGCCAGATCGGGGCGCCGGTCACCCGGAGCCGTGGCGTCCAGGGCGATCACACGCCAGTGCCCCGGCCGGAACGCCTCCTCCACCGTCAGCCCTTCGAGCCGCGGCTGTCCTGCGACGTCCACGGCGGCGAACAGCAGCACCTTGCGCTCGACCGGGATGGCTCCGAGGATCTGCCGCCCCATCATGGCTCCGGCGAAGGCCGGAGCCGCCAGGGTGGACACGCTGCGGCTGCGGGTGAGCGCGTCCGGGTGGGCCGAGCGCAGGCTGCGGTAGACGGCGCCGGCGAACTCGTCGTCGTAGATCCGCAAGGCGACCCGCAGATCGGGTTTGGCGGAGCGTGCGTACAGAGCTGCTTCCAGGTTCGTCGTGTCGACGCTGGTGAGGGCGAGCAGGGCGTGCGCCCGGTGGATCTTCGCGGCCTCCAGCACGCCCTCCTGGGTCACGTCGCCCAGCACGGTCGGCACCCGCAGGCGCCGCACCAGCGGGATGCCGCGCGCCTCCGGGTCCTCCTCGACGCAGACGACAGGGATGCCGAGCTCTCTGAGCTGCATCAGCACCCTGCTGCCGATCTTCCCGAGGCCGAGCAGCACGACGTGGCCGGACAGCCCTCGGGGCGGGCGGCGCAGCGCGGAGGCGGTGCGGAAGGTGCCGAGCGCCTCCAGCGCGGCCGCGACCGTGAGCGGGAGCAGCAGCAGTCCGGCGAAGCCGGTGAGGAGTTGGAGGACCTGGCGGTGGGGATCCGCTCCGTGGGCGGGGTCGCCCATGCCGAACAGGTCCAGCAGGACGAGGTACATCGCGTGCAGCGGATGGTCGCCGGTGGTGAGCCAGGCGGCGACGCCGAGGCCGACGACGGCCGCGCCGAGTCCCGCGAGCGACCAGCGCAGCCGCCGCGAGAAGAGCTGTCCAAGGGGTGCGCCCCGGCCCGAGAGCGGCCCGGGCGCACGGCCCGGTGCGGTGTGCGAGATGGCCTCCAGCACGACGGTGCCGCGCCCGGTGGCGGCCGCGACGCTCCGGTCGTCGGGGAGCAGCCGCGGACCGTCCTGGCCGCTGCGGTCCGAACCCTCCTCGCCCGCCGGGTCGTTGGTGGTCGACGACAGCAGCGCGAGGGTGCACAGCCCGGGGTCGGCGACCTCGCCCCGGGCGGGCGGCGTGCGTTCGACGGCCCGCAGCAGCAGGCCGTCGGCCCGTACCACTTTGCTCGTCCCGGCGACCGCGGTCGCGGCGAGCGCCGGTGCGGCGGTGTCCGCGTCCGACAGGACGGTCGTGGAGGCGTCCAGCTTCTCCGGATCCATCCCCGGATCGGCCAAGGCGGCGGCCTGGTCGAGGAGTTGTTCCAGGTGCTGGCCGAGCTTGCGGTTGTAGAGGCGGATCACCAGCCGCAGACGCGGGTTGAGGCGGCGGGCGGCGAGCGCGGTGCGGATGTTGGTCTCGTCGTCGTCGTGGACGAGCGCGAGGGCGGCGGCGTCCTCGACCCCGGCCTCCAGCAGCACGTCCTCGTCCAGCTGCGGGGTCTGCAGGACGCGCGGGAGGTCGGCCGGCGGGGTGTCGCCGGGCGCGACGGGCGGGGCGACCGCGCGGGTCATGGCGGCCGACACCCGCCCGAACAGGGCGGACGCCCTGACCCGGCCCGGCGACGACGGTTCGGAACCTCTCGGCGCGCCCGCCACGGGCACCACGAGCGTGACCCGCTCCCGGTAGACGTCGCGCAGTTCGGCGGCGAGCCGGTGCGCCAGGGTGTCGTCACCACACACGATCATGTGGCCCGGCCTGGTGGGGAGTTGCGTTTGCTGAGGGAGGGTGGAGGTCACACCCCATAGAGTGCCGTGGGCGTCCGGGCGGTTGCGCCGAGGGGGCGGGTCAGCGGCTCTCCAGCGCCTCGGCCACCGCCGTGAAGAACGCGGCGTGGGCGCGGGCGCTGCACGGGAGTTCCGGGTTCCACGGCACGATACGGGAGCGTGCCGTGGCGGCCCACCGGCCGCCGGGCCCGGCCAGGCGGTCCACCGGCACGGCATTGGCCCGTACGTCGACCAGCACGACGTCGGGCTCCAGTCGCTCGGCCGCCGTCCAGTCGGTGGTGGACCAGTTCACGCCGGGACCGGGGCCGGGCTCGGCCGTGCGCACCCCGTGGCCGGTCAGGGCCCGCAGGTCGGGCCACGCGGTGGGCCGGGCCAGGTGCACGGTGTCGTCGCCGGCGGGTGACAGGGCGAGGAGGCGGGCCTCGGGCGCCCGGCCCGCCGCTGCGTCCAACCGCGCCCGCGCGCCGGTCAGTCCGGCCTCCGCCGTCGCGTCCTCGCCGGCGCCGAGCGAGGCGGCCAGCGCGCCGAACCGCTCCCGCGTCCCGTCGAGCGGGCGCCCCTGCCCGACGTCCAGGACGACGAGGGGAACGCGCTCCTCGAGGTGCTTGGCCGTATCGGAGTCGAGCCCGTAGACGTGGTCGGAGCCGTACGCGACCGCCACCACGAGGTCCGGCCCGGAGCGCAGGATGTCGTCGGCGCTCAGGGCGGGGCCCGGGCCGAGGTAGCCGACGGAGCCGAGTGGCAGGGCGCCGGCCTTGGCCGGGTCGGCGTCGGTGCCGTCGTGGGCGGAGCCGAAGACGCTCGCCGGCCGTAGACCGTGGTCGTACAGGGCGGCCCCCGCCTGTATGTAGGCGGTGATCCGCGCGGGTGTGCGTGCCGCCGTGGCCAGGCGGCCGCGGTCGTCCGGGAACTGCCATCCGTCGTCGTACGCCATTGCGCCTCCACTCGGCCATCGGCACGTGCGTCGCCGGTTCCCTGCCCCGACGGGACCGTCCGTACGCGCGGGGGCCCGCTTCGACGCCAGCGGTCTCGTCGTCTCGCGTCCTGGGGCCGTAGCCGAAGGCGTCCAGGGAGCGCCGGTGCAGCTGCCGGGCGCCGGGTCCGGCCGCCTCCTCCGCCGCCGCGAGGGTCCCGCCCGCGTCGAGATGGCCGACGATCCGCGCGAGCAGCGGGTCCGGCGGCGGTGCCTGCGCGGCCCGCGCGAGCGCCACGGTCTCCAGTCCGGCGGCCGGGCCGGCGGCGTCGCCGACGCGTTCGGCGAGGCGGCGGGCCCGCGCCGTGCCCCACAGATCGGCCGGCTCCACCCGCCGGTCGCGCATTTCGTGGGCCGGGACGCCGAAGAACGCGGGCGCGGCGCCGGGCGCGCAGCGCAGGCCCGCCCAGAGCGTCCGGGCCCCGCCGTCCGGGATGTGGGCCGCGGTGTCGGGGCCCGCGACGAGCAGCCGGTCCCCGTTCCACAACAGGTCCATGCAGCCGTCGGGGAGCACCGGGTGCACGGGGCCGTCGTGCCGGTGCACCGTCCTGGTCCAGACGACAGTGCCGTCCATGCGTGCGGGCCGTTCCCGGTACATACGACCGAGGACAGGACGCGGTCCGGCGGTCAGGCGTGGCCGTCCTGCCCGTCGTCGCGGACCTCGTCCCTGCCGTTGCCGCGGCCGTCCCTGCCGTTGTCCCGCCCGGTGTGCAGGCGGGACTTCACGTCGTCCGGCGGCAGGAACCTCGACCAGCGCTCGGGGAACTCGGACGGCATGTCGCCGCCGCCCTCGTCCTCGTCGTCCTCGTCGTCCTCGTACACATGAGCCGCCCTCGCCCGCGCCAGCAGCTCGGCGGCGTGCGCGGCGCGGGCGCGCTCGTTGGCGGCGCGGGCCGCGGCCGTGGCGACCGAGGGCCAGACACGGTCGATGGCGGCGTTGACGGCCGCGCCGACGAGCACGGCGAAGGCCGAGATGCCGATCCACAGCAGGAAGGCGATGGGCGCCGCGAGCGAGCCGTAGATCGTGGGGCCCTCGACGGTGCTGGTCAGGTAGATGCGGAGCAGGAAGCTGCCGAGCACCCACATCCCGAGCGCCACGAGCGCTCCCGGCACGTCCTCCACCCAGGGCGAGCGCACGGGCACGGACACGTGGTACAGGGTGGTGAGGAAGGCGATGGAGAGCAGGATCACCACCGGCCAGTAGAGGAGCTGGACCACTTCCGTGCCCCACGGCATCAGCTCCACCACCCGGTCCGGGCCGACGACGGCGAGCGGCAGCACCACCGCGCCGATCAGCAGGGCGATGATGTAGAGCAGGAACGCCAGGAGCCGCGTCGCCACGATGCCGCGGTGCCCGTCCAGCCCGTACATGACGGTGATCGTGTCGATGAAGACGTTGACCGCGCGGGAGCCCGACCAGAGGGCGATGGCGAAACCGATGGAGATGAGGTCCGGCCTGCCGCCCTGGGTGACGTCCTCCAGCAGCGGTTTGGCGATGTCGTTGACGCCCCGGTCGGAGAGGACGGTGCCGACGGCGGTGAGGATGTTCTCCTCGATCGAGGCGACGGTGGTGGTGTTGGTCCAGTCGTCGATGTAGCCGAGCAGGCCCAGAAGACCGAGCATCAGGGGCGGCACCGACAGGAGCGTGAAGAACGCCGCCTCGGCGGCCAGGCCCAGGATCCGGTACTCGATGCAGGAATTGACGGTGTCCTTGAGCAGCAGCCATGCCATCTTCCGCTTGGAGACGTTGCGGTAGAGGACTCGGGCTCGATGGAGCCGCCCATGGGGCCGCTCGGGTGTTTCATTTGCTGCCTGCACCTCCTTACCGTATCCGCATGGCAGACAGCACCCACACAGTGACCAACCAGGCTCCGCCCCTGGTGGGGTACGACGTCTACAGCGCCGACCGGGCTCTCGCGGAGGCGGTCGACCGGCATGTCGGTCCCGGCCTCCGGGACGAGGTGCGCGAGGAGCTGTCCGCACTGGGGCGGACGGCGGGCTCGGCGCAGGCCCAGGAATGGGGGACGCAGGCCAACGAGAACCCGCCGAAGCTGCGCACCCACGACCGCTACGGGAACCGGATCGACGAGGTCGAGTTCCATCCGGCCTGGCACCGGCTGCTGGGCCACGGCGTCTCGGCGGGCCTGGTGAGCGCGTGGAACCGGCCGGCCGGGCACGTGCGCCGGGCCGCCGGATTCCTGGTGTGGACCCAGGCCGAGGCCGGGCACGGCTGCCCCCTGTCGATGACCCATGCCTCGGTGCCGGCCCTGCGGACGGATCCGGCGCTCGCCGCGGTGTGGGAGCCGCGGCTGACGTCGACGGTGTACGAGGAGGGTCTGCGCCCGGCGGCCGAGAAGGGCGGCTCGCTGTTCGGGATGGGCATGACCGAGAAGCAGGGCGGCAGCGACGTGCGCGCGAACACCACGCGCGCCGAGCCGCTGGCCGCCGACGGCGAGTACGTGCTGACAGGTCACAAATGGTTCTGCTCCGCGCCGATGAGCGACGGCTTCCTGGTCCTCGCCCAGGCGCCAGGGGGGCTGACCTGCTTCCTGGTGCCCCGGGTGCTGGAGGACGGGACGCGCAACGTCTTCCGGATCCAGCGGCTCAAGGACAAGCTCGGCAACCGGTCCAACGCCTCCAGCGAGGTCGAGTTCGACGGCACGTGGGCCAGGCGGGTCGGCGACGAGGGCCGCGGGGTGCGCACCATCATCGAGATGGTGGCCGCGACCCGGCTCGACTGCGTCCTCGGCTCGGCCGCCCTGATGCGGCAGGGCGTGGCACAGGCCGTGCACCACGCGACGTACCGCAGCGCCTTCGGCGGGCTGCTCGTCGACAAGCCGCTGATGCGCAATGTGCTGGCCGATCTGGCGCTCGAGTCGGAGGCGGCGACGACGCTGGGGCTGCGGCTGGCCGCGGCGTACGACGCGGACACCGAGGAGGAGCGGGCGTTCCTGCGGCTCGCGGTGCCCGCGGCCAAGTACTGGGTGACCAAGCGGTGCACGCCGGTCGTGGCCGAGGCGCTGGAGTGCCTGGGCGGCAACGGCTACGTGGAGGAGTCGGGCATGCCCCGGCTGCTGCGCGAGTCGCCGCTCAACTCGATCTGGGAGGGCTCGGGTAACGTCCAGGCCCTGGACGTGCTGCGCGCGCTGCAGAGGGAGCCGCAGGCGCTGAACGCCTTCCTCCAGGAGGTCGGCACGGCGCGGGGCGCGGACCACCGGCTGGATGCGGCCATCAAGGATCTGCTGACGGAGCTCGCCGACCTGGACGGCATCGAGGCGCGGGCGCGGCGGCTGGTCGAGCGCATGGCGCTGGTGCTGCAGGGGTCACTGCTGGTGCGCTGGGCGCCGCCCGAGGTCGCCGACGCGTTCTGTGCCTCGCGGCTGGGCGGTGACTGGGGGTCGGCGTTCGGGACGCTGCCGCATTCGCTGGACCTGGCGTCGGTGGTGGAGCGGGCGCGCGCCTCGGTGTGACGTCGAACGGGCGCGGGCCGTGGTGCGACGGCCCGCGCCCGTGACGTTTGTCGGGTGGTGCTGCGCCGACACGGCACCACCCCACCGGCGGACCGGTGTTCCGTCACCTTCGTACATCCGCACGCCCGTTCGCGACGGTTGCAAAGGGTTGCATCCTTGTGTGGCATATGGCAGCGCGCTGTGCCCGGGGCGCGGGAGGATGGCCGGGCACACGCCCCAGCCACCCCCGCTCCGGACGCTGGCGTCATCGAGGAGGACCCAGTGCACGACACATCGCTCGACCTTGCGCGGCTTGCGGCCATGGACACCGGGGACGCCCTCCGGCTGCTGAAGGGCGTACGGGACGCGGCCCTCTCCGGGCGCCGGCCGCGGGTGGGCCCACGCACGGACATCGACGAGTCGTGGCAGCGGATGCTGCGCGGCGGGGTGGACCCGGACAAGGACCGCAGGGCCGGGTTGCTGCCGCTGGAGGAGATCGAACGCCGCAGGCTGACCTCGCCGCTGCTGGATGTGCTGCCCGTGCTCCGCGACGGTCTCGTGTCCATCGCGGAGGCGGCGCAGCACATCATGGTCATCTCCGACGCGGAGGCCCGGCTGCTGTGGCGGGAGGGCAGCACGGCCGTGCTGCGCAAGGGAGACGGTCACGGCTTCGTCCTCGGCGCGGACTGGTCGGAGGGGCTGGTCGGCACGAACGGCGTCGGCACCGCCCTGGTGACGCGCCGCCCGGTCCAGGTGCACTCGGCAGAGCACTTCGTCTCCACCCACCACACCTGGACCTGCGCGGGCGCTCCGGTCACCGATCCGCGCGACGGGAAGCTGATCGGCGTCGTCGACATCAGCGGACCGCTGTCCACGATGCATCCGGCCACGCTCGCCCTCGTCACCTCGGTCACCAGGCTCGCCGAGGCCGAGCTGCGCAACCGCCACCACGAAGCGCTGGACCGGCTGCGCAGCGCGGCGGCCCCGCTGCTGGGCCGGATCGGCGGCCGGGCGCTGGCCGTGGACGGCAACGGCTGGACCGCCGCGGTGACCGGCATGGCTCCGCCGGGCCGGCTCACGCTGCCGAAGGCGGTGCGGGCGGGGCGGCTGTGGCTGCCGTCGCTGGGGATGTGCACGGTGGAACCGCTGCCCGGCGGCTGGCTGGTACGGGTGGACGACAAGGATGCCGAGCCGCTGGCGCCGGGCCGGGTGGTGCTGGACCTGAGCAGGCCGCGGCAGCCCTCGGTGGCGGTGTCGGGCGGTTCCGGCAGCTGGACGTACGAGCTCAGTCCCCGCCATGCCGAGCTGCTGTACCTGCTGGCGCTGCACCGGGACGGGCGCAGCGCGGCGCAGCTGGCGGAGGACCTGTTCGGGGACCGCACGCGGACGGTGACCGTGCGGGCCGAGATGTCGCGGCTGCGACGCCGTCTCGCGCAGGTTCTGGCGCACCGGCCGTACCGGTTCACCGAGGAGCTGGAGGTGGAGGTGGTGGCGCCGGACCGGCCCGGCGACCTGCTGCCGCACTCGACGGCTCAGGCGGTCCGGCGGGCCCGGGCGGCCTGACCGGCGCTTGGCCGTAACCCGTCGTCGTGATTGTCTGGCGCGCATGAGCATCACTGTGACCACGTGGTCCCTGGAGCAGACCTCGCCCGCCGACCAGCGACCGGCGTCGGCGCCCGACGGGGACATACGGATCGCCCGGGCGGAGGTCCCCTCGCCCGAGTTCAGCCGCTTCCTCTACACGGCCGTCGGCGGTGACATCCACTGGACGGACCGCCTGGGCATGACCTACGCCGACTGGCGGGAGTGGCTGGAGCGTCCGGGTGTCGAGACGTGGGTGGCCTACGACAGGGGGACGCCGGCCGGTTACGTCGAACTCCAGGCGCAGGACGAGGGCACGGTGGAGATCGTCTACTTCGGGCTGGTCCCGGCCTTCCGGGGCCGGCGGATCGGCGGGCACCTGCTGTCGTACGGCGTCGCCCGGGCCTGGGACCTGGCCGACCGCTGGCCGGGCCTGCCGCAGACCAAGCGGGTGTGGCTGCACACCTGCTCCAAGGACGGCCCGCACGCGCTGGACAACTATCTGCGCCGCGGCTTCACGGTCTTCGACACCAAGGTCGAGGAGGAAGAGCCCCTGGGGACGCCCCCCGGCCCCTGGCCCGGTGCCACTTCCATCCCGTCCGGCGCTTGAGGACACGGCCGCAGGCCGTGCCCCGCCACCGGCCGGCGGCCAGGACACAACCCCCGGCCCGACGCATCCCCAGACCGTCCGGCGCTTGAGGACACGGCCGCAGGCCGTCCCCTGCCACCGGCCGGCAGCCGGAAGGCAACCCCCGGCCCGGCGCGGCGTCGGCCGCCCGACGCGGCGCATCCCCAGCCCGTCCGGCGCTTGAGGACACGGCCGCAGGCCGTGCCCCGCCACCGGCCGGCGGCCGGGACGCAACCCCCGCCCCAGCCCGGCACGGCGCCGGCGCCGCCGGGCGTCAGCGCGGCCGGGACACCGGCCCGCGCGCCCGTGACCCAGGACACAGCGTCCCACCATGCGGGACACCGCTGTCCACATCCTGGATAACGGTGGACTGGGTCCAAACTCCCATGCCACGCTTCCGTCATGTCTAGCACTGGAATTGCCTTGGTGAGTCGGCGGCACGTCGACCTCGGCCGCATGTCCAGCGCAATCTGTCCGGCCTGCTGACAGCCCAGCACAGCCGCGCTTTCGACCTTCTTCGCCCCGCCCTGCGCACTATCGCGCCCTCGTCGCGAGTGTGCAGCTCAGAGCCGCCCTCCTGCAGTCTCGAAGGACATACCGCCATGGCCGCCACCCCTGAAAAGCCCGTCTCCGCCACGTCTCGACGCAAGGCCGGACGCCACCGCGGCGAGGGCCAGTGGGCCATGGGCCACCACACGCCGCTCAACGCGAACGAGCAGACCAAGAAGGACGACGACGGTCTCAATGTGCGGACACGCATTGAGACGATCTATGCCCACCGCGGCTTCGACTCCATCGACGGCGCCGACCTGCGCGGCCGTATGCGCTGGTGGGGCCTGTACACCCAGCGCAAGCCCGGGATCGACGGCGGCAAGACGGCGATCCTGGAGCCGGAGGAGCTGGACGACGAATTCTTCATGCTGCGGGTGCGCATCGACGGTGGCCGGCTGACCACCGAGCAGCTGCGCGTCATCGGCGAGATCTCGCAGGAGTTCGCGCGCGGCACCGCCGACCTCACCGACCGGCAGAACGTCCAGTACCACTGGATCCGCATCGAGGACGTCCCCGAGATCTGGCGCCGGCTGGAGGCCGTCGGCCTGTCGACGACCGAGGCCTGCGGCGACACCCCGCGGACGATCCTCGGTTCCCCGGTGGCCGGCATCGCCGCGGACGAGATCGTCGACGGCAGCCCGGCCATCGACGAGATCCACCGCCGGTTCATCGGCAACAAGGACTTCTCCAACCTGCCGCGCAAGTTCAAGACCGCGATCTCCGGCTCCCCGCTGCTGGACGTGGCGCACGAGATCAACGACGTCGCCTTCGTCGGGGTGCACCACCCCGAGCACGGTCCGGGCTTCGACCTGTGGGTGGGCGGCGGCCTGTCCACCAACCCGAAGCTGGGCGTGCGCCTGGGTGCCTGGGTGCCCCTCGACGAGGTCCCGGACGCCTGGGAAGGCGTCATCTCGATCTTCCGGGACTACGGCTACCGCCGCCTGCGCAACCGCGCCCGCCTGAAGTTCCTCGTCGCCGACTGGGGCGCCGAGAAGTTCCGCCAGGTGCTGGAGGACGAGTACCTGAAGCGCAAGCTGGTCGACGGCCCCGCTCCGGAGCAGCCGGTCGAGCACTGGCGCGACCACGTCGGCGTCCACCGCCAGCAGGACGGCCGGTTCTACGTCGGCTTCGCCCCGCGTGTGGGCCGCGTCGACGGCGCCACCCTCACCAAGATCGCCGATCTGGCGGCGGCGCACGGCTCCGGCCGCCTGCGCACCACCGTCGAGCAGAAGATGATCGTGCTCGACGTCGCCGAGGACCAGGTCGACTCGCTGGTCTCCGGTCTGGAGGCGCTGGACCTCCAGGTCAAGCCGTCGCCGTTCCGGCGGGGCACCATGGCCTGCACCGGCATCGAGTTCTGCAAGCTGGCGATCGTCGAGACCAAGGGCCGCGGCTCCACGCTCATCGACGAACTGGAGCGGCGCCTCCCGGAGTTCGACCAGCCCCTCACCATCAACATCAACGGCTGCCCCAACGCCTGCGCGCGCATCCAGGTCGCGGACATCGGTCTCAAGGGCCAGCTGGTCCTCGACGACGAGGGCAACCAGGTCGAGGGCTACCAGGTGCACCTGGGCGGCGCACTCGGTCTGGAGCCTGCCTTCGGCCGCAAGGTGCGCGGCCTGAAGGTCACCTCCGACGAGCTGCCCGACTACGTGGAGCGGGTCCTCAAGCGCTTCCAGGCGGAGCGCGAGGACGGCGAGCGCTTCGCGACGTGGGCGGCACGCGCCTCCGAGGAGGCCCTCTCATGAGCGAGCGCGCCGCCCCCTTCTACTGCCCCTACTGCGGGGACGAGGACCTTCGGCCCAGTGAGCAGGGCCACGGCGCCTGGGAATGCGCGGCGTGCAATCGGGCCTTCCAGCTGAAGTTCCTCGGGCTCCTGTCCCGCGGGCTTCGGATCGACGACGGTGGAGGGGAAACGACATGACGACGGTTCAGTCCGGTCAGGACCTCAAGACGCTGGCCGAGCAGGCGGGCCGCGACCTCGAGGACGCCTCGGCGCTCGACATCCTGAAGTGGGCCGCCGACACCTTCGGCAAGCGCTTCTGTGTCACCTCCTCGATGGAGGACGCGGTCGTGGCCCACCTCGCCTCGCGCGTCTTCCCCGGTGTGGACGTCGTGTTCCTCGACACCGGCTACCACTTCGAGGAGACGATCGGCACGCGGGACGCCGTGGACGCCGTGATGGACGTCAACGTCATCACGCTCACGCCGCGCCAGACCGTGGCCGAGCAGGACGCCGAGTACGGCCCCAGGCTGCACGACCGCGACCCCGACCTGTGCTGCGCCCTGCGCAAGGTCAAGCCCCTCGAAGAGGGCCTGACCCACTACGCCGCATGGGCCACCGGCCTGCGCCGCGACGAGTCCCCGACCCGGGCGGACACCCCCGTCGTCGGCTGGGACGAGAAGCGGCAGAAGGTCAAGATCTCGCCGATCGCCCGCTGGAACCAGGACGACGTGGACGCCTACGTCGCCGAGCACGGTGTCCTGACAAATCCGCTGCTCATGGACGGCTACACGTCCGTCGGCTGCGCCCCCTGCACCCGCCGGGTGCTGGCGGGAGAGGACGCGCGCGCCGGCCGCTGGGCCGGGCGGGGCAAGACGGAATGCGGGTTGCACGGCTGATGACGAACACTCGGAACGACCAGGAGAACGACGTGTCCGGAGCCACCATCTGGCTCACGGGTTTGCCGAGCGCCGGCAAGACCACCATCGCGTACGAGCTCGCGGGCAGGCTGCGCGAGGAGGGCCACCGGGTCGAGCTGCTCGACGGCGACGAGATCCGCGAGTTCCTCTCGGCGGGCCTCGGCTTCAGCCGCGAGGACCGGCACACCAACGTGCAGCGCATCGGCTTCGTCGCCGAACTGCTCGCGTCCAACGGCGTGAAGGTGCTCGTCCCGGTCATCGCCCCGTACGCCGACAGCCGTGAGTCCGTGCGCAAGCGCCACCAGCAGGAGGGCACCGCGTACGTCGAGGTGCATGTCGCCACTCCGGTGGAGGTGTGCTCGGTGCGCGACGTGAAGGGGCTGTACGCCAGGCAGGCGGCCGGCGAGATCAGCGGGCTGACCGGGGTCGACGACCCGTACGAGGAGCCCGAGTCGCCCGATCTGCGGATCGAGTCCCAGAACCAGACCGTGCAGGAGTCCGCCCAGGCGGTCCACGCCCTGCTGACCGAAAGGGGTCTCCTGTGACGACCGTCGCCACCGTCCACGAGGGCACCGACAGCCCGTACGCCCTCTCCCACCTCGACGCGCTCGAGTCCGAGGCGGTGCACATCTTCCGCGAGGTGGCGGGCGAGTTCGAGCGGCCGGTGATCCTGTTCTCCGGCGGCAAGGACTCCATCGTCATGCTGCACCTCGCGCTGAAGGCGTTCCGGCCCGCCGCGATCCCCTTCACGCTGCTGCACGTGGACACCGGGCACAACTTCCCCGAGGTCATCGAGTACCGCGACCGCACGGTGAAGAAGCACGGGCTGCGCCTGCATGTCGCGTCCGTGCAGGAGTACATCGACGCGGGCAAGCTGCGCGAGCGCCCCGACGGCACGCGCAACCCGCTGCAGACCGTGCCGCTGACCGAGGCCATCCAGCAGCACCGCTTCGACGCGGTGTTCGGCGGCGGCCGCCGCGACGAGGAGAAGGCCCGCGCCAAGGAGCGGGTGTTCAGCCTCCGTGACGAGTTCTCGCAGTGGGACCCGCGCCGGCAGCGCCCCGAGCTGTGGCAGCTCTACAACGGCCGCCACGCCCCCGGCGAGCACGTCCGCGTCTTCCCGCTGTCCAACTGGACCGAGCTGGACGTGTGGCAGTACATCCAGCGGGAGCGGATCGAGCTGCCGGAGATCTACTTCGCCCACGAGCGCGAGGTGTTCAAGCGTGCCGGCATGTGGCTGACCGCGGGCGAGTGGGGCGGCCCGAAGGAGTCGGAGACGACCGAGAAGCGGCTCATCCGCTACCGCACCGTCGGCGACATGTCCTGCACCGGCGCCGTCGACTCCGACGCCACCACGCTGGACGCCGTGATCGCCGAGATCGCCGCCTCCCGCCTCACCGAGCGGGGCGCGACCCGCGCCGACGACAAGCTGTCCGAGGCCGCGATGGAAGACCGCAAGCGCGAAGGGTACTTCTAGACATGACCAGCACCACCGAGCAGCTGGCCGAGCAGCTTTCGGCCACCACCCTGCTGCGCTTCGCCACCGCCGGGTCCGTCGACGACGGCAAGTCCACGCTGGTGGGCCGGCTGCTGCACGACTCCAAGTCGGTCCTCACCGACCAGCTGGAGGCCGTCGAGCACGCCTCCCGTAACCGCGGCCAGGAGGCGCCCGACCTGGCGCTGCTCACCGACGGTCTGCGGGCCGAGCGCGAGCAGGGCATCACGATCGACGTGGCGTACCGTTACTTCGCCACCGCGCGCCGCCGGTTCATCCTCGCCGACACGCCGGGCCACGTGCAGTACACGCGCAACATGGTGACCGGCGCGTCCACGGCCGAGCTCACGGTGATCCTGGTCGACGCCCGCAACGGCGTCGTCGAGCAGACCCGCCGCCACGCGGCGATCGCCGCGCTGCTGCGCGTTCCGCACGTGGTCCTCGCCGTCAACAAGATGGACCTCGTCGACTACGCGGAGTCCGTGTTCGCCGCGATCGCCGAGGAGTTCACGGCGTACGCGACCGAGCTGGGCGTCCCCGAGGTCACCGCGATCCCGATCTCCGCGCTCGCCGGCGACAACGTCGTGGACGCGTCCGCGAACATGGACTGGTACGGCGGCCCGACCGTGCTGGAGCACCTGGAGACGGTGCCGGTCAGCCACGACCTGAGCCACTGCCACGCCCGGCTGCCCGTGCAGTACGTGATCCGGCCGCAGACCGTCGAGCACCCGGACTACCGGGGCTACGCGGGCCAGATCGCGGCCGGCACCTTCCGGGTCGGCGAGGAGGTGACCGTGCTGCCCTCGGGCCGCACGACGCGCATCGCCGGCATCGACCTGCTGGGCAAGCCGGTCGACGTGGCCTGGACGACCCAGTCGGTGACCCTCCTGCTGGAGGACGACGTCGACATCTCGCGCGGCGACCTGATCGTGCCGAGCAAGGACGCGCCCCCGACCACCCAGGACGTCGAGGCGACCGTCTGCCACGTCGCCGACCAGCCCCTGACCGTCGGCCACCGCGTGCTGCTCAAGCACGGCACCCGCACGGTCAAGGCGATCGTCAAGGACATCCCGTCGCGGCTGACCCTCGACGACCTCTCCCTGCACCCGCACCCGGGTCAGCTGGTCGCCAACGACATCGGCCGCGTCAAGATCCGTACGGCCGAGCCGCTGCCGCTCGACTCGTACGCGGACTCGCGCCGCACCGGCGCGTTCATCCTGATCGACCCGGCCGACGGCACCACGCTCACCGCGGGCATGGTCGGCGAGTCGTTCGCCTCGCCGGAGCCCGTCCGGGACAAGGCCGACGACGGCTGGGACTTCTGACATGACCGATGTCTTCGGAACCTTCGCCAAGGAGGGCGGCCGCGTCGGCAGCGGGGCCCTCGGCGCGGGCAGAGGCGGGGTGGCGCGATGTGCGCGATGACTGAACTGCCGCAGGTCCGCGGCTTGCGCGCCCGCACTCCCCGCACCCAGCACCGACGAAGACCGCCGACGACCCGGCCGCGTCCCACCTGAACCGACGCGCCGACCGGGCCAACGAGAGGACAGCCTCCCGTGCCAGCCACCCGCACCACCGTCCGCCGCGGCCTCGCCGCCGCGGCCGCCCTGCCGCTCCTCGCCATCGCCCTCACCGCGTGCGGCTACGGCTCCCAGGCGAAGGCCGACAAGGTCGCTCCCGCCGCCAAGGGCAAGAAGATCGACGGCCTGGACACCGTCAGGGTCGGGTACTTCCCGAACCTGACGCACGCGACCGCCCTGGTCGGCGACCAGGAGGGCATCATCCAGCAGGAGCTCGGCGGCACGCAGCTGTCGACGGCGGCGTTCAACGCGGGTCCGTCCGAGATCGAGGCGCTCAACGCCGGCTCGATCGACATCGGTTTCATCGGCCCCTCGCCCGCGGTCAACGGCTACGTGAAGTCCCAGGGCAAGAGCCTGCGGATCATCGGGGGCTCGGCCTCCGGTGGCGTCAAGCTGGTCGTGAACCCGAAGAAGATCAAGACCCTGGACGACGTCAAGGGCAAGAGGATCGCCACCCCACAGCTCGGCAACACCCAGGACGTGGCGTTCCTCAACTGGATCGCCGCGAAGGGCTGGAAGGTCGACCCGGAGAGCGGCAAGGGCGATGTCTCCGTGGTCCGCATGGAGAACAAGGTCACGCCGAACGCCTATCTGTCCGGCTCCGTCGACGGCGCGTGGGTGCCGGAGCCGACCGCGTCGAAGCTGGTCAGCGACGGCGCGAAGGTGCTTCTCGACGAGTCGACGCTGTGGCCCGGCAAGAAGTTCGTCATCACGAACGTGATCGTGTCGCAGAAGTTCCTCGCGGAGCACCCGGCCGTCGTCGAGGCCTTCCTGCGCGGCACGGTGAAGACCAACGAGTGGATCAACGCCAACCCGGACAAGGCGAAGGCCTCCGCCAACGCCAAGCTCCAGGAGCTCACCGGCAAGGCGCTGCCGGCGAAGGTGATCGACCCCGCCTGGCCGTCGATCCAGTTCACCGACGACCCGCTGGCCGCGACGCTCGACGCGCAGGCGGGCCACGCGGTGAAGGCCGGTCTGCTTCAGCAGCCCGACCTCGCCGGCATCTACGACCTGCGGCCGCTGAACAAGATCCTCGAAGCCGAGGGCCGGCCCGCCGTCGCCGACGCCGGGCTCGGCGTCAGTTGAGCACCGCAACCAGCCGAGTTCCCAGGAGGTGACGACCATGGCCACTGCCATCGCCAAGGCCGACGACCGCGTGCGCACCGAGTACGCGGCCCGGATCGGGCATGTCTCCAAGTCCTTCGCCGGGCCCGCCGGCACCCAGCTCGTCCTGGACGACATCACGCTCGATGTCGCTCCGGGCGAGTTCGTCACCCTCCTCGGGGCCTCGGGCTGCGGTAAGTCGACGCTGCTCAACCTGGTCGCGGGGCTCGACCGGCCGACGGCGGGGTCGATCGAGACCCCCGGGGGCCGGCCCGCGTTGATGTTCCAGGAGCATGCGTTGTTCCCGTGGCTGAGCGCGGGCAAGAACATCGAGCTTGCGCTGCGCCTGCGCGGCGTGCCGAAGGCGCGACGCCGCCCGGAGGCCGAGCGGCTGCTGGAGCTGGTGCGGCTCGGCGGCGCGTACGGCAAGCGGGTGCACGAGCTGTCGGGCGGCATGCGGCAGCGGGTCGCGATGGCTCGCGCGCTGGCGCAGGACAGCCAGCTGCTGCTGATGGACGAGCCGTTCGCGGCGCTGGACGCCATCACGCGCGACGTGCTGCACGACGAGCTGACCCGCATCTGGCGGGAGACGAACGTGTCGGTGCTCTTCGTGACGCACAACGTCCGTGAGGCGGTGCGGCTCGCGCAGCGCGTGGTGCTGCTGTCGTCGCGGCCGGGGCGCATCGCCCGGGAGTGGACCGTGGACATCGATCAGCCACGGCGCATCGAGGACTCCGCGGTGGCGGAGCTGTCCCTCGAGATCACCGAAGAACTGCGTGGGGAGATCCGCCGACATGGCCAGCACTGACACGACCGCGAAGGCCACGGTCAAGAACGACGACCTCGCGGGTCTCGAGGCCGGTCTCGACGCGCTGGAAGCGGTGCAGGTCAGCCGTACGCCGGTGCGCGAGGTGCTGCTGCGGAAGGTGCTGCCGCCGCTGACCGCCGTCGCCCTGGTGCTCGTGGTGTGGCAGCTGCTGGTCTGGGCGGAGGTCACGGAGGCGTACAAGCTGCCCGCGCCGTCCGCGGTGTGGGACAGCGTGTCCGAGATGTGGCTGCAGGGCACGCTGTTCGACGTCGTGTGGACCAGCGTGTCCCGTGGTCTGCTGGGCTTCCTGCTGGCACTGGCGATCGGCACGCCGCTCGGCCTGCTGGTCGCCCGGGTGCGGTTCGTCCGCGCCGCGATCGGGCCGATCCTGTCCGGGCTGCAGTCGCTGCCGTCGGTGGCCTGGGTGCCGCCCGCCGTGATCTGGCTGGGTCTGAACGACTCGATGATGTTCGCCGTGATCCTGCTGGGCGCGGTCCCCTCGATCGCGAACGGCCTGGTGTCGGGCGTGGACCAGGTGCCGCCGCTGTTCCTGCGGGCGGGCCGCACACTCGGTGCGACCGGGCTGAAGGGTGCCTGGCACATCGTGCTGCCGGCGGCGCTGCCCGGTTACGTCGCGGGCCTGAAGCAGGGCTGGGCGTTCTCCTGGCGGTCGCTGATGGCCGCGGAGATCATCGCGTCCTCCCCCGATCTGGGCCTCGGCCTCGGCCAGTTGCTGGAGAACGGGCGCAACAACGCCGACATGCCCGGCGTGTTCCTCGCCATCGCCCTGATCCTGATCGTCGGCATCGCGATCGACCTGCTGATCTTCAGTCCGCTGGAGCGGTGGGTGCTGCGCAGCCGCGGTCTCCTCGTCAGGAGCTGAGTCCACGATGCGCAGTTCCGCACGCCCCTCGCCCGCCGCCGCCCTCGCGGGGAAGCCTCCCCGAACTCCGTCCGGAGGTGCCGCCGGCGCACCCGTCCTTCTGGTGATCGCCCACGGCAGCCGCGACCCGCGCCATGCCGCGACGGTGCACGCCCTCGTCCGGGGCGTGCGGTCGCTGCGGCCGGGACTGCGCGTCGAGGTCGGCTTCCTGGACTTCAACCTGCCGTCGGTGACGGGCGTGCTGGACCGTCTGGCCGCCGAGGACGTCCGCGAGGTGGTGGCGCTGCCGCTGCTGCTGACGCGTGCCTTCCACGCGAAGGCCGACATCCCCGCCGTCCTGCGCGAGGCTCCCGCGTCGCTGCGCATACGGCAGGCCGAGGTGCTCGGCCCGTCGCCGCTGCTGCTGTCCGCCGTCCACCGGCGGCTGTACGCGGCGGGGCTCGGCCCCGCCGACAAGAGCTCGACCGGCCTGGTGCTGGCGTCGGCGGGCTCCACCGACCCGGAGTCGATCGCAGTGATCGCCGAAACAGCGCGGGAGCTGCGGCACACCGGTTGGTGCGCCGTGCGACCTGCGTTCGCCTCCGCCGTCTCCGCCGGGGGGTTCCCCCGCACCGAGGACGCCGTGCGCGAGCTGCGCGCCCTCGGTGTGCGCCGGGTGGCGGTCGCGCCGTACGTGATCGCCCCCGGACGCCTGCCGGACCGCATCGCGGAGGGCGCGCGGGACGCGGACGTGCTGGCCGATGTGCTGGGCCCCGGGCCGGAGCTGGCCCGTCTGCTGCTGACCCGCTTCGACGAGGCGCGAGCGCGGGAGGGCGCACTGGCGTTCACCGCGTAGCCATCACGCGGTGAACAGGCGCGACAGCGCCGCGGTCAGTCGAAGACGAGGCTGCCGGTGCGGGCGCGCTTGATCTCGAAGAGGTCGGGGTGGCCGGCGAGGACCCGGAAGCTGTCGAAGAGCGCGACGGCCTCCTTGCCCCGGGGGATCGAGTTGAGGACCGGGCCGAACCAGACGGTGCCGTCGACGTGCAGGGTGGGTGTGCCCACGTACCCGTCGGCGGTGGGGTCCTTGCCCGTGTCGTGGCTCGTGCGCACCTCGTCGTCGTACGACGGGTCGTGGGCCGCATCGGCCAGGGCGGCGGGCAGGCCGAGCTCGGCCAGGGACTCGGCGACGACCGCGTCGAAGTCCTCGTTCCGGTCCCGGTGGATCCGGGTGCCGAGTGCGGTGTAGAGGTCGCGGAGCACTCCGTCGCCGTGCTGCCGGGCGGCGGCCGCGAGGACGCGCACGGGGCCGACGGAGCGGTCCACGAGATCGCGGTACCAGTCGGGGAGTTCGTTGCCGATGTTGTGCAGGTACAGGCTCATCAGGCGGAAGCGGAGGTCGAGCGCGCGCTCCTGCTCGACCTCGAGGATCCAGCGGGAGGCGATCCAGGCGAAGGGGCAGACCGGGTCGAAGTAGAAGTCCACGACGGTGTTCTCGGAGCCGGTGGGGCGGTCGGTGTGCTGCGCGGTGTCCATGTCGTCGACTCTAGAGGGGGATTGGCACGTCCCCGCGGGCCATTCGCCATCCGTTCCCGTGGGCCATTTCGGCGCGGGGAGTGCGGGTCACCGCGCCGCGAGGGGCGCGGGGTCTCCGGTCTCCGCGAAGCGTGTGCCTTGGTGGAAGTAGAGCAGCCAGTTGCCGCCGGTCAGCCGGCAGATCGAGCTGCGGTGGGCGCGGTGGCCGCCCGCCTCGGTGTCGAAGGTCAAATGCACGTGCCGGCCGCGAGTTGCACGCCCCTCATGCGGGAGGTGGTGATCGGCCGGGGCGAGGGCGCGCTCCGTGCCCGCAGCGCGGACAGGATCGACTCACGGGTCCATAGCCGGCCCGAGGTGCCGAACTCCTCGTAGTCGGGGTGGAGCAGCCGCGCGAGCAGATCGGGGCTGGCCCGCACGGCCGGGTCGAGCAGCCGGAACTCCGCCTCCATCGCGGCGTTCACGGCATCGGTCGCGAGGTCAGTCACGGGTCATCTCCACCAGCTTGACGACGGTGTTCCAGTTGCGGCTGGTCGCCACGACGCCCCTCCACAGGCTCGGTCTGCCCAGCACCTCGGCGAGTTTGGAGCGGCCGAGTCCGTCCGGCGTGTACAGGTACACCACCCGGTCGCCGAGCCGGAACTCCTCCGGCAGAAGGGCCTCGGCGTCGACGGACTCCAGCCGCTCGGGCGCGAGCTGCTCGGACAGGAAGGTCACGTGCAGCTGCTTGCCCTGGAGCGTGTGGGCGGGGAAGGGGCAGGCGTCGGCGACCGCTCGCAGGTACGCGCCGCCGCGCACCAGGGTGTCGACCCGGAAGCCGAAGGTCTGCTCGACGGCTTCCTCGATCCCCGCGGCGAGCGTCCGCTCGTCGCCCGCCGCACTGCTGAAGACCACGTTGCCGCTCTGCAGGTAGGTGGCGATGTCGCTGTGCCCCAACTGTGCGAGCACGGCGCGTAGTTCCGCCATGGGGACCTTCTTCTTGCCGCCCACGTTGACTCCGCGCAGCAGGGCCGCATACCTCTTCGTCATGGCCCACACGATAAGGCGGCCGCCGTGCCCCGTGGGGGAGGGTACGGGGGCCGCCGGCTCGGCGGCGCACGCGCCGCAGGGGTGCCGCCGGGCTGCGGGAGGACCGGCCCGGACGACACCCCAGGGGCCCTCCTCCGCGTCAGGTGCGAGCGGAGGAAGGGCCCTCGGTCACTCGACGACCTTCAGCAGCTTGTTCGGCGTGCCGGAGGACGGGTTGGTGATCTTGTCGGGCGTGGCGCCGTCGGTGAGCGCCTTGGCGACATCCGCCGGGGTGGCGTCCTGGTGCCCGGCGAGGTAGACCGCGGCGGCGCCGACGACGTGCGGGGTCGCCATGGAGGTGCCGGAGATGGTCTTGGTGCCCTCGTCGCTGTCGTTCCAGGCGGACGTGATGTCCGAGCCCGGCGCGTAGACGTCCACGATCTGGCCGAAGTTGGAGAAGTCCGACTGGGCGTCGTCCTTCGTGGACGAGGCGACCGTGATGGCCTCCTGGACGCGGGCCGGGGAGCCCTGGCTCGCGTCACTGGACTCGTTGCCCGCCGCGACACCGAAGGTGACACCGGCGGCGATCGCCTTGCGGACGGCCGCGTCGAGGGCCTCGTCGGCGCCGCCGCCGAGGCTCATGTTGGCGACGGAGGGGCCCTGGTGGTTCTGGGTGACCCAGTCGATGCCCGCCACGACCTGCTCCGTGGTGCCGGAGCCGTTGTCGTCGAGAACGCGGACGGCGACGATCTTCGCCTTCTTGGCGACACCGTGCGCGGCACCGGCTATGGTCCCGGCGACGTGCGTGCCGTGGCCGTTGCCGTCGTCGGCGCTGTCGTCGTTGTCGACGGCGTCGAAGCCGTGCGTGGCGCGACCCTCGAAGTCCTTGTGCGAGATGCGGACTCCGGTGTCGATCACGTACGCGGTGACGCCCTCGCCGGCGGTGTCCGGGTAGGTGTACTTGCTGTCACCGGCGGTGTCGGCCTGGTCGATGCGGTCCAGGCCCCAGGACGGCGGGTTCTGCTGGTCCGCGTTGATCGTGAACTTCTTGTTCTGCACGACCTTGGCGACCGCCGGGTCGGCGGCCAGGCGCTTGGCCTCGGTCTCCGAGAGTCCGGCGGCGGAGAAGCCGTTGATGGCGGAGCGGTAGTCGCGCTTCAGCGTGCCGCCGTACTCCTCGGCCAACTCCTTCTTGTCGGTCTTCTCGTCGAGCATCACGATGTAGCTGCCCGCGACGGCGCCTTCGGCGTTGGCGCCGTAGATCTTGCCCTCGGCGGGCGCCGCGGCGCCGGCGAAGGACGTGCCGAGAAGCGTTGCACCCGCTGCAGCTGCAACGGCAGCAACGGCCGCCGCGAGCGTGATCCGGTTCGAGCGCTTGTGAGTTGCCATGAAGAGGGGTCTCCTCGTCAACTTTTGTGGGGGGATTGCCCCGCGGCCGTAAAAACTCCGGGGGCTGACTCGAAACCCTGACCGATTGACGCGCTCAGATCAAGACCTTCACATACCTGTGACTTACTCAACAAGGTTTCGCAATAAGAAATCGGCCATGCCTTCCCAAGGCGGACCCGGCCTCAATCTCCACCCCCGACTGAGGCGCTGGGCATTGAGGCGCGGGCCCCACCCAGCCCGCCGACGTTTGAGCCCGGGACCCCACCCAAGCCCGCCGCCGTCTGAGGCGCGGGACCCACCCAGCCCCGCCGGCGTTTGAGGCGCGGGGTACGGGGCGGAGCCCCGGAACACCGCCTGAAGGGCGGTACGGGGCCCGGGGCTTGCCCCGTTCACGAGAAGGGGCGGGTAGGGGAAAGCCCCACCAGACCCCGACAGGCCGCACTCAGCGCTGGTACCGCGCCAGCACCAGATTGCCGTCCGTCACCAGCCGTTCGCGCAGCTCGCCGGCGTCGATCGCTCCGCTGTAGTACTCCTGGTGCGCCGGGGTCGCGACCTTGTCCTTCCACTCCGGGTACCCGCGCACCGACTGTGCCGGAGCCGACCGGAGATGCCGGGCGAGTTCGGCGCCCACGGCCCAGCCGTCCTTGTCCGTGTGCAGGGCCGGGTCGCCGAGCGCCTCGGTCCCCGTGGGCAGCATCCAGTCGCCCTGCGCCAGCCGCACCATGTTCCGCGGCTGGAGCATGAAGTCGATGAACCGCGCCGCCTCCTCCTTGTACGGGCTGTCCTCGGCCACCGACAAAGTCTGCGGGCTCACGCCCTGCGCCGGTCCCCCCGGCCCCGCGGGAGCCGGCAGCACTGTCCACTCGAACCCCTCGGGTGCCTGCTGGACGATCTGCTGCCGGTAGGAGAACCCCAGCGGGACCATGGCGTACTTGCCGCCGAAGAGGCCGGGCAGGGTGTCCGAACCGCCCGTGCCCAGCGTGCTGCGCGAGGCGCTCCTGTCGACGTTGACCTGGTCGTGGACGGTCCGGGGCACCACCGCGTCCCCCTCGGTGAACCGGACGGTGACCTTGCCGTCGGCCCCGCGGTGGAACAGCTGCCCGCCCGCGGACAGGCCGAGGTTGAGCGTCACGGACACCGGCTCCTTGAGCGGCCAGGCTATGCCGTACCTCCCCTCCCCCATGTGCGCGGTCAGGTCCTTCGCCACATGCCGGAACTCCTCCCAGCTCCACGGCCGCCCGGCCGTCGGGACGCGGACCCCGGACGCGTGCAGGATCTTCTTGTTGGCGATGAGGACGCGGGGCTCCTGGAGGAAGGGCACGCCGTAGACGCCGTCGCCGAAGGTGGTCGTCTGCCAGCTCTGCGGCGGGATGTCGGCCTTGAGGCGCTCGGGCAGCAGATCGGTCAGGTCGGCCAGGTAGCCCCCGTACGCGAAGTCCGCGAGGTCGTCGGAGGCGTCGTGGATGATGTCCGGCGCCTCGCCTCCCTCGAACGAGGTGAGCAACTGGTCGTGCACGCTGTCCCAGCTGCCCTGGACGTATTCGACCTGGACGTCGGGGTGGGCCTCGTTCCACTCCTTGACCAGTTCCTTGTTGGCGTCGACGGACTCCTTCTGCCACGCCAGGGACTGGAAGCGGAGTCTGATCTTTCCGTCGGCGCGGTCTCCGTCCCCGCCGCAGCCGGTGAGCAGCAGGGCGAGGGCGGCGACGACCGCCGGCAACAGTCGTGTGCGCATCAGTTCTTCACCGCCCCGGCCAGCATGCCGCCTGTGATCCGCTTCTGGATGATCGCGAAGATGACGAGCGAGGGGAGCGTCGCGAGGAACGCGGCCGCCGCGAGCGGCCCGAGGTCGGCGACGCCCTCCGCGCCGAGGAAGTGTGTGAGGACGACCGGCAGGGTCTGTTTCTCCGGGGTCTTGAGCAGGACGAGCGCGAAGAAGAACTCGTTCCACGCGGTGATGAACGCGAAGAGCGCGGTGGCGACGATCCCCGGCGCGAGCAGCGGCGCGGACACCGAGACCAGCGTCCGGAACCGACCGGCGCCGTCCACGGCGGCGGCCTCCTCCAACTCTCCCGGTACGGCCCGCACATAGCCGACGAGCATCCACAGCGCGAACGGCAGCGACCAGACCACATAGACCATGATCAGTCCGAAGAGGGTGTTGATCAGATGCAGGTTCTTGAGGATCAGGAACAGCGGAATGATCACCAGGACGAACGGGAACGCCTGGCTGACCACGACCCAACCGGTGGCCGCGGTGGTCAGCCTCCCGCGGTGGCGGGCCATCACGTAGGCCATGGGGGTCGCTATGACGACGGCCGTCAGGGCCGCGGCGAGGGCCGCGAGCAGACTGTTGGCCGCCGCCTGGAGCAGCGGCTGTTCGTCGAAGGCCTGCCGGAAGTTGTCGAGGGTCGGCTCCTCGGGGATCCAGGTGGGATGCAGCGAGCCCAGCTCCCGCGCGGGCTTGAACGCGGTGGAGACCAGCCACAGGAACGGGAAGGCGAGGAAGACCAGATAACAGGCCAGCGCGGCGTACTGCCCGGCACGGCCGGCCCTGCTGGTGCGCAGCGCGCTCATGTCTCGTCGCCTCCCTTGAGCCGACCCACGAGGTAGCAGGCGAGCAACACCGAGATGACGGCGACCATGACGCAGCCCATGGCGGCCGCGTAGCCGAACTGCCCGTAACGGAAGGCCTCTTCGTACGCGAAGAGCATGGGCAGCCGGGTCCGTCCGCCCGGCCCTCCGTTGGTCAGCACGTACACCAGGGCGAAGGCGTTGAAGTTCCAGATGAGGTTGAGTGCCGTGATGGCGAGCGCGACGGGCCTGAGCGCGGGCCAGGTGACGGTGCGGAACCGCCGCCATGCGCCCGCTCCGTCGAGCGCGGCCGCCTCGTGGAGCTCGTGCGGGGTGTTCTGGAGCCCGGCGAGCAGCGCCACCGTGGTCTGCGGCATGCCGGCCCACACGCCGACGACGATCACGGCGGGCAGCGCGGTGGCGAGGCCGGTCAGCCAGTCGCGTCCGTCGCCGAGGCCCAGGTCACGGATGGTCTCGTTGAGGATGCCGGCGTCGGAGTTGTAGACCAGCCGCCACATGATGCCGACGACGACCTCGGGCATGGCCCAGGGGACGATCGCGAGCGCACGGGCGAGCCAGCGCAGCCGCAGCCGCTGGTCGAGCAGCAGGGCGAGGCCGAGCGCGAGGAGGAACTGCGGGACGGTGACACCGACCGCCCACAGCAGGCCGATGCGGAACGACTCCCAGAACAGGGTGTCGTGCAGCAGGTCCCGGAAGTTGAGTGCCCCGATCCACTGTGTGGGTTCGGTGCGGCCGGCCTGTGCGTCGGTGAGGGACAGCGCGATGCCGTAGAGCAGCGGGCCGACGCTCAGCACGAGGATGGGGATCAGCGCGGGCAGGACGAGGAACCAGGCACCGAAGGCCGGTTTCCTCCCTAACCGCGCCGTTGTGGTCGCCGATGTCATGTATTCGACTCCTTCGGGCGGCCCGGCCCTGACCGGGTCCTGATCCGCCGCCCCGGCGGCCCCGTCATCGTGCTGACGGGTCGTCGGTTCGTCAAGGTCACCTGCACGGATGCGAGACTTTGCCCGATACACGACAGGCACGGCGCCGGGAGAGACCGATGGACGAGACACGGGCACGCGACGTACTGGCGGCGGCCGGGCTTGCGGTCGCCGCCCGCGACGCCGCGCTGCTGGCGCTCGGCGAGAACGCGGTCTTCGCGGCGGGCGACATCGTCGTCAAGGTCGGCCGCGACGCCGAACTGCTGCCGCGCGCCGAGCGGGAGCTGGCAGTGGCGGCCTGGCTGGCCGACGCGGGCGTCCCCGCGGTGCGCGCCGCGGAGCCGGAGGCCCGGCTCGTGGACGGCCATCCGGTGACGCTCTGGCACCGGCTGGCCGATGCAGTGCGCGCGGCGGAACCGGCCGATCTCGCACACCTGCTGGTCCGTGTCCATGCCCTCGGTTCTCCTTCCTTCGCGCTGCCCCGCCGCGATCTGCTGGACGGGGTCGAACGGTGGCTGCGGCTGGCCGGCGACGCGATCGACGCCGCCGACGCCGCGTATCTGCGCGAGCGCCGCGACGGCTTCGCCGAGGCGGCGGCGGCGCTGACGCCGCATCTGCCGCCCGGCCCGATCCACGGCGACGCCCTGCCCCGCAACGTCCATGTGGGCCCGGAGGGCCCGGTGCTGGTCGACCTGGAGACCGTCTCCTGCGACCTGCGCGAGCACGACCTCGTGGTCATGGCGCTGTCCCGCGACCGCTACGGCCTCGACCCGGCGGCCTACGACGCGTTCACCGCCGCCTACGGCTGGGACGTGCGCGAGTGGGACGGCTGCGCGGTGTTGCGCGGCGCGCGCGAGACGGCGAGCTGCGCGTGGGTGGCCCAGCACGCCCCGACGAACCCCAAGGCGCTCGCCGAGTTCCGCCGCCGTGTGGCCTCACTGCGCGACGACGCCCCTGAGGTGCGCTGGTACCCCTTCTGACCCGCGCGGTCCCGCCGGCCTCTGCCGCCGTGACGCCGGGGCGAGCTCCGCCCCCTTGCCGACCGCCCGTTCCTCCCGAGCGCACACCCCTACGGGGTCACCCTGCGGACCATGGCGCCCCAACACCCCCACGGCCCCGCCCCCCCGGGTCGGGCCCGAGCGCCGCTCCCCTCCCGTCCCCGACGGCTTCGCGGTGGATCAGGCACCCGTCGCCGGGGCGAGGGCGCGCAGGGGCCAGGAGGTGTCGATCACGGCCTCCGGGCCGCCCTTGCGGCGCAGGAAGCTCTGGAAGTCCGCCGCCCATTGCGCGTACCAGCTCACCTGGCGCTCGTGCAGCAGGCCGGGGTCGAGGCGCGCCACCGACGGGTGGCGCTCGGCTATCGCCCGGGCGACGAGGACCGCCGCGAGCGCGTCCGCGTCCGCGCGGTGGGCGCGGTCGAGGACGACGCCGTACTCGGCGCAGACCGCCTCCAGATTGCGCTTGCCCTTTCGGTAGCGGTCGACGGCGCGGTCGATCGTGTACGGGTCGATGACGGGGCCTATCGGGCGCCCCTCCAGTCGCTCGCTCAACGACGCGAGTCCGTGCCGGCGCAACTCCGCCGTGAGCAGCGTCAGGTCGAAGGCCGCGTTGTACGCGACGACCGGGACGCCACGCTGCCAGTACCCGGTCAGCACCTGGGCGACCTCCTCGGCCACCTCGCCGGCCGGCCTGCCCTCCGCCGCCGCGCGCTCGTTGCTGATGCCATGGATCGCCGATGCCTGCTCCGGGATCCTTATCCCCGGGTCGGCCATCCAGCCGCGGCGCAGCACCGGCTCCCCCGCGTGCAGTTCGACGACGGCGGCCGTCACGATGCGGGCGTCGAGCGGATCGGTGCCGGTGGTCTCCAGATCGAAGCCGGCCAGTGGCCCCCCAAGCCAGGACATGATGCCCCCTCCTCCATGGTGCGATGGTGCTTCCCCCGTTGGATCCCCACCTTCGCACGCACCACTGACAACGCCGCCGGGGACCGTCGTCCGGCAGGTCAGGACACGGGTCGTGAGTCGGTCCACACCGACTCGAACTCCTCGCGGTAGGTCTGGAAGAGTCCGCTCTCGCCGTCCTGCCCCGAGCGGACCACCGAGCGCCTGTCGCCCCGCAGGACCAGGACGGGGGCCTCCATGCCGCGGGCGCGGCGCAGGTAGGACTGGACGACGGCGAGGCCGTCGGGGCCGTCGCCGTCCACGAGGTAGGCGGTGAAGCGGGGGGTCTCGTCGAAGACCTGGATCTCGAAGGCACCCGGGTCCCGCAGCCGGGAGCGCACCCGGCGCATGTGGAGGATGTTCATCTCCACGGTGCGGCTCAATTCACCCTTCTTGATGCCGAGTTCCCGTTCGCGCCGTTTGACCGCGCTGCTCGCCGGGTTGAGGAAGAGGAGCCGGATCCGGCAGCCGGACTCGGCCAGCCGCACGAGGCGGCGGCCGGAGAAGTTCTGTACGAGAAGGTTCAGGCCTATGCCGATCGCATCGAGGCGGCGCGCCCCGCCGAAGAGGTCCTCGGCGGGCAGCTGGCGCTGGAGCCTGACCCGGTCGGGGTGGACCGATACGACGTCCGCGTACCGGTCGCCGACCAGGTCCTCGACGGCGTCGACGGGGAGGCGGTCGGCGGAGGGGACTCCGGCGCCGCTGCCGAGTATCTCCAGCAGGCGCGCGGAGGCGCGCTCGGCCTGGGCGAGGACGGCCTCGTTGAGGGCCCGGTTGCGGGAAACGACGTTGCGCGCGACCTCCAGCTCGTCCAGGGCGAGTTCGACGTCGCGCCGGTCGTCGAAGTACGGCTCGAAACAGGGCCAGTGCTGCACCATCAGTTCGCGCAGCTGCGGCAGCGTGAGGAAGGACAGGACGTTGTCGTCCGCCGGGTCCAGCAGGTACCCCTTGCGGCGCGAGACCTCCCGCACGGCGACCGCCCGCTGCACCCACTCCTGGCCGGCGGGCCCCGCCGCCGCGACGACCCAGTCCTCCCCGTGCACGGGGTCGTAGATGGGCCGCAGCACGGCGGCGACCACCGCGCGCAGCCGCTGTTCCACCAGATTCAGCCAGATGTAGGCGCGGCCGGCCCGCTGAGCGCGCGTGCGCACCTCGCTCCAGGCCTCCGCGCCCCAGTCCAGCTCCGCCCCGATCTCCATGGGCCGCGCGAGCGAAACCGCTCCCGGCGGGACCTCGGCGGAGTCTCCCCCCTCGTGACCCGCGTCACCTGGGGGCAGCTCCAGCCCTCCCGAGCTCACCCGCGCACCGCCTTCTGCTTCCTGGAACGTCGTCTTCAACGATCAAGGAAGCCTACTCCGCGAGCGGGAGGCGGTGCAGCAGGATGAGCCGGTTGTTTCTCAACTCCCCTGACCGTGATGGCCGTTCTGGTCGGCGAGTTCGGCCGGAGTGAGCGGATTCATGGACGTCACGTCGCGTGCGGCGAGCTGGAAGCCCTGCCAGTGGACCGGCATGGGCTGCTGGTCCTCGTCCCGGGCGATGTGGTGGAACCCGATGTTGACCCAGGCGATCGGATTGGCGAGATTCTCACCATTGACCCATTTGTCCACACTCGTGGGAGCGTTCCTCCCGCAGTCGAGCACGTTGTCGCTCGCGAACTGCTCGCAGGCCCTGTTCTGGGTGAAGTAGATGTCGTGCTTGGTGAAGGGGCGGCCCTCGTGCTTACTGGACGCGCCGGGCACGATCTCGTACGAGCGGGCGTGGCCGTCCCTGTTCTTGCCGCGCGCGCTGACCACGCGCCACCAGCGCATGGTCCGGACGTCTCCGGCGAGCTCCTTGGTGACGGGGATCCGGGTCGTCTTCACGGTCGGGCTGCCGTCGCCCGTGGGGGCGGTGACCTTCGAGTCGTACTGCTCCACCCGGTTCGTGTTGCCGCCGTCCAGACCGAAGTCGAGTCGCCAGAACACGTTGTGGGCGTGGCTGGTGGCGTAGTCCCGGGCGCCCTTGCCGATGGGCCAGCCGCGCCCGTCGGCGGCGTTGTAGTCGTCGGGGGCCAGGCTGCCCGTCGCGCCGACGTTCGCGGAGATGGTGCCGTCGGAGGCGAACCGCCACTCGGTGATGTACTCGTACCAGGCGACCTTGTTGACCGTGTAGACCAGCAGGTCCTTGCCCTGGGCCTGCCAGACCTTCGATCCCTCGTCGGCTGCGAGCCGGTAGGCGTGGCCGCGGGAACGGGTGGTGGTGCACAGGCCGTTCACCGTCCCCATGTCCGGCACCCTGACCTTGGTGACCGTGCCGCCCGGGCACTCGCCGGGCGCCAGATTCTGCAGGCCCCAGCCGAAACCGGCACCGGTGAGGTCGTCGTACTCCGCGTTGCCGTCGTCGTACGGCACGTGTATCTGGGCGAGCTTGGCGCTGTTCAGCACCTGAATGGGACGTCGTTCGCCCTTGGGCTGGTAGGTGATCTTGTCGAGAATCAGGCCGTGGCCGGTGTCGTAGCGCCAGCACATCCGCCAGGTCGTGCCGCCGTCGAGCTTCTGCTCGATGCGGTAGGCGACGCTGCAGCCGGGGTGCGGCCTGGGGGCGGCCTGGGCGCCGCCCCCCGCGGCGGGTGCGGCGGACGCCGGGCCGGTGGCGGCGCCGACGCTGCCGAGCAGTGCGGCCGCCGCCAGCAGCGCGCCGCGCCTGCGGACACGGGCAAGTCTGTTCACGTGCATCTGGACGTACTCCCTCACCGGGACTCGCGGACAGCAGGAACGGGTGGCACAGGTGGTGCGGAAAGGCGCGCCGTCGGAATGGCGCCGCGGCGGACGGTCAGCCGACGCGTGCGACGGTGCGGGCGCTCAGGTCGACGATCAGGTCCCGGATCTCGATCCAGGGACCGTCCACGACCTTGGCGACGAGGCGGACGCAGCGGTGCTCGCCGCAGCGGGCGAGCTCGTCCGGCACGTTCTTCTCGCGGTATGTGCGGTAGACGTCGCCGTTGAACCAGAGCTGATCGGGTGAGGTGAGGGACCGGCCCGTCGCGTGCCGGTAGTCGGCCTTCAAATCCGAGCCGAGCGGGTCGGCCAGGATCAGCGCGATGGCCTCGCGCAGCTCGTCCGGGTGCGGCGAGGGCTGGACGCCCCGCTGCGTACCCGTTCGCTCGACCTTTCCGGTGTCGAGATTGACGGTCGACGTGACGAGTGCGTCGGCCCGGTAGTCGTAGAAGCTGACCTCGGCGCGACGCACGGCCGCGTCCGGACCGGAGGGCGGCGGTTCCGCGAGATTGGTCGCGAGGTGCTGCGGACCGCGGCCGCCTGCCGCGTTCTCGCCCCGCGACCGGGCTCCCGGCGTCAGCGCGATCCGTTCCGCGCGGCTCAGCTCGGCCGGTGTCAGCGGGTCCCTGCCGGTCCCGCGCTCCCCCTCGCGCGGCACGGCGACGGCAGGAGGCCGGGACTCGGCGGCCGAGCCGTTCCCGGCCTCGCCGCCCTCCTCCACCCCGGCCGCGGCGGCGCCCCGGGCCTGGCCGCCCGTCCCGTCCGCGTCGTCGGCACCCGCCGTGCCCGGCAGGGTGATGCCCACCATCAGGGCCGTCCCCGTTACCGCCATGGCGGTCCCCGCCAAGAGCTTCCCCAGGTGACGTCGCACCAATTGGCGCACTTGTCCCCCCTTTCCCCCAGGATCCCCATTGGTCACCCGGTAGGACGGTTCGAAGTCCTAGGAGGTTGCTCCACTTTGGGGGAGGATCTTCGCCAAGTAGTCCCCCGTACCCGCATCAGAAATGGAAGAGTCGAGTCTATGCAGGTCTGGCCGGGACAGGCGTACCCACTCGGCGCCACGTACGACGGCGCCGGCACCAATTTCGCGGTGCACTCAGAAGCCGCGCGACGCATCGAGCTGTGTCTGCTCCACGACGACGGTTCGGAGACCGCGGTCGAGCTGCGCGAGACCGACGCGTTCGTGCGGCACGCGTATCTGCCTGGGGTGATGCCCGGGCAGCGCTACGGCTTCCGGGTCCACGGCCCGTACGAGCCCGCGCGCGGGCAGCGCTGCAATTCCGCCAAGCTGCTGCTCGACCCGTACGCGCGGGCGATCAGCGGCTCCATCGACTGGAACGAATCGGTCTACGGCTACCACTTCGGCAGACCGGACTCCCGCAACGACCTCGACTCGGCACCGCACACGATGTCGTCGGTCGTGGTCAACCCGTACTTCGACTGGGGCAACGACCGCCCGCCGCGCACGGACTACCACCGCACCGTGATCTACGAGGCCCACGTGAAGGGCCTGACCATGCTCCACCCCGAGCTGCCCCCGGAGCTGCGCGGCACGTACGCGGGACTCGCGCACCCGGCCGTCATCTCGCACCTCACCGAACTGGGCGTGACGGCGCTCGAATTGATGCCCGTGCACCAGTTCGTGAACGACCACCGGCTGGTCGACGCGGGACTGAACAACTACTGGGGTTACAACACCATCGGCTTCTTCGCCCCGCACAACTCCTACGCCTCCTGGGGCGACCGCGGTGAGCAGGTGCTGGAGTTCAAGCAGGCCGTGCGGGCGCTGCACCAGGCCGGCATCGAGGTCATCCTGGACGTGGTCTACAACCACACCGCGGAGGGCAACCACCTGGGCCCGACGCTCTCCTTCCGCGGCCTGGACAACGCCTCCTACTACCGGCTGACGGAGGACCGCCGGTACTACATGGACACCACCGGCACCGGGAACTCCCTGCTGATGCGCAGTCCGCACGTGCTGCAGCTGATCATGGACTCGTTGCGGTACTGGGTGACGGAGATGCACGTCGACGGCTTCCGCTTCGACCTCGCGGCGACGCTCGCACGCCAGTTCCACGAGGTCGACCGGCTCTCCTCGTTCTTCGACCTGGTGCAGCAGGACCCGGTGGTCAGCCAGGTGAAGCTGATCGCGGAGCCCTGGGACGTCGGCGAGGGCGGCTACCAGGTGGGCAACTTCCCGCCCCTGTGGACCGAGTGGAACGGCAAGTACCGCGACTGCGTCCGGGACCTGTGGCGGGGCGAGCCGCGCACGCTGGCCGAGTTCGCGTCCCGGCTGACGGGCTCGTCGGACCTCTATCAGGACGACGGCCGCAGGCCACTGGCCTCCATCAACTTCACGACCTGCCACGACGGCTTCACCCTGCACGACCTCGTCTCCTACAACGGCAAGCACAACGAGGCCAACGGCGAGAACAACCGCGACGGCGAGAGCCACAACCGGTCCTGGAACTGCGGGGCCGAGGGCGACACGGACGACCCCGGCGTGCTGGAGCTGCGCGAGCGGCAGATGCGCAACTTCATCGCGACGCTGATGCTCTCCCAGGGCGTGCCGATGCTCAGCCACGGCGACGAGTTCGCCCGCACGCAGGGCGGCAACAACAACGCCTACTGCCAGGACAACGAGATCTCCTGGGTGCACTGGCCCGATCCGGGCGAGGACGAGGAGAGCTCGCTGCTGACCTTCACCAAGACGATGGTGTGGCTGCGGCGCGACCACCCCGTCTTCCGGCGACGCCGCTTCTTCCACGGCCGTCCGGTCGAGGGCACCCACGACGAGCTGACGGACATCGCCTGGTTCACGCCCAAGGGGGAGGAGATGGTCCAGCGCGATTGGCAGGCCGCACACGCCAAGGCGCTGTCCGTGTTCCTGAACGGGCACGCCATCTCCGAGCCGGGGCCGCGGGGCGAACGGATCTCCGACGACTCCTTCCTCCTGATGTTCAACGCGAGCGCGGACGAGCTGGAGTTCACCGTCCCCGTCAACCACGGCGAGGAGTGGCAGGTCGTCGTGGACACCGCACGGCGTGAGGGCGTTCCGCCCGGCAAGGGGCCGATGGTGGCGGCGGGCGAGGTGCTGCCGCTGGTGGGCCGCAGCCTGACCGTGCTGCGCCGGCCCGCGTAGCCGGAGCCGCCAAAGGCCCGCTCCCGCAGAAGTTCCCGGCCGGGCGGATGATCACTCGATCGACCGAACGGCCGGGACCGGCGACACAGAAGCGTTCACGGCGGGTACGTATGTTCGCATGACACCCACGGCCACCTACCGGCTCCAGCTGCAGCCGGACTTCCCGTTCGCGGCCGCCGAGGCGGCCGTTCCCTACCTCGCCGCCCTCGGCGTCTCCCACCTGCACCTGTCGCCGGTGCTGGAAGCGGTGCCCGGGTCCACGCATGGGTACGACGTCGTCGACCACAGCCGTGTCCGCGCAGAGCTCGGCGGCGAGGAGGGGCTGCGCCGCCTGTCCCGCACGGCCCGCGACCACGGCCTCGGCCTGGTCGTCGACATCGTGCCCAATCACATGGCCGCCGTCCCGCGCCACAACCGCGCGCTGTGGGAGGTGCTGCGCGAGGGCCCGCGGTCGCCGTTCGCCCGCTGGTTCGACATCGACTGGGCCGCCGGGGACGGCAAGGTGCTGCTGCCGGTGCTGCCCGGCCGCATCGGCGACGAGCTGGCGCGGTTCCGGGTCGAAGGGGAGGTGCTGCACCACGGCGAGCAGTGTTTCCCGCTGCGCGCGTCGACCGCGCACCTGCCGCTGCCCGAGCTGCTCGACGCCCAGTGGTACCGCCTCGCGTGGTGGCGCCTTGCCCGCACCGAGCTCAACTACCGGCGGTTCTTCACCGTCTCGGACCTCATCGGGGTGCGGGTGGAGAACCCCGAGGTCTTCGACGCGACCCACGCCAAGATCCTGGAGCTGGTGCGGGACGGCGTCGTCGACGGGCTGCGGGTGGACCATCCGGACGGGGTGGCCGACCCCGAGGGGTATCTGCGCAGACTCGACGAGGCGACCGGGGGCGCGTCGTGGATCGTCGTCGAGAAGATCCTCACCGGTGACGAGCGGCTGCCGGCCGGCTGGCCCGTCGCGGGCACGACGGGGTACGACGCGCTGCGCCGGGTCGACGGCCTGTTCACCGACCCGGCCGGCATGCGTCAACTGATCGGTTGCTACCGGGACTTCACCGACGTGGACGAGAGCCTCGGCGGACGGTGGGAGGCGACGGCGCGGCGCGCGGCCTACGAGGTGGTGACGCACGAGCTGGCGACCGAGACCGCAACGCTCGTCCGGCTCGCCGAGCGGATCTGCGCCGCGGACATACGGCTGCGCGACCACGCCCCGTGGGCGCTGCGTGCGGCAGTGCGTGAGCTGCTGGTCCGGGTGCCCGTCTACCGGCCCTACCGGGTCGACGCCGAGTCCGCGCTCCCCGAGGACGCGGCCCGGGCCGCGCGGGACACGTTCGCCGTGGCCGAGGAGGCGGCGGCGGTGGACGTGGTGCGGGACCTGGCGCTGGGCCGGCTCGGCGACGGGCCGGACCACGTCCGCTTCCGGGCGCGCTTCGCCCAGACGGCCTCGGCGCTGCGCGCCAAGTCGGTGGAGGACACCGCGTTCTACCGGTACGCGCCGCTGATCTCGGCGAACGAGGTGGGCGGCGATCCCGGCAGCCCCGCGGTGGAGCCCGCTGCCTTCCACACCTTCTGCGCCCGCCTGGCCCGCGACTGGGCGGCCACGGGCACGGTGCTGACCACGCACGACACCAAGCGCAGCGCGGACGTGCGGGCGCGGATCGCGGTGCTGTCCGAGTGCCCTGAGCGGTGGGCGCGTTTCCTGGAGCGGATCACGCAGGAGGCCGAGAGCCCGGCCGGGGGCGGCAGGGCCCCCGACGCCCAGCTCGCGTGGGTGGCCTGGCAGACGGCCGTCGGGTTCGGCATCCCGGACGCGGACCGGCTGGAGGCCGCACTGCTCAAGGCGGTGCGGGAGGCGGGGGTGCACACGAGCTGGACGGAGTCGGACCCGGCGTACGAGAAGGCGGTGTCGGCGTTCGTGGGCAGCGGACCGGCCGGTTCGCCGCAGCATTCGGTGGCCCGCTTCGTGCGGGAGCTGGCCCCGTACGTGCGGGCGAACGTGCTGGGGGCGGCGCTGCTGCATCTGACGATGCCGGGCGTGCCCGACGTGTACCAGGGCTCGGAGCGGGAGTTCCTGGCCCTGGTCGACCCGGACAACCGGGCTCCGGCCCGTTTCGGCCCTCCGCTGCCCGAGCCGCTGAGCGCCGGCTCGGCGGGCTCGGCGACGGATCCGGGGGGCGGCCTCAGCGCGGAGAAGGAGGCCCTGACGGCCACGGCGCTCAGACTCCGCCGGTCGCGTCCGGACCTGTTCGGCGCCCGTGCCGTGTACGAGGCGCTGACCGCCGTGGGCCCGGCGGCCGGGCACTGCGTCGCGTTCCGCCGGGGCGAGGAGGTGGTCACGGCCGTCACCCGGCTCTCGATGCGGTTGGAGGCCGAGGGTGGCTGGCGGGGCACGGCTCTGACGCTTCCGCCGGGCCGGTGGACCGATCTGCTGGACGGGGAGCGTGAGTTCGTCGGCGAGGTGCCCGTTCCGGTGGCCGACCTGTTCGCGGCGCACCCTGTGGCACTGCTCAGCCGCGCGGACGGACCAGCAGCGTCTGGGGAGACCGAGTGATCAGCTGCTCCCTTCAGGTGACCACCGGGCCGTCGCCACCGCAGTCCCCGTACGGCCACCCGGGCCAAGTCCCCGGCGGTACGCCGTCCTGGTGGGAGGCCGACAACACGGGCGGAAGCCCCGGCCGGTCGGCGTCGCCCGGCGACGGCAGGAGGCCCCGACCGGTCGGCACTCGAAGCCCCCGCCACCCCGGCAGGTTGGGTGGTCGGCCGGCGACGCGACGTGCCCCGCGACGGCGGGAAACCGCAGCCGCCTTGGCGGGGCTGCCACTCGGAAGCGCCAGCCGTCCCGGCCGGGCGGGCGACAACGCGAGGGCCCCCGAGCAGCTCGCCGCGCGACAACGCGGAAGCCCCCACCGCCCCGGCCGGGCGGCGACGCGACCGTGGCCGCAGGGGAAAGCGCCGGCAGCCCTGCCGCCCCGCGGGCGGCGCCGCGCGGCGTCCGCGCCGCTGGGGTGGCCGTTCAGCGGGCGGTGAGGCGGAAGCTCATGCTGCCGAAGCCCACCATGTCGCCGTCCTGGACGACGATCGCGCCGGTCACCCTGCGGCCGTTGACCGTGGTGCCGTTGGTGGAGCCGAGGTCGCGCAGGACCCACAGGGTGCCCTGGTGGCTCAGTTCGGCGTGCAGCCGGGAGACCGTGTCGTGGCTCAGCCGCAGTCCGTTGACCGGGTCGCGGCCTATGCGCAGGGGATACGGCCCCGGCTCGGGCAGCAGCAGCGGCGGCAGCTTCTCCGCCTGCCAGGCCCGGCGCAGCCGGACGGAGAACGCCGAGACCAGGCCGACCGCCCTGTAGATCCGGCGCGCCCACCTGTTCTCGTGGACCAGGTCGGCGGTGAGCGCGTCCAGCTCCTCCGAACGGCGGGCGGCCAGGACCAGTTCCATCCGGTGCACGAACGTCTCGTGCGACAGCTTGCCCTGGGCCGCACCCTCTCTGAGCACATCGAGGACACGCTCGCGCTCGGCGTCCGACAGCCGTGCGGGATACGTGTGGGACTCGTAGGAGGACGTCACATGGCAGATTGTCGGGCCGAAGGGCCCGGGGTGTCCAGAAGAGAAGGTGGTCTGCTGTTCGGCACGACCCCTCTGACCTGCACGGAAGATGGCGTTCCGGCCCCGGTGCGGACCAACTGAGCTGCGGCCGAGGCCATTTGGCACACCAGGACACCGGAAAAAGCGCGTGGACCTGGGCACGCGCGCCGTCTAGGATGATCACCGACGCTTGAGACGACGGAAGGAGGCGAGTGCCGTGCACCTCACACGATTCCCGCGCTCCCGCCCCGTCCGCCCGGCGTTCAGTGTCTGACCGGGAGCGCCTCACGCACCTCGTATCCCGGAGGACTTCCTCATGACCGATCTGGTCATCCGCGCGCTCGACGCGAGCGACGCCTACCTTTTCGACACCCTGCCCGACCCGCTCGGCGCGGCCGAGCGCCATGCCCGCACCGTTCACCGTCCCGACTGGAAGCGGATCGCCCTGCGCGACGGCAAGGTCGTGGCCCGAGGCGCCTGGTGGGGCGGCCCGGGTGACGAAACGCCGGTGAACATCAACTGGTTCGACATCGCCGACGGCGAAGAGGAGGCGGGTGCCGAACTGCTGCGCACCGCCCCCTTCCCGGTCGAGCTGGAGCTCGATCTGCCCGCCGGCCGGCGGGACGACCCGGTCGCGCGGGCGGCCGGCGAGGCCCGGGTCCGCGCCGCGCAGGCGGCCGGGTACGACCTGCTCGTCGAGCGGTTCATCTACCGCTGGACTCCCGAGTGCGGTCTGCCCGACCGGCCGGGCCGCCTGACCTTCCGTCCGGAGCCGGAGGACGCGGTGTTCTTCGAAGCGCTCAAGCGCATCCACTCCGTGACGCTGGACGGGCATGCGCTGCGGGCGATCACCGAGGGAGGTCTCGACCGGGCGGCACAGGAGGAGTTGGACTTCTTCCACTGGTGCCCCTCGCCGCGGGACTGGTGGCAGCTCGCCCACACACCCGAGGGCGAGCTCGCCGGCGTGCACATCCCGGCGCACAATCCGAGCGGCCCCTGCATCGGCTTCATCGGCGTCGTCCCCGAGCAGCGCGGCCGCGGCTACGCGTACGACCTGCTCGCCGAATGCACGCACTTCCTCGCCGAGCGGGGCGCGGAGTTCATCGCGGGCGCCACCGACCGGGGGAACGTCCCGATGGCGGCGCACTTCGCCAAGGCGGGCCATCCGGTGGTCATGGAGCGGCTCAGCTTCGTTCCCCCCGCGGGGAGCTGATCGCGGGCGGGGCGTCCGGGGTCAGCCCGGACGCCCCGCGCCGGCGCGGTGTCCGGGGTCAGGGCCGGACACCCCGCGTCAGCGCCCGCAGCGGCGCTTCTGATCGGCGATCGTGTCCCGGTACCAGGCGTACGACGCCTTGGGCGTGCGCCGCAGGGTCGCGTAGTCGACATGGACGAGCCCGAAGCGCTGGGAGGCTCCCTCGACCCACTCGATGTTGTCGGTGAGGGACCACGTGAAGTAACCGCGGACGTCCACCCCGGACGTCATCGCCTCGTGCAGGGACCGCAGATGGGCGTCGATGAAGGCGATACGGCGCCGGTCGTCGATGCCGTCGTACGAGCAGCCGTTCTCGGTGACGACGACCGGCGGCAGCCGGTCGCCGTAGCGGTCCTGTAGCGAGACGAGCAGCTCACGCAGTCCGTCGGGGACGACGGGCCAGCCGAAGTCGGTTCGCTCGTCGGTGGCGATCTCCCGCAGCTCGAAGGGAAGTTCCGCCGGCATGCCGACGCCGGCGAAACCGTCGAGAGCGTCCGGGGCGGGGGCGCCGACGAGCATCGGGTGGTAGTAGTTCACGCCGTAGAAGTTCAGCGGCTGCGCGATCACGGCGAGGTCGTCGGCGACGGGCCCGGGCATCAGGCCGGCGAAGCCGTCAGGGTAGGCACCGGTGAGCAGCGGGTCGGCGAACAGCCGGTTGGTGACCGTGTCGTACAGCTCGGCGGCGAACCGGTCCTCGTCGCTCTCGCCGGCCGTCCACACGGGCGAGTGGGAGACGGCGAGGCCGATGTCGTCGGCGCCCGCCGCCCGCAGGGCCTGGACGGCGAGGCCGTGGGCGAGCAGTTGGTGATGGGCGGCGGGCAGGGCGTCGAAGAGGAGCTGCCGGCCGGGGGCGTGCTCGCCGAGTGCGTAGCCGAGGAGGGTGACCTCGGCCGGTTCGTTGACGGTCATCCACAGCGGTACGCGGTCGGTGAGGCGTGCCGCGACGGCCGCGGCGTACTCGGCGAAGCGTTCGGCGGTGTCGCGGCGCAGCCAGCCGCCCGCCTCGTCGAGCGGGAGCGGCGTGTCCCAGTGGTAGAGCGTCGGTGCGGGGGTGATGCCGTGGGCGCACAGTTCGTCGACGAGCCGGTCGTAGAAGTCGAGGCCGCGGGCGTTGACCGGGCCGCTGCCGCCGGGGACGACGCGGGGCCAGGAGACCGAGAAGCGGAACGCGTCGGCGCCGAGGCCGGCGAGCAGGGCGACGTCCTCGCGGTAACGGTCGTGGAAGCCCGTGCCGCGGGCGGCGTCGGCGCCGTCCTTGATCCGTCCGGCGGCCGCGAAGGCGTCCCAGCCGGAGGGGCCTTTGCCGTCGGCGTCGGCGGCTCCCTCGGTCTGGAAGGCGGACGCGGCGGCTCCCCAGAGGAAGCCGGGCGGGAACGCGGGCAGCGGCTCCGTCGGCATCGGCATGGCCAGTGACCTTAATGGCCCAAGCACCCCGCCTGAAGACCCCCTTCTTGTCAGGATGGACGGGACATACGGGATCGACGGGACCGGCATCGACGACGAGGGGATTCGCCAGTGCTGTTGTTCGAGGTGTGGGCACCGCGGGCCGAGGAGGGGGTCACGCTGTGGCTCGGGGGCGCCGAGCGCCCGATGGAGCGCGACCAGGGCCGGGCGGGCTGGTGGATCGCCGAGGCCGAGGCGGGCGACGGCGACCGGTACGGCTTCGCGCTGGACGGGGGCCCGCTGCGGCCGGACCCGCGCTCGCGCCGGCAGCCGGACGGGCCGGACGCCCCGAGCGCGGTCGTCGACCACGACGCGTACGCATGGCGCCACGAGTGGGCCGGCCGGGGCCTCAAGGGCGCGGTCCTGTACGAGTTGCACATCGGCACCTTCACCCGCGAGGGCACCCTCGACGCGGCGGCGGCGCACCTCGGCGAACTGGCCGATCTGGGCGTCACGCACGTCGAGCTGATGCCGCTGTGCCCGTTCCCCGGCGTGCACGGCTGGGGCTACGACGGCGTGGACCTGTGGGCGGTGCACGAGCCGTACGGGGGACCCGAGGCGTTGAAACGTTTTGTCGACACGGCGCACGGGCTGGGTCTGGGTGTCGTGCTCGACGTCGTCCACAACCACCTGGGGCCGTCGGGCAACCATCTGCCCGCCTTCGGCCCGTACTTCACCGACACCCACCACACGCCCTGGGGCTCGGCGGTCAACCTGGACGCCCCGGGCTCGGACGAGGTGCGCGCCTTCCTGCTCGGCAGCGCGCTGGCCTGGCTGCGGGACTACCGAATCGACGGGCTGCGGCTCGACGCGGTGCACGCGCTGGCCGACACCCGAGCGCTGTCCTTCCTGGAGGAGCTGTCGGCCGCCGTCGACACCCTGGCCGCCGACCTCGGCCGCCCGCTGTTCCTGATCGCCGAGTCCGACCGGTGCGACCCGCGCACCACGACCCCGCGCGCCGAGGGCGGCCTCGGGCTGCACGCCCAGTGGAACGACGACTTCCACCACGCTCTGCACACCGCGCTGACCGGCGAGTCCCAGGGCTACTACGCCGACTTCGCGCGCGCCCCGATGGCCGCGCTCGCCAAGACGCTGACCCAGGTCTTCTTCCATGACGGCACGTTCTCGACCTTCCGCGGCCGGACCCACGGCAGGCCCGTCGACGTCACCACCACGCCCGGCCACCGCTTCCTCGGCTACGCGCAGACCCACGACCAGATCGGGAACAGGGCGCTCGGGGACCGGCTCTCGGCGAGCCTGTCCCCCGGGCTGCTGGCCTGCGCCGCCGCGCTGGTGCTGACGTCCCCGTTCACGCCGATGCTGTTCATGGGCGAGGAGTGGGGCGCGGGCACCCCCTGGATGTACTTCACCGACCACACGGACCCCGAGCTGGCCGAGGCCGTACGGGCGGGCAGGCGCCGGGAGTTCGCGGAACACGGCTGGGCGGAGGAGGACGTGCCGGACCCGCAGTCACCGGCCACCCGGGAGCGCTCGTGCCTGGACCGCTCGGAGCGCGCACGCGAACCGCACGCGGCCCTGCTCGTCTGGCACCGGGAGCTGCTCGCCCTGCGCCGTACGCTGCCGGACCTGACGGACCCGGACCTCGCGTCGGTGAAGGTCGCGTACGACGAGCAGGGGCGCTGGCTGGCATACCGGCGCGGCGATCTGCGGGTCGCGGTGAACCTCGGCCGGCAGACCGCCGAGATCCCGCTGGGCGGGGCCGGACGCGTCGCCGCCGCCTGGGGCAGGGCCGAGGTCCCGGGCAGTGACGGCGTGCTGCGTCTGGGACCGGAGAGCTGCGTGGTGCTCGCCGGTTCCTGAGCCGTGCGGCGCGCTACTCGACGATCGCCATCTCGCGCGAGGTGTTGTTGAAGCGGCGGACCCCGTCATCGGTGACGGTGACGATGTCCTCGATGCGGACACCGAACCGGCCGGGCAGGTAGATGCCGGGCTCCACGGAGAAGCACATGCCGGGGACGAGCGGCTGCTCCTCGCCCTCGATCATGTACGGCGGCTCGTGGGTGGTGACGCCGATACCGTGGCCGGTGCGGTGGATGAACAGGTCCCCGTACCCGGCCTCCTCGATGATCTCCCGGGCGGCCCGGTCGACCTCCTGGCAGGCGGCGCCGGGCCGCACGGCGTCGACCCCGGCCTGCTGCGCCTCGCGCACGACGTCGTGGACGTGCTGTTCGGCGACGGTCGGCTCGCCGACGTGGACGGTGCGCGTGGTGTCGGAGCCGTAGCCGTGCCTGAGACCGCCGAAGTCGAGCACGACCATGTCGCCGTGGACGATCGTGCGGTCGCCCGCCTCATGGTGCGGGTTGGCTCCGTTGGGCCCGGAGCCGACGACGGTGAAGTCGACCTGCGAGTGCCCGAACCGCAGCAGCAGCGCGGCCAGATCGGCGGCCACGTCGGTCTCCCTGCGGCCCGCGAACGGCACCTTGAGGATCTCGCCGTACGCCTGGTCGGCCGCCGCGCCCGCCGCTTCGATGCGCGCCAGTTCGTGGGCGTCCTTCACCGCGCGGAGCATGGGCAGCGCCCCGGTCAGCGAGACGTAGGAGGTGCCGGGCAGCTCCCGCTGGAGGCCGAGCAGGTGCATGGCCCACGTGTTGTCGCTGACGGCGAAGCGGCCCGACACGTCCAGGAGCGGGGCGACGGCGGCGTACGGGTCCTTGCCGTCGGTCCAGTCCCGCACGGTCAGCGCGGACGCGCCGGGCGCCGCCTCGGCGTCGGGCGCCTCCAGGGTGGGGACCACCAGGACCGGGTCCTGACCGGCGGTGAGGACGAGGACGGTGAGCCGCTCGGTGCCCACGGGCCGGTAGCCGGTCAGGTGGACGAGATCGGGCCCGGGCGCGACCAGCACCCCGTCGAGCCCGGCGTTGGCCGCGGATTCGGCGGCACGGGTCATCCGGGCGCGGTAGTCGTCGGCGGTGAACGGGGTCGGCGTGCTGGTCATGGGGCCTCCTGCCCGGCCTGCGGTCGTCTCCTCGGACCGTCCTGCCCGCCATCCTCCTTCGGCGCACCGACGGGCGCCAGTGTGGCCCGGGCCGGTCCCCGGACGGGGTCAGCCGTCGTCGCCGGTCGGGCCGCTCTCCTCGGCGACGAGGCGTTCCAGCAGCGCGCGGAACTCCTCGCCGACCGTGATCCGCAGCCCCTCCCCGTCCTCGTCGCGGTCGCTGAGCTGCGTCAGGGTCCCGGCGCGCCACCAGTAGACGTACGGGCTGATGGCGCCGGGGGTGTCCTCGTAGCCGGTGGCCGCGAAGGCCGCCATGCCGTTCAGCGCGGGGATCATGCCGGTGTCGTGGATGGCGTGGAAGGCGAGCTGATGGCGGAACGGCATCGCCACGAGCGCGCCGTCGGCCGTCAGCTCCTCGCCGGTGACCTGGCGGACGACGGACTCCAGTGCCAGGACGCGGCTCGCGGTGTAGAAGGAGTCCCCGAGCACGACCTCGAAGCGCATGCCCTCGTCGTCGGCGACGGTCTCGTGGGCCTCGACGGGCAGGCCACGCAGGTTGTAGAGCGCCTGGTCGCGCAGGTAGGGCAGGTCCCCGAGCGGTTCGAGGGCCTCGTCGGTAAGCATCATGACGCTCTCGGGGAGGTCGAGGGCGAGGATCTCGAAGAGCCCGGGGGCGAGGGGGCGGGCGTAGGCGAAGTTCTTGGGGTCGAGCCCGTCGGCCCCGACGACGCGGGGGTAGAGCTGGGCGCGGATCTGTTCCCTGGGCAGCGTCTCCAGGGCGGACGGCGCCTCCATGGTGCGCAGGACCATGCCGACGTGCTGGTGGACCAGTTCGGGCCAGGCGCGCGGCCCGCGTTCGTCGTTGTGGCAGACGGCGGCGAGGTTGCCGAGGCCGAACTGGCGGCCGGCGCTGTCGGACACCATGTCGGTGTAGACGGTCACTTCGAGGCCCTGTTCGGCGAACGCCTCGCGCACGAGGCCGCGGAAGCGCGCGCCTTCACCGGTGGAGAAGAAGGCGAACTCGGGGTCGCGGGGCGCATCACGTCCGTCACGCTTCGGCCCTCGCCGGAACAACCCCACGCCGACCGCCCTTCGTGCTCGTCACCACGTGTCCTTGTTCGAGCCTACAGATCACGGGTGAACGGCGGGGTGGCCAGGTACGGGGGCCGGGCGGGCACGCGGGCAGGCCCGGGAGCCGGCGAGTACGGGGCGTGCCGTCAGTGCACCGCGACCACGAGGTCGGCCCGCTCGCGTCCCCGGCCGATCAGCCGGGCGTTCACCTCGTCGGACTCGCGGACCCACCGCTCGGCGTACGGCCGCTCCTTGCCGAAGCGCACATGCCGGTCGACGAGCCTGCGCACGCGGGTCGGCTCGTCGAGTTCCAGGAACCAGATCTCGTCGATCAGGGGGCGTACGCGGGCCCAGGGCCCGTGGTCGTGCAGGAGGTAGTTGCCCTCGGTGACGACGAGGGGGACCTCGGGCCCGACCGGGATGCTGCCCGCGACCGGCTCCTCGATCGCGCGGTCGAAGGCGGGCGCGTAGACGGTGGTGTCGGGCTCGGGTGCGCGCAGACGGGCGAGCAGCGCGGCGTATCCGGCGGCGTCGAAGGTCTCGGGCGCGCCCTTGCGGTGGGCGAGGCCGAGGCAGCGCAGTTCGCTCTGGGCGAGGTGGAAGCCGTCCATGGGGACGAGCACGGCGAGGCCGTCCAGTGCGGCGACGAGGTGCTCGGCGAGGGTGGACTTGCCGGCGCCGGGGGCCCCAGCGAGTCCCAGCAGGCGGCGCCGCCCGGGGACGGCGAGGGCCCGGGCGCGGTCCAGGAGGTGCGGCGGAACGCTCATGGCGTGCATTGTGGCACCCCTGGTGATACGTATAACGTTCTCCCATGCCCGCTATCGCCCTGGTCTCCCTCGTCGTGCGCGACTACGACGAGGCCATCGCCTTCTACACCGGCGCCCTCGGCTTCGACCTCGTCGAGGACACCGACCGCGGGGACTCCTCGCGCTGGGTGGTGGTCCGCCCGCCCGGCGCCCCGGACGGCACGGGCCTGCTGCTGGCGCGCGCCAAGAACGACGCCGAGCGCGCGAGCGTGGGCGCGCAGACGGGCGGCCGGGTCGGCTTCTTCCTGCACACCGACGACTTCGCCCGCGACCACGCCCGGATGACGGCGGCGGGCGTGCGCTTCCTGGAGGAGCCGCGGCACGAGCCCTACGGCACGGTGGCGATCTTCGAGGACCTGTACGGCAACAAGTGGGACCTGCTGGAGCCCCAGTAGGCTTCGGCCGCACGTCCGAGCCGGACCATGTGCGGCGCAACTCCCCCGAGTTGTGCGCCTACCGGACGAAGGCGCGCGCGAGCCGCTGCGCGACGTTCTAGAGCGGCAGCGCGCACGCCGCCGCCGGGAACCTGAACGCCTCGCCCGCCGGGCGGAGTTCGCCCGTTCGCGCGTCCACGTGGAGCACGGTGACCGTGCCGGAGCGCTGGTTCGCCGCGAAGAGGAGGCCGCCGGACGGCGACAGGGCGATCTGGCGGGGGAAGTCGCCGCCGACCGGCACCGTGTCCAGCAGCCTGAGCCGGGCTCCGCCGGCCTCGACGGCGTACCGGGTGAGCGTGTTGGGGCCGCGGTTGGCGTGGTAGGCGTACATGCCGTTCAGCGTGACCACGAGCTGTGCCGGATAGCTAGTGCCGGGGCCGGTGCCGGTGGACTGCGGCTCACCGGGCCGCAGCGTGCCGGTCGCCGGGTCGTAGGCACAGACGGTCACCGTGTTGTCCAGCTCGTTCGCGAGGTACGCGTGGCGGCCGGAGGGGTGGAAGGTCAGGTGGCGCGGCCCCGACCCGGGGCGCACGGTCGCGCGGGACACCTCCGTCAGCGTGCCCGCCCGGGTGTCGAGGCGGTAGGTGTACACGGTGTCGTTGCCGAGGTCGACGGCGAGGACGTGGCCGCGGTCGGGGCTGGTGACGATCTGGTGGGCGTGCGGCGATGTCCCGGTGTGCCGGACGAGGTCCGTGCGCTCACCGAGCGCGCCGGAGTCCTCGATGGGGTGGACGGCGAGGCTGCCGGACCCGTAGTTGGCGCTGAGCAGCCAGCGCCCGGTGGGATGCACGGACAGATGGGCGGGCGCGGCCCCGCCCGTGGACCGGCTGCCGAGCACCTGGTGCCTGCCGCCGCCGGCGATCCGCACGGCGGTCACGGCCCCGTCCTCTCGCTCGTTCACGGCGTACAGGGTGCGCCCGGAGGGGTGCACGGCCAGGTACGAGGGGTCCCCGACGCCCTCGACGACGCCCGCCCCCGTGATGCGCCCCGTCGTCTCGTCGTATGCGGCGACGCCGATCCCCCTCCCGCCCCCGTCGACGGAGGTGTACGTCCCGAGGTACAGCGGCCGGATCCGGCGGGCGCGGGACGTGGGCGTCACCGCCGCCTGGGACCGCGCCCGTGAGCCGGGGTCCTCGGCGGCCCCGCACGCGGGCAGCACGGCCGCGGCGGCGACGGCCGACAGCCCTTGGAGGAAACGACGACGGTCTGTTTCTCCCACGTTGCCCATGCCCGGCAGCCTAGGCCCTGTCCGGGAATCATGGGCGGGGCGATGAGTTTCCCCGGCTTCGGCAGTCCAACCGTCATCGACCACACAGGAGGAGTCACGTGAATCAGCTGCTGAGGGTGCAGAACTTCTGTCTCTCGAGTGACGGATTCGGTGCCGGCGAGCACCAGAGCCTGGAGCGACCGTTCGGCCACGCCGATCCCGGGGACATGTTCGCCTGGGCCGGTGCCACGGCGAGCTGGCCGCGCCGCACCGACCCCGGCGGCAGCCGCGGTCTCGACGACTACTTCACCCGGGACTTCGCCCGCAACATCGGCGCCGAGATCATGGGCCGCAACAAGTTCGGTCCGCAGCGCGGTCCCTGGCAGGACCACGAGTGGCAGGGCTGGTGGGGTGAGGAGCCTCCGTTCCACACCCCGGTGTTCGTCATGACGCACCACAAGCGTCCTTCGTTCACGCTCTCCGACACCACGTTCCACTTCGTCGACGGCGACCCGGCTACCGTCCTCGAACAGGCGCGGGAGGCGGCGCAGGGCAAAGACGTGCGACTCGGCGGCGGGGCCACCACGATCCGGGAGTTCCTCGACGCCGACCTCGTCGACACCATGCACGTGGCGGTCTCGCAGGTGAAGCTCGGATCCGGGGTAAGGCTCTGGGAGTCGCCCGATGAGCTGCTCGACCGCTTCCACCTCGATGTCGTGCCCAGCCCGAGCGGCGTGACGCACCACCTGTTCTGGCGCAAGTGACACGAGGGCCCGGTCCGGGACGTCGGATTCCGGGACGTCGGATTCCGGGCGTCGGATGCGGTGGATCACGAACGACCCCCGCCTCAGCATCTCCCGCACGTCCCGGTCCGGCCCGGCCCCGCCCACGGCCAACGCCGGGTGAACGCCCCCCGCCCCTGGCGACAGCCCGGTGAATGCCGTCCGAACAGTCGCGGCACCCGTCGCAGCCCCCGCCGGCGCGCTCGTAACTTTGGCGCACATCTGCATCCGGTCAGCACGGGAGTCGGCGGTGAACGGTTTTCCCTGGGAGTCAGCGATCGCCATCCTGGGTCTGGCCATCCCAGTGGCGGCCGCCGCATGGGAGTTCGCGCTCGTCGGCCGCAAGCGGCTCGGCTACCGGATCCAGGTGACTCCTCCACCCCGTGAACGGGGCGGCTTCTCGCTATGCCCGTTGGGCTTTGCGACGGACCAGCCCGGCCCGTAGAACATTGGTAGCGCCCACCGTGTCAGCGTGCGCGATGTGGCCGCATGAGACGCAGTGGAACTTCTCCTGTGCGGGCCGGTTCTCCTTGGCGGTGTGCCCGCATGCGGGGCACCGCCGGGAGGTGTTGCGGGGGTCCACAGCCATCACTTCCCGTCCGGCACCTTCCGCCTTGGCGTTCAGGATCGCGAGGAACACCCCCCATCCGGCATCGGCGATCGAGCGGTTCAGCCCGGCCTTGCTCGCGGCCCCGTTGGGCAGAAAGCCGCCGGGATTATCCGGGTCAGACTTCGGTGTGGGGGCCTTGCTCATGTTGCGGATCTTGAGATCTTCGTGCGCGATGAAGTCGTGCTCACGCACGAAACCCAGCGCGGTCTTGTGTGCGTGGTCGAGACGCTGCCGACGCACCTTGCGGTGCAGCGTAGCCACCTTCTCCACGGCCTTGCGGCGGCGCTTCGAGCCGCGCTCGCACCGGCTGAGTGCCTGCTGGGCGGCTTCGAGCCTCTTGGCGGCCTCCGGCCGTGGCGGGGGTTGGGCACGAACTCACCATTGGAATCGGCGAGAAAGTTGGCTATCCCCATGTCGATACCGACTACCGAGCCGGTCGTGGCAAGCGGCTCGGGCTGGGTTTGCTCGGCGGTCAGGATGACATACCAGCGTGCGCCTTCGCGCTTGACGCTGATCGTCTTGACCTTGCCGACCACCGCACGGTGCTGGTGCACCTTGACGTGCCCGATGCCTTGCAGCCGGAGGCGGGTGACGGGGTCGTGCGGGGTGGAGTCCCAGCGGCACCCGTCGCCGTCCTTGGGGAAGTCCACCGTGTCGAACCGCGACACCGAGCGGAAACGCGGATAGCCCGGCGTATCCCCGGCCTTGATCCGGCGAAAGAACGCGTTGAACGCCTTGTCCCTTCGGCGCAGCGTGGCCTGCTGTGAAGAGAAGGACCAGCGGCCTTGCCGCTCGGGGTCGAAGGCGCGGACCTCCTTGAGCTGCGCGGACTGTTGCCCGTACCGGACAGTGGTCTTGGAAACGTGCCGGTAGGCGTCGCGACGCTCCTGCAAGGCCCCGTTGTAGAGCGAACAGTGATCCCGCAGCATCTCGCGAAGGGCCTGTCCCTGGCGGGCGGTGGGCCGCATGAGGAACTTGTACGCCCTGATCATCCAGCCCACCCCCGTCGCGGTTCGGATCGGCCTTGATCGTAGCGCTGGTTCATGTCACCACACTGAGAACCAAACCCCGACGTGCGGCGTGGCCGTCACGTCGCTTTCAACCCGCACGCACACTTGGTGCTCGTCACCCAGTACCGGCGGAATGTCTTCAACGACGAGACGTTGACGCGCTGCGAAGAGATCGCCGGCACGGGCGCATCGGCGCGGGGTCAGTGCGACGGCAGGTCCAGTTCCGCCCGGACGGTCTTCCCGACGGGCACGCGGTCGAGGACCGCCCAGCGGTCGGCCAGGCTCTCCACCAGCAGCAGCCCGCGCCCGCTGTCCGAGACGGCCCCCGGCACCGCGAGCCGGCCCGGACCGGGCGGCCGCCGCTCACCCCGCGTGTCCGAGACCTCGATACGCAGCGTGCCGGGCGAGCGGGTCAGTCTCAGCTCGAAGTCCCGGCCCGGCACGCGCCCGTGCGTGACGGCGTTCGCGGCGAGTTCGGCGACGATCAGCGCGGCGGTGTCGGACGCCTCGCTGCCATGCGCAAGGCCCCAGGCGTGCAGTTGATGGAGAGCCAGGTGGCGGGCGAGGCGGGCGCCGAGCGGGGTGGAACTGAAGCGCTGGGCGAACGTGCGTACGGTGCCCGGCAGTTGCGGGGTGAGGGGTGAGTGCATGACCTTCACCGTGGCGGGCGCGAAGACATAGCCCCAGATCAGGAACCCGTACGCTCAGTCAGCGTACGGGTACGCGCGGTGGACAGTACGGGTAACCGACCGTGACCATGGAGCAGTTGCGGGGTTGCTCAGCACAGGTACGCGCGGGAGGTGGCCGTAGATGACGGCGGAGACGGCAGGCGGCGGTTCGGGCGGGGAGCCGGAGGTCTCGGACAGCCTGAAGTCCTTCGGGGAGGTGGTCAAGTCCTTCCGGAAGCGGGCGCGCCTGACCCAGGAGGAGTTCGCACCCCGGGTGCGGTACTCGCTGCCGACGGTCGCCTCGATCGAGCAGGGCAGGCGGTTCCCCCCGGCGGACTTCGTCGACCGGGCGGAGGAGGTACTGGACGCCTTCGGCACGATCAGGGGCGCGGCACGGCACCTGTCGCGGCGGCCGGGACTGGCGAGCTGGTTCAGGCAGTGGGCGAGCCTGGAGGCGGAGGCGGTGAGCCTCTACACGTACGAATGCCGGTTGATTCCGGGGCTGTTACAGACGGAGGCGTACGCGCGGACGCTGTTCACGAACCAGCTGCCGCCCTTGGGCGACGCGCAGATCGAGGCACAGCTCGTGGCCCGGCTGGAGCGCCAGCGGTTGCTGCGGGAGCGGCCGAACACGGCGTACAGCTTCATCCTGGAGGAGCACCTGTTCCGGCGGCGTACGGGCGGGAAGCAGGTGACGCTGGATCTGATCGACCACATCCTCACGCTCGCCGAACTACGCAACATCGAGGTCCAGATCATGCCGCTGGTGCGCGAGGACCACGCCGGTCTGCACGGTCCCATGCGGCTGCTGGAAACTCCGGACAACCGCTGGCTCGGCTACTGCGAAGGGCAGGAGAGCGGCCAGTTCATCTCCGACGCGAAAGTGGTCAGCATGCTCCAGATGCGGTATGCCAGGATGCGGTCACAGGCTCTTACCCTGGAAGACTCCCTGAGCCTGTTGCGGCAGATGCGAGGAGCGGTATGAGCACCACAGAACTGGCCTGGTTCAAGAGCAGCTACAGCAGCGGTTCCGGCGATGACTGCGTCGAAGTCGCCCTCTCCTGGCACAAGTCCAGCCACAGCAGTGGTGACGGCGACTCCTGCGTCGAGGTCGCCGCCTGCCCCGACACCGTCCACGTCCGCGACTCCAAGGACACCGAGGGGCCCCAACTCGCCCTCTCCTCCGCCTCCTGGACCGCCTTCGTCCCCTTCGCCGCCGCCCGGGCCTAGAGTTCGCACAGCCCGTCGGCACTGGGCCAGTTGCCACGTCAAGGCGCATGAGTCGTCATGGCGGGCGCGGCTTCCGACGGAGCGGCCTCCGGCGCAGTCACCGGCGCGCGCCACTCGGGCACCAACGTGACCAGCCCGAGCACGGCCAGCCCGGCCCCGACCCATACGGGAGCCAGCAGCCCGAAGTGGATGATGGCCAGGCCACCGACGGACGAGCCGATGAGGACGCCGAAGGTGATGAAGGAGGAGTGGACGGAGTTGACCAGCGGGCGGGCGTTGCCGGTGCGCTGAACCCGGGTGATCATCGCCGGGTTCATGGTCACGCCGACCAGCCCGATCCCCATCATGAACGCCACGGCCGTGAGGGGTATGTCCGCCAGAAGCGCGAGCCCGGTCAGGAACAGGGTGTTGAGGGCGAGACCCCACACCAGCACGGTGACGGTGTGCCGGTCGGCGAGGCGTCCGACGACCGTGTTGCCGACGACGGTGGCGGCGCCGTACGCGACGAGCAGGAGCGGTACGGCGCCGGCACCGAAGCCGGTGACCTCCGTGAGGATCGGGTTGAAGTAGGCGAAGGCGGAGAAAGTGGCGCCGATGACCAGCGTGCTGGTGGAGAGCGCCAGCCACAGCCGGGGGTTGCGGAAGGCGCCCAGCTCCTGCCGGAAGCCCCCGTCACCGCCGCCGCGCTCCAGGCGCGGAACGCCCGCGAGGGTGCACAACGCGGCGGCGACGGTGAGCGCGGAGATGGCCCAGAAGGCGGCGCGCCAGCCGAGATGTTCACCGACGAGGGTGGCCAGAGGCAGGCCCAGCAGCGTGCCGAGCATCAGCCCGTTCATGACGACGGCGATGGCGCGGCCACGGATCTCGGGGCGGGTGAGCTGGGCGCACAGCGAGAGGGCGATGCCGAAGAAGGCCTGTGAGGCGACACCGGTGACGAGCCGGGCGACGACCATGGTCGCGTAGTCGGGTGCGGTGGCGGCGATGACGTTGCCCCCGAGGAAGATCGCGAACACCGTCATGAGGGCCGGTTTCGGCCTGACCCTGGTGAGCGCGGCGGTGAGGGGTGGCCCGCCGAGGGCCATGGCGGCGGCGTACGCGGTGATGAGGCAGCCGATCTGCGGGATGGTGGCGTCGAGGCCGTCGGCCATCTGGGGCATGAGCCCGGCGACGGCGAACTCGCTGGTCACCATGGCGAAGACGCCGAGCGAGAGTACGTACACGGCAAGAGGCATGGGCAGGGCTCCATTTTGGATGGATCAGTACAAAACTTGGGCATGCAAAACCCTCCTCGCGGGAGGGGTGAGCTCAACGGGCCAGTGCGTCCATGGCGGTGTCGACGACGGCCTCCAGGGCGGCTCGGTCGGCGCCGCCCTGGGCGGACACCCGCATGCCGCCGATCACGGCGTTGAGGAAGCGGGCGAGCGAGTCGGCGTCACGGGTGGAGGTGATGTCGCCGTCGCGCCGCCCGGCCTCGACGACGGCCCGGAACGAGGCCAGCCGCCGTTCCAGATCCCGCTCCAGCGTGCGGGCGACCTCCGGGTCGCGTCCGGCGAGCTCCACGGTCGTGTTGACCGTGAGGCAGCCCTGGCTGCGCCCGTCCCGCCGGTTGGCGAACTCGTCGTCGACAACCTTCGCGAACAGCGCCCGGATGCGCTCCACCGCCGGGCGCTCGTCGTCCTCCAGGATTGCGAGCTGGGCGGTGGTCATGGTGTCGATGTAGCGGGCGAGCGACCGCGTGAACAGGTCGTGCTTGCTGCTGAACGTGTTGTAGATGCTGCTGCGCCCCAGTCCGGTGGCTTCGCACAGGTCCTGGGTCGAGGTGGCCTCGTAGCCGTTGACCCAGAAGGCGCGCATCGCCGCGTCCAGGGCCCGGTCTTCGTCGAACGTCCGCGGTCGGGCCATGCTCATACACTACCAGGGTTTTGGACGGCTCGTTTCAATACGTCGTCCATGTCGTGTGGGCGTCGGCCCGCCGGGCCACAGGCTCCCTCAAGGCATCAGGTGAGCTGCGGCATCACCTAGCCGCGGCGCACTCCATGGCCTCCGCGGTTTCGTCGGCACAGGACAGTTACCGGCCCGCCCTGTCACCCCACCCAACTCCCGTACCGTCCCGCTTCATCCGCCGGCGGATTGCATGGGGCGCCCGACACAGAACTCATTGCCGTCGGGGTCGGCCATGACCACCCGGCTGCCCTCGTCCCGGCCGGTGTCGATCCGCTTCGCCCCCAGGGAGACGAGACGCTCGACCTCCGCCTGCTGATCACCGTCGGCAGGTGGCGCGAGATCGAAACGCAGCCGGTCCCTGCCTGCCCTCGGCATCAGCGGCGGACCGCCCCAGGTGACCTTCGGACCGCCGTGCGGCGAGCGGATCGCGGTCTCCTGGTCCTGGTCCCACACCAACGGCCAGCCCAGCGCCTCGCTCCAGAAGTACCCGACCTCCTGCGAACCGTCGCACGAAAGCGCTCCGATGAATCCGCAGTCGGCAAGAAACTTGTTGCCTGGCTCGATGACGCAGAACTCATTGCCCTCGGGGTCGGCGAGCACCACATGACCCTCCTCCAGGCGCTGACCGATGTCGATGTGCCGGGCGCCGAGTCCGAGCGCCCTCGCCACCGTCTCCTGCTGGTCCTCCAGGGACGTGCTCGTCAGATCGAAGTGCATCCGGTTCTGAACGGCCTTCTGCTCCTGGGTCGGGAGAAATCGGATCCGGAAACCGGTGTCATCGCTCGGCAGGAGGGCGAGGCCGTCGTGGGGATCGTCGGTCAACTCCCAACCCAGGAAGCCGGCCCAGAAGCGCGCGAGGCGGAGCGGGTTGTTCGCATCGAGGCAGAGCGCGAGGAGGTGAGAGGCCATCCCGTTCCGCATCTCCGATCTGGTGACTCGTAGGGTGGACGGGGCACGTTCGCCCTGGCCATGAGGCGGGCAACGCTATGGCGCTCCGGCCCGGCAACGCAACGGGAATCTATGGCTTGGGCTTCGGCTTCGGTCGGCCGTCGCCGTCAGGCCGACTCCGCTTCCGCCAGCGGGCGCGTCTTCTCGGCGAGCGGGGCCGCCTGGCGTCGCGGGAAGAGCGCGAACGCCAGCACAGCGAGCACCGCGACCACCGCCAGGAGCACGAACCAGTAGGCGTCCCCGAGTCGGCCCTCGTGTGCGAGGGAGGAGGAGCCGAGGTTGGCCGCCGAGCCACCGAGGGCGATGCACACGCCGATCAGCCCGAAGGCTGTACCGCGCAATGAGGCGTCCACGGTGGCGGCGACCTCGCTGTCGAGACGGGGATCGATGATCACTTCACCCAGTGAGAACAGCACGACGCCGATGATCAGCAGCACCAGGGAACCGAACCCGAGCAGCGCGAAGCCGATCCCCATCACCAGCATGCCGCCGGCGACCACGGCGGGCGTGTGCGGCACCTTGCCCATGGGGGCGCTGACCAGGACCTGGAGCGCGACGACCGACACGGCGTTGACGGTGAAGAGGACTCCGGCGTACGCGGGCCCGTGGTGGTCGGCGGCCAGCACCGGCATGGCGTACTCGATGTGGACGTAACAGAAGCCGAAGGCGGTGGCCGCGCCCGCGATCCACAGGAGGCGCCGGTTGTGGCGCAGCAGGGAGAGAAAACTCCCGATGTGTCCACGGGAGCGCTGCCGCCCCTGAGGTGACGCCGGAACGTGTGGCGCAAGGCGGCGCAGGCGCCAGAAGGCCGGCACGAGAAGGACGAACACCGCGGCCGTCGCCACCAGGCCGAGCTCGGGCCGGGCCAGCAGGAGCACACTGCCGACCAGCGGGCCCACGGCGAGACCGGCGTTGTTCGCGGCACTGCGCAGGGAGAAGACGGGTGCCGACGCCGACGGGTCCCGCAGGAGGGCGACGATCGCGGCCTTGCCGGCGGGGATGTACAGGGCGCTGCCCAGGCCGAGCAGCCCGCACGCGACGATGACACCGGGGGCGGAGGTGGCGTGGGCCAGCAGGAGGAACGACGCCACGCGGACGGAGAGCCCCAGGCATATTGCCTCGATCGCACCCAGCCGGTCCGCCAGCGCGCCGCCGACCATCATCAGGCCGAACTGGGACCAGAGTTTCACCGTCATGGCGACGCCGGCGACCCACGGGGCGAGCCCCTGATGCCCGGTCATGTAGACGGCGAGGTAGGGGACGACGATGCTGCTGCCGAGCGTGATGAAGAAGTTCCCGAAGAGGAGCAGCGTGCACCCCGGCGTGTTTCTGACCAGAGCGAGAGTCTCCCGCATCGTCAGACGCCGACTTCGAGGACGTAGGCGTCGGACAGCTCGTTCAGGCGTCGGTCCATCTCCGCTTCGTCGCGGGCGGTGAAGAAGACCAGTCCGGTCGTGGTCGCGGACGTCAGATCCGGTGGCACCACGTCGCCGACGGACATGGACATCTTCACGGCGACGACGCCGGGGCACGCGGCGAGCTCCGCCTCGGTGCTGAGCTGGGTGATCGTGCCGGGCCGGGTCGGCAGCATCACCGTCGCCAGGATCCCCTCGGGGCTGCGGGGGGCGATGTCGGGGGCCCGGCCGAGCGATGCCTCCCAGAACGCGTCCCACAGATCGACACCGTGGTGCCGCTGCACGGCTTCCGTGATGCCGCCCCCGCCCGGGCGGCAGGCGATCTCGCCCACGACGAATCCGGAACCGGTCTTGAACAGTTCCAGATGGGTCACTCCATCGGTCAGCCCGAGCGCGCGGACGACCTCGGCGTTGAGTTCCGTGACGGCGGTGAAATCCTCATGATCCTGCGGAAGGAGGTAGGAACCGCTGAACGTGTCGATCTGCCCGAGAATGGGGGAGAAATAGCGTGACGGAGCGGCGAATACCACCTTTCCGTCACGGACGACAGCGTCGCAGTGATACTCGTGGTCCATTTCGATGAACTGTTCCACGATGAGGGGGATCGTGCTGTTCCGGATTTCGTCCCCGGTGGGGCCGGAGACGAGCCGCACATGGTCCTCGGGAGAGTCCAGTACGGTCACGCCCATGCAGCCGCCGCCGAAAACGGGCTTGGACACACAGGGCCAGCCCGTGTGCGCGGCCGCGTCCGGTACGTCGTCCACCTTCATCACCTGCCGGAAAGCCGCGGTGGGAAGTCCCGCGGCCGCCAGGCGCTGCTTCATGATGAACTTGTTGGAGAAGGCCAGGGACATGTCGTAACTGTCGCCCGGAATACCCAGGGTGGAGCGCACATAGCCGGCTGACGGTACGGCGAGTTCCACGGGAGAGACGATGCGGTCGACAGGGTCCTTCCGGGAAAGCTCCGATACGGTTTCCAGGACCAGCCCCGGATCGCGCACAGTGGCTATCTCCTGGACCGTGACCGAGGGACCGAATGCGTGGGTGTGTCCCTGGTCGACGATCACCGTTATGCGCAGGTCGCTCGACTTCTGCAAGAGGCGCAGGGGCAGCGCGCGGCGCTTCGTGGCGAGTACGACGACATGAGAGGTCTTGGGCATGGCTTCTTTCGTGCCGATTCCATACGGGTGGTGAGCCGTGACGGCCCCGGGCTTCACGTCGGTGGCCGGTTCAGAGCAGTCCGACTCCTCGCCAGGAGGTGCGTTCCCAGTAAGGGAGAGGCAAGGCCCCCTGGACGCCGCCGAAACGGCTTTCCAGCTCGGCGAGCTGCTCGCTGTTGCGCCGCCGGGCGTCCTCACTCCGCACGACGCCGTCGGGGAAGGACATCATCGAGAAACGGGGTTCCAGAATCGCGCCGCGCCGCACCTTGGCGTCACTCGTCTCCAGGCTGAACCGGATCGCCTTCACGCCGTTCCTGATCGCGTGGCGAATGGGCTCGTAGAAGGCGAGGGTGAAATAGGCGCCGGCTTCTTCGGGGATCCTGTCGTAGTCGAAACCGACGATCCGGAAGTACAGTTCGTCCTTCCAGGAATAGAGCAGGGAGAAGCCGGTGATCTCCGAGTCCTGGCGGATCGTGAGGCACAGCGGCTCGTCACCGAAGACCTCCGCCTGCCGGCCGATATGGGCGCGCAGCCTGCGCTCCGAGCTGTTGGCCCCGTACCGCCGGTTCAGATTGGCGAGGAGGGTCGCCATCCGCGAGTAGTCCCTGCTCAGGCTGCCGTTCTCGACGACCAGACCGGACGCCTCGAACGCCGCGAGGTCCTTGCGGACCGCCCGGCGGCGGCTGCTGCTCAGCGTGTCCAGGTAGGCGTCGAAGCTGTCCCAGGCGACAGGAAGCACCGTGTCGCCCGCGGCCAACTGCGGTGTCGCGGAGGGGGCGGCGACCGAGGAGAGCGCCTGGGCGGTGGAGGTGTCCGTGTACAGGAGCGAGAAGCTCCGCGCCGTGTCCGACACCGCCTCCCGGCAGGCATGCACGAGGCATCGCACGGCATCCGCACGGGTCGCCTCGTCGAGGTCCGGCGCGACCGGGATCCGGGTGGTGTAGCCGGCGCGCCCGCCGAGGAGCACCGCGGGATAAAGGCTGTCGCGGGGGATGTCCGGCCGCAGGCTTTCGATTTCCAGCGCGAGGTAGGGGTCGTACGGCTTGTCGGGCGGGGCCTCGTCCGTGGTGTAGAAGGGAAGCCCTGCCAGCAGCCGTCCGTCTTTGTCGCGTACGACGACGTACCGGGCACGGAAGGTGTCGTGCACTTCGGCGACCCGGAGCCATTTGTGGCTGCTGTAGAAATCTCCGGGACCGAGCAGGGCGTCCCATTCTGATTCCCCGACGGACCGCAGGTCGTCGCACACCGACACGTGCCAGTCGTGCGCCGTCCGCACATCCGCCGTTGCGCTGTTCGCTTTCACACCCACTCCTCGGGGTCGGATGCGGAGTTACCGTTCCGGGCGTACCGCCCTTGTTCCACGATTGCCGCGTGCTCGACTTCCTCGAAACCCTCTCTCGGCACGAGGAGGACGGCATTACCGTCCGGCCGGGACACGAGGCTCACACGGTCCAGATCGCAACCGGTCGAGCGCATGCGTGCGAGGAGACTTCTCCTTGCTCCGCGACCCGGAAGACGTAAATCGATCCGGGTCACCTGCCGGTCGACACGGATTCGGGAGCATGCGGAGCCCCGGGCATGGTGCCGAAGCGATCCGAGCACCCGGTGGAGATCGGCCGCGGACAGCAGGAAAGACACGTCGACACGTCCGGAATTCCGGGCGGCGTCCTCAGCGTCCTCCGCCCAGACCATTTCCACGACAGGACCGGCCTCGACGATTCCTTCGAACGCCCGGGAAAGGTGCTCGTCGTCCCGGGGAACGCCCATCAGGGTCACCCGCGCCGGCTCGTACAGGTCGGCGGAATGCGCTGACTGATCCACGTCGAAGACTCCTAGGCGTCCAATGGGCCGCGGTAGAGGCCGGTTCACAGAGCCGTCACGGCGAGATGCAGTAACTCAGTAGTACTTCAAGGGGTTTGACGACGTCAACGCGATTCGCGAGCGGCGGGCGATGTGATCATGATCACGTATGATGCGGTGTCATCTCAGCTGGTGGACATGGCAAAGTCGCTCACGGCACGCCGGTCGCGGCACCCGTAGCGGTGGTCGCGCCGGGCGGCCGGGGAGTGCGTCACCTGCCGAAGAGCGGTCGGTATGCGAAACACGACGCAAACGGGGCTTCACGGACTTCACCGCCTCCGTTGACCGATACCTTTCGCGTTTCCCCCGGTACCCGCATGCCCGAATCCTTTTGGCTGCCTTCCATCGGTCGTTCATTCCTTACAAGAAAGATGTCGCCACAATGCGTACCGGCGCCAATGCGTCCAGGAAACCGTCGGCAGGCGGCGGCGATCCGTCCAGCTCGGTCGTCACCCTCTTCGAGGCGGCCGCTCTGCGTGATCCCGCCGCCCGGGCCGTGGAAGGGCCGGGCGGCGCAACCCTCACCTACGGCCAACTCCGTTCACGTATGCACTTGATCGCCTACGGGCTGCTGCGCCACGGCCTGGCCCCGGGCGAGGTGGTGGCCGTACGCGGCAGAAGCTCAACGGACCTGGTTGCGGCGGCACTTGGTGTCCTGTGGGCGGGCGGCGTCCTGCTGCTGGTCGACGAGAACCTGCCCGAACCGCGACGCGCTCTCCTGCTGGACCGGGCGCAGCCGGCGATCAGGCTGACGACCGGCGTGCCGGAGCCGGGGACCGGGGAACTCATGGTCACCGCCCTTGAGCCATCCACGCCTGAGGCCGCCTCTCCGGTCGCCTCCGGGACGGAGCCGGAGCGCACCGAGGCCGCGTACGTCTTCTTCACGTCGGGCTCCACCGGCACGCCCAAGGGCATCCTCGGCAGCCACCGCGGTCTGGCCCACTTCATCACCTGGGAGATCGACGCCCTGCGGGCCGGACCCGGGGACCGCGTCGGCCAGCTCACCAGCCTGTCCTTCGACGTGGTCCTGCGGGACCTGTTCCTGCCGCTGTGCTCCGGCGCGACGCTCGTCCTTCCGGAGGAGCCGGGCCGCCTCAACGGCCGGACCGTCCTGCCATGGCTGCGGAACGCGGGCATCACCGTCCTGCACACCGTCCCCTCTTTGGTGCGCAGTTGGCTGAGGACGCCCACGGATCCCGGAACCTCTCCGTCCCTGCGCGCGACCTGCTTCGCCGGAGAACCCCTCACCGGCGAACTGGCCTCGCGCTGGCAGGAGCGGACCGGCGGGGGCGACATCTGGAACCTCTACGGGCCCACCGAGACCACCCTCGCGAAGTTCGCCTACCGTCTGCGCGGCGACGAGGAGCCCGGCGTCCTGCCGGTCGGCAGTCCGCTGCCGGAGTGCGAGGTACGGCTCCTGGACCCGGCCGGCTCCCCGGTGGGCGGCGGGGTCCCGGGCGAGGTGGTGCTGCGCACCCCGCACCGCAGCCTGGGCTACCTCGACGGGCACGGGAAACCCACGGGGGGATTCCGGCAGGACCCGGAAGGGGAGCCGGGCGACTGGCTCTACCACACCGGTGACCTCGCGACCCGACTCCCCGACGGCCGTTACGTCGTTCGCGGACGCATGGACGACCAGGTGAAGATCCAGGGCGTCCGGATCGAACCCTCCGAAGTGGCCGCCGCCGTCCGCACGGCAGCGCGACCGCTCGGCGGAGGCGATGCCTTCGCCCTGGCCGTGGAGGCCGCCGGCGGCTCCGAGGCTCCTGGTGCTCCCGGCGCTCCAGGGGTGAAGACCCTGGTCGCCTTCGTCGAGGGCCGACTTGGCGCCGACGCGGTCGAGCACGTCGTAGAGGTGCTGCGACGCTCCCTGCCCCTGCCCATGGTCCCGGCCCTCCTCCACCCCGTCGAGGAACTGCCGCTCACGTCCAACGGCAAAGTGGACCGCGCGAGCCTGCGGCAGCAGGCCCTCGCTCTCCTCGCGGAACGCGGCAGGGTCCGGGCCGCCGAGGAACGGGCGCACGACGAGGACCCCGACCCCCTCCTGAGCACGGTGCGCTGGGCGATGGCCACGGCCCTCGACGTGGGCACGGTGCAGCCCGGCGACAACTTCTTCACCCTCGGCGGGGACTCGCTCGCCGCCGCGGAACTGTCCGCGATCCTCGAGGAGAAGGAAGGGATCGCCCCCCTCGGCCACACGACCCTGCTGTCCGCCCCGACCCCCCGGGCGCTCGCCGACGCCCTTCGCGACGGGGGAATGCGCCGCGACCGACAGCCCGGTGACGCCCCCGAACTGCCCCAGGTGCCCCGGGTCGGACAGCCTTATCCGCTCTCCCCCCAGCAGCGGCGGTTCGCCGCCTTCTACCTGGCCGACGCCACGCGCAGCTGGGCCAACGTCCAGCTGCGACTGGCCCTGCCGGCGGCATCGGACACAGAGCTCGTCCGTACGGTGCTCCGTCTCCTCGTCGCCCGGCACCCGAGCCTGCGGACCCGGTTCGCCCACGACGGCGAGGAGGTCCGGCAGACGGTCGCGGCACCCGCCGACGTGCCCCTGGACCTCGTGGAACGCCACGCCGACCCGGCCTCGGTGGCGCGCGAACTCATCGCCGTTCCCGTGCCCCTGACCGGCGGCCTCCCCTACGTGACCCACCTGGTCCGGCATCCGGCGGGCGACGAGCTCGTCCTCGTCCTGAACCACATGGTCACCGACGGCACCTCGCAGGAGATCCTGCGCACCGACTTCGCGCACATCACCGGCCACCTGTGGGACGGAGCGCCGCTCCCCGCCGTCCCGCCCGCACCCGCCTACGCCGAGTACGCGCGGCACCGGAGCGCGGCCGAGCCGGCGGAGTCCGAGCGGCTGTGGGACTTCTGGCGAGACGAACTGGCCGGTGTCCGGCCCACGTGCCTGCCGCGCGAAGGCATCGCCGCGCCCCGGCCGGGCCAGGACACGGAGCTGGCCAAGGGTGCCTTCACGGCCCTTCGCCTCGACGCCGGGCCCGAGCGGCTCGCCGCCCTCGCCGTCCGGCACCAGTGCACGTCCTTCGGCGTCCTGATGGGGCTGTTCACCCGGGCGCTCACCGCGCGGCTGGAACGGGACGACGCGGTACTCCTGGTCCCCACGACCGGCCGGGAACCGGCGACCGCGACCGTGGTGGGCAACTTCCACAACATCCTTCCCGTCCGCGTCCGCCGTGCCGACGACCTGGCCGGCACCGTGCGCGGCGCCCAGGCCGCACTCGCGCGCTCGCTCGACCACCAGTGGATGCAGCTGGACCACCTCGTGGAGCGGCTCGGCATGCACCCCGCCGACGATCCCTATCCGCTCAGCAGCGTGCTGTTCAACGCGATCCCGGGCGCAAGCCCCCTGCTGCCCGCGGATGCCACCGAAGCGGCCGGACCCCTGCCGTACGACGTGCGGTACGACCTCATGGGCGTCGTGCGCACGGAAGCCCACAGCCTGGTGCTGGAACTCCACTACCGGTCGGCCTTGATGACACCGGACTCCGCCGGGCAGTTGCTGCAGGCGTTCGCCGCCCAGCTGACTCCGCAGAGCTGAGCCAAGCACTCCGAACCGACAGACGAGGAGTCTGACATGTCCCGACACGATGCCGACATCATCGGTGTGGGGTTCGGCCCCGGGAACATCTCCCTGGCCGTCGCCCTGCGGGAGCGATACCCCCACCTCCGTGCGATCTTCCTGGAAGGCCGGCCCGGACCCACCTGGCAGCCCGGCATGCTGATCGACGGCTCCGACATCCAGAACAACCCGGTCCGCGACCTGGTGACCCCTGCCAACCCCCGCAGCCGCTTCAGCTTCATCAACTACCTCCACGAGACCGGGCGCTTCTTCTCCTACCTGAACCTCGGACTGCACTACCCGCTCCGCAAGGAGTACGCCGCCTACGTCGAGTGGGTGGCGCGCACCCTCGACGCCGACGTGCGCTACAGCACCAAGGTGACCGGCATCCGCCGGGACGCCTCGCACGGGGGCACCGGCGTGGTCGAGCTGGCGGACGGCACCGAACTCCGCGCGCCCGTCGTCGTCGCCGCGCCCGGCCGGACGCCCTACATCCCGGACCCCTTCGCCGATGCCGACGACCCCCGGGTGGTCCACTTCACCCACTACAACCGGGCCCTTGAACGGCTGGAGGGCGTGGAGCAGCCGCGGATCGCCGTCGTCGGCGGCAGCCAGAGCGCCGTGGAACTGCTGCTGGACCTCCGCAGCCGCCTCCCGCACGCCCGGGTGCAGGGGATCCTGCGTTCCTTCGGATTCCGGCAGAAGGACACGAGTCCCTTCATGGACCACGTCTACTTCCCCGAGTTCGTCGACTACTACTACGCGGCCTCCGAGTCGTCGAAGCGCGAGCTCAACGCCGATCTGAGGTACACCAACTACTCCGCCGCGGACATCGACGTCGTGCACGAGCTCTACCTGCGCCTCCACGAGGACCGGCTCGACAACCGCGAGCACACCCGGGTCATCGGCAACACGGTGATCGCCGCGTGCCGGCCCGAGCCCGACGCCGTGCGGCTGTCGCTCACGGAACGCCACACCGGTGACACCTCGGAGCTGGCGGCGGATCTCGTCATCCTGGCCACGGGCTTCCGCGACCTCGGATCCCGCGCGGAGGGCCAGGAGTTCCTGCCGCCCCTGCTCCACTCCTTCGAGGACTGCGCCCAGGTCACCGAGTCCGGCCGGGCCGCCGTCACCCGCGACTACCGCCTCGCCATGGCACCGGACGCCGGTGACGCGCCGCAGGTCTACCTCAACGGCCTGTGCGAGTCCTCCCACGGCATGGGCGACGCCGGTTCCTTCAGCCTGCTCGCCCTGCGGGCCAAGGAGATCGCGTCCTCGATCGCCGCCCATCTGGAAAAGCAGGCGGGCGACGACAACTACACGTACCTCCACACCAGGAAGGCCCAGTAATGCCCGCGCTCTCCCAGCGATCCCAGGCGTTCCAGCCCCAGCCCATGTTCGAGATCCTCGCCGCCGCACAGGACCTCGAAGCCCAGGGGCACCCGGTCCTCCACCTGGAGATCGGCGACACCAAGGGATTCACCAACCCCCATATCGTCAGCACGCTGCAGGAGCTGTCGCAGAACCCCTCGCTGGGGTACATCGCCTCCGGTGGCATGCCGGAGATCCGGGGCGCCTTCGCGCGGCAGTACACGCAGGAGAAGGGCGTCACGTTCGGCGCGGACAACGTCGTCGTCGCCCCGGCCAACGCGCTGATCAGCCAGTACCTCGGCGTGACCTGCGACCCGGGCGACGCGGTGCTGCTGCCGGACCCAGGCTTCCCGACCTACTTCCTGGCCGCGCGGTACAACGGGCTGCGGATCGTCACCTACCCGCTGGACCCGGAGACGGGCTGGAACCCGGACCCCGCCCAGGTGGAGCGGCTCATCAGCGAGGACCCGGGGATCCGGGCCATGATCGTCAACTCGCCGTCCAACCCCCTGGGCACGGTGATGGACCCGGAGCGGCTCGACGCCCTCCTCGACATCGCGGAGCGGAACGGGCTGCACTGCCTGCTCGACGAGACCTACAAGAACCTCGTCTTCGCGGGGGATCTGGAGCCGCTGCCCCACCGTTCCTCCACCACGTACCTCTACTCGCTCTCCAAGGACGCCGCCGCACCGGGCCTGCGGGTCGGCTGCGCCGTCAGCCAGGACACCGGACTGATAGCCAAGCTCGTCGACTACAGCTCGCTGTTCTTCTCGTGCGGCCCGGGCCTCATGCAGCAGGTGGCCGCCTCGTACATCTCGCGTCCCGACGCGCTGGCCTTCGCGCGCGAGATCCGCACGGAGACGTCGTCGCGTGTCGCCCTCGTGGAGAAGATCCTCGGGGACGTGGACGGGCTCAGCTACATCCGGCCCAGCGCGACGTTCTTCGTGTTCCTGAACATCTCCTGCACGGGCCTCGACTCGCGGGCCTTCGCCTACGAACTGCTGCGGGAGAGGCACGTCTGCGTGTGCCCGGGCGACTCCTTCGGGCAGCAGGGCGAGGGCCACGTCCGGGTGACGCTCACCGGCGACCGGCAGGAACTCGAAGAAGGCATGCGCCGGCTCGCGGACTTCGTCCGGGCGCGCAGCTGACAGCAACCGGGTACACCGGGCCGGGCACCGCTCCCCCGCAGGGGAACAGCGGTGCCCGCCCGTCCGGGAGCCGCACCGGTCCTCGCGTCCGCGGCTCTCGCCCCCACACCCTCAGACCACCCCCCTCGGGAGATCAGATGACTACCGCCCCGTCCCCTCTGAGCGTCTTCGACAGCCTCGAGTCGGAGGTGCGCAGCTACTGCCGCGGCTGGCCCGCCGTGTTCGACCGCGCGCAGGGCAGCCGTATGTACGACGAGGACGGCCGCGCCTACCTGGACTTCTTCGCCGGTGCCGGCGCCCTCAATTACGGGCACAACAACCCTGTGCTGAAACGGGCGTTGATCGACTACATCGAGCGTGACGGCATCACGCACGGTCTGGACATGGCGACCACCGCGAAGCGTGCCTTCCTGGAGTCTTTCCAGAACATCGTGCTGCGCCCGCGCGACCTGCCCTACAAGGTCATGTTCCCCGGCCCGACGGGCACCAACGCGGTCGAGGCCGCGCTCAAGCTGGCCCGCAAGGTGAAGGGCCGCGAGGCGATCGTCTCCTTCACCAACGCCTTCCACGGCATGTCGCTCGGCTCCCTCGCCGTCACCGGCAACGCCTTCAAGCGCGCCGGCGCCGGCATCCCCCTCGTCCACGGCACCCCCATGCCGTACGACAACTACCTCGGCGGGCGGCTCCCGGACTTCCTGTGGTTCGAGCGGCTGCTGGAGGACCAGGGCTCCGGACTCAACAAGCCCGCCGCCGTGATCGTCGAGACCGTCCAGGGCGAAGGCGGCATCAACGTCGCCCGCCCCGAATGGCTCCGCGCGCTGGCCGACCTGTGCAAGCGCCAGGACATGCTGCTCATCGTCGACGACATCCAGATGGGCTGCGGCCGCACCGGCGCGTTCTTCTCCTTCGAGGAAGCCGGCATCACGCCCGACATCGTCACCCTGTCCAAGTCCATCAGCGGCTACGGACTGCCCATGTCGCTCTGCCTGTTCACGCCCGAACTCGACGTCTGGGAGCCGGGCGAGCACAACGGCACCTTCCGCGGCAACAACCCCGCCTTCGTCACCGCCACCGCCACCCTGGACACCTACTGGGCCGACGGCCAGATGGAGAAGCAGACCATCGCCCGCGGCGAGCAGGTCGAACGCGCCCTGCGGGACATCGCGGCCGCACATCAGGACGCGGGCCCGCAGCTCCGCGGCCGCGGCCTGGCATGGGGGCTGGAGTTCGCCGACGTGAACCGCGCGGGCTCCGTCGCCCGGCGCGCCTTCGAGCGGGGACTGCTCGTGGAGACGTCCGGGCCCCAGGGCGAAGTGGTCAAGCTGCTGCCGCCGCTCACCATCAGCGCCGAGGAACTCGACGAAGGTCTCGAGATCCTGGCTCTCGCGGTGCGGGAGACGTCCTGACGCTCCGGCCCCGCGGGCCGGCCGTCACCCTTCGAGCCGGCTGAGCCGCTCCAGCGCGTCCGCCACCGTGGCCTTGCCGGCGGGCAGCAGCGGCAGCCGCACGTCCGGTGTGGGAATCAGGCCCCGCTCGTGGAGGACGCCCTTGATCACGGTCGGGTTGGGCTCACGGAACAAGGCTGCCGACAGCCGGGCCAGCGCGTGCCCCAGGGAGCGGGCCTGCTCCACGTCCCCGTCGCGCCAGGCGTCCACGAGGCCGGCGAACCGGCGGGTCGCCAGGTGCGCGGAGGCCAGGATGCCCCCGGAGGCGCCCATCGCCAGCATGGGAGAGGCGAACAGGTCGTCGCCCGCCATCACGCTGAATCCCGGGGGAAGGTCGCCGAGGAGCTCCACGGTGTCCTGCCCGATGAGGCCATTGGCGTACTTGACGGCCACGATGCCCGGCACCTCGCCCAGCGTCCGCAGGGTGGCCGCGCTCAGCGGGAGGGCGGTGCGGTACGGGATGTCGTACACGACCAGCGGCACCGGGCTGACCGCCGCCAGCCGGGTGAAGTGGGCGATCACGCCCTCCTGGGACGGGCGGGTGAAGCTGGGGACGGTGACCAGGGCAGCGGTCAGCCCAGGCCATTGCCCGAGCTCGGCGAGGGCGGCCTCACTGGCCCGGGTGTCGTTCGAGCCCGCCCCGACGGTCAGCGGCGCGCCGCGCTCGGCGCAGACGCGCAGACAGATCTCCACCACGGTCCGCCGCTCCTCCCCGTCCAGGGTGGCGACCTCGGCCGTGGTCCCCAGCGCCACGATGCCGGCGGCACCGGCGTCCAGGACCGTGTGCGCGAGCCCTTCGAGGGCTTCCCGTGCCACGTCCCCGGCGGCGGTGAACGGGGTGATGAGGGGGACGTGGATTCCCTGCGGATACGCGTGCTCTGTCATGGGATCGAGCGTGCCCCGGCCCGCGACGCAGGTCCAGTTCGTCTTTCTGAAGCGAGGAATAAGCTGAGCTGATGCTCGATGTCCGACGTCTGCGGCTGCTGAGGGAACTCTCCTACAGGGGCACCATCGCGGCAGTCGCCCAAGCGCTCTCCTTCACCCCGTCCGCCGTCTCGCAGCAGCTCAACATCCTCGAACGGGAAGCGGGGGTGCCGCTACTGGAGCGCACCGGCCGCGGCGTCACCCTCACCCCGGCGGGCCACCGTCTCGTCGCCCACGCGGAGGCCGTGCTGGAGCGGCTGGAACAGGCCGCCGCCGAACTCGTCGACCTCCGCACCGGCCCGACGGGCCCGGTCCGCATCGGCGCCTTCCCCACCGCGGTCAGAGCCCTGCTGCCCCCCGTCCTGACCGCCCTCGCGGACCACCACCCGGGTCTGGAGCCCTTGATCTCCGAGATCGACCCGGCGGGAGTCGCCCACGCGCTGCGGGCGGGAGATCTGGATGTCGCGCTGCTCCACGAGTACGACTTCGTCCCCACGCCCACGGAGCCCGGCCTGAGCTCCGAGCCCCTGCTCACCGAGCCCATGTACCTGGCCTCCCCCGTCACCGGGGAGCAGGTCCCGGACGCCCCTTCCGCGATCAGCCGCTGGAGGGACGCCTCCTGGATCACCGCCACCTCCGAGACGCTCTGTTACGCGATGACCATCCGAGCGTGCCAGGCCGCGGGATTCACTCCCCGCATCCGCCACCAGGTCGACGAGTTCGCCACCGTGCTGCTCCTGGTGGCGGCCGGCCAGGGCGTGGCGATCGTGCCGCACCTGGGGATCGCCGACCCACCGCCGAACGTGGCGCTGACGCGCCTGCCCATCGAGCGGCGCACCGTCGTCGCCTACCGCAGGGGAGCCGCCGGGCATCCCGCGGTCGAGGCCGCGGTCACGGCGCTGCGCAAGGCCGTTCCCTCGGAACTCGAGAAGGAGCGCTGACCGCCGCGGCAGGCGGCTCCCCCGGGCCTGCGGACGACGTGCGCCGTCCGCAGGCCCGGGAGCGGCCTCAGGCGCCCCTGCGCGGGGAGACGTGCTCCCGCTCGTGACTGCGCGGGACGATCCCCCGGGAGAGCACCACGGTGCAGGACGGGCAGCACAGGTCCTCCCCGACTGCCTCGCGCAGCCGTGACAGGGCCCTGTGCCACGCCGTCCGCACGACGGCCCGCCTCACGCCGGCGTGTCCGCCTGGTGGGGTACGAGCTCCAGGCGCGCGTCCGCACCCGCGACGACCGGTGTGGTGTCACGGCTCACGAGGAACTCGGGCCGTGCCGGGTTCGGCGGGGCGTTGTCGACCGCGTTGTAGGTGATCAGCAGCAGCGCCCTGCGGTCCGCCGACAGGTTGTTGGACGACGAGTGGACGATGCTGGGGTGGAAGGCGTGCACCGAGCCGGCCGAACCCGTGATCAGGCTCTTCCCGTTGTCGCGGGCGAGGGCCTCGGCCCGTTCCGTGGTCACCGTGTACGTCAGGTCCGCCGACACGTGCCGGCGCCAGTCCGAGGTCCCTCCTTCCCCGTCGTCCTCGGGAAGGTCGAGGAGGCCCAGGGTGTGCGAGCCGGGGACGACGACGAGCGGACCGTTGCCCTCGTGGATGTCGTCCAGGGCTATGGCGATGTTGACGGCGTCGAGACCGGGCATGCCGTCCTCCTCGCTCCAGAACGCGTAGTCCTGGTGCCACGGCCAGGCAGCCCCTTCATGGGCCTGCTTGAGGTTCACCTTGAACTGGTAGACGTAGACCGGCTTGCCCGTCAGCGCCTCGGCCAGGGCCACCAGCCGCGGATGCCGCACGAGCGCGGCGCACACCTCGTCGAAGGTGTGACAGCCGTGGATGGCGCGTACCGTGCCGGTGCCCTCCTCGTACACGACCTCGGGCCTGCGCTCCCGGCTGATCGACGCCACGCGCTCCCGCAGCAGCTCGACGGTGTCATCGGTGAACCGGTGGGGCAGCGCGCACCAGCCGTCCTTGTCGTATGCGGACCTGAGTTCGGTCAGGGACACGTCCATCGCGACGGACACGTGGTCTCTCCTCAACTGTTCTCTGCATCGGTCATCACGAAGCCGTCTGTTGCGGACGGCGGGTCAGGAATGCCTGAGGGAAAGGGCGCGCCGGTCGACCTTGCCGCTCGGCGTGCGCGGGAACTCGTCCTCCACCAGCACGTACGCCGACGGCAGCATGTACTCGGGGAGCAGGCCGGCGAGTTCCTTGTGCAACGTGGTGTGGCCCGGGCCCGGAATGCCCGTGGGGCGGTAGTAGGCGACAAGGCGGGTGTCGCCCACGCCGGTCGACGCGGTCAGGACGACGGCGTCGGCCACGCCCGCGAGGGAGCGGAACCGGGCCTCGACCTCGCCGAGTTCGACCCGGTAGCCCCTGATCTTCACCATGCCGTCCTTGCGGCCGAGGAACTCGATGCTCCCGTCCGGGAGGAAGCGTGCGACGTCTCCGGTCCGGTAGAGCGTTCCCTCATAGCCGTCCAGCGGGTGGGGGACGAACTTCTCGGCGGTCAGATCGGGGCGCTGCCAGTAGCCCTGCGAGACGGGCGGGCCCGCGACGCACAGTTCGCCGGGCACCCCGGCGGGCCGCGGACGCAGGTCCTCGTCGAGGACGACGACCTGCGCGCCGTTGACGGGGTATCCGATGGTGGGCATGAGCGGCCAGTCGGCCGGGTCGCCGTCCAGGCGCAGTGACGTCACGCTGTGCGTCTCCGTCGGCCCGTACTGGTTGAACAGGGTCGCGCCGTCGAGCCCGCGGAAGAAGTCCCGGATCGCGGGGGTGACGTGGAGCTGTTCACCCGCCGTGACGCACTCCTTGAGGGCGGGCGTGGGCAGGCCCATCGCCGTCGCGTAGTAGGCGATGCTCTGGAGCGCGACGAACGGCAGGAAGATGCGCATCACGCGTTGCGCGGCGATGACGTCCAGCAGGGCGTCGTAGTCCGTGCGGACCTCCGCGTCGATGACGACCAGGGTGCCGCCCGTGGACCAGGTGCTGAAGAACTCCAGGAACGAGGCGTCGAAGCTCAGCGCGGAGAACTGGAGCGTACGGTCGCCGACGCCCGCGGCGGAGTCCCGGCACTGCCAGTCCACCAGTCCCGCGACCGGGCCGTGCGGCATGGCCACGCCCTTCGGATGACCCGTGGATCCCGACGTGTACATCAGGTACGCCAGGTCGTCCGGTCCGGTGGCGGGGAGCGGCGCGCCCTCCTCATCCGGGGCCGCGAGCCGTTCCCAGTCCGCCGGTTCGAGGATCCGCACGGTCTCCGGCACCGTGCACCGGTCCCTCAGCGCCGGCTGGGCCAGCAGCGTGTGCAGCCCGCTGTCCCGGATCATGTAGGCGAGCCGTTCCGGCGGGTAGGCGGGGTCCAGCGGCACGTAGGGCGCGCCGGACTTGAGGACGGCGAGGACGGCGACGGCCATGTCGAGGCAACGGTCCATCAGGATGCCGACAGGTCGACGGCCTTCACCGGAGGCGGCCAGCAGACGGGCGAGCCGGTCGGAGGCGGCGCCCAGTTCCTCGTACGTCAGCTGCCGGTCGTGCCAGACGGCGGCCGGCGCGTGCGGGGTCCGCCGGCGCTGCGCCTCGAACGCCTCGTGCACGAGCGGCACGGCGCCGGCCGGGGCGGGCGCCCGGGCCCAGGCCTCGGTCACCAGCTCCATTTCCTGCGGCGGGAGCACCGCGAGCTCCCGTAGGGGCCGGTCCGGCTCGTCGAGCGCCGACGCCAGCAGCCGGGTGTACCGGTCGGCGATGCGGCGGGCGGTGGCCGGTTCGTACAGATCCGTGGCGTAGTCGAGGAAGCCGCGGAACGTTCCGCGGTCGGCGGCGATGTCGAAGCACAGGTCGAACTTGGTGGTGCCGGGATGGACGTACAGGCGCTCCGCGGTGACGCCCGGCAGGTCCAGGCCCCGGTCATCCGTGTCGTCGACCGCCACGACGGTCTGGAACAGCGGGAACCTGCCGAGGTCCTCGGCGGTGACGGTGTCCCGCACGATCCGGCCGAAGGGCACGTCGCGGTGTCGCATCATGCTCAGCGCCTCGGACCGGGCCGCCCCCACCAGGTCGCGGAAACAGACCGCCGGTTCCACGGCGAGCCGCAGCGGCATCAGGTCGCTCAGACACCCCATGACGCCCGCCAGCTCGGCGCCGCCGCGGCGGGAGACGGGCGTGCCCAGCACGATGTCGCCGCCGGAGCCGTGCCGGTGCAGCAGGGCGGCGGCAGCGGCCGCGAAGACGGTGAACGGTGTCGTACGGGCCGCACGGGCGAACCGACGCACGCCGTCGGCCACATCGGTGGGGACACGGAACGGGACGCGCGCTCCGCCATGGCCGAGCTCGGCGGGGCGGGGGCGGTCGGGCGGGATCGTCGACGTCTCCGGAGCGCCCTCCAGGCGGGTGGTCCAGTGGCGGAGGTCGGCGTCGGCCACGGGCTTCGCGCGCTGGGCGTCCGCGTACCGGCCCAGCTGCGGGGCCGGCGGCAGGGGCGCGGGCGCCGCGGTGTCCGGAGCGCGCCGTACCCGATAGAAGTGGCTGAACTCGCGGTCCAGCAGGGAGAGGGACCAGTCGTCCATGACCAGGTGGTGGATGAGGACCGCCAGCACCCAGTCGTCGGCGGCGACGCGCAGCAGCGTGGGGCGCAGTGGTCCGTCGGCCGGGTCGAGGGGCTCGGCCGCGAGGGCCCGCAGCCGGTCCGCCACGCCGGCTGGTGCGCACTCCTCACGTACCAGGGGACGGCAGGGCCGCTCGCCGGCGGTCTGGGTCAGGACACCGGCCTCCAGCAGGAACCGGCTGCGCAGCGCTTCGTGCCGGAGGACCACCTGGTCGAGGGCCCATTCCACGGCGTCCGCGTCGACGTCGCCGGTGAGCCGGTGCGCCCACAGCGCCGTGTAGCGCGAACGGCCCTCGGTGAGGGCGTCGTTGAGCCAGATCGCCTCCTGCTCGCGGGTCAGCCGGTGCGCGGTGGGCGGGCCGGAGGCGGCCGCGGCGCTCTCGCCGGGCTGACGGGTCACGGTTCACTCCGTTCGGGTGCGGGTCGCCGGTCCGCGGATGCGGCGGCGCGGGGGCGCCGGCGGCGCCTCTGCCGGATCGCCAGCCCGCCCAGGGCCGCACGGTCCAGCTTTCCGTTGGGCATGAGGGGGAAGTCCTCGACGGCGCAGGTGACGGCCGGGACGAGGAACTCGGGGAGCAGGGCGGTCAGCTGGTCGTGGAGCGCCAGCGGATCCGTCTCGCTGCTCTCCGCGTCCTCGCGGCGGGCATCGGCGCCGGCCAGGGTGTAGAACAGCGCGGTTCCGGTCACGGAGCCGTCGGGGGCGCTCATCGGCACGACGACGCTCCTGCCGACTCCGGCCACCGACGCGGCGGCCGTCTCGATCTCGGCGGCCTCCACCCGGTGTCCGCGGATCTTCAGCTGGCGGTCCGTCCGGCCCCGGAAGTGCAGGGTGCCGGTCTCGTCCCGGTAGCCGAAGTCGCCGGTGCGGTAGGCCCGTACCCGCTCGCCGTCGATGTCGACGGTGACGAAGGCGCGGGCGGTGAGTTCGGGCTCACCGAGGTAGCCCAGAGCGAGCCCTTCTCCGGAGATGTGGATCTCGCCCAGGTCGCCCGGGGCGCAGGGGCGGCCCTCCGGATCGAGGACGGCCACCGAGGTGAACGGCACCTCGGTGCCCAGCGGGATGCCGTCCTCGCGGTCGCAGTCCTCGGTCAGCACCCGGTGCGACGCCGCGTGCATGCAACTCTCCGCGGGCCCGTAGCCGTTGACGAGCGTCACCCCGGGGTGCCGGGTGAGGAACGCGCGGGCGTGGCGCGGCGACATCCGCTCACCGCCGACGTACACGTGCCGGAGGCCGGTGAAACTGCCGGGATCCTCGTCGACGAAGAGGTGGAACAGGGTGGTCGTGAGGCGCAGGGTCGTCAGGCCCTCGTCCTCGATCAGCCCGCGCACGGTCTGCGGGAGCAGGTGGTCGCCGTCGGTGAGTACGGAGGTGCCGCCCGTCATGAGCTGTCCGAAGAGCTCGTAGGCGTACATGTCCCACCACGGCGGCGCGGCCTGGGGCATGACGTGTCCTTTGCCGAAGCCGGCGGGCGGGACCGCGCGGAACATGCGCGTGACGGCCCGGTGCGGCAGGACGACGCCCTTCGGTCTGCCCGTGGTGCCGGATGTGAAGATCACGGCGGCCGGGTCCGAGGGGACCGGCCGTTCGGGTGGTGCGGCCCGCTCGGGGAGGGCGGCCGCCCTCAGGAGGTCGGCGGGCGGCGTCCTCAGGACGGGGGTCGTGCCGTCGGGGGATGCGGCGCCGTCCGTGACGAGGACCGGAGGGCCGCCGAGCGTGCCGAGGACGTCGCGCAGCCGGGGTGCCGGCCACCGGGGGTCGAGGCTCGCGTAGGCGGCACCGCGCTTGAGCACCGCCAACTGGACCGCGACGAGTTCGGGCGAGCGGGGCAGGAGCAGCGGCACGATGTGCCCGCGGCGCACGCCATGGGCGTCGAGGGCGGCGGCGTACGACCCGGCGGCGGAGTCCAGGGTGCGGAAGTCGATTCGTCGGCCCCGGTGCACCAGCGCGGTCGCGGCCGGGGTGGCGGTCGCGTGCCGGGACACCGCCTCGTGCACCAGAGGGGAGCCGGTCGCGCCGGAGAGGGGTCGGGACGGCTCAGTCACGGCCGCCGTCCCCGTGTGCGGTGAGCAGTTCGACGAGATCGGCCAGGACATCGTGTTCGAGGATGTCGACCGGGGTGGGGGCGTGGCCCGTCTCCTTCTGGAGGCGGACGCACAGCCGCATGGCCTGGAGGGACGTCCCGCCGAAGTCGTAGAAGCTGTCGTCGAGTCCGACCCGGTCCACTCCGAGGACGTCGGCCGTCAACGCGGCCACCGTGGTGGCGAGTTCGCCGCTGGGCGCACGATAGGGGACGTCGCACAGGTCGTCCCGCGGCTGCCGTGGCGTCGCCCCGCCGGTCAGGGCTTCGGGTGCGGTGGTCATGCGGCAGCCTGCTCGGAGACGGCGGCGGCGAGTGCCGTGACGGTGCGGTGGCGCATGATCAGGCGGACCGGGAGCCGGGTGCCGAGCTCCTGGCTGAGCTCGACCATGACCTGCACGGCGGTCAGGGAGTGCCCGCCGTGGACGGACATGAAGGGGTCGTCGTCGGTGAACTCGGCGTGTCCCAGCGTCCGTTCCCAGACGGCGCGGATCAGCGGCCGGAGCTCGTCGGCGGTGCGCGGCGGGATGCTCTGGGTCTGCGTCATGTGTGCGTTCTCTCCTTGGGTTCTCATGCCTGTCCTGCCGGGGCGGTGGCCGCCAGCCGACCGCTGCGCCGGTGGAAGACGGCCGCCTGTCCGACGACGAGCAGGGTGTTGGCGAGGGCCAGCGAGGCCCACAGGGCGGACAGGCCGCCGCCGGCGGCGACCGGGACGGCCGCGAGGGCCAGCGCTCCGTAGCAGGCGGTGAAGACGACGAGGCTGGGGACGGTGTCCTTGAGGGCGATCAGCCCGAATCCGAAGACCGCCTGCAGGGCGTCGGTGACGACTACCAGCAGGATCAGCAGCAGCAGACCGGTCACCTGGTCGTGCAGCGCCCGGTCACGGGTGAAGAGGGACACCACGGGGTCACGCAGCAGCACCAGGACGCCGCCCAGCAGGAACACGGCTCCCAGGGCCACCTTCGCCCCGGCCCGCACGCCCCGGCGCAGACCCGGGACGTCATGGGCCTTGATGTGCGGGGCCATCAGCGGAATGGTCGCCTGGCCGATGGCCACGGCCGCGGTGAACATCAGGTTGACCAGCGAGACGGCGACGCTGTGCGCCGCGGCGCTGCCGGTCCCCACCCGCGCGACAGCCAGGGACAGTACACCGAGGACGGCGAACTTGACGAGCACGGTCGCGGCGAGCGGCACGCCGACCCGTGCGAGCCGCAGCACGGCCCGCGCCTGCGGCCGCCCGATGCCCAGCCGCCTCCCCGCCAGGACGGTGGAACGGCGCAGTCCGACGTGCGCGACCACGGCGCTGATCACGCTCGCCGCAAGCATCGCGGCACCGGCGCCCGGCAGCCCGAGACCGGCGAAGGAGCCCACGCCGTTGACCAGGACGAGGGAGAGCACGACGGCGGCGGCGGTGCCTGCCGTTCCGGCGCGCATGACCAGCCTCGACCGGCCGAGCCCCACGAGGGTGGACGTCGCGCTGTTGCCCACGGCGGCGACGAGCACGCTGGCGGCGAGCAGCACGGGGAACCCGTCCAGCTCCGACAGGGTGCTCTCCGGCACGCCGGAGAGCCTGCCGATGAGCGGCACCGAGGCGACCGCCGCGGCACCCGCGCATCCGGTGACGACGCCGAGCCACATGCCGTCGCGGACCACGGGAAGCAGGGCGTCGGGATCGTCGTCCTTGGCCGCCACGAAGGGCATCACGCCGCGCATGGCGCCGGCGACGGTGGCGGTGGCCGGCACGTAGACGGCCATGGTGAGGGCGAAGGCGGCCAGGGAGACCGTGGCGTGTCTGCCCAGCACGGCGGTGTCCACCAGGGTCCCGGCCGATGACGCGATCATCGTCAGGTACAGCGGGAGCGCCGCCGTCACGATGCGCCTGACAGGACCGTGGGTGTCCCGCTCCGCGGCCGCGGCGCCCGCCTGTCGGGGGTTCCGCGTCAATCCCATACGGTCTCCCGGTGCGGGACCCGGGCCGCGGCGGCCTCCCGGACATCGTGGGCCAGCCGGGCACCGAACGTCTCGGCATGGTCGAAGAGATAGAAATGCCCGCCCGGCCAGGAGGTGACGGTCGTGGACGCCGTGGAGTATTCCGACCAGGGCTCGACGATTTCCCGGTGCGCCGCGGCGTCCCTTTCTCCGTAATAGACGGCTATCGGTACGGAGACCGCAAATCCCGCACTTCTTTCGTAGGACTCCAGGACCGCCAGATCGGAGCGGAGTATTTCGATCAGGTAGTCCATGAGGTCGGGCTGCTCGAAAACCTCGTCCGGGGTTCCTCCCAGGTCCTTCAGGAAACGGACGAGCTGATCGCGGGTACGGAGGTTGCGGTATCTGCCGTCCCGGCCCGACAGGTGGGGTGCCGGGCTGGCGGAGATGCCGAGCAGCACCGGCGGTGTGCCGGCCGCCTCCAGTTCCCGCACGAGTTCGCAGGCGACCAGCGCACCCATGCTGTGCCCGACCACCGCGTACGGACCGTTGATCTCGGCGCGCACGGCGGGAAGCAGCCAGGAGACGGCCTCCGCCATGCCGGAGCACGCCGGCTCGCCGATCGATGAGCCCCGGCCCGGGAGTTCCGTCGCGAGCACCCGCCAGTGGTCCGGAAAGACGGAGCGCAGCGGGAGAAAACTGACCGCGGACCCCCCGGCATGGTGCACGAGGAAGAGCGTGAATTCCTCGCCGTCCGCCGCCCTGACGCGCCGTTCGGAACCATTTCTGATATCCCTCAGCCTCGGCACGGAGAACATTGCCTCCGACGCGGGCCGTGAGTAGGGTGACTGACCGTGTCTTTGCCCTGCGTGCATTGAACTTTCCTTGACCGGGAGGCTGCCGTGAGCAGAATTGCGTTTCTTTTTCCGGGCCAGGGGTCTCAGGTACCCGGAATGGCTTTGGATCTGATGGACCGATACCCTGGCCTCTTGCGCCCCTATTTCGAGAAGGCGGACGAGGCCCTCGGGATCGAGTTGAGCAGGCTGTGCTTCGAGGGTGATCCCGAGGAGCTGAGGGACACGTCGGTCACCCAGCCGGCCGTGTACCTGGCGAGTCTGGCCGCCGCGACCGTACTCCGCGACAGGGGCGTCCGGCCGGCCGTGGTGGCCGGGCACAGCCTCGGCGAGTACACCGCGCTGGTGTGCGCCGGGGTGCTCCACTGGGTGGACGCCCTCCGACTGGTGCGCGCCCGCGGGCTGCTGATGTCCGAGGTGAACCGCCGCACCCCCGGCCGGATGGCTGCGGTCATCGGGCTTCCCGCGGACCGGGTCCGGGAGTTGTGCGACGAGGTGTCCCGCACGCGGCAGCTGGTCGTCGAGGTCGCCAACTACAACTCGGCGCGGCAGACCGTCGTCTCCGGCGTCGCCGACGGGGTCGACGAGGTCTCCCGCCGGGCCGGCGAGGAGGGCGCGAGCCATGTGGCCGCGCTCAAGGTCGGCGCCCCCTTCCACTGTTCCCTCATGGCGGACATCGCGGCGGAGTTCGGTGAGCACCTGGACGCCGTGACGTTCACGGCACCCTGCCTCCCGGTCGTGGCCAACGCGACCGCCGGATATGTGCACTCCGGGGAGGAGGCCCGGGAACTGCTGCGCCGTCAGCTCTCCTCCCCCGTGCGCTGGCAGGAGACGCTCGCCCTGCTCGCCGCGGAGGAGGTGTCGGCGTTCGTCGAGGCCGGTCCCGGACGGGTGCTGACCAACCTCGCCCGCGCCGAGCACCCGGCGGTGGCCGCCATGACGGCGGGCACCGAACGGCAGATCGGCCAGGCGGTGGAGAAGCTGAACGTAGCCCTCGTGTGACGGACGCCAGGTGGGCGCCGCGGACAGCGGCGCCCACCGCGCGGGGCACACGGCCCCGGCGACGGGGCACGGGCGGCCGGTCACGCGTGCGGTCCGTACGGCTGGAGCGACGCCGCGGTCGCCGCGGGCTCGAAGACCATCGCGTACAGGGCCTGCCGGTACAGGTCCAGCAGGCGGGCCTCGTCCCTGCCGGCGCTGTCGTCCGCGTGGCGGAGCAGCGCGCGGAACGACTCCTTGGTGTCGACGACCGTCAGGTGCAGCCGGCGTCCGGGGGCGAGCGGGTCCGGGCCGACGTCGCGCAGCGCCCCTGTCCCGAACCGCAGCGGATCGTCGTCGTCGCGGACGTAGTTGAACACCACAGGTGACTGGAGGAAGTCCGCGAGGCGGGGGTGCGCCGCGGCAAGGTCCCCGTACGGCACGGCGCTGACGGAGAGAACCTGGTCGACGACCTGCCGGGCACCGTCCAGGAGACGTTCGAGAGGCTGGTCCGACGGCATCCGCAGCGGCACCGGCACGATGTTGGCGAAGGCGCCGACCGTCGTGTCGAACCGCTGCTGGAAGCGTCCGTCGAGCGGTACCGCCGGACAGGCCGTCTCCTCGCCCCGCAGCCAGGACAGCGCCAGGCCGAACGCGGCCACGTGCAGCGTGAACGGGGTCGTGCGCTGCTGGGCGCAGCGCGCCCGGAGCGCCGCCTGGAGACCCGCGTCGGGTGTCCAGTACCGCCGGGCCTGTTCCGCCGCGGGGACGGGGGCCGCCGCGGTGCCGGTGTGCGGCATGGCGGCGAGCAGGTCGTGCCAGAGCGCGGACGCCTCGGTGGAGCGCTCGTCGGCCTCAAGTGCGCCCCGCCACGCCAGATAGCGCAGGAAGCCGTCGTCCGGTGCGGTGTGCGCCGCCGGGCCGGCGTACGCCTCGCCGAGGGTCCGGCACAGATTGTCGAGTCCGCGTCCGTCGAGGGCCAGCAGGTGGACGCTGACGGCGAGGAGGGTGTGTCCGTCCGGCAGGTCGAGGGCGGCCACCCGCACCAGGTGCTGCGTGCGCGGGTCGATCAGGCTTTCCTGGCCCCGCTCGTACAGCCATGCCACGGCGTCGTCCGGGGCGACGCCGGCGGGCAGCCGGTACGCGGTCACCGCGGCGTCCGCGGCCTCCTCCGCCCGCGCCTGCCGGGTGCCGTCCGTGCCGACGACGCGTGTCCGCAACGCCGGCTGACGTTCCAGAAGTTCCGTGACGGCGGCCCGCAGCCGCGTCGGGTCCAGTCGCTGCCCAGTGTCGTAGACGGCGGTCTTCTGATGGTCCGCGCCGGGGCGGTCCGCGTACCCGGCGAGTCCCGGCGGCAGGGCCGGAGCGGGATCGGCCGCGGGGAGTTCCTCGTCGGGGTAGGCGGTGCCGAGCGCCTGCCGGTCCGCGACGAGGCCGGCGACGCGGTGGGCCGTGCCGCACTCGTAGAAGTCGGCGACGGACAGCCGGACGCCGAACTCCTCCCGCACGGTGTGGATGAGGCGGGTGGCCAGCAGCGAGTGTCCGCCGGCGTGGAAGAAGTCGTCCGCCGGCCCGAGTCCGGGCTGGTCGAGGACGCGCCGGAAGGCGTCGAGGACTCCGCTCAGGATCTCGTCGCCGTACTCCCGCGGCTCCTCGGGCGCGCCTGCCTCGCGGTCGCGGGTGTCCGGGGCGGGCAGCCGCGCGTGGTCGACTTTGCCGTTGGCGTTCACGGGCAGCCGCTCGACGACGGTGAACGTGGCCGGTACGAGCGCCGCGGGCAGCTCCTCGGACAGCCGTTCGCGGGTCGGCCGGACCAGCGGTCCGGCTCCCGGCGACGGCACCAGGTACGCGTCGATGCGCCGCTCCCCCTCCGCGCCGCGCACCACCAGCGCCACGTCGGCAATGTCGGGGCTCCTGCGGACGGCGACCTCGATCTCGCCGAGTTCGACACGGTGTCCGCGGATCTTGACCTGCTGGTCACGGCGGCCGAGGAACGCGAGGTCGCCCGACGGCAGCAGCCGTGTCCGGTCGCCGCTGAGGTACTCGCGCAGCCCGTCCCCGGACGTGACGAACCGCTCGCCGGTGAGGGCGGGTTCGTCCAGGTAGCCGGTGGCGACGCAGCAGCCACCGATGACCAGCTCGCCGACGGCGCCACGGGGCATGGCCCGTCGGCCGCGCGAGCCGGCGACACGGAGCGTCACGTTCTGGAGGGGCCTGCCGATGGGCGCGTACCTCGGCCAGTCACGCGGGGGCCCGGTGAAGGTGTAGGAGGTGACGACATGGGTCTCGGCCGGACCGTAGTTGTTGATCAGCCGGCAGCCGTCGAGCCGCTCGAAGAACGTCCGCATGGGTTCGCTGAGCCGGAGCTGTTCGCCCGTGGTCGCGATCTCCCGCAGGGAGGAGAAGGCGGAGGGGTCCTTCTCGAAGCGCGCGGCGAGGGCGTGCATCAGTGACACCGGCAGGATCGCCTTCTCCACCCGGTGGCGCCGGACGAACGCGGCGAGGGCGTCGTGGTCGTGCTTGGTCTCCTCGTCGGCGATGCGGAGTGAACCGCCGGAGCACAGCGCCGCGAACGTCTCGTGGAAGGCCGCGTCGAAGCCGAACGACGCGAGCTGGAGCCAGCGGCGGGCCGTCGCGTGTCCGTCCGTCTCCCAGTGGATCAGGTTGGCCAGCGCCCGGTGCGGGAAGTGGATGCCCTTGGGCCTGCCGGTCGTTCCACTGGTGTACGTCAGGTACGCGCCCACGGCCGGGTCGACACGGTCGCCCGCGGCCGCACCGTCCCGTGCGGGTGCCTCGGCCGGGCCGGGCACGACGACGACCCGGTCCGCCGGCAGGAAGTCCGCGTCCTCGGCGCTGCCGCAGAGGGTCACCGCCGCCCCGCAGTGGGCGGCGATCGAGACGAGCCGCTGCCGGGGGTAGGTCAGGTCGAGGACGACCGGAGTGGCGCCCGCCCGCAGCACACCGAGCAGGGCGACAACCAGGGGCACACCGCGCGGCATGGCGATGCCCACCGGATCGCCGGCCCGCACACCGCGGGAGGCCAGGAGATCGGCCGTGCCCGCGGAGAGCCGGGCGAGCTGCCGGTACGTCAGGGACTCCCGGTCGTCTGCCACCGCCTCCCGGTCCGGGTGGCGCGCGGCCTGCTCCAGGAACACCGCGTGCACCGGGAGGTCCGGTACGTCGACGGACGGGCCGGTCAGGACCTCGGCCGTGCGGCGGGCGGTGGCGTCGGGTTCGGCGGGGACGGTGTCCACCGTGGTGTCGGGCGTCCGGGTCAGGGCGTCGAGCAGGAACGCGAACGACTCCTGCCAGTCGGCGACCGTCTCCCGTGCGAAGCGCTCGGTGTCATGGACGAACCGGCCGCCGATGCGGCCCTCGGCGTCGGTCCACCAGTCCAGCTGGAGCTCGTACGGGCTCGTGAAGCGTTCGAACGGCAAGGGGCGCTGTTCCAGTCCGGCGGGCGGTACCGGGGCCAGGCCGCCCGGATCGAGCATGTTGAACAGCACGCGGAAGACGGCGGATCCGTTGTTCTCCCCGTCTCCGCCGTGCGCGAGCTCGCGGGCGACGACCTCGAACGGCAGGTCCTGGTGGTCCATGGCGCCGGTCACCCGGCGCGCCGTGTCGCGCAGCAGGGACCGGAAGGTGTGGTCCGGCGCGATCCGGGAGCGGATCGGCAGCGTGTTGACGAAGTTGCCGATGAGACCGCGGAGTTCGGGCCGGTGACGGCCGGAGACCGGGCAGCCCACCACGATGTCGTCCTGGTCGGACAGGGTGGACAGCAGCACGGAGAACGCGGTGAGGACGACGACGAAGGGAGTCGTCGACTCGGCCGCGGCGAGCGCGCGGACCCGGTCCGCGGTGCCGGACGGCAGCGTGAACGTCAGCTTGTCGCCCCGGTAGCCGCGCCGTGCTCCCCGCGGCCGGTCACCCGGCAGTTCGAGGGGCGCCGGCAGGTCCGCCAGCTCCCGGTGCCAGTACGCACGCTGCCGGTCGGCCTCGGCGGACGACAGCCAGCGCGCCTCGTGCCGGGCGTGCCGTGCCGCCAGTCCCTCGACGGGGGGCAGCGCGGGCGCGTCGCCGCGGTGGCGGTGGTTGTAGAAGGCGTAGAGGTCACGGAGCAGGAGACCGCTGGACGTGGCATCCGCGACGAGGTGGTGCAGCGCGAGTGCGAGGACGTGCCGCTGCGGGCCGGTGCGGAACAGCCGGGCGGTGAAGAGCGGGGCCCGGTCGGTGGGGACGGTGGTGGCCAGCAGGGAGGCGATCGCGGCCGTCAGGGCGCTCTCATCGGCGACGTCCACGACCGGCAGGTCGGCCGGGGCGTGCGCCGTCACCGTCTGGACCGGGCGGCCGGACCCGGTACGGAACACCGTGCGCAGCGTTTCGTGCCGGGCCACGAGGTCGGCGAGGGCGCCCTCCAGTGCCCCGGTGTCGAGCGGACCCCGCAGGTCCGCGAGGACAGGCACGTTGTACGCCTCGGCGGCACCCTCGATCTCGCTGAGGAAGAGGAAGCCCTCCTGGATCGCGGTGACGGGGACCGGCCCGTCGGCGTCGTCCGCCACCGGTACGGCGGAGTGCGGCATCAGGTGTGCGCCGGCCGGGCGTCCGGCGCCGTCCGCATCGCCCGGCCGGGCCTGCGCGGCGAGCTCCGCCAGCCGGGCCGGCGTCGGGCTCTGCAAGAAGGAGCCGAGCGGAATGCTGCGCAGCCACCGTGCCCGCGCCAGCGCCACGATGCGGGTGGCCAGAAGCGAGTCACCGCCCAGCGAGAACAGGTCCTGGTCCGGGCGCACGTCGTCGGTGCCGAGCGCGTCGGTGAAGATCCGCAGGGCGGTCCGCGCGAAGTCGCCGTGCGATGCGTCGGGGGCAGCCCCGTCGGCGTTCTCCGGGCCGGCAGCCGTGGCCCGTTCGGGTCCGGTGGGCCGTACCTGCGCGTCCTGCGTGTCCTGGGCGCCGCCCGGCTCCAGCCAGTACCGCCGGTGGTCGAAGGGGTAGCGCGGGACGTCGGTGAACGCCGCCCGGTCGTCCGCGGGCGCGAGGCCCGCCGCGTCCGCCGACAGACCTGTCACCCATGCCTGTCCCAGCGAGGCGAGCAGGGCCTCCTGGCCGGGCCGGGCGTCCTTCGGGACGGCCAGGGGCACGGCCTCGGGGAAGACGTCGGGCAGCGCGTCGGGCAGCCCGGGCACCGGGGCGAGGCGCACGAGCGCCGACAGCCGCGGGGGCAGCGTGCGCCGTCCCGGCACGGCCGGTCGCCCGCCGAAGGCCACCGCGGGATCGGGCAGTGTGCCGGGCGGGCAGAGTTCGGCCCCGTCGGCGTCGTACCAGGGGATCACGGCGGGATGCAGCGCCACGCCCGCGAGCGCCCGGCCCAGGTCCGTCCCATCCGCCAACGCGGACACGACGGCGGGGACGTCGGCGTCCGCCACGACCCCGGCGAGCACGGCGGCGGCGAGCCGGCTTCCGGCCGTGGCCACGACGGCGCCGGGGCGCACCCCGTGGCCCTCCCACACCGCCGCGCAGGCCAGCATCGTGACGGAGGCGGCCGCGTCCGGTGCCACGGTCTCCAGCCGCGCGAGCGTCTCGTGGGCGGACGGCGCGGGGCGCACGGCCCGGATCCGCCCGGTGAGCCGTTCCACCGCTTCCCGGAACGCCGGCTGGTGCTCCAGCAGTGAGACGACCGCGTCGGTGGGCAGAGCGTCGTGGGTGAGGACGAAAGCGGGCGCGCGCTCGGCAAGTTCCGGCTCGGGGGCCTGGGCGTTCAGCGTCATCGGCTCGCCGTCGGCCCGCCAGAGCAGCCCGCGCCGCAGGGGGTGCGTCGTGCGGCGCGTCGCCAGCGTGAAGGCGACGTCCCGGGCGTCGTCCGCGGCGCTCCCGGCGACCCGGGCCTGCAGCCGTTCCTCCAGGACGTCGAGGGACGCGGCGGACCGGGCGGAGAAGGGCAGCAGGTACGCGGTGGAGCGGCTCGCCCCGGCGGTGCCGGCGACCGGAGCGGCATCGGCAGTGCCGGCCACGGGAGAAGCCTCGGCGATGCCGGCGGTCGGAGCAGCCTCGGCCGGGGGCTCCTCGACGAGCAGGTGCACATTGGTGCCCCCGACGCCGAGCGAGCTGACCCCGGCGATGAGGGGCCGCGGGCCGGTCCAGGCGCTCAGCCCGGTGGCGACCCGGAAGGGTGAGGAGGCGAAGTCGATGTGCGGGTTGGTGCGTTCGCATCCGAGCGACGGCGGGATCTCGCGGTGCCGGAGCGCGAGGACGACCTTGATCAGGCCGGCGATGCCGGAGGCGGAGTCCAGGTGGCCGATGTTGGACTTCACCGAGCCGATGGCGCAGTGGCCGACGGCGTCCGTCGTCTCCCGGAACGCCTGGGTCAGGGCGCTCACCTCGATCGGGTCGCCGAGCGGGGTGCCGGTCGCGTGGGCCTCCACATAGGAGACGCGGTCGGCGGTGATGCCCGCCAACTGATGGACTTCCGAGATGAGTTCGGCCTGGCCGCGCGCACTGGGCGCCGTGTAGCCGCTCTTGCGTCCGCCGTCGTTGTTGAGCCCGCCGGCCCGGATGACGGCGAGGACGCGGTCGCCGTCGGCCAGGGCCTCGTCGAGCCTGCGGAGCACCACGAGCCCCACTCCGCTGGAGAACACAGTGCCCTTCGCGTCCGCGGAGAAGGGACGGCAGTGCCCGTCGGGTGAGGAGATTCCGCCCTCGACGTGCGCGTAGCCGACGTCCGTCGGATTGATGGCGGCGCCGCCCGCGAGCACGGCGTCCGCCTCGTACTCCATCAGGGCGCGGCACGCGTGGTGCACGGCGGCCAGGCTGGAGGAGCAGGCGCAGTCCACGGCGAGGCTCGGCCCGGTGAGGCCGAGCCGGTAGGACAGCTGGGTCGCCGTGTATCCGCGGTCGTTGCCCATCAGGACGCGGTGGAAGCCGAGCGGCTCGATCGCCTCCGGGTGAGGCAGCACGTTCTGGAGCAGGTAGTCGGAGATGTTGACGCCGAGGTAGACGCCTGTCCGGCCGGGCGGCGAGGCGGGGTCGAGTCCGGCGTCCTCCAGCGCGTGCACGGCCGTCTCCAGGAGGAACCGCTGCTGGGGGTCGGTGACCAGCGCCTCGGCCGGTGTCATCCCGAAGTACGCGGCGTCGAAGAGCGACGGATCCGCGAAGCGCTTCCGGACGGCGACGTAGGAGGGGTCGGACAGGGCCCGTTCCAGGCGGCCCGCACGGCGCAGGTCCTCGTGCGGCACGTCCTCGCGCGGATCGACGCCCTCGCGGAGCAGCTCCCAGAACTCCTCGGCCGAGTCGGCGCCCGGGAAGCGGCACGCCAGTCCGGTCACGGCGATGGTGGGCATGTCGTCGTCGTACCGCTCTGCGGCGTCGCTCATCCTGCGAACTCCGTCCGGTGTGTCCGGTGAACAGATGGGGGGTGGTGGGGTGGTGGGGTGGTGGGGTGGTGGCACGGGGCGGTGGTGGTGCCGGGGGCGGGTCAGGCCGCGCCGCCCCCGCGTCCGCCGTTCGCGTGCGCTCTGCGGCGCTGCGCGACCTGCTGCATCCGCGCCCGCCGGCCGGCGGCGCCGGCGGTGGGGGCGGGGGCGTCGGGTGCGGTGCGCTCCGGCGCGGTGCGCCCGGCCTCGGCCGGGCCGCCGATGTGGGCGGCGTAGGCGCGGACGCTGGGGAAGCTGAAGAAGTCGACGATGCGCGCCGTGGGGTGGACGTGCTCGCGCACCTCCGACAGCAGCCGGGCGACGAGGACGGACGTACCGCCGGCCTCGAATAAGTCGTCCGTGACACCCACGCCGTCGTCGCCGAGGACCCTGCGCCACACCTCCAGCAGCCGCCCTTCGAGGGCGTGTGCGGGCCGGGCCGAGGCGGCGGCGGGCCGGCCGGCCGCCACCGCGGGCAGTGCCTTGCGGTCCGCCTTGCCGCTGCTGGTCGTGGGCAGGCTCGCGGTCGCCACGAAGACGGAGGGCACCATGACCGCGGGCAGCCGGCCCGCGAGTGCGGTGCGCAGCGTGTCGTCGTCGGGCGTCGCCCCGGGGCGGGGCACGTAGTGGGCCACCAGTGCCTGGTGGCCGTCGTCGTCCTGCAGGACGACGACGCACTGGGCCACGCCGGGGACGGCGTTGACGGCCTGCTCGACGTCCTCCAGCTCGATCCGGTGCCCGCGGAGCTTGATCTGGTTGTCGAGGCGGCCGGAGAGCTCCAGCGTGCCGTCGGCCCCGAGGCGCGCCATGTCACCGGTCCGGTAGACGGGGCCGTGCGCGTGCAGCTCCGGGAGTTCGGGGAAGCGCTCGGCGGTGAGGTCCGGTCTGCCCACGTAACCGCGGGCCACTCCGGCGCCCGCGATGAGGAGTTCGCCCCGCATACCGACGGGGAGAGGGGCGAGCTGTTCGTCGACGACGTGCACCGAGGTGTTGGCGAGCGGGCGGCCGACGAGGACCCGGTCGGGATCCTCGGGGACCTCCCACGCGGTGGACCACACGGTGGTCTCCGTGGGGCCGTACATGTTGAGGACGCGGGGGATGCCCAGTCCCTTGAGCCTGCGCGCCAGGGTGAGGTCGAGGGCCTCCCCGCCCACCATCAGCAGACGCAGCCTGCTCAGGGCCTCCTCGGCGCGGGGCAGGCTCAGGACGCTGCGCAGCAGTGTGGGGGTGGCCTGCATCGCGGTGGCGCCTGCGTCGAGGACGAGCTGGGGGATGGTGACCGGTTCGGGCGCGTCCGGGTCCGCCGCGCCGTGGCGCAGGGTCTCCATGTTCTCCGCCAGGACCACGGGTATGCCCCGGGCCAGGGTCCACAGTAGCTCGACGACGGCGATGTCGAAGGTGGCGGCGGTCACCGAGAGCCATACCGTGCCGTCGTCGGGCCGTACGGTCTCGTCCAGGGCGACGAAGAGGTTGGCCAGGTTGGCGTGGGTGACCTCGACGCCCTTCGGCACTCCGGTTGAGCCGGAGGTGAAGATGACGTAGGCGGACTCGGCCGTGTCCCCGGCCGGGGCGCGGTCGGGTGCGCCGAGCAGTCCGGTCGCCCGCAGCCGCTGTCCCGTGAAGCCGGGGCACCGGTCCTCGTAGGCGTCGTCGAGGACGAGCGCCGCGCACTCCGCCGTACCGGTCATGGTCTCCAGGCGGCTCTGCGGAGCGGCGCCGTCGAGCGGCACGTAGACCAGTCCCGCCGCCATGATGCCGAGCAGGACGACCACCAGCTCGGGCGACCGGGGCATGAGCACTCCGACGCGCTGACCGGTGCGCAGACCGGCCGCACGCAGCCCGCCGGCGACGGACGCGGCGCCGCGTGCCACCTCCCCGCGCGTCACCTGCCTGCCGCGGAAGGTGAGCGCCGGGCTCCCGGGATCCTGCGCCATGCGGGCGAGGATGTCCTCGTGCACCGGGCGTGCCGGGACCTGACGGGCCGTCGCGGAGTTCCACTCCTCGATCTGCCGGCTGCTGTCGGCGTGGATGAGCCGGAGCCGGGCCAGCGGGCGGTCCGGCGCCTCGCACATGCTCTCCACGAGGCTGCGGTAGGCGGTGACCAGCCGGCGGGCGTCGTCCTCGTCGAACCGGTGCTCGCTGTAGGTCAGCAGGCCGTGCAGCTCACCGTCGGTCTCCCGGAGCCGGAACATGAGGTCGTACTGGGCGGAGTACGTCGGTACGGGAACCGTCGACACGTCGACTCCCGGCAGCTCCAGCTCGGTGTCCGGGAAGGTCTGGAACAGGAAGACGGTCTGGAACACCGGTGCGTGGGCGCCGCTGCGCCGGGGCGCCGCCGCCTGCACCACCTGGTCGAAGGGCAGGTCGCGATGGGCGAAGGCGTCGTGCGCCGTGCGCCGGTTCGCGGCGAGGAATTCCCGTACGGTCTGCTGCTCGTCGACGCGCGTGCGCAGGGCGATCGAATGGAAGAAGAGCCCGAGGGAGCGCTCCAGGTCGGGATGCGGGCGATGCGCCAGCGGGCTGCCCACCAGGACGTCCTTCTCCCGCGCCGTCCGCGCCAGCAGCAGGGCGTACGCGGAGACCAGGGCCCCGTAGAGGGTCGATCCGGTCTCGGCGCACAGGGCGCGCACCTTGTCGAGCAGGTCCGCGTCGTAGCGGAATTCCAGCCCCGCTCCCCGGTGGCTCGGCGCCGCCTCGCGGGCCGTCCGCTGGGCGAGGTCGAGGGCCGGCGGGAGGTCGGCGAGCGCGCCGCGCCAGTACGCGCGCTGCCGCTCGGCGGCCTCGCCGGCCAGCCACTGCTCCTCCCAGCACGCGAAGTCGGCATAGTGGAGGGTTGGTTCGGCGAGGCGGGGCGGGCGGTTCTCGGTCCTGGCGCGGTACAACTCGGAGAGTTCCTGCTTGAGGATGCCGGTCGACCAGCCGTCGGAGACCACATGGTGCTGCGTGACGACGAAGGTCCAGCGTCGCGGGCCGACGCGGATCAGGTCGAACCGGGTCAGCGGGGCCCGGGACAGGTCGAACCGCGTCGACACGATCGAGCGCACCAGGTCCGCGACGCCGTCGGGCTCCGCCTCGTGCTCCCGGAAGGGCACCTCGCACCGTGCCGCGATCGTCTGGACGAGCCCGGCGTGGTCCTCGGTGAGGGCGGTGCGCAGGATCTCGTGGCGCTCCATCAGATCACCGGCGGCGCCGCGCAGTGCGGGGACGTCGAGGTCGCCGCGCAGCTCCACCGCGAAGTACATGTTGTAGACGGGCAGGCCGCTCGCGAGCTGTTCGCTCAGCCAGAGCTGCTGCTGGGCGCGAGAGGCGGGGATGCGTCCGGAGCGGTCGGCGCGGCGGATCTCCAGGGAGCCGTCGGCCTCGCCGTCCTGTTCCCTCAGGAAGCGCACGATGTCGTCGCGGTGCTCGCCGAGTGTGCGGCGGAGCTCGTCGGTGAGGGCGTGCCGCGGACCGGTGACCGACAGCCGGCCGTCCCGCAGGGCGAGCCGGATCCCCGAGTCCGCCAGCCGCTGGAGGAGTCCGAAGGTGGTGGTGGTCACAGCTCGAACGTCCCCGTGGTGTCGTCGTCCCCGGTGGTGGTCAGTTCCTCGTACAGACGCGCCGAGGCCACGCGTTCCGCGACGAGTTCGGCCATGCCGGCGGGCGTCTCGGCGTCGAGGAGGTCGCCGACGGGGACACGGACCCCGAACCGTTCCCGCAGGCGCGCGACGATCTGCGCCGCCACCAGGGAGTGCCCGCCGAGAACGAAGAAGCCGGCCTCCCGGTCGACGTCCGACACACCGAGCACCGCTTCCCAGATGGCGATGACCTCGGCCAGGACGTCCGTGTCCGCGTCCACGTCGACGGCTGTGCCCGTGCCCGTGCGGGGTGCCTCGTCCGGAAGCGCGGCATGCGGTGCGGGCCGCGCCGGCTCGGCCGCCGCCCAGTGGCGTACGGGTTCGAACGGGTAGAGCGGCAGGGGCACCCTGCGCCCCGCGGGGCCCCGCAGCGCGGCCCATTCGACGTCGGCTCCGCGCTCCCAGCAGTACGCGGCCAGGGTCAGCCAGCTCCGCCAGGAGGAGAGGGCGTCGAGCACGTCCGGGAGGCCGGGCCGGCCGGCGGTGACGTCGTCGCCCATCGCGGCCGCCTGCGACACCTGCAGGAAGTGCGAGGCGGAGAGTGCCGATCCGGCGGGGACCGTGATGCCCAGGGCCGCGGACCGCAGGGCGACAGCCGCGGGAGCGGGCGGGCTGGTGTCGAGTTCGCGCTCGATGGCGGCGAGTTCCGCCTCGCAAGCGCTCAGGTCACCGCTGCTCGTGACGAGTTCGCGGATGCGCTCGTGACGGACCGCGCACCGCAGGGCCACGTCGTGGTCCAGCGCTCCGGCGAACGCCGCCGCCAGGTACTCCCCCGCGCCGGCGGCGTGGAGGACGTCGGGTGCCACGCCGAGCGCGGCCAGTGACTCGAGGGCCGCGTGCCCGAGGAGGAACGCGCGCTCCGCCTCCTCCGGATGACCGAGGGCCTTGCCGAGCAGGGGGAGCCGCTCCGTGACGGACGGTGCGGGGTCGACCGGCTTCGCGAGGTCGACGACCAGTTCCACGGGGCCCGTGGGCGTGGGATCGGCGTCCTCCTTCAGCGCGGTGCCGAGCTCGTCCGGCGAGGCGGCGACCCAGGCGCGCCTCAGCTCGCGGGGCCGACGGCCGTCCTGGAGGGCGCGGGCCACGTCAGCGCCCGACACCTCGTGCCGCTCGCCGAGCGCTTCGGCGAGCCGCTCGCGCAGCCGGTGGAAGGCGGCGGAAGTGCGGGCCGAGAGGGGAAAGACTTCGGGGCCCGGCAGGTCGGCCTCCGCGCCTCCGCTCTGCTCGGGGCCGGGGCGGAACTGGCCCACGACGACATGGGCGTTGGTACCGCCCACGCCGAGCGCGGACACCGCGGCACGCCGCGGGTGCGCGTCGTCGGGCCAGGGCCGCCGCTCCGTGGCGACGTACAGGCCGCTGCCTGTCAGGTCGGCAGCCGGGTTGAGCTCGCGGTGCCCGACCGTGGCCGGTACGACGCCCTCACGGACGGCGAGCACCGCCTTGATCAGCCCGGCCATCCCGGCCGCGCTGTCCAGGTGGCCGATCGAGGACTTGACCGTGCCGATCGCGCAGGGAGTGGTCACGCCGAGCCGTTCGCGTGCCTCGCGCAGGGCGGCCAGTTCGACGGGGTCACCCAGCGGGGTACCGGTGCCGTGCGCCTCCACGAAGCCGATCGTGCCGGGGTCGACCCCGGCCTCGGCGAGCGCGGCCAAGACGACCTCGCGCTGTCCGCCGACGCTGGGCGCCGCGAAGCTCTGCCGGTCCGCGCCGTCGTTGTTGAGCGCGGTGCCGTGCAGCACCGCGTGGATGTGGTCGCCGTCGCCGAGGGCGTCCTCGAGCCGCCGCAGCACGACGACGCCCACGCCGCTGCCGGGGACCGTGCCCCGCGCCGACCCGTCGAAGGGCCGCAGTCCGCCGTCGGGCGACATGACGCCGCCGTCCTGGGCCACGTACCCGTGGTCCTGGGGAAGCTGCACCGACACGGCACCGGCCAGGGCGATGTCGCAGTCGCCCGCCAGCAGGGACTGCCGGGCCAGATGGACCGCGGTGAGGGAGGTGGAGCAGAGGCTGCTCACGAAGACGCTGGGACCGCGCAGGTCGAGGTGGTACGAGACGCGCAGCGGCAGCATGGCCGGGGCGTCCGACATGCTGCGGTGGCTCCCGGCGCCGCTGCCCGGCGCCGGCAGGAGACGGGCGTAGCGGTTCTCGCCGCTGCCGCAGAACACGCCGACCCGGCTCCCGGCCGCGCCGCCCGCCCAGCCGGCGTGCTCCAGGGCGTGGACCGCCTCCTGGAGGAAGAGCCGGTGCTGCGGGTCCATGGCGGCGGCCTCGGCCGGCGCTATGCCGAACCAGGCGGCGTCGAACTCGTCCACGCCGTCGAGTTCGCCGGAGACGGGCACGTAGCCCTCGCGCGTGAGCACGTCGTCCGGGACGCCCCGGGCCCGGAGGTCGTCCTCGTCGAGCGGGGCCAGGAAGGAGGCGCCGTCGAGCAGGTTCCTCCAGTACGCGTCGATGTCGCGGGCTCCCGGGAAGCGGCAGGCCATGCCGATCACCGCGACGGACCGCCGGTCGCGCTGCGCGCTCACGTGCGTCCCCCTTCGTGCTGTGTCCGGCCGCTGCGGCTCAGCGCACCGGCCAGGGTCGATACGGTCGGGTACTTGAAGAGGTCGGTGATCGGGACGTCCGCCGACACCTCTCTCCTGATGCTGCTGTGCAGGCGGATCAGCGTCAGCGAACTGCCGCCCAGCTCGAACAGGCTCACTGATCTCGGCACGCGTCCTTCCGGCACGCCGAGGGCCTCGGCCCACAGGCGGGTGAGCAGGTGCTCCAGCGCCGTGCGCGGCCGCGCGTCCGCCGCGGCCTGCTGTCCGGCCTGCGGCACGGGCAGGGCACGGATGTCGGCCTTGCCCGTGGCGGTGACCGGCAGCCTGTCGAGGCAGACCAGATGCGCCGGAAGCTGTTCGGCGGGCAGCCGTTCGGTGAGATGCGCGCGGATGTCCCCGGTTCCCGTGCTCGACGGGGCCACGACATATCCCACGAGGGTGTCGCGCTGTTCGGGGTGCACCGTCACCGCGGCGTCGGACACCCGCGGGTGCTCCAGCAGCAGGCTCCGGATGCCGTCGAGGTCGACCCGCAGTCCGCGGACCTTGACCTGGCCGTCCTCGCGTCCCAGGAATTCCAGCAGGCCGTCGTCGCGGAGGCGGGCGAGGTCACCGGTGCGGTACAGCCGCGGCGGCTCCCCCTCGGTGGGCCGGTCCTCGCGGATCGGGCTGGGGACGAACCGCTCCGCGGTGAGCTGGTCACGGTTGACGTAGCCGTCCGCGAGGACGATTCCGCCCAGGTGGAGTTCGCCGACGAACCCGGGCGGCAGTATCTGGCCGCCGGCGCCGAGGACATGGGCCCGTGCGCCGTCGACGGGGCGGCCGATCGGCATCGCGGGTCCTGACGCGTCGTCGGGCGCACAGATGTGGAAGGTGGCATCGATGGTGGCCTCGGTGGGGCCGTAGAGATTGACCACCCCGGCCGTGCTCACCCGGCCGAGGGCCTCCACCACGGCCCGGTCGAGCTGTTCCCCGCCCGCGAAAATCCAGCGCAGTGCGGTGCATTCACCGAGAGTGCCCTCGGCCAGAAGGGCCTTGAGCAGGGTCGGTACGAACTGCGCCACGGTCACCGAGTGGTGGCGCATGTCGTGCAGCAGACGTGACGGGTCCCGGTGCGCGGTGCGGTGCGCGACGACGACCGAGGCGCCGCAGGTGAGGGGCGCGAGGTACTCCCACAGGGAGGCGTCGAAGACCGGCGGGGTCTTGAAGTAGAAGCGGTCTTCCGGCCCGAACGCGAACTGCTGTCTCTTCCACGCCAGGTTGTTGGCGATGGCGCGGTGCGGGACGACGACGGCCTTGGGCAGACCGGTGCTGCCGGACGTGGTGATGAGGTAGGCCGGTGCGTCGACGTCGGGCACGGACTCCGCGAACCGCGGTGCCGCGTCCGGGTTGTCGGCCGTGCCGTCCGGGCCGTCTGCCGTACCGTCCGGGTCGTCTGCCGTACGGACGTCGACGACCGGCAGGTCCGCGGGCAGTTGGGCGCGCGCATCGTCGTCCACGACGAGAGCCGCCGCCGCGCCCGCGTCCGACATCACGAAGGAACGGCGGCGCGCGGGCTGCTCCATGTCGATCGGCAGATACGCCATGCCGCTGCGGAGCACCGCGAGCGCGGCCGTCACGAAGGAGGCGGAGCGCGGCAGGCACAGCGCCACGGTGCTCCGCGCCGGAAGGCCGAGGGCACCGATCCGCGCGGCGAGCCGGCGGCTCGTCTCCTCCAGCTCGCCGTAGGTGGTCTCCCGCCCGTCCTCGACGAGGGCGACGGCATGGGGCCGGGCCGCGGCCCGGGCGAGGAACGCCTCTGTGACGAGCGGTGCGGGGTGCGTGCCGGTGTCCGCAACCGCGCCCGCCAGCGCCTTGTCCCGGTCGCTCGGGCAGGCCAGCTCCAGCTCCAGGACCGCACGCGCGGGCTCGGACAGCAGCTGGCCGAGTACCCGCTCGAAGGCGCGGGCGAGGCGCTCGGCGACGTACGGCGGGTGCTGTGCGGCGACGAAGTCCAGCCGGCCCGTGAAACCGCCGCCGCGCGCGTTGACGGACAGCAGCAGCCCGGCCTTGCCGTCCCTGGGCAGCAGCGGGATCCGCTCGGTTACGACACCCGGCAGGCGAAGGCCCTCGTCCGGCGTGTCGTTGAACGACACGAGTGCCGGGAAACCGGCCGCCGCGCCCGGGGGCTGGGAAGCCCGCAGGGCGGCCCACATGGAGGAGAGGGAAGCGCCTTGACGGGCGAGGCAGTCCAGGACCGCGTCCTGGACCTGTCCGGCGTAGTCGCCGGCGCTGAGGCCCTTTCTGTGCGGCGGGCGGAAGGGCAGCATCTCCGAGTAGAGGCCCACCACGCGCGGATACCGGCTTCTGCGCCAGTCGACGGCCGGATAGCCGATCAGGAGGTCGTCCGACCGGAAGTAGTGCTGGAGCGTGAGGGACCAGGCGGCCAGCAGGGCGCAGAACGGTGTGATGCCCAGGCTGTCGCAGCCGCCCGCGAAGCTGTCCGGCACCTCCACCGCCACCGACGCGGTCCTGCCGGGGGCACCGGAGGGGGTGGCTGCCGTCCATCCGCCGGGCATGCCGTCGAGACCGCGCACGTATCCGGCCCAGAAGTCGGCGTGTTCGCCGCCCTCGGGCGACGACACGAACTCACCCTGCCGGCGGGCGTAGTCGAAGTACCCGGATTCCACGGGACCCGGCGTGAGCGCCGCGCCACCGTCCCGGGCGGCGGCGTAGAACTCCGACAGGTCGGCCAGGAGCAGGGAGATCGACGGGGCGTCCACAGCGGTGTGATCGAGGCTGAGCAGGAGCACCGAGTCCTGCGGTCCGCGGCGGAAGAGGTGGGCCTGCACCCGGAGTCCGGAGTCGGTCGCGAACGGCGCGCGGGCGGCCCGTTCCACATGCTCCGCCCAGTCCCCGTCGCTCACGTCGTGCACGGCGAGCACGTCCTCGGGAACGCCGTGAACCCGCTGGACGAGCGCGCCGTCCTCGTCGTCGAAGGAGGTCCGGAGAACGGGATGACGGTGCAGCAGAAGCCGAAGCGACGAACGCAGAGCGGCGACATCGGTATTCCCCGAAAGCCGATAGGCCACAGGAACGTGGTAAGCGTCGCCGGCGGGGTTGATTTTCTGCGCCGCCCATACCGCTCGCTGTTGTTGCGTCGTCGGCGCGACACGGCCGTGCTCGGGCACCGGCATTCGCATCCCCCTGTCTTTGTGTCCGCCTCGGTCTGTCGACGGCAAACGGCCGCCCGACACCGAATCGATCTTGTGCACGACCCTTGCGGCTGTCAACAGAAATCTGCCCGGCGACCGAAAGGGCCCGCACCGGCGCGAACGCACCTGACATGGCGTCAAAGTGTCCCGCCGGCGGGACAACACCCGTCACCGATGACGATCTTGCGCCGCCTCGAGCGCCTCGGTTAGCATGCCCGGCACTTGCCATACCGGGCATCCGACAAGGACCAGCCATGAAACCGCGGATCGGAATCACCGCGCGATTCCGCACAGCAATTCAAAGCCACAGTCTGCATCGGGGTTACGTCGATCACGTCATCCGTGCAGGCGGTATACCGGTCGTCATTCCCTGCGTCGACGAGTCGCTCTGCGCACCTCTTCTGTCGTCTCTCGAAGGGCTCTTGCTCACGGGAGGCGAGGACATCGATCCCGCCCACTGCACGGGCACCACCCGGCAGAGCGGATACCAGTACCACCCCACCCGCGATGCGTTCGAGCTGGCGCTCGCCGAGGCGGCACTCGCGGCGGGACTGCCCACCCTCGGCATCTGCCGCGGCTGCCAGATCCTCTACACCGCCACGGGCAACCCGCTCATACCCCATATTCCGGACGTGAACGCGGGCCTCGTCGCCCACCGGACGTCGATCTCCGAGACCTCCCGGCACCGCGTCACCCTCACCGAGGGCAGCAAGGTCGCCCGCGCGTACGGCGAGCGGTCCGTCGAGGTCACCTCGTACCACCATCAGGGCCTCGGCGATCAGGGGAGCGGCGCCTACCGGTGGCAGGTGACGGCCCGTTCCGACGACACGCTCGCCGAGGCGATCGAGCACGTGGGCGACGCATGGGCGGTGGGTGTCCTGTGGCATCCGGAACTGCCCGTGGATCCCGCCGAAGGGCTCGCGGACCCGCTGATCTCCGCATTCGTGTCGGCAGCGGCGGGAGGACGCTGATGTTCGACATCCGCCCTCTCGGCCCGGGGGACCTCGACCTCGTGCTGGACCTGCAGGAGCGCATCCGGTCGTCCCTCGCGGACCAGGACATCTTCCAGCCGAGTACGCCCGAGTTCATCGCGTACTGTCTCGCCGACGGCGGAAACTGCTACGGCGTGACCCACGGCTCCCGTACGGTCGCCTACCGGATGGTCTACTTTCCTCGCGAGCGTGATTTCAACCTCGCGAAGGACACCTCGCTCCCGCCTGCCGAACACACCCGTGTCGGGCACTGGGACACCATCGCGGTCCTGCCCGAGTGGCGGGGCCACGGGCTGGCGCGGCTGATGAACACCAGAGCGCTGGCCGATCTGACGGACACGGACATCCGGCACCTGTTCGCGACCAGTTCACCGAAGAATCCCCATGGCGTCAGGTCGCTGCTGGAGGCGGGATTCCGGCCCGTCGAACTCGTCCGCAAATTCGGCGGAAAACTCCGGTTCCTTTTCTACCGCCCCGCCCTTACGGGATGGACCACGGCGTCCGCCGGCGGGACGGACCGGGTCGTCGACCTGTCCGACATCACCGCGCTGGAAGACGCATTCCACAACGGATGGACCGGAATCCGCGTCATCCGGGACGGGCGCGAGGGCGCACAGCTGGTGATGCGCCGCCAGGCACTTCCCTTTGTGTGACGGGCAGTTCTGGCCACCTCCCCACCGTCCGTACAGAAAGCACATGGCGTTGAAAATACTGATCACCATACCGAACCCCGATCTGGGGAGTTCGGACTTCCTGCGCTCCGGAAACGTCGTCCACGCACCCTGGCTGAATACCGCACCGGCCGAAGAGGTGCTGGAAGCCCTCCTCGCCCATCGCGCGCAGGGTCTGATCGCGTCGAGACGGCCTCATGAGTCGCTGCTGCGACGATGGCCGAAAAGCGTGTCCAGCCCGCTCTTCGTCGCCTACGTGACCGGGGTCCTTGGCCCGTCGGCGGACCCCGGCCCCGTCGAGCACCGGCTGGCCGACGGAGGCATCGAGGAGATCGCGGCGGCCCTGGGTCACTGCGAGCGCCGGTTCGCCCTGGACCGGGCCGTGTCCCCACGGCCCGCGCCGCCCGCGGCGGACAGCCGCGAGGTCGTCCTGGTCGGCGCCGGCATCGTCAACCTCGTGACGGCGCTGTACCTGTCGGAGGCCGGCTTCCGCGTGACGGTCCTCGACCGGTCCCCCACGCCGGGCGGCGACGACTGGCGCAGGTACGGCTGCACCCATGCCGGCGACGACGCGCGCATGTTCACCTTCACCGAGATGGACAGCTACAACAACCGGGACTTCCACGGCAGCGCACCGGAGTACTTCCGGCTTCCGGTCGAGAAGACCGGCTGGCTCGCCACCGGGGACCGGCAGCTGTCCGAGGAGGAGTGCGCATGGATCGAGGACTTCGAACGGGTCCCGTCCTGGCTCGCCCGGACCTACAACGAGGACATCTTCGCGTTCACCGCCGAGGCCTTCGACGAGTGGAACTCCCTGCGCCGGCAGTACCCCGGGCTCTTCGAGAACGTCGTCCTCACCGAGGGCATCCTGCGGCTGTACGGCGACCCCGATCACCTCCGGGCCGCGCTGGCCCGGCACCGCGCCCTCGGCGCGGTCTCCCGCGAGCCGACCCCGGCGGAGCTGGCCGAGGAGTTCCCGGCACTGGCCCACTCCCTCGCGACGGGGACGCCGGCCGGCGGATTCCTGGTGCCCGGCTTCACGCTGGCGGTCCACGCGTTCTCGCGCCGGATCGTCTCGTTCCTTCAGGCCCGGGGGGTGGTGTTCCACTGGGAGACCCCGGTGCTCGGGGTCGTGCGGGACGGTTCCGGAGCCGTGACCGGTTTCGACTGCGCCACACCGATCCCGGACACGGCCCACGTCGTCGCGTCCCCCGGTGTCGACGGCCGTGCGCTGCTAGAAGGCTCCCCCTGCGCGGGCAGGATCCACGGTGTGCTGGGCGGCTGGATGCGGGTCGGCAACGAGACGGATCGGCTCCCGCACTCGCTCAAGGTCGGCCGCAGGGGGCATGTGACCGAGGACGCCAATGTGACGGTCGCCGTGGACGACGCGGGCCGGCAAATCCTGATCGTCGGTTCCGGCTACGGCTACACGGGAGCCGGTGTCCACGCCGACGGGGAGCAGCTCGCCGCCATGAGACGCGGCATCCTCGACACCGTCGAGCGGCTCTTCCCCGGCCGGACCGTTCTGCCGGACCCGCAGGGGCACGGCGGCGCCGACGACTTCCGGTACTGCGTCAGGCCGTGGACCGCGACGTCGCTCGGTCTCTACCACGCCGAACAGACCGCACACGACCGCCTCTTCGTCATCAACGGCGGCCACAACACCGGCGGCTTCGCGCAGTCCCCCGCGATCGCACGAGCCGTGCTCGCCTCTCTCCGCGGCCAGGCGCACGCGATGCACGCGCTGTACCACCCCGAGCGCCTGAGCGCCTTCATGACGGACGAGGCGCAGGCCGCCCCCGTCACGGCGGACACTCCCGCTCCCCTCAACTGACCGCCGCCGACACGAGCATGGAGGCACCGCACCGTGTCCCCGCACGAAGCAACCACCCCCCTCGAGCCCGCGGACTGGGACGAGTTCAGGGCTCTGGGCAAGCGCATCATCGACGACATGGCCGACTACCTGGCCGGCATCCGTGACAGGCCGGTGTGGCAACCGGTTCCCGATGCCGTCCGGGAGTCGCTGAGCACCCCTCTCCCCCGGACCGCCACACCGATGGAGGAGGTGTACGAGGAGTTCCGCGCCTCGGTCCTGCCGTACCCGCGCGGCAACATCCATCCGCGCTTCTGGGGGTGGGCGAACGGCTCCGGCGTCCCCGTCGCGGCCTACGCCGACCTGCTCGCCTCTGTCGTCAACTGCACCCTCGGCTCCGGCGAGAACGCGGCCATGATGGTCGAGCAGCAGGTGATCGAGTGGATGAAGGAGGCCATGCTCTGGCCCGCCACCGGTTCGGGAATCCTGACGAGCGGCGCGTCGATGGGGCAGGTCATCGCCCTGGCCGCCGCGCGTGAGGCGAAGAGCGCGACGGCGGACATCCGCAGCCTGGGCGCCGGCGACGGAACGTCCCGGTTCACCGTCTACGGATCGACGGAGACACACCACTCGGTCGAGAAGGCGGTGGAACTGCTCGGGATCGGGGGGCGGTTCTTCCGGCAGATCCCGGTCGACCGGGAGTTCCGGATCGACGTCGACGCCCTGCGGACCGCCATCCGGCGGGACCGCGGCGCCGGACTCACACCGCTGTGTCTGGTGGGGAACGCCGGCACGGTCAACACCGGGGCCGTCGATCCCCTGGAGGAGCTGCTCCGCACGGCGCGGGAGGAGGACCTCTGGTTCCACGTCGACGGTGCCTTCGGCGCCTTCGCCCAGCTCCTCCCCAGCCACCGGCCGCTGCTGGCCGGGCTCGGCGAGGCCGACTCCCTCGTCTTCGACCTGCACAAGTGGCTGTACATGCCCTTCGACGTCAGCTGTGTCCTCGTTGGGCAGTCCGGCGCGCTGGAGAGCGCGTTCCGTTCCAGCGCCGACTACATCAGCAGTACGGCGCAGGGGCCCGCCGCGTACTCCCTCGCGTTCTCCGACCGCGGCGTAGAGCAGTCCCGGCGGTTCCGGGCGCTCAAGGTGTGGTTCGCCCTCAAGACGCACGGCATCGGGGCGTTCGCCGACTCGATCGCGGGCAACATCGGCCAGATCGCGCACCTGGTGCACCTGGTCGACGGCTGCGACCGGCTGGAGCTGGTCTCCCGGAGCGACCTCAACATCGCGTGCTTCCGCTACGTCTGGCCGGGTGCCACGCCCGGCGAACTCGACCGTGTCAACCAGGACATCCTGTCCCGGCTCCAGATGGAGGGACTGGCCATGCCGTCCCATACGGTGATCGACCGCAAGTTCGTCCTGCGGGTGGCCAACAACAATCACCGGTCGGCCGCTTCCGACTTCGACTTCCTCGTCGAGCAGGTCCTGTCGATCGGCGACGACCTGATCGCGTCGTCACGGTGACGGGCCACGTACGCGGCACGAACCACCGAGGACGGGAGAGGCACATGGAGCAACCGGGTCGGCTGCGGCGTTCCGCACCGGTCCTCGTCGGGCTGTCGGCCGCGCTGGCGGCGACGGCTCTGTGGGGATTCACGTTTCTGGGCCCGGCAGCCGTCGCCCCCGTGAACATCTACTACCTCGTGCTCGGCCGGTACGCGGTCTTCGGGCTGATGTCCGTCGCCGTGCTGGCCTCCCGTACGGACCGGCTGCGTGCCCTGGGGACGCGCAACGTCCTCAAGGCGCTGCACCTGGGCGTCGTCGGGTACATCGGCTTCTACCTGCTGCTGTCGATGTCGGCGTCCGCCGGCGGCGGCGTCCTCGCCTCGACCATGACGGGGCTCATCCCGGTCATGGTCGCGCTGGCGTCCAACGTCATCGAGAAGGTGCTCCGGTGGCGCAGCAGCCTGCTGCCCATCGCGGTCATCTCCGTCGGACTGTTCCTGGTGAACGGCGGCGTCGCCGCCTTCACCTCGGACGGCGGCGGAGGGGACCGGCTCGCCGGGGCGCTGCTGGGCTTCGCCGCGAGCCTGGTGTGGTCCTACTTCGTCATCGCCAACCGGATCGTCATGAAGCGGGCCGGCTCTGTCGTCGACAACACGACATGGACAGCCTGCATCGGGTTCGGGGCGTTCTGCGGCTCGCTGGTCCTGCTTCCGGCGGCCGCGTCCGCCGGGGGCACGTCCCCGTTCGCCGATGCCGGCACCCTGTGGCCGTTCCTGGCCTGGTGCGTGGCGCTGGCCGTCCTGGGGTCCTGGTGCGCCACCTGGTTCTGGAACATCGCGTCGAAGCGTCTGCCGTCGACGGTCATGGGACCGATCATCGGGATGGAAGCGGTGTTCGGGGCGCTGTTCTACCTGCTGTGGGAGGGGCGCATGCCCCTTCCGCAGGAGTTCTGGGGCGGACTGCTGGTGATCGGCGGTGTCTTCCTCTGCGTCGTCGTCTTCGACAGGGCGCGGCCGGCCCCCGCGAAGTAGGCCCGCACCACTTTCCCGCCCATCACCGATGGGCCGTCAACCCACTGCGCGCGCCCGCACGTCACAGCGCCGGGCGCGCCGGATCGGAGATCACCGCAATGAGAATGGGAATCGTCGGTGCCACCGGCAACGTCGGCACGGTGCTGCTCGACATCCTGGCCGAGCGTGATGTCGCCGACGGTGACATCAGGCTGTTCGCCTCCGCCCGCTCGGCCGGCCGTACGCTGCGCTGGCGGGACCGTGACGTGGTCGTGGAGGACGCGGGGAGCGCGGACTTCACGGGCCTCGACACAGTGATCTTCTCGGCGGGAGGTGCCACCTCGCGGGCGCTCGCCGAGAAGGTCGCCGCGCAGGGCGCCGTGGTCATCGACAACTCCTCCGCCTGGCGGCACGACCCGGACGTGCCGCTCGTGGTGTCGGAGGTCAACCCAAGGGCACTGGCCCACCGGCCCAAGGGCATCATCGCCAACCCCAACTGCACGACCATGGCGCTCATGCCGGTCCTGCGGCCGCTGCACGAGGAGGCCGAGCTGGTCTCCTTCGTGGCCGCCACCTATCAGGCCGTGTCCGGTGCGGGGATCGCGGCCATCACGGAGTTGGAGGAGCAGGCACGCGAGGCCCTCGGCGACGTGCCCGCGCTGGTCCGTACCGGGGGCGGCACCGCCCGCGCCGGCACCGGCGTCTTCCCGCGTCCCATGGCCTTCAACGTCCTGCCGCTCGCCGGTGCCCTGGTCGACGACGGCCTCGGCGAGACCGAGGAGGAACAGAAGCTCCGCAACGAGAGCCGCAAGATCCTGGGAATCCCGGACCTGAAGGTCTCCGGGACATGTGTCCGGGTGCCGGTCTTCACCGGACACTCGATTCAGGTCAACGCCCGGTTCCGGCGGCCGCTGGAGCCCGGCCGGGTACGGGAGCTGCTCGCCGCCGCCCCCGGAGTCGCGCTGACCGACCTGCCGACCTCGCGGCAGGCCGCGGGCGACGACGTGACCTTCGTCGGCAGGCTGCGCCGTGACGAGACCGCGGACCACGGCATCGCGTTCTTCTGCTCGTCGGACAACCTGCGCAAGGGCGCCGCTCTCAACGCGGTCCAGCTGGCGGAGCTCGTCGCCGCCGAGTGACAGGCCGGGGTGCGCCAGGGGCGGAAGGTCGGGGGTTTCCTTCCGCCCCTGGCCGTCTCGTGAGCGGTCAGGCCCCGCTCGCCGCGACCGGGGCCGCCTGCGCGTCGGTGCGCAGCGCGGCCCGCTTCTCGGCCGTCCTGGCCAGCGGGCCCACCGCTGCGCCGGCGACGAGGAAGACGCCGCCGAGCACCGCCCATCCCGCGGTGCCGTTGCCGATCACACCGACCGTGACCAGGGTGGGCCCGAGCACGAACTGGGCGCTCGTTCCCAGATTGAACGTCGCCAGGTACTCGGACCGCGAGCGGTCCGGTGCCAGCGCGTACGACAGGCCCCAGCCACCCGCGGACTGGTACAGCTCACCGGCGGTCAGCAGCACCAGCCCGAGGACCAGCGAGGCGACGACGAGGACGACGGACATCCCGAAGCCCGCCACGGCGAACAACGCGCAGGCGCCCACGAGGGCGACCGCCGCCTTGCGCATCGCCCGGACGCTGCCCGCGACGTTCTCCGTGCCGGCCGAGGCCCGCACCTGGAAGACGACGGCGAGCACGGTGTTGACGACCAGCAGCAGCCCGACGAGTGCCTTCGGCGCACTGGTGTGCTCGCTCACCCACAGCGGTACGCCGATGCTGAGCAGCGCCATGTGGAGCACCAGTACGCCGTTGACCGCGGCCACGGCGACGTACCGCAGATCGCGCAGGGCGACCAGCCGCAGCGGCGAGGTCTTGGCCTTCGGCTCGGCGGGGGCTGCCGGGTGGCGCAGCCGGAGCCTGCTCAGGAGCAGTGCCGCGACGACGAACGACGCCGCGTTGCCCAGCACGATCACGCTGAACGCGGCGCGGGTGCCCACCGCGATGGCGACACTGGCGAGCAGGCCGCCGAGGGTGAATCCCACGTTGAAGACGACGCGCATGCGCGCCATCATCGCGACGCGCCCGTCCGCACCCGCCATCTGCTCGGCGAGGGCCTGGTAGATCGGAAGACCGCCTGCTCGCCGACGCCGAGGAAGGCCGCGATCAGCAGGAAGCTGAGGAAGTCGTCGGCGAAGACGTACGCGGTGAAGCCGACGGCCCGGTAGAGGTTGAGGATCACCAGCAGCCGGCGCGGTGTCCAACGGTCCGCCAGCCATCCGATCACGGGCTGGGCGGCGAGCCCCAGGACTCCGGCGACCGACAGGCCGATGCCCACCTGGGCCGCGGTCAGTCCCACGACGGTGGTGAAGAACAGCGCCGAGCCCGCCAGATACAGGCCCGTTCCCACGGCGTCGATCAGCCCGATCGCGAGGAAGGCGACGCCGCCCTTGACGGCGGCCGGGCCGAGCAGTGACTCCCGCAGGCGGCGTATCCCGCGTGCCTGTGTCCCGCCGGCCGTCACAGCGCGGCCTCGCGGTCGGCGGTGATCCGGACGGCGGCGGCCGCTTCCTCGGCGGCGGCACGGGCCGCCGCCGGATCGGCGGCGAGCAGCATGACCTCGCCGACCCGGTCCCACGAGGAGCGGAGTTCGGCCACGCGGTCTCCCGGGGCCACGGTGACGGAGGCACGCAGCACACCGGGCCGCTGTGCCACCTCCTCGACGCCCGTCACGTCGGTGACGGTGCCCGCGGGCGCCGTGAGGAACCGGATCGCCGCGGCCATCGGTGCGTCGCCCGGCAGGCGCGGATCGCCGCCGGCCAGCAGCTCCACCAGGGTGCGGATCACGTTGCCGCCGTACGCCGCGTCGAGGAGGAAGGTGATCGAGTCGCCGGGAACCCGTCCCGCGCACTCGATGAGCACCGGGCCGTCCTCGCCGAGCATCCACTCGGCGTGCAGGATGCCGGTGTCGTACCCGGTGGCCTCCACCAGCCGTGCCATCGCCTCGCCGAAGCCCTCCCGGACCGTGTCCGGCAGGGCGGCCGGCACGACATGGCCGAGCTCCACCGGGTACCGGCCGCCGGCGGTGAGCTTGTCGGTCACGTTCAGGAACACGATCCGTCCGCCGCGCACCAGGGCCTCGACGCTGTACTCGTGACCGTGCAGCCGCCGTTCGGCCATGTAGCGCCAGGTGAGTTCCCTGTCGGGCAGCATCAGGTCGTCGCGGGCGGAGACGGTGAGCTCCCACGCGGCGTCGATGTCGTCGCCCGGCTCCAGCAGTTGGACCCCCAAGGAGGCGTGCCGGTTGGCGGGCTTGAGCACGACCGGCCCGCCGGCGGCGAACTTCTCGACGTCCCTGGGCCCGTGCACCTCGGTCCACTCGGGATTGCGCAGCCCGGCCGCCCGCGCGGCGGCGCGCAGCCTGAGCTTGTCCGTCAGCGCGGCCGCGGCGTCCGCGCCCGCACCGGGCCTCCCCCACCGCTCGGCCAGGACGGCCGCGCCGTGGACGCCGTACTCCAGACCGGCGACGACCAGCGCGACGGGCTCGCCCGCCAGGTGCTCCTCGACGGCCGCGACGAACGCGAGGTCCTGGTGGTACGGGGCGGCGACGACGGACCCGACACAGCGCAGACCGGCCGCGGCGTCGTGGACCGCGCGCTTGCGGACGATGTCCGGGTCCTCCACGACCACGACGCTGTCCTGCGGCAGGAACCCGTCCATCTGGTGGAGCAGCAGCTTGCCGAAGCCGACCATGACCACCCGGCCGGCGGGCAGTTCCATTTCCATTAATTCTTCTCTCTGTTGGTGGCGGGGGGGGTGACGGGCCAGACGCCCCGGAGCGATCGCTCCGGGGCATGGTGCTCAGGCCGGACGCAGCGCGATGTCGAACCGGTCGATTCCGGCGATGAAGTTCGACGGCCTGCGGATCAGACCGGACAGGGCCTCCACCGACTCCACGCGCGTGAGCAGCTCGGTGAACAGCGAGCGCATCTCCAGCCGGGCCAGTACGGCACCCAGGCAGAAGTGCGGTCCGATGGTGAAGGACAGGTGGTTGTTGGGCGTCCGGTCGATACGGAACTCGTCCGGCGCCTCGAACATCTCCGGGTCGCGGTTGGCCGCCGAGAGCCAGACGCAGACCGTGTCCCCCTCCTTCAGCTCCGTACCGCCGAGCACGGCCGGCCGGGTGACCGTGCGGATGAGGTGCATGGCGGGCGTGTCGAAGCGGAGCATCTCCTCGATCAACGCCGGGATGCACTCGTGGTCCTCGCGCAGCCACTGCCAGGCACCCGGCCGGGTGGCGAGCCGGAACAGGCCCGCCGCCACGGCGTTCTTGGTGGTCTCGTAGCCGCCGATGGCGAGGTTCAGGCAGTTGAGCAGCACCTCGTCGGAGGTCAGGCGCGCACCCTCCAGCTCGATGTCCATCAGGCGGCGGACCATGCCGCCTGGATCGAGCCGGTGCGGCTCCCCCTCGATGATCTCCACGAAGTACATGAGCAGGTCGTTGTTGCCGGTCTCGCTGCACCGGCGGCGCTCGGCCAGGGTGGGCGCCGCCGCGCCGGCCGCCTCGGTGCCGGTGATGGCGCGGCTGGCCATGGAGGCGACGTTCTCCTGGTCCTCCTCGGGGATGCCGAGGATGGAGCCGATGGTCAGCCGCGGCATCGGGGCGGTCAGCGCGGCGACCGCGTCCACCGCGCCCTCCCGTACGGCCGCTTCGGCCAGCCGCCGGGCGTGCCCCTCGATGACCGGGGTGAGCGAGTGGACGAACTGCGGTGTGATGGCCCCGGTGACCAGCTTGCGCAGACGGGCGTGGCGCGGCTTGTCGGTCAGCTCGATCATCAGCCCGGCCGCGGGGTCGCGGACGCCGAGCGTGCTGTCCAGCGTCATGCCCCACTCGGAGCTGTACGTGGCGACGTCGCGCAGGACGGTCCGGGTGTGGTCGTGCCGGGTCACGGAGTAGAAGCCGGGCGCGTCGGGCCGGTCCTGCCAGAAGAGCTCCGGCAGGTCCCGCATCGCCGCCCAGGCCCGGTAGGGCGGATCGGGGACGAACTGCGCCGGGGAGGACAGGTCGACGGAGGCGAGGTCCACGGGGGCCTCCGCGGCGTCGGTGAGGCCGGTGCCGACCGGTGCGTCAGTGGTCATCGGTCTCGTCCTTCGGCTCGGTGGCGGACTCCAGCTGTTCGAGGACGATCTCGACGACCTTGGCCGGCCGGGTGCGCGTGAAGTAGTGACCGCCGCCGGGGATCTCCAGCAGCCGCGGGACGCCGGTGAGCGGCTCCCAGTCCCGGTAGCGCTCCGCGAAGCCGTCGGTGACCGGATCGTCAGCGGCGTACACGGCCGTTGTCGGCACTGTGACCGGCCCTGCCGCCGTCCCGCCGTCCCCGCCCGCGTTCAGGTAGTAGGCGTTGGCGCTGGTCGAGTCGTGGCGGAAGGTGCGCACCAGCAGGTCGGCGTAGGAGGCTCCCAGCTCGTCGAAGCCCGTGAAGCCGGTCTCCACGGTGAGCCAATGCCTGATGTCCTCGTACGTCATCGAGGAGACGTAGTCGATGGACTCGTGCAGGGCGTCGGCGTCGTACAGCAGCTTGGCCCCGATGAACAGGTGCGCCACCTCGACGTCCCGCCCCCGCAGCAGTCGCGCCACCTCGATGGCCAGCGCGGAGCCGACGCAGTGGCCCCACAGGACGATCCTGCCGCGCTCCTGGCGGAGCAGCTCCTCGACCACGAGGGCCGCGGTTTCGGTGACCGGCATCAGCTCGTCGGCACCGGACTTGGGGTCGTGGCCGGGCAGTTCGACGCCCAGCACGGCGAAGGAGGGGTCCTTGCGCCGCATCGCGTCGGCGACGGGGCGGAAGTGCACCGCGTGACCGGCACCGTAGGGGAAGCAGACGAGGGTCGCAGCCGGCCGGTCGTCGGGGGGCGTGAGCCGCACCAGGACGCCGGATCCCTCGTCCTGCGTGAGCTTCTCCGCGAGCCGGGCCTGCTCGCCGAGACGGGAGTTGCGCATCACGTCCTTGATCGTCACCAGGCCGTTCAGCATCATGACGGCGCGCATCGCCGCCAGTGAGTTGCCGCCGAGCTCGAAGAAGTCGTCGGTGAGCTTGATCGACGTCGGGTCGATGCCGAGGACCTCGCCCCAGACGGCCGCCACGCGCAGCGCCGCCGAGGACAGCTCGCCGTCGGTCGCCCCGACGTCCGGCGCCTCGGCGTCGCCGGCCGCTGCGGGCACCTGCGGCGCGTCGGCGCCGGCACCGCCGGCACCGGCCGGCTCCAGTACGCCGGTGGGCAGCCAGCGGCCCCGGCCGGCCGGGGAGCGGGTGCCGTCCGGGCGGACCAGGACGACGTCGCCCGGGGCGCCGATCGGCGCCGGCAGACCCGCCGGGTCGAGGACCTCCACGGTGGCGACGCCCTCCGTGCCGGGGACAGCCCGCTGCGGGCGGGAGCCGAACTCCGCGAGCTCGGCCAGCTCGTCGTCTTCCAGCAGCGGCCGGGCCGTGTGCGATTCCGACGGGTCGGCGGTCATCCGGTCGAGTGCGGCGACGAAGTAGCCGCCGATGCGGACGATGTGGCTGTTGTCGAACGCGTCGGCGTGGTAGTGGAGGCTCAGCTGCACCTCGTCGGTGTAGAAGTGCCGGGAGAACTCCGAGCGGAGCGGGAACTCCGTGATGGCCACGGCACGCACGTCGAGCAGCGAGAACTCGGGCAGCTCACGCAGCTTCTTCAAGGAGTAGAAGTGCGTGAAGTTGAAGACGGTCTCGAACAGCGGGGCCTGGGTCTGCAGGTCCTGCTTCATCTTGGCCATCGGGTAGCGGCGGTGGGGCAGGAACGAGGTCTCGGCGTCGTAGATCTGCCGGATCAGCCCCTCCCAGCTGCCGTCGGCCAGTTCCACCCGCAGCGGCACCGAGTTGAGGAAGAGACCGCACGCCTTTTCGGCGTCGGCGGCTTCCGGGCGGCCGCTGTGCTCGTAGCCGGTCACCACGTCCCGCTCGCCGGTCACCACGGCGTGCACCTTCATATGGGCGGCGAGCAGAACGGACTTCACCGGCACGCCGAGGCGCCCCGCCAGTGCCACGATCCGGTCGGACAGCCCGCGCGGGAGCGGTACGTCCTGGAGGACGACGTGGAACGCGGCCTCCTCGTCCCTCGGACGCAGCCGGGGGACGACGGTCTGCGGCCGGTCCTCCAGGAGGTCGAGCCAGTACGCCCGGTCGGTCTCCGAATTGATCGACTGCTGTTCCAGGCCGATGAAGTTGCGCAGGTGGTTGGGGACGGGCTCGCCGGTGAAGGCGCCGTCGGTGCACAGGGCGTGGTAGATCTCGAACAGCTTGGTGTGCACCAGGTTGATGCTCCAGCCGTCCAGCGCCGAGTTGTGCTGGCTGATGCTGTACCGGTACAGGTCGTCGCGCAGGATGTGCACGTGGAGCCTGATGAGGCCGGGGTACTCCCAGTCGAAGGCGTGGGCCTTCTCCTGTCGCTCCCACTCCTCGTACCAGCTCTCCTGGGCCGCCTCGTCGAGGTGGCGGATGTCGGCGACGAACACCGGCGGCGGGTCCACGGACTTGTGGACCAGCTGCAGGTAGTCGCTGAAGCCGGTCAGCCGGTAGCTGGTGCGGAAGATGGGGTTCTGGTCGACGAGGATGCGTACGGCCTCGGTGAAGGCCTCGGCGTCGAAACTGCTGTTGATGAGGTACCCGATGATGTCGTGGTACTGGGAGCTGCCCCGGGTCATCTCGCTCTGGAAGATGGTGCCCGCCGAGAGCATCGACATCGGGTACGCGTCCTCGACGTCCTCCGGCAGACGGCTGCGGTCCTCCTCGCTGATGAGCTCGAACGGGGCGAACTCGTGACGCAGCCCCTCCTCGGTGCCGCCGTCGTCCAGCAGGGCGGCCAGGGCCGCGACGGTGGGGTTGGCGAAGAGCTGCTGGAAGGTGAAGGCCAGGCCCAGCTTGCGGGCCTTGGCGAGCACGGTGACGAAGTGGATCGAGGTGCCGCCGAGCGCGAAGAAGCTGTCGTGCACGCCGATCCGGTCGTGGCCGAGCACCTCGGAGATCAGGCCGGCCAGCGCCTTCTCGCTCTCGGTGCGGGGCGCCACATAGCCCGCGGCCTCGGTGACGGGCTCCGGCAGGGCGGCCCGGTCGAGCTTCCCGTTGGGTGAGAGGGGGAAGGCGTCCATCACCACGACGCGGACCGGCACCATGTACTCGGGCAGCATCCCGGCGAGGTGATCGCGCAGTTGCTGCTCCGTCGGCCGCTCCCCGGCCGTTTCGGCGGCCACGGCGTAGCCGAGCAGCTGCTGCCGGCCGTCCGCGCCGGTGCGCACCACGACCGCGGCGTCGTTGACCCGCGGGTGGTCGAGGAGCTGCCGCTCGATCTCGCCGAGCTCGATGCGGTAGCCGCGGAGCTTGACCTGGGAGTCGTTGCGGCCCAGGTACTCCAGCGAGCCGTCCGCCAGACGCCGGACCAGGTCTCCGGTGCGGTAGGCGCGGGATTCGCCCTCGAAGGGGTCCGCCACGAACCGCTCCGCCGTGAGTTCCGCGCGGTGGAGGTAGCCGCGGGCGAGACCCTCACCAGCGATGTACAGCTCGCCCGGCAGCCCCACCGGCCGCTCGCGGCGCTGCTCGTCGAGCACGTGGAGCCGGGTGTTGTCGATGGGCAGGCCGATCGGCACCACGGTGGCGTCGGCTGCGGTGCGGTGGTGGCTGACGTCCACGGTCGCCTCGGTGGGCCCGTAGAGGTTGATCAGCTCGGCGTGGCCCAGCACGTCGGCGAAGCGGCGGACGTGGTGGACGCCGAGGGCCTCACCGCTGGCGAAGACCTGACGCAGCGAGGAGAGCCGCTCCGCGGCGCCGGTGGCCGCCACGTAGTCGAGGAACGCGCCCAGCATGGTGGGCACGAAGTGCAGGGTGGTGACCCGGTGGCGCTCGACGGCGGCCACGATGGCCTCCGGCTCACGCTCGCCGCCCGGCTCCAGCAGGGCGACGCGCGCACCGTCGATGTGCCACCAGAACAGCTCCCACACCGACACGTCGAAGGAGACCGGCGTCTTCTGCAGGATCGTGTCCGCGCCGTCGATCGGGTAGGCGCGCTGCATCCAGTTGAGCCGGTTGACGACGCTGCGGTGCTCCACCACCACGCCCTTGGGCGCGCCCGTGGAACCCGACGTGTAGATGACGTAGGCGGCGTCGGTCGCGGAGCCCGGTTCCAGGGGCTCGAGCGGGCCGGTGTCCCCGGCGGCGTCCGGGGACAGCTCCAGCACGGTGACGGACGGCGGCAACTGCCCGGCGCGCGAGGGCTGGGCCAGGACGACCGCCGCCTTGCTGTCCTCGAGCATGTACGACATGCGGGCGGGCGGCAGCGAGACGTCGAGCGGCAGGTAGGCCCCGCCGGCCTTCAGGACGGCGAGGATGCCGACCAGCATCTCGACCGACCGCTCGGCCAGGACACCGACGATGATCTCGCGGCCCACCCCCTGCTCCCGCAGGGTCCGCGCCAGCCGGGTGGTGGCGCGGTCCAGTTCGGCGAAGGTGAGGGAGACGTCGCCGGAGACGACGGCGACGGCGTCGGGCGTCGCCGCCACCGTGCGGGCGAAGAGCTCGGGGAGCGTCACGTCGTCGGGGAACGGCACGGCGGTGTCGTTGGCCGCCGCGACGACGGCCGCGTCCGTCTCGTCGCCGAGGTCCAGGCCCGAGAGCGGGGCGTCCGGCGCCGCCACGGCGGCTGCGAGCAGGCGCGCGTAGTGCGTGGCGAGGCGGGTGGCGCTCTCCGGGGAGAATCGTTCCGCCTCGACGCGTACGCCGACAGCCAGCCCGGTCCCGGTGCGCCGGACGTGGAACAGCACGTCGGTGGCGACCGCGTCCGCCGCCTCGGCGCTGTGCAGGCCCTCCAGCGCGACGGCCACCTCGACCTCGGCGCCGGTCAGTTCGACGGGGTAGTCCTGGTGGGCGAGCACCTCCAGGGTGGCCTCGCGCAGCCGGCCCAGGAGGGTCTTGAGGGTGTCGTCGGCCCGCAGTTCCAGACGGGTCGGAAGGACCGCGGCCAGCGGCTCGGCCGCGGTCGGAGGCTGCCCGACGACCAGGTCGCTCTCGCCGCTGTACGTGTTCAGCAGGGCGAAAGCGGCCGCAGTGAGCAGCGTGTGGAGGGTGGTGTCGTCGTCGCGGCTGACGGCTGCCAGCCGCTCGGCCAGCGCGGTGTCGAGATCGAGCACCGCGGCCGGGCGGGTGCGTCCGGTACGGGCGGCGGCGGGGCGGTCGGCGGGGAACCCGGTGGCACGGGCGCCCTGCAGGAAGCCGGCCCAGAACGCAGCCGAGGCGGGCCGCTGTGCGGCAGCGATCTTCCGCTGCCCGACGGTCAGGTGAGAACTCATGAAAAAGGTGCTCCTCGGCGTGTGGATCAGAAGTCGAATGCGATGCCGGGAAGGTCCGGCGCGGCCGTGGTCTCGGTGCCGCCGGGGCCGGCCGCCCCTGCCAGGGCGGCGACCGTCGTACCGGGGTGGGCCAGCGCCCGGTCGAGGATGCCGAGGAGGGTGTCGCGGAACGCGGCGACCGTGGCACGGTCGAAGAGCTCCGTCGAGTACTCCCACTCGATGTGCAGGTCGTCCTGCTCCTCGTAGACCTGCATGTTCAGGTCGAACATGCCCTGGCCGGTGTGGCGGGGCCGCAGCAGGACCCGCTCCCCCAGGAAGTCGACGGACTGCAGTGCGGCCGCCTGCAGCGCGAGCATGGTGTCGAAGATCGGGTTCCGGCCGGGCACGGGGTCCCCGGCGGCCTCGCGGACGAGTTCGCCGAACGGGAAGTCCTGGTGCTCGAACGCCTCGCGCGCGGTGACGGCGACCTCGTCGACGAGTGCGCCGAACTCCTTGTCCCCCGCGGGCCGCAGACGCAGGCACACGGTGTTGACGAACATGCCCACGGCCGTGTCGAGGCCCGGAGCGGTCCGGCCGGACGCCGGCACCCCGACGGTGACGTCGTCCTGCCCGGTGACCGCGGACAGGAAGACCGCGTACGCGGCCGCCAGCGGTGCGAAGAGCGTGACGGAGCGCTGCGCGGCGAAGGTGCGCAGCGCCGCCGTGCGCTGCGTACCGAGCCCGAAGGGCAACAGATCACCGGCGTTGCTCCGGACGGCGGGCCGGGGCCGGTCGGTGGGCAGCTCGGCCGGAGCGGGCCGGCCGCGGAACACGGAGGTCCAGTACGCGCGCTGCTCCTCGGTGACGCCCTTCCCGTCCCCGGAGGCGGCCCAGTGGGCGTAGTCGCGGTAGGGGTGCGCGACCGGCGGCAGCTCCCTGCCGTGGTACACCGCGTCGAGGTCGCCGAACAGGTGCGTGAGGGACAGCCCGTCGACCACCAGGTGGTGCAGGTCCACGAACAGCACGGACCGGTCGCCGGTTCGGTGGAGGACGGCCCGCGCCAGCGGCGGGTTCCCCAGCTCGAACGGCCGGACCAGTGCGTCGAGACGGGGCTCCCCTTCGACGACGCGCAGTTCCGCGTCGGCGACGGCGTGCACCACCTGCACCGGTTCGTCCTTCAGCACGAAGGAGGTGCGCAGGACCTCGTGCCGGCGGATCAGTCCCCGCCAGGCCGCCGCGAGCCGTTCCTCGTCGGTCCCGGCCGGAAGCTCCAGCAGCACCGGCACGTTGTACTGCACCGAGGTCTCGTCCTTGCGCTGCGCCACGAACAGCGGGTACTGCTGCGGTGCGAGCGGGTAGTGCTCGGCCGGCGGTGCGGCGGGCAGCGCGACGGGCCGCTCCGGCTCGGGCGCCCGGCTGCCGAGCAGCGCGGCGAGCTCCTCGACGGTGGGGTTGCGGAAGATGTCCGCGACGGTCACCGGCAGGCCGAACTCCTCGCCGATGGCGGCCGCGAGACCGGCGGCCATCAGCGAGTCGACACCGTGGTCGAAGGCGGAGTCGAGGACGCCGACGGTGGCGCCCGGCAGGGCGCTCTCCCAGATCGCGACCAGCCGCTCCTCGACGCCGTCGCGCGGCGGCACGTGCTCCACCGGCAGGTCGTGCAGACCGGCCGGATCGGGCAGCGCCGACCGGTCGACCTTGCCGTGGGCCGTCAGCGGCAGGGAGTCGAGCACGACGAGGTGGCCGGGAATCAGATGACGGGGCAGCCGCTCCGCCAGATACTCCCGCACCTCGCGCACGTCGACCGGTTCGCTCTCCGTGATGTAGGCGGCGAGGTAGCGGTCGGTCGCGTCCCCGCCGTCGCGGACCCGCGGTACGACGACGGCCTCGCCGACGGACGGGTGGCCGCGCAGCGCCGCCTCGATCTCGCCGGGCTCGATGCGGTAGCCCCGGATCTTCACCTGACCGTCGGCCCGGCCCAGGAACTCGATGACGCCGTCCGGGCGCTGACGCGCCCGGTCGCCCGTGCGGTACATGCGGCCGCCGGGCAGGAAGGGATCGGGCAGGAAGACCTGCTCGGTGAGGTCCGGGCGGTTGAGGTAGCCGAGCGCCACCCCGTCGCCGCCGACGTACAGCTCGCCCTCGGTGCCCGGGGGGACGGGAGCGCCCGTTGTGTCCAGCACGTAGGCGGTGGAGTGGGCGATGGGGCGTCCGATGGGCAGCGGCCCGCCGGTCTCCTCCGGGCCGACGGCGTGGGTGGTGGAGAAGGTCGTGTTCTCCGTGGGGCCGTAGCCGTTGACGACGCGTATCCCGGGGGAGGCGGCCAGGACGGCGGCCACGTGCTCACCGGCGACCACGTCCCCGCCGACGACGAGATCGGCCAGCGGGGCGAACACCGACGGGTCCTGCCGGGCGATCCGGCTGAAGAGGGGCGAGGTGAGCCACAGCGTGGTGACGGCGTGCTCGCGCAGCGCGGCGCCGAGCCGGCCCGCGTCCAGGATGGTGTCCTCCTCGGGCAGGACGAGTGCGCCGCCGTTCAGCAGCGGGCCCCACAGCTCGAACGTGCTCGCGTCGAAGGAGACGGCACCCGTCTGCAGGACCCGCATCCCGTCGGAGAACGTGACGAAGTCCGTACCGGTGACCAGGCGCACCACATTGCGGTGGCACACCATGACACCCTTGGGCCGTCCGGTGCTGCCCGAGGTGTACATCACGTAGGCGAGGCCCTCGGCTCCCACACCGGTCGGCGCCTGGGCGGGCAACTCCCCGGCACCGACGGCGGGTTCCTCGCCGATCGCCATCTGCGCCCCGCGGCCGTCGGGCAGTTCGCCCTCACGGTCGCCGAGCAGCAGCCGCACCCCGCCGTCGGCGAGCAGGTACGCGACCCTCCGCTCCGGCCCGGAGGGGCTGATCGGCAGGTACCCGGCCCCGGCGCGCAGGACGGCCAGGTTGGCGATCACCCACTCGGGGCTCCGCTCGGCACGTACCGCCACGAGTTCGCCGGGGCGCACTCCGTACGCGGTGATACGGGCGGCGAGCCGGGCCGAGCGCTCGGCCAGCCGGCGGTAGGTCAGGGTGCCCCGGGCACTGATCACGGCGGGCGCGTCGGGCGTTGCGGCGGCGCGCCGGAGGAACAGCTCGTGGATCGTGGCGTCGCGCCGGTAGCCCTGTGACGCTCCGGTGGCGGTGCGCGCGGGCTCGGCGCCGGGCTCGTCCGGGCGGGACAGCTCAGGTTTCATCGTCGGTTCCATCTCTTCGTGCGCTCGTGCCTCATGCGCCCGCGCCGACCGACGACGCGAAGGCGGGGCGGAACGTGGCGTTGATCGACTCCGCGACCGTCCGCAGGGCGTCGTGGTCCGGGGCGGAGCCGTAGACCACGCCCAGGTGGCTCTGGGTGCCCTCGCGCCAGTCCACGAGCCGCCCCGGTTCGGCGTGTGTCTCGACGTTCCGCACACCGGGCAGCCCGGCGAGCTCGGCCACCCCGCTGACCGAGGTGAGCGTGCCCGCCACGGCCGGCGGCGTGAGGAAGTACTGGTAGGTGACGCCCCGGTGGCGCGGGGCCGGGATGCGGGGCTCCCGGCCGAGGGCGACCTCCAGCGCCACGCGCACCAGGTTGATCCCGGTGGCCCGCCGGAGGATCTCCGGGACGTATCCGCCCAGGCGGCCGTTGACCTCGATGATGCGGGGGCCGTCGGAGGTCAGCTTGATCTCGGTGTGGGTGACGCCGTGGGCGATGTCCAGGGCCCGCACGGCGGCGGCCTCCAGGGTCAGCACCTCGGCGGTCGCCTCCGGCGGCAGCGTGGCCGGCAGCAGCATCCCCGTCTCCCGGAAGGGCTCGGCGAGGGCGAACTTCCCCGTGATGCAGACCTGCCGGGAAGCGGCCGGCGTGTGGACCGACTCCACCGAGACGTAGTCGCCCCAGAACTCGCCGGCCACCCGGGGATCGCCCTCCAGCAGTTCCTCGGCGACGAACTCCATGCCCGCCGGGCGGGCGGCCGCCGTGGCGAGGAACTCCTCGGCGGAGTCCACCCGGGTGGTGTGCAGGCTCCCGGCTCCGATCCGCGGCTTGATCACCGCCGGAACGCCGACCCTTTCGAGCGCCTCGGCCGGATCGTCACCGATCACCGCGCAGCGCGTGGCCTGGACCCCGGCCTCGGCCAGGATCCGGCGCTGCACCAGCTTGTCCACCAGCGCCGGGATCAGTTCGACGTCGTGGTACGGCAGTCCGAGACCCTGCGCCAGCCACGCGGTCTCCGCGAGCCGGTACTCGCTGAAGGTCACGACGCCGTCGACGGCGGCGTCCGCGAGGAGCCTCAGCCGCTCCTGCGCGTCCAGCCCGGTCACGTCGACGACCTCGGCGAGGTCGAGCATCGCCGCACGGGCGGCGGCCGCCCCGGGCCGGTCGAAGTCCGCGACGAAGACGATCTCGCAGAGCCGGTGGGCGCCGGCCAGGATGTCGTTCGGTGTGGCGGAGCCGAGGTCGTAGAGGACCGCGACCCGGGGCGTACGCCGTGCGTGGCCGGTCACGAGCCCTCCGCCCGTGTACCGGCGGCCGGCTGCTGCGCCGTCAGGTGCTCCACGAGACGCGCCGCCGTCGGATGCAGATACAGATCGCGCAGGGGCACGGGCGGCAGGCCCTCCCGGCGCAGCGCCGCGGAGAGACGCACCGCGAGCAGCGAGTTGCCGCCCAGCTCGAAGAAGTCGTCGTCCGGCCCCACCTCGGGGCCGAGCGTCGCCCGCCAGGCGCGGAGGATCAGGTCGGTGAGACTCTCCTGCTCCTCGGCCACGGCCACGTCGGCCGCCGGCGCGGTGCCGGCGTCGGTGTCGGTGTCCGCGGCGGACGGCAGCTCCGGCTTCGGCAGCCTGTCCGTGTCCGTCTTGCCGTTCACGGTGAGCGGGATCTCGGGCACCGCGGTGAGGGTGGCCGGGACCATGTGCTCCGGGAGGACACCGCGCAGCCTGCGCCGGACCTCGGTCACCGATCCGGAGGGCCGCAGCACCACGTAGGCGTCCAGGCGTACATCGGCCGCGTCGCCGTCGCCCTTGCTCAGCACGACGGCCACCGCGGAGACCGCGGGATCGTCGAGCAGGACGGACCTGATCTCGCCGAGTTCGATGCGGTAGCCCCGCACCTTCACCTGGTCGTCGATCCGGCCCAGGTGGTCGAGCCGTCCATCAGGACGCAGGCGGCCCAGGTCGCCGCTCCGGTAGACCCGTTCACCGGTCGGCGGATCGTCGACGAAGCGCTCGGCGGTGAGCTCCGGACGGTTCAGGTACCGGTCTGCGACACCGGCGCCGCCCACGTAGATCTCGCCGGGGACGCCGATGGGCTGGATACGGCCCCGCGTGTCGCGCACGGAGAGGGACCAGCCGGGCAGCGCCGTTCCCACCGAGCACGAGCCGGCGGCCACCTCGACCGGCGTGACCGTCTGGGTGGTGACGTGCACGGTGGTCTCGGTGATGCCGAACATGTTCACCAGCCGGCACCGGTCGTGCGGTACGCGCCGGAACCACAGCTCCAGGGCCCGCACGTCCAGCGGCTCGCCGCCGAAGACCACCAGCCGCAGAGCGAGCGCCTTCTGCTGGTCCAGATGCACGTCCCGCAGCGAGGCGAAGGCGGAGGGCGTCTGGCTGAGCACGGTGACGCCGCGCCGGACGAGCAGCGCGTGGAACTCCTCGGGGGAACGGGACACCCAGTACGGGACCACGACGAGGTGGCCGCCGGTGAGCAGGCAACCCCAGATCTCCCACACGGAGAAGTCGAAGGCGCTGGAGTGGAACAGCGTCCACACGTCGTCCGGCCCCAGCCGCATGTCCTCGGCCGTCGCCGAGATCAGCGCACCGACGTTGCGGTGCGGTACGACCACGCCCTTCGGCCTGCCGGTCGATCCGGACGTGTAGATGACGTAGGCCGGCGCGTCGGGGTCGGCCGCGGGCCGGGGCGCCTCGGCGGAGGATCCGGCCAGCGTGCGCGGATGGACCACGGTGGTGCCCTGCACGACGGGGAAGTCGCCGAGGGTGGTGACCACGAGGGCGAGTCCCGCGTCCTCGGTCGTGTACCGCAGTCGCTCGACGGGGTAGCGGGGGTCCATCGGGACGTACGCCGCCCCCGTCCTGAGCACCGCCAGGAGGGTCACCACCAGGTCGGTCTCACGGTCGAGGCAGACGCCCACGAAGGATCCCGGGCCGACGCCCCGTTCGCTCAGTCCGGCGGACATCCGCGTGGCCGCGTCGTCGAGCTGTGCGTATGTCAGCTCCCGTTCGGCGTCCGAGAGCGCCGTCGCGTCGGGCCGGACCGCGGCGATCCGCGCGAAGGCGGCGTGCACGGTGGTCGGCGTGAGCGCGGGCGACGGGTGCGGGCGTCCGAGGGCCAGCAGACGCGCGTTCTCCTCCGCGTCGGTCAGCTCGACGTCCGCGCTCGGCAGGTTCTGGGCCGACGGCTTGCAGCCGGTCAGTGCCACCAGCCGGCCGACGTGCCGGGCCAGTTGCGCGGCCACCGCCGGGTCCACCGCCGACTCGTCGTAGTGGAGGCTGCCGGCGAAGGTGCCGTCCTGGCGCGGCTCCCAGACGAACGTCACCGGGAACGGCAGCTCCAGGAAGGGCAGGTACGCGTCGTCCTGGCGAGAGCGCTCCAGGACGCCCACCGCCGGGACCGGACGGTCGGCGCCGGCGGGCGCTGCCGAGGCCATGGCGCGCTCGGCGTGGAGGACCAGGTCGGCGACCGGTGTGCCGTCGTCGACGGGCACCGTCACCGTGCCGAACCGGTCACCGCCCGTGCGGTCGGCGGTGAGCAGACCGATCGGCTGCCCCTGGTCCCCGTAGCGGGCAAGGACCACGGCGGTGGCGGCGAGCAGAACGGGGGTCGCCGGTTCCGGAGCGATCTCCACGGGACCGATCGGCACCACGCCCGTGGCCCCGGCGCGGCGGGCGTTCCCGAGGCCCCAGGCCGGCGGCTCGGCGTCCGCGGCGGTGTGCCGGGGCAGGTCGCCGGGGCCGGCGAGCCGGGCCGTGCCGTCGTCGGTGCCGGACAGGATGTCGCCGACGAGGTCGAGCCCGGCGCTGTCCACGGCGCGGCGGTGGGCCACGAGGACCAGGTCCGCCCCGCCCTCGGCGTAGGCCAGCAGGACCGTACGCAGCCACGTGCCGTGGCCGAGCGCGCGGGAGCGTTCGCGGGCGAGCAGCGCCTGAGAGGCAGGGGCGTCGGCCGCGGTGATCACGTCCTCGACCCACAGCCGGAGGTCCGTGGGCAGGGCGCCCGACGCCTGCGCGGCGGCCAGCCGCTCGGCGACCCGCTCGGCCGTGAGCCCCTCGGGCAGTCGGCGCACAAGGGCTGTGACACGCGCGCGCCGGCCGGGAGTCGAAGAGCGCGCCTGCGAAGAAGCCGGCAGCGCTTCCCATGGGTGCGGACGGAGTGGGCGGGCTGATCCGGGTTGACATGCTGTTCTCCTGGCTGGTGCCGGCCGAGGGCACGGCCGTGCGGTGCGGGGCCCTCATCGCGTACTGAATCCGCCGTCGACGGTGACGACGCTGCCGGTCACCTGGCGGGCGTCGTCACTAGCGAGCCACAGGGCGGCCGAGGAGACGTCCTCGGGGTCGACCAGGGCGTTCAGCGGCTGGGACTCCAGGAACGCGGTCTCCTGGTCCTCCGGCGCCATGCCGAGGGAGCGGGCGACCTCCGAGAGCATCCGGCCTTCGAGTACGGGCTCCTCGCGCACCTGTCCCGGGCACAGGGCGTTGACGCGGATCTGCAGCGCCGCGTAGTCGAGCGCCGCTGCCTTGGTCAGTCCGATCAGGCCGTGCTTGGCGGCCACGTAGCCGGCGAAGTAGCGGTACCCCACGAGCCCGGCGGTGGACGAGATGTTCACGATGCTGCCGGAGCGCTGCCGGGCCATGGAGGGCGCCACGGCCTTGATCATGCGCCAGGCGCCGGACAGGTCGACGTCCAGCATGACGCGCCACTCGTCCTCGGTGATCTCGTGGCTGGCCTTGCCGGAAGGCGCCGCGATTCCGGCGTTGTTGACCAGCACGTCGATGCGGCCGAACCGGTCGAGGGCGGCGGCCACGGCGGTGTCGATGTCCTTCTGGTCGCGCACGTCGGCCCGGGCGGCGAGCACGGAGGCGCCGCGTTCACGGCACAGCCGTGCGGTGGCCTCCAGTTGGCCGGCCGTGCCGAGCGGGTACGGCACGTCGGCGATGTCGGCGGCCACGTCGAGCAGCGCAAGGTCGGCGCCTTCCTCGGCGAACCGCAGGGCGCAGGCACGGCCGAGACCGCGGGCCGCGCCGGTCACGAGGACGGTCTTGCGGGAAAGTCTCACGTCAGTTCCCCGTCCGTCCGGACCGGACCCGCGAGGCGATCAACTCGAGCAGGGACGCGGCATCCGTGTCGAGGTACATGTGGCCGCCCGGGACGTCCACGGCGGTGAACGTCTCGCTGGTGGCGTCGCGCCAGCGGTCGGCCGCCTCGGCCGAGACCAGGTGGTCGTCGACGCCGCGGACCGAGGTGATGGGGGCGGCGAGCCTGCGGTCGGAGGTGGGGACGTAGGCCTCGTGCATCTCCACGTCCGCCCTGAGCGTGGGGAGCAGCAGTTCGCGCATCTCCGGGATGTCGAAGGCCGGGTGACGGTAGCCCGCGAACTCCTGGACCCGTGCGAGGAACGCGTCGTCGTCCAGTCCGGTCGCCCGCTCCGTCCGACCGTTCCACGGCCCCTGTGAACCGCTCACGAACAGGTGGACCACCTCGTTCGCGCCGTGGTCGGCGATCCGGTGCGCCAGCTCGTACGCGAGGATCGCGCCGAGGCTGTGACCGAACACGAGCACCGGTCCCTCCCCCGCGGCCTCGAGGGCGGAGGGCAGCAGTCCGTCGGCCGCGGCCTGCACGTCGGTGTACGGCGCCTGGTCGACCAGGCGCTCCCGGCCGGGCAGTTGGACGGGCCGGACGTCGAGGCCCTCGACGCCGAGGGACCGCCAGGGCATGTAGAAGCTGGCACCGGCTCCGGCAAAGGGCAGGCACAAGAGGGGCAAGGCATGGGACATGGGGCTCATGGCTCCGTGAAGGAAGTTCGACGAGGACGGGTCGGCCCGTCACGAGGAATCGTGCGCCGGCCTGCCGACGGAAATCGCCGGCGGCACTGAAGACTTGGCAGGGCAGGCAGCCGAACCGCACAGGACGGAATTCAACAGAGCGTCAAATTCCGCTTCACTTCACGCTTTTACGCGTTCCCGCGTTCATGCGTTCACACAGAGGAAGACAGCGGCGATATCGCGCCAGCCCCCCGTGCCGCTCGACGGAAGGATCATGCAACAGGGCGTAACGGTTGTCGAGTGCGATTCTGGTGCACGAGGAAATGCCGGCCCTATATCTCAATGACGCACGGGAGGAAAGCCTTCCGCAGGCCAACACTTCGCCGCCACAGGCCCCCGAGGGCCCGCGACACCCGCTGCCGAAGGCTGTCGACGGGCCCGTGCCGGCGGGCCGTGGTGTCCCGCCGGCGGGACACCACGGCCCGCCGTCCAGGCGCGATACGCATTTCCCGCACGGAATTCCGGCGACTTCCCCGACCGTTCCGGAGACAGCCTTGACAAAGGACTTTCCCGTCCGCAGGCTTGCCGCCATCCGACACAGGGACCGGACATGCCGGCCGTCCACCAGACGGCACGTCGTGAAAGCGTTCCGAGCACCGGGCACCCATGCCCGTCGGCGCTACAACCAGCCCTTTGCGGACGCCTTGACGCCCGCCTGGAACCGGTTCTCGGCGCCGAGCCTGTTCAAAAGGTTCGCGAGATTCCGGCGGAACGTGCGGATGGAGACGCCGATTTCCCTCGCGATTGCCTCGTCGCGTACACCGGCCGACATCAGCCGCAGAATCGCCTGTTCCTGAGGGGTGGGGCTGTCGTTCACATGCCGGGCGAGATCGTCCAGTGGAGTGGCGGTGGTCCACCAGTGCTCCAGGGCCTGCTGCGCCGCCCTGGCCACGAACGCGGGACGCAGGACCGCCAGCGAGCGGGCGTCCTCCTGCCCCGCCCCCGAGAACATGGTCAGGGTGTCGCTCACGATCAGCTGGAAGGGCACCGACCCGAGGAGCCGGATGTCCACGCCGGACTCCGCCAGGGCGCGCAGGTGCTTGGCGCCGACAGGGGACTTGAGAAAGGATTCCGCGTAGATGCTCCGCACGGCCACGCCCCGCGAGAGTGCGTGGCGTGTGCGTTCCAGTTCCTCGTCGAGCTCCGCGCGCTTCGCGACCGGGCCCGGGTGCATGCTGATGATCAGGTTCGTGGCGACGGCCGCGGCGTCCAGCAGCGCCGCCGCGATCTCCACCGGATCGGTCAGGAACTCCACGGTGTACGCGGACATCCGGGGCGAATGCCCCGCCTCGGGCAGGGCCGAGTGGCGGCCGACGGAGTCGCCGAGGTTGTCGAACCCCTCGGCCATGTCGCGCAGCACCATGGCGGTCTGCTCGATCATCCGGCGCATCGCGGCTTCCTGACCCAGCGCCATGGGCACGCTCAGACCGGCCGGTGACGCCTCGGCCGCCGCGTCGGGGCCCGACTCGCGCGGTCGGCGCCCGAGTTGCGAAGCGCCCCCTTCGGCCTGCCGTACGTCATTCGCCTTGCCTCGCACCATCATCGCCCCCGAACAAGCTGGCGCAGCTTATCAAGATTGTCGCCGCCGTCACGGCAAGTTCCTTCGCGGGGCCGCCGTCCGACCGTAAGAACTGCGACCACTCCATGCCGCCCGCCCTGCGCGCCGCCCAGGAGCTGGCACCCTGCTGCCAGGCTGATTTATGCCAGTTGAAGGTTCTGGACCACACCCTGAACCCGATGCCAAACTCCCTCCTGACCAGAGCATTTGCTCCCGCCCAGGGGAACGGGGCAGCTTCATGAGCCTTCGCACGTCGGCCGGTTGTGGCGCAGAACAGGGCATGGCCATCGGCCGTCCTCGATCGAGTCGGTGACTCATTCGCGCCACTGGGGTGCGGAGGCCACACCTCACCTCCTCCCCGGGGCGCGGCGGACAGCGCCGGCGTCGGACCGGCGTGTGCCCGCGGACCGGAGCAGCGCGCCTTCGTCGACGTTGCGTTCACACCCCCCACCCCTTGACGAGAAGTGACCAGCATGGAGAACTCCCTCAGCACGCCCTCCGTTCGCGACGGGTCCGCGCGTTCCCTGGACAGAGCGGCCCTCACACGGCGCACGGGCCTCTCTCTGCCGTCGAACTTCTCCCTGACGGAATGGAAACGGTTCGGCAGGAAGCTCTTCCTGATATCCGACTCCTCATCCTGGTGGCACGGCGACTGGCTCGTCTTCGGCCAGGACAAATACCCCGGACGGTATCGCCAGGCCATGGAGGAGACCGGCCTCGACTACAAGACCCTGCGGAACTACGCCTGGATCGCCCGGCGGTTCCCCGCGCCCGAACGGCACCCGCAGCTCAGCTTCCAGCACCACGCCGAGGTCGCGTCTCTGGAGCCCGCGGAGCGCAGGGTGTGGCTGGAACGCGCCGCGCAGGAGGGCTGGTCCAGGAACGCCCTCCGCCAGCACCTGCGGCAAGCGGTCTCCGGCACCGCCGACGAGCCGAAGCGCGACGAGGTCCGCCTCCAGCTGCGCACCACCCCCGAGCGCGAGAGCGTGTGGGCGGACGCGGCCGAACGCGACGGCCGGGACCTGGCCGAGTGGATCATCATCACTCTCGACCGGGCCGCGCAGAGGCAACTGTGACCCGCGGCGGCGGGGCTCACCTGCCGTCGCCGCGGGAAGGCCGTCCACCGCCCTCCGGCACGGCGGGGGCGGCGGCGGACACCCGGCGCCTCAGGACGCGTCCGGCTCCAGGCGCAGCGAGATCGAGTTGATGCAGTACCGCTGGTCCGTCGGCGTCGGGTAGCCCTCGCCCTCGAAGACGTGGCCCAGGTGCGAGCCGCAGCGTGCGCAGCGGACCTCGGTGCGGACCATGCCGTGGGAGCGGTCCTCGATCAGCTCGACCGCGTCCGTGTCCTTCGGGTCGTAGAAGGAGGGCCAGCCGCAGTGGGACTCGAACTTCGTGTCCGAGCGGAACAGCTCCGCCCCGCACGCGCGGCAGGAGTAGATGCCGGCCGTCTTCGTGTCCGTGTACTCACCGACGAATGCGGGCTCGGTCCCGGCCTGGCGCAGGACCGTGTACTCCGCGGGGCTCAGCTCCGCCCGCCACTGCTCGTCCGGCTTCTCGACCTCGTACGACATCAACCGCTCCCTCAGCTCGACAGGCGGGCCGGACGCAGTTTCTCCAGGATGTGCGGACCGAGGTCCGTCACGTCACCCGCGCCCATCGTGAGAACGAGATCGCCGGGCTTGGCCATTCCCGCGATCACGTCCGGGACGGCCGCCTTGTCGTGGACGGCCGTGACCTCGGCGCCCGCGCTGCGCGCGGCGTCGATGATCAGCTCGCTGGTGATGCCGGGGATCGGGTCCTCGCGGGCCGGGTAGATGTCGAGGACCACCGAGGCGTCGGCCAGCGCGAGGGCCTGCCCCATCTCCGTGCCCAGTTCCTGGGTCCGGGAGAACAGGTGGGGCTGGAAGACGACGAGCAGGCGCGAGTCCGCGGCGGCGCCGCGCATGGCCTCCAGGTCGGCGGTCATCTCCGTCGGGTGGTGGGCGTAGGAGTCGATGACCTGGACGCCCGCGGCCTCGCCCTTGAGCTGGAGGCGGCGCTTGACGCCGGTGTACTTGCCGAGGGCGGAGGCCAGGTTGTGCGCCGGGATGCCGAGGGCGACGCCGGCGGCGAGCGCGGCCACCGCGTTGTGCGCGTAGTGGCGGCCGGGGACGGAGACGGTGAAGGTGAGGAGGCGGCCGTCCAGCAGGACGGTGACCTCGCTGGTCAGACCGCGCGGGGTGACCTTGTGGATGCGGACGTCCGCGTCCTCGGACTCCCCGTAGGTGACGACCTTCAGCGAGGACAGGTCGCGGACGCGGGCGGTCAGCTCGACGGCGCCGGGCTGGTCCGCGGCGACGACCAGGGTGCCGCCCGGGACGACCTTGCCGACGAACGTCTCGAAGGACTCGTAGATCTCGTCCATCGAGGCGTAGTTGGCGTGGTGGTCGAGTTCGACGTTGAGGACGATCGCGACCTCGGGGTCGTACTTCTGGAAGCTGCGGTCGCTCTCGTCGGCCTCGGCGACGAAGATCTGGCCCTCGCCGTGCCGGGCGTTGGTGCCCGGGCCCGCGAGGTCGCCGCCGATCGCGTACGAGGGGTCCAGGCCCAGCTCGGTCAGGGCCACGGCCAGCATGGACGTGGTCGTGGTCTTGCCGTGCGTGCCCGCGACGGCGATCGAGCGCAGGCCGGTCATCAGGGACGCGAGCGCGTCGGAGCGGTGCACGACCGGGACGGACAGCTCGGCGGCCCGGGCGAGCTCCGGGTTGTCGGCGCGGATGGCGCTGGAGACGACGACGCAGCTGGCGTCGGACGCCAGGTGCTCGGCGGCGTGGCCGATGTGCACGGTCGCGCCCAGGGCCCGCAGCGACTCGGCGGTCGCGGACTCCTTGGCGTCGCTGCCCGCGACCTTCGCGCCGCGCTGGGCGAGGATCTTCGCGATCCCCGACATGCCTGCTCCGCCGATGCCGATGAAGTGCGGGCGCTCCATGGCGCTGGGAACGGCGGGTGCCATGTGTCTGTCTCCCGGGGTGTGCGTACACGTGCAGGGGCCCACCCTATTGCCTGCGGGCGGGCCCCTGGTCCGCTGCGTGCCGTGCTACTTGCTGTGCGCGAAGAGCTTGAGCACCGGCACACCGACCTTGTGGCGGGCACGGGAGGCCCAGTCGCGGTGGAAGAACTCCTCCACGTAGTGCGGCTCGGTCAGCACGATCACCTCGTCCGCGCCGGCCTCGTCGACGACGGCCTTCAGCTTGTCCAGCGGGTGGTCCTCGACGACCTGGCCCACGGCCTCGCAGCCCGCGGCGCGCAGGGCGGTCAGGGAGTGTTCGAGGCCGCGCTGGGCCGGGGCCTTGGCCGCCTCGCCCGCCGGCTCCTCGCCCTCCCGGACGGCCTCCTTCAGCTCTCCGAGCGCGACGTCGTCGATGGCGCGCAGCAGCACGTCGGCCTGGTCACCGCGCGGCTGCATCAGCAGGATGAAAGAGACGGCCTCGTCCCCGTGCAGGGTGGTGACGAACTCCACGTCCTCGGAGGTCAGGGGCTTCTCGATCATGAGTACGCTTGTGAACACGTTCAGGAGCCCTTCTGCGGAAACCATCCTTCCCCCGTGGCGGCACGGGGTCTGCGAGATAATTGTGCCCTTCCGAAGCTAAGCGGAACGGTAAATTCCGTGATTGCCCTCGGCGGGGGCGCGCCAGGGGCGCGTGTTCGGCCGCCCGCGCCGCGCCTGTCCGCCCCAGGCTCCGGCTGCCCGCCCCGGGCCGGCCTCACACCCGCCCCGTCGGGGCCGGGCGGGGCCCGGCCCCTACGCCTTCCGGTAGCGGGTGAAGAGGAAGCCCGCCTCCTCCAGGACCGACGTCAGGGTGAAGCGGGACGGGTCGGGGAGCTGCGGGCCGCCGGCGATGCGTTGGGCGTCGCCCACCGTCATCGTCGGCGACACGGTCAGGCACAGCTCGTCCAGCACCCCGGCCGCCGCGAACTGGCCCAGCATCCGCGGTCCGCCCTCGGTCAGCAGCCGCACCAGGCCGCGCTCCGCGAGTGCCCGTACGGCCCTCGCGGGCTCGATACCCGGCCCGTCACCCGCGACGACGACCTCCACCCCCGCCTTCTCCGCCTCCCTGATCCGGTCCGGAGCGGCGGCGGCGCCCGTCAGGACGAGCGTGGGCACCAGGGGCTCCGTGAACAGCGGCAGCGAGAAGTCCAGGCCGAGCGAGGCGCTGACCACGACGATCGCGGGCGCGGGCCCCTGACCGGCGGCGGCCCTGCGGTCGGCGAAGGCCGCCCGGGCACGGGCGGGCCGGTAGCCCTCGAGCCGCACGGTCTCCGCGCCGACGACCACGGCGTCGGCGAGACCCCGCAGGGTGCCGAAGATCCGCATGTCCGCGTCGGAGGAGATGGGCTGCGAGCGGCCATCGTGCTGAGCCGCGCCGTCGAGCGAGGAGACCATGTTCGCCCGCAGCCAGGCACCCTCCCGTTCCTCGCTCGCGGGGTACGCGTAGGCCTCGGCCAACTCGTCGAGCGACCACTCCCGGTCTTCCCGGACGTCGGCGGGCGGTGTCTGGTCGGTCACAGGGAACAGGCGTCGCATGCTGTGCAGTCTTACATGCCCCTTACAGTTGGGTACTGTGCCGACCAGCCCGATAACCGAAGCCGCGCCCCTGTCGCTCTGTGCCCGTGAGCCGCACGTCCCCGCCGACCGCCTGGTCGCCGAGATGGTGCCGCCGCCGCGCTTCGACGCCGTGCGCTTCGACACGTACGTCCCCGATCCCCAGCAGCCGAGCCAGGTCGAGGCCGTCAAGGTGCTGAGCGACTTCGCGTCGGGTCTCGGCGGTGCGCACGCCGCGGGCGGCGGCAAGCGGCGCTGGTTCTCCAGGGCACCCAAGAACACGGCGCCCACCGCACCCCGGGGCGTCTACCTCGACGGCGGCTACGGCGTCGGCAAGACCCACCTCCTCGCCTCGCTCTGGCACGCCACTCCCGCGGAGCCCGCGCTCAAGGCGTTCGGCACGTTCGTCGAGCTCACGAACCTGGTCGGCGCGCTCGGCTTCCAGCAGACCGTCCGGACGCTCAGCGGGCACCGGCTGCTGTGCATCGACGAATTCGAGCTCGACGACCCGGGCGACACCGTCCTCGTCTCCACCCTGCTCGGCAAGCTGGTCGACGCGGGCGTCGCGCTCGCCGCCACCTCGAACACCCTGCCCGGCAAGCTCGGCGAGGGCCGGTTCGCCGCCGCCGACTTCCTGCGCGAGATCCAGGGCCTGTCCGCGCACTTCCGCCCGCTGCGGATCGACGGCGAGGACTACCGTCACCGCGGCCTGCCCGAGGCCCCTCCCCCGTACTCCGACGAGCAGGTCACCAAGGCCGCGTACGCGACCGAGGGCGCCTCGCTCGACGACTTCCCGCAACTGCTGGAGCACCTGGCCAGGGTCCACCCGAGCCGCTACGGCGCGCTGACCGAAGGCGTGCGGGCGGTGTGCCTCACCGACGTCCAGCCGGTGCCCGACCAGTCGACCGCGCTGCGGCTCGTCGTCCTCGCCGACCGGCTGTACGACCGGGAGGTCCCGGTGCTCGCCTCGGGCCTGCCGTTCGACAGGCTGTTCAGTGACGAGATGCTGAACGGGGGCTACCGGAAGAAGTACTTCCGGGCGATCTCCCGGCTCACCGCACTGGCACGGGACGCGAAGGCCTTGGTGGCGCAGTAGGTTGGGGCGGTAAAACCCGATCTGAAGGGAACCACCATGGCCACCACGCGTCAGGCCCACACCGTCTGGGAAGGCAGTCTGCTCGACGGCAAGGGCGTCGTCAGCCTCGACTCCTCCGGCATCGGCGAGTACCCGGTCACCTGGGCCGCCCGTGCCGAGGCGCCTGCCAGCGGCCGGACGAGCCCCGAGGAGCTGATCGCGGCCGCCCACTCCAGCTGCTTCTCGATGGCCCTCTCGCACGGTCTCGCGGGCGCGGGCACCCCGCCGGCCCGTCTGGAGACGAAGGCCGACGTGACCTTCCAGCCGGGCGAGGGCATCACCGGCATCCACATCACCGTCGTGGGCACGGTCCCGGGCCTGGACGAGGCGGGCTTCGTCAAGGCGGCCGAGGACGCGAAGACCAACTGCCCGGTCAGCCAGGCCCTGACGGGCACGAAGATCACGCTGACCGCCGAGCTGGGCTGAGCAGGAGCACCACAAGGCACAGTGGCCCGCATGGTTACGCAACGACCGTCTGCGTGATACACACATGCGGGTCACATCTCCTGTCCGCCAACAGAGAGTTGCTGCCTCATGACCGCTTCACGACGTCAAGTTCTGGCCGGTGCCGGTGCGGTCGGCGCGGGTATCGCGTTCACCGGTGCGTTCTCCGAACTCTTCGCGGGCACAGCCGCCGCCCGCGGCACCCGCGGGTACGGCCCGCTCGTGCCCGACCCGAACGGTCTGCTCGATCTGCCGAGAGGCTTCCACTACAAGGTCCTGTCACGGGAGGGCGACCCGCTGAGCCACGGGCAGGGCCGGGTGCCGAGCAACCACGACGGCATGGCCGCGTTCGCCGGCCGCCGCGGCCGCGTCCACCTCGTCCGCAACCACGAGAACCGGCGCAGCGCCCGGATCCCCGTGCCGACCGTCAGCGGCCTGACCTACGACCCGATGGGCAAGGGAGGCTGTACGGTTCTGGAGCTCGACAGCCGCAACAACGTCCTGTCGCAGCAGGTCGCCATCGCCGGCACCGCCGTCAACTGCGCGGGCGGACCCACCCCCTGGGGGACCTGGCTCACCTGCGAGGAGACCGAGGACAAGGCCGGCACCAACGGGTACACCAAGGACCACGGCTTCATCTTCGAGGTCGACGGCGCCGACCCTCGGCGCACGGGTGCGGTGCCGCTCACCGCGATGGGCCGCTTCCAGCACGAGGCGATCGCCGTCGACCCGTCGAGCGGGATCGTGTACGAGACGGAGGACGCCTTCGAGCGCCCCTTCGGGCTGTTCTACCGATTCCTGCCCAACAAGCCGATGGGCGGCACCGGTTCGCTGCGGGCGGGCGGTGAGCTCCAGGCCATGCGGGTGCCGGGCGTGCCCGACCTGTCGGAGATCCAGGAGACCGGGGCACGCTTCGACGGGATCGAGTGGGTGCCCGTACCCGACAGTCAGGCGAAGCAGACGCCGATCAGGCACCAGGACTTCGGCCCCCGGGGCATCACGCACGCCCAGAAGCTGGAGGGGTGCTACTGGGGCGGCAGGTCGGTCTACTTCGTGTCCAGCTACGCGCGCAGTGCGGAGGGGTCGGCGGCGGACCACTTCGGACAGGTGTGGCGGTACGAGCCGGGGCGGCGGCGCCTCACCCTGGTGATCGTCTTCGGCCCGGACACGGACGTCCAGCTGCCGGGCGAGTCCCCGGACAACATCTGCCTCGCGCCGAGCGGCGGCCTGATGGTGTGCGAGGACGGCGGCGGCACGCAGCACGTGTACGGGGTCACCAGGCGCGGCGAGGTGTATCCGACGGCACGGAACGCGCAGAACATCGGCACGCCGGAGGAGCCGGAGTGGGGTGAGTTCGCGGGCGTCACGTTCTCGCCGGACGGCGAGACGATGTACGTGAACTGCTACACGCCCGGCACGACGTTCGCGGTCACGGGCCCCTGGCGCTGACCGCCCCGCCCCGGCGCCCGCGGGCGCGGCGTCCGCCCCGGGGGCGTTCCCGTCCCGGGGCGTCACGCTGGCCGTGGCGGGCGCCGGTCCCGGACGGGGGCCGTTCCCACAACACGGGCACGTCGGCCGCCCTTGGGGGGCGTTCCCGCCCGGGGGCGTCACCCTCGCCGTCGCGGCGCCGGTCCCGGACGGGGGCCGTTCCCACAACACGGGCACTCGACCGCCCTCGGGGGGCGTTCCCGCCCGGGGGCGTCACCCTCGCCGTCGCGGGCGCCGGTCGCCGGCGGGGCCGTTCCCGCAACACGGGCACGTCGACCGCCCCGGGGTGTTCCCGCCCCAGGGCGTCACCTTCGCCGTCGGCGTGCACCGGCCCTGGGGGCGTTCCCGCCGCGGGGCGTTCCGCAACACAGGCGCGTCGGCCGCACCCCACAGGCGCAGCGCTCGCGGCGGCGGCCGTCGGTTCCAGGGGGTTCCCCGCTCACCGCGGGCGTGCCCGCCCCGCGCCCGGGGGGCGGCGGGCTCGCGGCGGCGCGCCGTGCGGCGCACCATCGGGGGAGGCGCACGGACGCGGAAGGGGCACGCGGTGGGCAAGGGCGAGGCGAAGGAGCGACACGGGGACGAGCCGCGGCAGCCCGTCACTCTGAGCGAGCTGCTGCGGATCCCGCCGGGCGACCGTGTCGACCTGTCCCGCCACGACCCGTCCGCCACCCCGGGCGGGCCGTCCGACAAGGCGGCCGCCCAGGCGGCCACCGCCCTGTTGGGCCCGCGACTCGCCGATCTCCAGGAACGGCTGTACGCGGCGGCCACGGCCGGCGACCGACGCCGCGTGCTGCTGGTGCTCCAGGGCATGGACACCAGCGGCAAGGGCGGCACGCTCAAACACGTCGTGGGTCTGTTCAACCCGGTCGGCTGCCGCATCAAGGCGTTCAAGGCGCCCACCCCGGAAGAGCGCGGCCAGACCTTCCTGTGGCGTATCAGCCGGGCGCTGCCGCACCCCGGCGAGATCGGCATCTTCGACCGCTCGCACTACGAGGACGTGCTGATCGCCCGTGTGCGCGAGCTCGTCCCCCGCGAGCAGCTCACCCGCCGCTACGAGCAGATCAACCGCTTCGAGAACGAGCTCGCCGAGGACGGCGTCACCCTGGTCAAGGTCTTCCTGCACATCGGCTTCGACGAGCAGCGCCGCCGCCTGCTGAAGCGGATCGACAACCCCGACAAGCACTGGAAGTTCGATCCGGGCGACCTTGAGGAACGCGCTCTGTGGCCCGCCTACCAGGAGGCGTACGAGATCGCCCTGGAACGGTGCTCGACGCAGGCGGCGCCCTGGTGCGTCGTGCCGGCCGACCACAAGTGGTACCGCAACTGGGCGGTCAGCAAGCTGCTGCTGGAACACCTCGAAGCCATGGACCCGCGGTTCCCCCCGGGCGGTTTCGACGCGGCGCAGTGCCGCGAGTGGCTGCTGGCCGGGGCCTGACCCCGCCGCCTCGCGGACCGGTGGTCACTCGATGACGAGCTCGACCGGCAGGTTGCCGCGGGTCGCCTTGGAGTACGGGCAGTACGCGTGCGTCTTCTCCAGCAGCTCGCGGCCCGCTTCGCCCTGAAGGTGGTCGGGGAGCTCGACGCGCATGACCACGGAGAGGCCGAAGCCGCCGTCGGTGTCCTTGCCGATGGAGACCTCCGCGGTCACCGAGGCGTCCTTGACGTCGATCTTCTCCTGGCGGCCGATGGCGCCCATCGCGCTGGCGAAGCAGGCGGCGTAGCCCGGCGAACAGCTGCTCGGGGTTGGTGCCCTGTCCGTTGCCGCCGAGGGCCGCGGGGAACGCGAGCGGCAGGTCGATCTGGCCGTCCGAGCTGACGGCGCGGCCTTCGCGGCCGTTGGCGGTGGCGACAGCGGTGTAGAGCGCGTCCATGAGTCCATCCCTCTTCGTCCGGTGGTGCGGTGGCAGGTCCGCCGTGGAGCGGGCCGGGCACCAATAAAGCACACGATTAAGTTGTACACAACTCAATCGCGCACAGCCTGGTACGCTGGAGCCATGAACGGACGCGACGAACGCACGGAGAACACGACACTGCGCGATGTGGCTGACGAGGACTTCCTGCGCCTCGACCGCCAGATCTGCTTCTCGCTGCACGCGGCGGCGCGCGCGTTCAACGGCGTCTACCGCTCGGCCCTGAGGGACCTGGGCCTCACCTACCCGCAGTACCTGGTGATGCTGGTCCTCTGGGAGCACGGGGAACTGCCCGTCAAGCAGATCGGCGAGCATCTGCGCCTCGACTCGGGCACGCTGTCCCCGCTGCTCAAGCGCCTGGAGGCGACGGGGTACGTGGAGCGCCGGCGCGGCGTTGCGGACGAGCGCTCGGTGACGGCGCGGCCCACCGCCGAGGGCGAGGCGCTGCGTGACCGGGCGCGGGGCGTGCCGCGCAGGATCGCGGCGGCCACGGGTCTGTCGCTCGACCGGCTGCGGGCGCTACGCGCAGACCTGGACGAGCTGACCGCCACGCTGGACACGGCGGGGAGCGGCGCCGGGGGCGGGGACTGTGCGGCGGACGGGCCGGAGACGGACTGACACGGCGGAGCTCCGGGGGCCGGAAGGCCGCCCGGAGCTCCGCCGCCCCCCTGTATCGGGTGCGCTCCCCTGTGTCGGGTGGTGGTCAGCCCTGCCGACGCGCAAACCCGTCGTCGCCGCCGTCCTGCCCGTCGCCGACGCCGTTGACCGCGCCCGCGTCGTTCGCGCCTCCGGCGTCCTGCGCGCCTGCGGCGTCCTGCGCGCCTGCGGCGTCCTGCGCGCCGCTGCCGGCGCCGCTGCCGTTGCCCGCGCCCGCGCCGATCTGTGCGCCGACCGCGGCCAGCGCCGTCGTCACCGGCTGGAAGAACGTCTCGCCGCCCGAGGTGCAGTCTCCGCTGCCCCCCGATGTCAGGCCGACCGCGAGCCCTTCACGGGTGAACATCGCGCCGCCGCTGTCGCCCGGCTCCGCGCAGACGTCGGTCTGGATCAGCCCGGTGACGGTGCCCTCGGGGTAGTTCACGGTCGCGTTCAACCCCGTGACCTGGCCGTCGTCGAGGCCGGTGGTGCTTCCCATGCGGAACACCTGCTGGCCGACCGCCGCGTCGCCCACGCCCACGATGTCCAGCGTCTGGCCGTTCCCGAGGTCGACCGTGCTCGGCGCCTGCGTCGCCGGGTCGTCGTACGTGACCAGCGCGAAGTCGCCCTCGCCGGGGAACGTCGCGGCCTGGACCGTACCGATCGGGGCGCCGCCCTGGTTCTCGGACCACTGCGCGGTGGCCACACCGCAGTGCCCCGCCGTGAGGAAGCCCGGCGCACCGTTCTGGGCGGTCACGTTGAAGCCGAGGGAACAGCGCGCTCCACCACCGAAGATGGCGTCGCCGCCTTCCAGGAAGGTCCTGAACTCGCCCGCCGACTTCTCGATACGGGCCGTGCCGGAGCCCAGCGACCCGACGGCCGCCTCCAGCCTGTCCCAGCGTTCGCCGCGAACGGTGCGGTCGGCCGTGACCAGGATCTGGTTGGTCCTCGGGTCGACGGCCCAGGCGGTGCCGGGAATGGTGGCTTTCGCGGCCAGGGTGCCCGCCGCGGACCTCAGCTCGCCCATGCTGTTCTCGACGCTTCTGGCCACGGCACCGGTCTCGGTGACCCGGTCCGTCGCCTCGTCGTCGGCACCGACGACATTGACGACGAGCTGCTTCTTTCCCGCGTCGTAGTACGCGCCTGCGTACGCGTCGCCCAGTTCGGGGCCCAGCCGCGACAGCAGGTTCTGGGCGGAAGCGGCGCTCATCGCCCGGGGGGACGCGTCGGCGCCGGAATCCGACTGCGACGCGTTGGCCTGCGGCAGCAGGACGGCCGCCGCGGCGATGCCCACCGCCCCGGCTCCTGCAAGCACGGCCTTTCGCTTGGGTATTCGCCTGTGACTCAACTCGCTGCCTCCTGCGGGGGGTACGGAATCCGGTTGCCGGAGGGAACCGGGGGACGCGTCCGAACCCTTGATACGGAGGAGGCGGGCGTTGTGCTCATCGGCACCCGTCGTGAAGAACGCGTTGCGCACTGCCGACGAGGCGTCAGAAGGCGTTGGCCTGGGGCAGTTCGGTGCCGCAGCGGCTGCAGTACCGTGCGCCGATGTCCTCGGCGGAACGGTCGCAGCCGGGGCAGATCCGGTGGAGCAGGCAGGCGGCCTCCCCGCCCTCCGCGGCCGGGTGGGCGGGGGTGGTGGAGGCGGCCGGGGCGGCCGGCTTGATGGAGAGGCCGGGCCGCCGGCGATGCGCCGTCACGTAGACGAGCCCGTCCGGGCCGGCGGCCAGGGCGCGGGCGGTGCCGTGGGGCAGCCAGGCCACGCAGCCGGGTGCCAGCCAGTGGGTCTCGTCGCCGACGGTGAGTTCGCCGCTCCCCCCGAGCACGCACAGCAGGACGTCCAGGTCGGGCTCGACATGGCGCGGGACGCTGTCGCCGGGCACGACGCGGACGACGTTGGCGTCCAGCTGTCGGGCGGCCTGTTCCAGTCGCCACAGGGCGCCGCCCCGGCCTTCCGGCCCGGCGAGCAGGTCCTCCATGGTGGCGAGCACACCGGCCGTGGGGGGCAGGGTCATGCCATTCCTCCTGAACGCGAGATCCGCGCGGCGGACCGCGGATCGAACCGGAGGCATCATTGCAGGGTGCAACGGACAGGGCAGAACGCTCTGCCGCGCGAGGCAACCCGAACGCAGGAGCCCTCCCGACGGCTCACCGTGCTGATGATCGTATATTTTCCGCCAGTGACCACTTCTGCACGAAGATGTGCGGCAATCGCTGCCTTGGGTGCCGTACTTGTCGGATGCGGCGCCGATCCCGGCACCACGTCGGGAGCCGATCCCCGCGCCGCCGTGCTGGGGGCGTCTACCTCCCCCACCGCCTCCAAGCTGGACGCCGTATCGCCGCAGCCGGGCAACACCCGCGGACCGGGCGGGCGGCAGCTGCCGCAGGCGCCGACCCTCGCTCCCGGGCCGCACGGACTCACCCCCCTCTTCCGGCGTGCCGCGGCGCCGGCCGCCAGGACCGTCGCGCTCACCTTCGACGCGGACATGACCGCCGATCAGGGGCCGCGCGCCGCACAGGGCGAGCGCTTCGACAACCCCGGGCTCATCGCGGCGCTGCGCGCGCTGAAGATCCCCGCCACCGTCTTCATGACCGGCCGCTGGGCCGAGGAGTACCCCGCGCAGGCGAAGGCCATCGGCACGGACCCGCTCTTCGAGACCGCCAACCACTCCTACAGCCACCACGCCTTCACGGCGGACTGCTACGGGCTCCCGGTCGTCGCCGCGAACGACATGCGGGCGGACGTGGAACGCGCCTTCACGGCGTTCGAGAAGGCCGGCGTGCGCAATGCGGTGCCGTACTTCCGCTTCCCCGGCGGCTGCTACGACGACCACGCGCTGCGCGCGATCGCGCCCACCCAGGTCACAGCCGTGCAGTGGGACGTCGTCAGCGGCGACGCCTTCGCGACCGATGCGGACGCCGTCGTGGCGGAGGTCCTCAGGGGGGTGCGGCCGGGATCGGTCGTGGTCATGCACTGCACGCGCAGCGCGGCGCCGGTCACCGAGGAGGCGGTGCGCCGGATCGTCCCTGAGCTCCGCCGCCGCGGCTACCGGTTCGTGAAGGTCTCGGACCTGATGCGCCGCTCGTAGGGCGTCCGCCCGCCGCGGGTCAGCCGGAGCAAGCCCACTTCTCGGCCTCTCGCCACTCGCAGACGGGGCACAGCGGAGCGCCCTTGACGGACGCGGGGTACTCGGTCGGCTCGCGGCACAGCACGCACTCGGCGAACTCCTCGTCGGGCGCCGCGTCCGCGGCCGGTCCGGCGGCGTTGCCGGGGTCGGTCGGGGTATCGCAGTACGGCTCGTGCTCGTCCATACGTACGACTGTAGTCCGCGGCCGGGGACGCCGCGGTCCCTGTTCCGGGCGGACGCGGCCCCCGCGTCCGCCCCGCCCGCAAGCACCCAGCAGGCAGGTGATCGCGGCCGGCAGGGCGAGCACCGGCAGGTGGACCGTCCCGGTCCGCGAGCCGGTGACCAGGCCCCTCACCGCGTGCGGCGACCGCAGCGCCGACGAGGACGCTCACCGCGCACGCGAGCAGCCCGGCGGCCACGGCGGGCAGCAGGGACCGCGACCCCGTGGTCGGCGACGGCCACCCCGGCACAGGCCACGGCGGCGCCTGCTTGCGGCCTCAGCCCTGCGTCGCCTTGTGCGGAGTCGCCTCGCTGGGCCTGACGATCACGAAGCCCTCGCCCTCCAGCTTCAACTGGACCGCCTCGCCCGAACCGCCGCGGATCATGGAACCGATGGACTGCGAGCGGTGCAGCGAGGTGTTCAGGCGGGCGCTCCAGCCGACGACCGCGTCGGTGTCCACGTACACCGGTTGCTGGTGGCTGACGGGGATCACGATCGGGTTGCCCTCGCAGATGACGCCGAGCTTCCCGTAGCCGGTGAAGACGCTGTTGAAGATGCCGCCGCCCGTCATGCCGGCGCCCTTCACCGTCTTTATCTCGTAGGACAGGGTCGCGTCGAAGCACAGCACGTTGCGGCCGTTGATGGTCAGCGCGTCGCCCTGCTCGATGTCCACGATGAAGCAGTTGGCCGCCTCGTGCGCGAACCACGCCTCGCCCTGGCCGCGCACCGCCATCAACGGCAGACCCTCGCCCGTGACGGCGCGCTTGAGCATGCCGCCGATGCCCTGGCCCTTGCGCTCGAACTGGAGATTGCCGCGGAAGGCGATCATCGAGCCCTGGCGCGCGTACATCTCCCCGTTGACGGCGTACTTGACCGACTTGGCGTTCTGCAGGGTCATCCCCGGCACCGTCGCCTGCTGCGCCATGTTGTCGCTGTTGAACAGATCGCTCTTCATGGCAGGCATCGTCGCCCGGAGCCACCCGTTCCGCCAACTGCCCCCCGAATGCCCCGGCGCGGCGGCTGGCACACTGATCGGGTGAGCAGCGAGAACACCGGCACCGAGGCCACCCGGCCCGCGGACAGTCCCTTCCGGCACGAGAACCGCCTGCGCGACGCGGCGCCGCAGTTCGTCCTGCCGCTGGTCGTACGGATCGAGAAGGCCGAACCGCCCGCCCGCACCGACGCCCTGGAGACCGCGGCCCGGGCCGTCCTGGAGATCCTCGGCGACGAGCGGTCCGTGGGCGAGGGCGAGTGGGCCCGGGCGATGCGGGACTGGCAGGACGCGCGTATCCGCAAGGTCGTGCGCCGGGCGCGCGGCGCGGAGTGGCGCCGCGCCTGCACGCTGCCGGGCATCACGGTGACCGGCGAGCGGGCGGAGGTACGGGTCTTCCCGCCCGTCCCGCTCGACGGCTGGCCGAAGGAACTCGCCAAGCTGCAGGTGTCCGGCACCGATCTCGACGATTCCGCGCCGCCCGCCGCCCCCGACCTCGACGGTCCGGTGCTGTGGCTGAGCCCGGACGTGGAGATGTCGGCGGGCAAGGCGATGGCCCAGGCGGGCCACGGTGCCCAACTCGCCTGGTGGGAGCTCTCCGAGACGGACCGCAAGGCGTGGCGGACGGCCGGGTACCGCCTGTCGGTGCGCACCGCCGATCCGGCACACTGGCGGACGCTCACTGCCGCCGGACTGCCCGTGGTGCGCGACGCGGGGTTCACGGAGATCGCTCCGGGCTCGTGCACGGTGATCGCCGATCATCCGTCGCTGCGGGGCTGAACAACCCGGCCCCCGGATGCGTATTCACCGGTACCGCCAAGTAGGTTGACCGGCTAAGTTCGACCGGCGGAACGGCCGGGTGACTGACCGGCCAGTCAGTTGGGGGGCGGTTTCGCCTGCCGTGTCACGCATCGGCTCTGGAGGCACATTGTTGCGGCGCATCAACGGGACAGCACTCATCATCGCGGCTCTCGTCGTCACGGTCGGCGCGCTGGCGTTTCCCGTCTGGTCCTACGCCGACCGCTCGGGTACGGGGCAGGCGAACCTCAACGCCTCGACCGTCGCGACACAGTGGGGCCCGCTCTCGGCCGCCGACCGCGACCTGCTGGTGAAGGTGCGGCTGGCCGGCCTGTGGGAACTGCCCGCGGGCCAGCAGGCCATCGAACGGGCGCCGAGCCAGGCGATCAAGGAGGCGGGCGACCACCTCATCGTCGGCCACACCGACCTGGACCGGCGGGCGCGGGACGTGGCGGCGAAGCTGGGTGTCGAACTGCCCAACCAGCCCACGGAGCAGCAGCAGGGCTGGCTGCAGGAACTGTCGGCGGCGAGCGGGCAGGAGTACGAGCGCAAGTTCGCCAACCTGCTGCGCAACGCGCACGGCAAGGTCTTCGCGGCCATAGCGGAGGTCCGGCACACGACCCGCAACACGCTGATACGCCAGCTCGCGAGCGACGCCAACCAGACGGTGCTCGACCACATCACCATGCTGGAGGCGACCGGGATGGTCGATTTCGACGCGATCGCGAACGAGGCGGCGGGCCAGGCGACCGCGAGCCCGAGCGGTCCGCCGGCCCCGGACGGGAACCTGCCGCCGGCGCCGGCGCCCGCCGAGCCGACCGGCGACGTGACCGTCACGTCTCAGCCGTCGCCCGGGGCGCCGGGCACGGTGAACACGAACCGTCCCGAGGTGCCGCCGGCCGGGTGAGGACCCGGCGGAACCTCAGATGTAGCTCTGAACGTCCCCCTCTGCGGATTCACCGGTGCCTGACGGGGCCATGACCTCTGCACATCAGCTCGGGAAGAGGCTTGTCGGGCAGAGGAGGGGGACTTCATGGAACTCGGCATCGGAATCGGCTGGCGGCAGGAGATCGCGGAGACGGTGGAGCGCCTGCCCGGCGTGGACTGGGTCGAGGTCGTCGCGGAGAACGTCTGCCCCGGGCACCTGCCGGCGTCGCTGACCCGGCTGCGGGAGCGCGGCACGCGCATCGTCCCGCACGGCGTCTCGCTCGGCCTCGGGGGCGCCGACCGGCCGTCGGCGGCCCGCCTCGCCGACCTGGCGGAGCGGGCCGAGGCGCTGGGCGCGCCGCTGGTGACCGAGCACATCGCGTTCGTACGGGCCGGGGGCGCGCTCACCGCGTCCCCGGTGCTGGAGGCGGGCCACCTGCTGCCGGTGCCGCGCACGTGGGACGCGCTGTCCGTGCTGTGCGAGAACGTGCGCATCGCCCAGGACTCCCTGCCGGTGCCGCTCGCGCTGGAGAACATCGCGGCGCTGGTCGCGTGGCCGGACGAGGAGCTCACGGAGGGCCAGTTCCTGGCGGAGCTGGTCGAGCGGACGGGCGTCCGGCTCCTGATCGACGTCGCGAACCTGCACACGAACCATGTGAACCGGGGCGAGGACCCGTCGGCGGCGCTGGACGCGCTACCGGTGGAGGCGATCGCGTACGTCCATGTGGCGGGCGGCGTCGAACGGGACGGCGTCTGGCACGACACCCACGCGCACCCCGTGACGCAGCCGGTCCTCGACGTGCTCGCGGACCTCCGCGCGAGGGTGTGCCCGCCGGGGGTCCTGCTGGAACGGGACGACGACTTCCCTCCGCCGGAGGCCCTGTCGTCCGAACTGTCCCGGATCCGCGAGACGCTCCGCGCGACCCCCGGACCGGCCGCGCCGGGACGGGCCGCCGCGCTCGGGCGGGCCGGTGCAGGTGGCGTGCCCGAGCAGACCATGCCCGATGGTGGCGTGCCCGAGCAGGCCAGGCCCGCACCCGTCGCGCCCGTACGTGCCACCCCGGCCATGCGGGCCGCGACCGACGGTGCCGTGCGGGAGCGGGTGGGGATCGCGCAGGCCGCGTTGGTGGCCGCGCTCGTCGCGGGGGCCCCCGTTCCCGAGGGGTTCGACCCGCGCCGGCTGCGCGTACAGAGCAGGGCCCTCGCGGCCAAGCGCGCCGACGTCGTCGGCAAGGTCGCGCCCGAGCTGCCCCGGCTCCTCGGCGACGCCTACCGCCCCGCGTTCCTCTCCTACGCCAGGAACCGTCCCCTGCAGGCCGGTTACCGGCGGGACGCGCTCGACTTCGTCGGGCACCTCCTCGCGACGGGCCGCCCCGAGGACGCCGCCGTCCGGCGGCGGCTCACGCTCTGGTGGCAGGAGCGCGCCGCGCCCGAGCCCCCGCGGCGGACCGTACGGTTCGTTCGCGCCGCGCGCACCGCCCTCGCCGGGATCGGAAGGTGAGCCCCGTGGTCCCTCTCACCCTCGCCCTCTACCTCGCCGTCGGACTCTCCTCCACGCTGCTCGTCGTCAAGGTCTCCGCCGCCCTCCGCGGAGCCTCGCACTGCGACGCACGCATCCACGCCCCGTACGAGGCCGCGTTCCTCGCCGGCGGCCCGGCCCGTGTCGCCGATGCGGCGCTCGCCGCGCTGCACACGGACGGCCGGGTCGTCATCGGCGGCCCGGGCGTGGTCACGGCAGTGCGCCAGGTCGCCCACGACCCCGTGGAACGCCAGGTGTTCAGCTCACTGGCCGCCGCTCCCGGCGGCGCGCTCCCCGTCCTGCGGCAGGACGTCATGCGCAGCCCGGCCGTGCAGGAGATCGGCCACGCCCTTGCCGCGCGGGGGCTCATGACGCCTCCCCGGCAGCACCGCGGCCACTCGGCCTGGGGCGTGACCCAGGGCGTCCTCTGCCTCATCGGACTGCCCCTGTCGTTCTTCGCGACCGTCGTGCAGTTCATGGGCTCCGGTCACAAGCCGGTCGGCCTGCCGTTCTTCCTGACGGCGCTGCCCGCCCTGGTGACGGGCATGGTGATCGGCTTCAACCAGGCCAACCGTGCGGGCCGTCGCGTCTCCCCCGAGGGCCGCCGGGCCCTGCGCGCCTACAGCGCCGCGCACGCCCACGCCGCTCCGGGCGTCGTCGCGTTCGTCGCCCTCCGCGGGGTGCGGGCGCTCCCGGATTCACAGCTGCGGGCCCAGTTGACCGGTGCGGCCCGGCTCGGCAGCGGCTCGCGCTCCACCGTGTCGCACACCGCGTACGCGGACGGCGGGCCCGACTCCGCCGCCTGTTCCGAGCCCCTGTGGTGCGCGAGTCCGGGCTCCGGCTCGGGCTGCGGGGCCGGCAGCGGCGGATCCGGCGGCGGTTCGAGCTGCGGCGGATCGTCCGGTTCCGGCTGTGGGAGTTCCTCCGGCTCCAGCTGCGGCAGTTCCTCCGGTTCGAGCTGCGGATCGTCCAGCAGCTCCTGACACGCGTCACCGGCGCACGTCCACATGGCGAACAGCCGGTGGCGCAAGCCCCACTCCTCGCGTAGAACTCGCCCATGCTCTGGCTCATCCTCGTCTTCCTGGCCTGGGCCGTCGCGACGGTCAGCTGTCTGCGGCTGTGCCTGGCCGCGGCCGACGCACCCCGCCACCTGGACGAGGAAGCCGAGGAGGCCTGGCGCGACGAGGTGCGCACCGCGTACGAGCTCACGCTCCCCGAGGCCGCGTTCCTGGCCGGCGGTCCGGAGCGCGTCACCGACCTGACGCTCGTGTCGATGCACCACGGCCGCCGGCTCCTGCTGGCGCACACGGGCTGGGCGACGGTCGTGGACCCCGACGGCGAGAACGACCTGGAGCGTTCGGTCATCGGCGCGATCGGTCCATCGGGCCAGGCCCGCACGGCGGCGGTACGGACGGCCGTGTCCGCTGCCGATGCCGTACGCTCCCTCGCCGACCGGCTCGTCCGCGCCGGGCTCGCCGTCCCCGACACGGCCAGGAATCCCGTCGTCTCCGCGATCCGCGCCGTCCGCGCGGCGAGCGTCCTGACCGTGGTGCTCGCCGCCGGGGCCGTGCTGACGCTCTCTCAGGGGCAACGGCCGGGCCCGGTCGTGGCGTGGTTCGCGCTGCCGCTCGTCATGACACTGGGCTGTCTGGCCCTGGCCCGGTTCGAGGTGTACACCTACCTCGGCTGGGCCTCCCCCGCCGGTAACCGGCTGCTCGACGCCCTCGCCGAACGGGCCGCCGAGCACGCCGCATCCGGCGCCGGTGAACGGGCTCAGCTCACCAGGGTCGCCGTCCACGGGGTCCGCGCACTCGACGACGCGCAACTGCGGGCGGCGTTCGAGAACGGCCGGACAGCCGACCGGATCCGCTGATTCCGGCCACCGCTGCCGACACGCGACGCACATCGGTGCTTTGCACAGTCAACTGCTCAAGAATTCGTCCCGCGGCTGTCGGGCCGCCCCCTACGTGCACGAAGGGAACGCGATGAGAGCAGTTGCGAAGTTCGGGGCCGTGGCGGGCCTCGGTTCCTTGGTCCTCACGACGCTCGCCGTCCCTCCGGCCGGCGCCGTCCACCCGACCGACGGCGCCGTTGTCGCGTCCGCCGAGGCCCAGGGGACCGCGGTGGCCGCCGAGCGTGCCGCGGCCGCCGGCATCGCCTTCGGCGCCTGCCCGGAGGAGGAGGCCCTGGCCGAACCGGTCACGTGCGGCACGGTCGAGGTCCCGCTGGACTACGCGAAGCCCTCGGGCCGTCAGATCACGCTGACCGTCAGCCGCGTGCGGGCGAGCGGCCGGCCGGCCGAGCGGCAGGGCGCGCTCGTCTACAACCCCGGCGGCCCCGGCGCGTCCAGCATGTACTTCCCCATGGCCGCCGAGCTGCCCGAGTGGAAGAAGATCGCGGGGGCGTACGACATCGTGGGCTACGCGCCCCGGGGCGTGGACCGCTCCGCGCCGTTGTCCTGCCAGGACCCGGCCGACTTCGTGAAGGCACCGACGGCCGCCCCGACACACCCCTCCCCCGCGTACAAGCAGGAGCGGATCGCGCAGGCGAAGGCGTACGCGCGGGGGTGTGCGCGCAAGGCCGGTGCGGCGCTGCGCCATTACACGTCGCTCAACAACGCGCGCGACCTCGAAGTGCTGCGCGCGGCGCTCGGCGAGAAGAAGCTCACGTTCATGGGCGCGTCGTACGGCACGTACTTCGGCGCGCTGTACGCCACCCTGTTCCCCGGCCATGTGCGCCGCATGGTGTTCGACTCGGCGGTCAACCCGGACCCGGGAAGGATCTGGTACCGCAACAACCTCGCTCAGTCGGCGGCGTTCGAGAGCCGCTGGGCCGACTTCCGTGCGTGGGTGGCCAAGCACGACGCCACGTACAAACTGGGCGCCACCCCACAGGAGGTCGCCGGCAGCTACGAACGGGTGCGCACCGCGCTGGCGGAGAAGCCCGCGGGCGGGAAGGTCGGTCCGGGCCAGCTCCACGCGGCACTGCTGAGCGTGGGCTACCACGACGACTACTGGCCGCTGCGCGCGAAGGCGCTGTCGGCGTACCTGAACGGCGACCCCAAGCCGCTGATCGCCCAGGCCGCCCCGCGGCCGGGCACCGAGAAGGCGGCGGAGAACGCCAACGCCGTCTACACGGCGGTGGAGTGCAACGACGCGCCCTGGCCCGAGGACTGGGAGACCTGGGACCGCGACAACACGCTGCTCGCCCGGATCGCGCCGTTCGAGACGTGGGACAACGCGTGGATGAACCTGCCGTGCGCGTTCTGGCCGGCGCCCCGGCAGCAGCCGGTGGACGTGGGCACGAAGCGGGGCGCGCTGCCCACGACACTGATCCTGGCGGCGGAGCGGGACGCGGCGACGCCCTACGAGGGCGCGCTGGAGCTGCACCGGCGGCTGCGCGGCTCGGTGCTGATCACGGAGGATGACGCGGGCACGCACGGCATCGGCGGCGGGAGCAACCGGTGCGTCAACACGCACCTGGAGGACTACCTGCTGCACGGGAAGACGCCGGTGCGGCGCGCATCGTGCGCGCCGCACCCGGAGCCGGACCCGGTGTCGCTGGACCGGCAAGCGGAGCAGCGGAGGCTGCGGCACGCCGTCTGATCTTCCGGGTCGTGGTGCCGCCGGGTCCGTGGCCGACCAGGGCAGGGGCCGTTGACGGTCCCGCCGGTGGCCGGTTTCCACGGGCTCGGCCGGGGCGACCGGGCCGTGGGCCCGGTCGCGGACGGCTGGGTTTCCGCGTGGGACGCGGCGAAACCTCGCCGTCGGGATCGTGCGGGACTACGCGAGCCCCGCCACCAGGTCCGCCACGCTCTTGCGGCGGCCCGTGAAGAAGGGGACCTCCTCGCGCACGTGCATGCGGGCCTCGGACGCGCGCAGGTGGCGCATCAGGTCGACGATCCGGTACAGCTCGTCCGCCTCGAAGGCGAGGATCCACTCGTAGTCGCCGAGCGAGAACGACGCGACCGTGTTGGCGCGCACGTCCGGGTAGCCGCGGGCCATCTTGCCGTGGTCGGCGAGCATCCGGCGGCGGTCCTCGTCGGGGAGCAGGTACCAGTCGTAGGAGCGCACGAAGGGGTACACCGAGACGTAGTTGCGGGGCGTCTCGTCGGCCAGGAAGGCCGGGATGTGCGACTTGTTGAACTCGGCGGGGCGGTGCAGCGCCATGTTCGACCAGACCGGCTCGAGTGCGCGGCCCAGACGCGTGCGCCGGAAGCGGTTGTACGCGTCCTGGAGCTCGTCCGCGGTCTCCGCGTGCCACCAGATCATCACGTCGGCGTCGGCGCGCAGCCCGGAGACGTCGTAGGTGCCGCGCACGGTGACGTCCTTGGCGGCGAGCTGGTCGAACAGCTCCTGGACCTCGTCGGCGAAGCCGGTCCGGTCCTCGGGCAGCACGTCGCGCAGCTTGAAGACGGACCACAGCGTGTACCGGATGACCTCGTTGAGGTCCTTGGCCTTCTTGCCTGCGTTCGGGATCTTTTCGGGCGCACTCATACGGCTATTGTCCCGCGTCCGGTTCGGTGCCCCGCGCCAGGGTCGGCGTGGCGAGAATCTCGTCCGCCGCGCGCTGTCCGCTGCCGATGCAGGCGGGGATGCCGACGCCGTCGTAGACCGCTCCGCAGACCCGCAGGCCGGGCAGCTTGGCGACCTCGTCGCGGATGCGGGCGACACGGGCGAGGTGCCCGACGGGGTACTGGGGCAGACCGCCGGTCCAGCGGGTGACCTCCGAGGCCACCGGCGCGGCCGTGAGACCGATCGCCTCGGCGAGGTCGGTCAGGGACACGTCGACCAGCTCGGAGTCCTCGCGCTCCAGTGCCTGCTCCTCCCCGTAACGGCCGACGGAGGTGCGCAGGACGAACAGGTCTCCCCCGCCCTCGGCCACCCAGCTCCACTTGTTGGAGGAGAAGGTGGACGCCTTGATCGCCCGGCCGTCCACGGGCGGGACGAGGAAGCCGCTGCCGGGTGGTGGCGAGCCGAGGTCGGCGCGCCGGAAGGCGAGGGTGACCAGGGCCATGGAGGCGTACTCGACGCGGCCGAGTTCCGCCGCCGCGGCCGGGGATTCGGCGGCCAGCAGCGCGGACGCGGACCAGGCGGGGGTGGCGAGGACGACGGCGTCGGCGGTCAGCGGCTCGCGGTCGGTGCGGATGTGCCAGCCGGTGCCGGTGCGGGTCAGCCCGAGCACGGCGGTGGAGGTGCGGATGTCGCCGCCGCCCTCGCGTACGGACGCGGCGACGGCCGCGGGCAGCGTGCCCATGCCGCCGTCGAGTCCCATGAAGACGGGCCCGGCGCCCTGCTGCGCCGCTCCCCTGGCCTGGACCTCGCGTACGCCGTCGAGCAGCGTGGCGTGGCGGTGCAGGGCGTCGAAGAGGCCGGGGACCGCGGCGCGCATCGAGATGCGGTAGGCGTCGCCCGCGTACACCCCGCCGAGCAGCGGTTCGACGAGCCGGTCGACGACCTCGCGGCCGATGCGCTCGGCGACGTACGCGCCGACGGCGACGTCGTCACCGACCTCGACGGGCGGCAGGTCCCTCTCGCGTCCGATGCGGTCGATCCCCTCGGGGGAGATCAGTCCGGCGAGGGCCTCCTGCGTGCCGGGCACGCCCATGACATGGCCCTTGGGCATGGGACGCAGCGCGCCGCGGGTCCACACGGCGGAGGTCGCGACAGCGGGCGGCTGGAGCCGGTCCCCGAGGCCGACCGCGCGCGCCAGGTCGGTGCCCTCGCTGCGGCGCGCGAGCATCGATTCGGCGCCGAGGTCCACCGGGACGCCCGCGATCTCGCCGCCCTGGAGCTTGCCGCCGAGGCGGTCGGTGGTTTCGACGAGGGTGACGCGCACGCCGGCGGCGACCAGGCGGTGGGCGGCGGCCAGACCGGCGATACCGCCCCCGATGACGACGACATGACGCGCCGCTGTGTCCACGTTCATGAGGCAACTCTCTCAAACGCCCGCACGACTCCCGTAACGAGTCCGGACCGTGACCGGTTCGGGACCCGATCCGGGCAACCCGCCACCAGGGGTGAGCCGTCGAACCGGCAACCGCTCACCATTCCAACCCTGGGGGGTCTCATGGATGCACGACGAACGCTCGCGGTCCTGTTGCTCGCCGCGTCGCTCGGCCTCGTCGGCTGCGGCGCGAACGACTCGACGTCCGGCGACGCCAAGCCGGCCGCGCTGGACGCCGGCAAGGGGGCCGCCGGATCCGGCTACACGGCGGACGAGTCCGCCGAGCGGCCCGCCGAGGGGGCGGCGAGGGACGAGGCGTCGAAGCCCTCGGCGCCGCCGGCCGCGACGCACATCATCCGCACCGCCGAACTCGGCGTGGAGGTGAAGGACGCGGGAAAGGCGCTCGCGAACGCGCGCGCGGTGGCGGAGCGGGCGGGCGGCCGGGTCGAGAACGAGACCACCGAGCGCGTCGACGACACCCATGTGACCTCGCATGTCGTCCTGCGCGTCCCACAGGAGCAGTACGGTCCGGTCCTCACGGAACTCGCGGGTGCCGGGAAGCTGCTCTCCCGCAAGGCCGACGCGAAGGACGTCACCGACCAGGTGGTGGACGTGGAGAGCCGTATCGCGACGCAGCGGGCCAGTGTGGCCAGGGTCCGGGAGCTGATGGAGCGGGCGACGGAACTGTCCGACGTGGTCACCCTGGAGGGGCAGCTGAGCAGCCGTCAGGCGGAGCTGGAGTCGCTGCTGGCGCGGCAGGCCTCGCTGAAGGACCGGACGACGCTGGCGACGATCACGCTGACGCTGACCGAGGCCGAGACGCCGGAGGTGAAGGAGGACGACCCCGGTTTCCTGGACGCGCTCGGCGGGGGCTGGGACGCGCTGGTGGCGACGCTCAGGTGGATCGCGGTGGCGATCGGCGCAGTGGCGCCGTTCGCCGCGCTGCTGGGCCTGCTGTACGCGGTGTGGCGGTGGCTGGTGCGGCCCCGGCTGCGGGTGCGGACGCGCCCTTCGGTGACCGCGGCGGAGGTGACATCTCCTTCCGGGGCACAGGACTGAACGGACCCTGCGCCGTAGCGTGTTCCTCATGACAACGGAGCGACTGGTGGTCGTGGGGGGCGATGCGGCGGGCATGTCCGCCGCATCGCAGGCACGCAGGATGAAGGGCCCGGACGAGCTGGAGATCGTCGCGTTCGAGCGCGGCCACTTCAGCTCGTTCTCGGCGTGCGGCATCCCGTACTGGGTGAGCGGCGACGTGGCCGAGCGGGACGAACTGATCGCCCGCTCGCCGCAGGAGCACCGCGCCCGTGACATCGATCTGCGCATGCGCACCGAGGTGACGGAGATCGACCCGGCGGGCGGCCGGGTGCGCGCCCGCGGCCTGGAGACGGGCGAGGAGGCGTGGACGGGCTACGACAAGCTGGTCGTTGCGACCGGCGCCCGCCCGGTCCGGCCCCCGCTGCCCGGCATCGACGCGGCCGGCGTGCACGGGGTGCAGACGCTCGACGACGGGCAGGCGCTGCTGGACACGCTCGACCGCACCGATGGCCGGCGCGCGGTGGTCGTGGGCGCCGGGTACATCGGTGTGGAGATGGCGGAGGCGCTGCTCAAGCACGGCTACGAGGTGACCGTGGTGACGCGCGGCCGGCAGCCCATGGCGACGCTGGACTCCGACATGGGTGCCCTGGTGCACCGGGCGATGGACGGGCTGGGCATCACCACGGTGACGGATTCGGCCGTCACCAAGATCCTCGCGGGTGAGGACGGCCGGGTCCGTGCGGTGGCGACCGACGACGCCGAGTACCCGGCGGACGTGGTGGTCCTGGGCATAGGAGTCGAGCCGGAGACGGCCCTCGCCCGTGCCGCGGGCCTCCCGCTGGGCCGGTACGGCGGTCTGCTCACGGACCTGTCGATGCGGGTGCGCGGTCACGAGAACATCTGGGCGGGCGGGGACTGCGTCGAGGTGCTGGACCTGGTCTCGGGCCGCGAGCGCCATGTCCCCCTGGGCACCCATGCCAACAAGCACGGCCAGGTCATCGGCGCGAACGCGGGCGGCGGCTACGGCACCTTCCCCGGCGTGGTGGGCACTGCCGTGAGCAAGGTCTGCGAGCTGGAGATCGCCCGCACGGGGCTGCGGGAGAAGGACGCGCAGGAGGTGGGCCTGCAGTACGTGACCTCGACGATCGAGTCGACGAGCCGCGCGGGCTACTACCCGGGAGCGGCGCCGATGACGGTCAAGATGCTCGCGGAACGCCGCACCGGCCGGCTGCTCGGCGTACAGATCGTGGGCCGCGAGGGCGCGGCGAAGCGCGTGGACATCGCGGCGGTGGCGCTGACCGCGGGGATGACGGTGGAGCAGATGACGGCGCTGGACCTGGGGTACGCACCGCCGTTCTCGCCGGTGTGGGACCCGGTCCTGGTGGCCGCGCGCAAGGCGACGGCGGCGGTGCGGGCGCAGGGATAGAGAGGACGGTGCTCGCCGCGGGGCCGGCCGGCCCCGCGGCGAGCACCGTGTCCGGGCACGGTCAGCGCGCGGTGGTCTCGTGGACGTCGGCCACCAGACGCGTCAGCACGTCGGGGTCGGTCGTCGGAAGCACCCCGTGCCCGAGGTTGAACACGTGCCCCTCCAGACCCGCGGCCGCCTCCAGGACCTCACGGGTCTTCGTGCGCACCGCCTCGGGAGAGGAGAACAGCACGGCCGGGTCCAGGTTGCCCTGCAGCGCCTTGCCCGGACCCACCCGGCGGGCGGCCTCGTCGAGGGGGACGCGCCAGTCGACGCCGACCACGTCCGCGCCCGCCTCGCCCATCAGCCCCAGCAGCTCCCCGGTGCCCACACCGAAGTGGATGCGCGGGACGCCGTACGACGCCACGGACGCGAAGACCTTCGCCGACGCCGACATGACCGAGCGCCGGTAGTCCGCGGGGGCCAGCGCGCCCACCCAGGAGTCGAAGAGCTGCACGGCGGACGCCCCGGCCTCGATCTGGACCTTCAGGAAGGCGGAGGTGATGTCCGCGAGCCGGTCCAGCAGGTCGACCCACAGCTGCGGGTCGCCGTACATCAGGGCCTTGGTGTGCTCGTGGTTGCGGGAGGGCCCGCCCTCCACCAGATAGCTGGCGAGGGTGAACGGCGCGCCCGCGAAGCCGATCAGCGGGGTCGCGCCGAGCTCCTCGGTGAGCATGCCGATCGCCTCGGTGACGTACGCGACGTCGTCGGGCGTCAGGTCGCGCAGCCGGGCCAGATCGGCGCGCGTGCGGATCGGCTCGGCGACGACCGGGCCGACGCCGGGCTTGATGTCCAGGTCGACACCGATGGCCTTCAGCGGCACCACGATGTCGCTGAAGAAGATCGCCGCGTCGACCTTGTGCCGCCGCACCGGCTGCAGCGTGATCTCGGTGACGAGGTCGGGCCGCATGCACGACTCGAGCATCGGGATGCCCTCGCGCACCTTCAGGTACTCGGGAAGCGAGCGCCCGGCCTGCCGCATGAACCAGACCGGCGTGTGCGGCACGGGTTCGCGCCTGCACGCCTTCAGGAACGCGGAGTCGTACGTCTTCGTCTGCCGGCCCGTGGATGGGGTGTCCCCGGCCCGGGCTGAGCCTCGAGACAGGGGAAGGTCGTTGGCGCTCACGCCCAGAATCTTCGCACGTGAGGAAGAAGTGGCCGCCCCGGGCCGGGTGTCTCTCCCTGCGCGACGGCCTCGTTCCGCCTACTCTTCCCCGCATGGCTGCGGCTCAGGGACATTTTTCCGATCATTCCAACGGCGTCGAAGCGTCGGAAGGCACGGACCAGGGCGGGGTGCCGCGTGCGTTCCGCCAAGCGGTCGAGGCCCTGCGGTCCGCCCGGCTGCGGGCGGAGATCGAGATCGACCCGACCCGGCCGCCGCAGAAGCTCGCCCCGCACGCCTACGCCCTGGAAGCCGCGGTCGTCGACGGCGAGGACGATCTCGCGGACGGCCGGCTGGTCCTGCTCCACGAGCCCGCGGGCCACGAGGCATGGCACGGCACGTTCCGCCTTGTCACGCTGGTGCGGGCGGAGCTGGAGCCGGAGATGGCCGCCGACCCGCTGCTGCCGGAGGTCTGCTGGTCCTGGCTGACGGGTGCGCTGGAGGCCCGCGGGCTGGCGTACGGGGAACCGAGCGGCACCGTCACCCGCGCGGGTTCTCACTATTTCGGTGGACTCGCCGACCGCCGTCCCGCGACCCAGATCGAAATCCGTGCGTCGTGGACTCCGCGGGAGGGCGCGGGGGGCGTCCCGGACACCGCCGCACACCTCGTGGCCTGGTGCGATCTCCTGTGCCAGGTCGCCGGACTGCCCCCGTCGCCGTCCGGAGCGGCGGACGGCACGACGGGTGTGGTGAGCCTTCCGCAGCGGCGCGGACCGCAGCAGCCCTGAGCAGCGCGGCGACTCGGCCCCGGGACACTGACACGGGCCATGCCACCCCTGTCCTGCCCGGTACAGGGGCGGACGAAGTAGCCCCTGCCCGCTAGTAGGATGATCGATCGCCTGTCCGAATTGCCCCGATAAATGCTCACCAAATCGTGATCATTCTCTAAAGGCGGGCGGGTTTGATGCCGAAGAGGTCAATGACCTAACTGCACGGTTCGCCCCGGCTTCATCCCCGAGCCGGCTCCGTCCCGCACCTTTCCAGGAGGCCTGGTGTCCGTTCTTCTCGAGCAGCCCGCAAGCCTGGTCGCCTACCGCCCCAACAAGCCGACGGCCATGGTCGTCGTGGCCGACCCGCGCGTTCGTTCCACCGTCACCCGCCACCTGTGGGCACTCGGGGTCCGTGACGTGATCGAGGCGTCGTCCATCGCGGAGGCCCGTCCCCGCGTCGGCAACCCCCGCGACATCTGCGTTGCCGACGTCCACCTGCCCGACGGTTCCGGGCTGACCCTCCTGTCCGAGACGCGCGCCGCGGGCTGGCCGAACGGCCTCGCGCTGTCCGCCGCCGACGACATCGGCGCCGTGCGCAACGCCCTCGCCGGAGGCGTCAAGGGCTACGTCGTCACCGGTACGCGTACCAATATCGGACACCCCGCCCGGCCCGGCGCCGCCCCCATCGGCTCCGCGGCCGGCCGTATGCACCGCCGCCCCCCGGGTGCCCCGAGCCACCCGGGCGGCTACCGCGAGCTGTCCGGCCGCGAGGTCGAGGTGTTGCGTCTGGTGGCGGAGGGCCAGTCGAACAAGGCGATCGGCGTCTCGATGGGGCTGTCCGCACTGACCGTCAAGAGCCACCTTGCCCGTATCGCGCGCAAGCTGGGCACGGGTGACAGGGCCGGCATGGTGGCGGTGGCCCTGCGGACCGGCATCATCCACTGAACGACTTGACACCTCTTCCGCGCCCGTCGACGGAACGTTCCGTCGGCGGGCGCGTTCCGTTCACAGATACCCTTGACACGTGACCGACGCCCAAGAGACCGCAGCGCAGACATCACTGCGAACCACCGGGGGCGCTCCTCCGGACGACGGCGTACCCGCCGACGGGCTGCCGATCCCCCTGCTGGAGCCCCGTGACGGCATCCCGCCCGTGGTCGCCGACGAGGACGCGCTCGCCGAGGTGATCGCGGCCTTCGCCGCCGGCACCGGCCCCGTGGCTGTCGACGCGGAACGGGCCTCCGGCTACCGCTACGGCCAGCGGGCCTACCTCGTGCAACTGCGCCGCGAAGGCGCGGGCACCGCGCTCGTCGACCCGGTGGGCTGTCCCGATCTGTCCGGGCTGGGCGAGGCCCTCGCCGACGCCGAATGGATCCTGCACGCCGCCGCCCAGGACCTGCCCTGCCTGCGCGAAATAGGCATGGTGCCGACGCGGCTGTTCGACACCGAGCTGGCCGGCCGTCTCGCGGGCTTCCCGCGCGTCGGGCTCGGCGCCATGGTGGAGGGCGTCCTCGGCTTCGCGTTGGAGAAGGGCCACTCGGCGGTCGACTGGTCCACCCGCCCGCTGCCCGAGCCGTGGCTGCGCTACGCGGCGCTCGACGTGGAGCTGCTGGTCGACCTGCGCGACGCGCTGGAGAAGGAGCTGGAGCGCCAGGGGAAGCTGGAGTGGGCGCTCCAGGAGTTCGCCGCGATCGCCTCGGCCCCGCCGGCGCCCCCGCGGAAGGACCCGTGGCGGCGGACGTCGGGCATGCACAAGGTGCGCCGACGCCGTCAGATGGCGGTCGTACGGGAGCTGTGGACGGCCCGCGACAAGGTCGCGCAGAGGCGTGACGTGTCGCCCGGCAAGGTGCTCGGCGACGCGGCGATCGTGGAGGCGGCCCTCGCACTGCCGGCGAACGTGCACGCCCTGACGGCGCTGCCCGGTTTCGGGCACCGGATGGGCCGGCGTCAGCTGGAGCAGTGGCAGGCGGCCGTCGACCGGGCCAAGGCCCTGGCCGACTCCGAGCTTCCGCAGCCGGGCCAGCAGGTGACGGGCCCGCCGCCGCCGCGCGCCTGGGCCGACAAGGACCCCGCGGCGGCGGCCCGCCTGTCGGCCGCGCGCGCGGCGGTATCGGCGCTGGCCGAGGAACTGAACGTGCCCCAGGAGAACCTGATCTCCCCGGACACGGTCCGCAGGGCCTGCTGGGAACCGCCGTCGCCGGTCACTCCGGAGTCGGTGGCGGAGATGCTGCGCTCGCTGGGCGCGAGGCAGTGGCAGATCGACCTGGTGTCCCCTCTCCTGTCGACCGCGCTCCTGACGCCCCCGGCGTAACGCCGGGCCGGGTCAAGCGCCGGAGGGCGCGCCGCGCGCGCCGGTCGGCCGGCCCCGGCCGCGCCATCCAGGTCTTGCTGAAGACCGCACCGGCGCGGAGCGGCCGCGCGCCGCGCCGAGCGGCGCGCGTGGCGGGCGCGCGTGGCGGGCGCGCGTGGCGGGCGCGCGTGGCGCTGGAACCGGTCGGCCCGCCCGGGCCGCGCCGTCCCGGTCCGGCTGAAGACCGCACCGACGCCGGTCGGCCCGCCCAAGTGCGCCGTCCCGGTCCGGCTGATGGCCGGGTCGGCCGCCGACGGAGGCGCCGCTGGCTCTGGCCGGCTGCGCCGGTTCGGGACCGGCCGCCGACGCGGCCAAGGGCGGCGGCAAGCCCCGGCGCGCCGCACCGAACGGCGCACGCCGCTGGAACCGGTCGGCCCGCCCCGGCCGCGCCGTCCGGCCCGGCTGATGACCGCACCGGCGCGGAGCGGCCCACACCCCCGTGCCGGGCGGGCTGCACGGCCCGCCCGGTGCCGCAACACCACCGCGTTCGGCAGCCGCTCTCCCAGTCGGCTCCGCGGGAGTGCGCCGACGGTACGCCATGCCGTGCACCGGTGGTCGACATCCCGTTCGTCCGGTGCGGGCCGCCCGCTCGGTGCCTGGGCAGGGGCGCGTGGCTGTGCGCGCGGCAGTGGCAGGCCGCCCGGCGCAGCCGGCCAGGGCCAGCGCGCCGAGGGCGGCGGGCGCATCCGGCGGCCAGGAACGAGCGCTCGACGCGCGGCGACGCCGCCCCGTCCCGTCCACGCGGCCCGCGCATACGCACCCTGACGTGTGACCTTCACCGCCCCGCCGCCGGGGGACTGGGCAGCCTGGTTACCCGCAAGTAGCATGGGGGAAGCAAGCGCACGCTCAGGCGTGTGCGCCGCAGCAGTGCAACCCCGCACCCTGGAGGAGAGCCATCGTGCCTCGTACCGTCAGGGACGTCGTCTTCGTCGACGGCGTCCGCACCCCGTTCGGCAAGGCGGGCCCGAAGGGCATCTACCACGAGACCCGCGCCGACGATCTCGTCGTGAAGGCCATCCGGGAGCTGCTGCGGCGCAACCCGGCCCTCGACCCGAAGCAGATCGACGAGGTCGCCATCGCCGCGACCACGCAGATCGGTGACCAGGGCCTGACCCTCGGCCGCACCGCCGGCATCCTCGCCGGGCTGCCGCAGTCCGTGCCGGGCTACTCCATCGACCGCATGTGCGCCGGTGCCCTCACCGCCGTGACGAGCGTCGCCGGTTCCATCGCCTTCGGCGCGTACGACGCCGTCATCGCCGGCGGTGTCGAGCACATGGGGCGTCACCCCATGGGCGAGGGCGTCGACCCGAACCCGCGCTTCGTCAGCGAGAAGCTCGTCGACGAGTCGGCCCTCTTCATGGGCATGACCGCGGAGAACCTGCACGACCGCTACCCGCACATCACCAAGCAGCGCGCCGACGAGTACGCCGTGCGTTCGCAGGAGAAGGCCGCCAAGGCGTACGCCGACGGCAAGATCCAGCAGGACCTCGTGCCGATCTCGGTCCGCCGCACCAACCCGGAGGCCGGCGAGACCGGCTGGGGCCTGGTCACCGCCGACGAGCCGATGCGCCCGGGGACGACCCTGGAGAGCCTGGCCGGTCTGAAGACGCCGTTCCGCGTCCACGGCCGCGTCACCGCCGGCAACGCCGCGGGCCTCAACGACGGCGCCACCGCGTCGATCATCGCCTCCGAGGACTTCGCCCGCGAGAACAACCTCCCGGTCAAGATGCGCCTCGTCTCGTACGCCTTCGCCGGCGTCGAGCCGGAGGTCATGGGCTACGGTCCCATCCCGGCGACCGAGAAGGCCCTCGCCAAGGCGGGCCTCACGATCGAGGACATCAACCTCTTCGAGATCAACGAGGCGTTCGCCGTCCAGGTCCTGGCCTTCCTCGACCACTACGGCATCGCGGACGACGACGCGCGCGTCAACCAGTACGGCGGCGCCATCGCCTTCGGCCACCCGCTGGCCTCCTCCGGCGTGCGTCTGATGACGCAGCTCGCGCGGCAGTTCGAGGAGCAGCCGGAGGTCCGTTACGGCCTCACCACCATGTGCGTCGGCTTCGGCATGGGCGCCACGGTGATCTGGGAGAACCCGCACCACAAGGACGCCGGAGGCAACAAGTGAGCACCACCGCTGAGCTGTTGAAGGGTGCGGCCGAGCTGTTCCCCGACGAGGTCGTGACGTCCGCGCACGTCCGCCACCTCGACCTGCCGTACGGCGCCGGGCGCTTCGCGCTCATCACGCTGGACAACGGCCTGGACCACACCAAGCCGACCACCTTCGGCCCCCAGTCGCTGGCGAACCTCAACGCCGCCCTCGACCAGGTCGAGAAGGAGGCCGCCGAGGGCGCGATCGTCGGCGCCGGCATCACCGGCAAGCCGTTCATCTTCGCCGTCGGCGCCGACCTCAAGGGTGTCGAGCTGCTCAAGCAGCACTCGGACGCCCTCGCCATCGGCAAGGGCGGCCACGACGTCTTCAAGCGCCTCGCGGGCCTGGCCGTGCCGACCTTCGCGTACTACAACGGCGCGGCCATGGGCGGCGGCGTCGAGGTCGGTCTGCACTGCACCTACCGCACCGTCTCCAAGGCGATCCCGGCCTTCTCGCTGCCCGAGGTCTTCCTCGGTCTCGTCCCGGGCTGGGGCGGCTGCACGATCCTGCCGAACCTGATCGGCGCGGACCGCGCGGTCTCGGTGATCATCGAGAACTCGCTCAACCAGAACAAGCAGCTCAAGGGTGCGCAGGTCTTCGAGCTCGGCATCGCGGACGCGATCTTCGAGGGCGCCGACTTCCTGGAGCAGTCCCTGCTGTGGACCGCCAAGGTCCTCACCGGTGAGCTCTCGGTCGAGCGCGCCGACGTCGACCGCGGCGAGGCCTGGGACCAGGCCGTCGCCCGCGGCCGCTTCATCGCGGACTCCAAGGTGCACGGCGCCGCGCCCGCCGCCTACCGCGCCCTCGACATCATCGAGGCCGCCAAGGACGACGACCTGCAGAAGGGCTTCGACGCCGAGGACACCGCCCTCGCGGACCTCATCATGGGCGGCGAACTGCGCTCCGGCATCTACGCCTTCAATCTGGTCCAGAAGCGCGGCAAGCGCCCGGCCGGCGCACCCGACAAGAGCCTGGCCCGCCCGGTCACCAAGGTCGGCGTCGTCGGCGCCGGTCTGATGGCCTCTCAGCTGGCGCTGCTGTTCCTGCGCCGCCTGGAGGTGCCGGTCGTGCTGACCGACATCGACCAGGAGCGCGTCGACAAGGGCGTGGGCTACGTCCACGCCGAGATCGAGAAGCTGCTCGGCAAGGGCCGCATCAACCAGGACAAGGCCAACCGCCTCAAGGCCCTGGTGACCGGCGTGCTCGACAAGGCCGAGGGCTTCGCGGACGCGGACTTCGTCATCGAGGCCGTATTCGAGGAGATGTCCGTCAAGCAGAAGGTGTTCGCCGAGGTCGAGGCGGTCGCCCCGGCACACGCGATCCTCGCCACGAACACCTCCTCGCTGTCGGTCAGCGAGATGGCCTCCAAGCTCAAGCACCCGGAGCGCGTGGTCGGCTTCCACTTCTTCAACCCGGTCGCGGTCCTGCCGCTGCTGGAGATCGTCCGCGGTGAGAAGACGGACGACGCGTCGCTCGCGACCGCGTTCGGTGTCGCGAAGAAGCTGAAGAAGACCGCGGTCCTCACCAAGGACGCCCCGGCGTTCGTCGTGAACCGCATCCTGACCCGCTTCATGGGCGAGATCCAGAACGTCATCGACGAGGGCACCCCGGTCGCCACGGCGGAGAAGGCCGTCGAGCCGCTCGGTCTGCCGATGTCGCCGCTGGTCCTGCTGGAGCTGGTCGGCCCCGCGATCGGTCTGCACGTCTCGGAGACCCTCAACCGGGCCTTCCCGGACCGCTTCAAGGTCTCCCCGAACCTCAAGGCGGTCGTCGAGGCCGGTAAGCGCGGCTTCTACGTGTACGACAGCGGCAAGCCGGAGCTCGACCCCGAGGTCGCCGCTCTGCTCCAGCAGGGCGACACCGTCCTGACGGAGGAGCAGGTGCGCGCCCGGGTGCTGGACGCCGTCGCCCAGGAGATCGGGCTCATGCTCGACGAGGGCGTCGTGGCCGAGGCGCAGGACATCGACCTGTGCCTGATCACGGGTGCCGGCTGGCCCTTCCACCTGGGCGGCATCACGCCGTACCTGGACCGTGAGGGCGTCTCGGAGCGCGTGAACGGCAAGCGGTTCCTGGCGCCGGGCGTGGCCAGCGTCCCCGCGTAAGGGGTCACCGTCAGACGAACGGGCCGTACGGAGGTATCCGTACGGCCCGTTCCGCGTGTACGGCCCCTTCCGCGTGCCGCCCGGTCGGCGCGCCACACAGTGCGCGCGTCATCCGGCCCGTCGCCGCCGCCCGGTCACACCAGCGGCTTCCAGCGGCCCAGCGCGAATCCGCCGGCCGCCGTCTTCTGGCGCGTGGCCATCGGTACGCCGTCGCCGATGAGCGCCATGGCGATCAGCCCGCCGTCACCGTGCTCCTGCAGGGCGAGCGGCATCGGGCCGTCCGTGCCGGTGGCGGCACCGGTGGAGGTGGAGGTCCACCAGGCGCCCGCTTCCTCGTTCTCCGCCGGGTACGCCGCGAACGCGACCTCGGACCCCTCGCCCGTCTCCTGGGCGAGGACCGTGCAGGGGTAACCCTCGATCAACAACGGCGCGAGGTGGAGCGGACCGGTACCGACCGCCCTCGTCAGCGGCCGGGGCAGAGGGTCCCGCTGCGGGGCCCAGACCTGGACCACTCCGTCGTCGTCGACGAAGAACACAGAGACAGAGCCGGACGCTGTGGCCAGCGCCGAGAGCGTGCCCGGCACAGCATGCATCTCCAACCGGTCCGCGAGGGCGAAGGGGGCGCCCGGCTTCTCCTGCGTGTACCGCGTGATCTTCTTGTGGTCGGGCACGAAGAGCTCGACGAGCCCCGCGCTGTCGACGGCCGCGGCCAAGGACTCCTGGACTCCGTAGCCGCCGAGGTCCTGCCAGCGCCCCCAGCCACCGCGGGGCCCCTGGGTCCGGCAGCTGACGCCGGAGCCGCCGTTGCGCAGAGCGACGCAGAGGCGGCCCTCGCCGTCGACGACGGCCACCGGGTTGCCCGTCCACCGCGGATCCTTGTTGGGGTGCCCGATCACGTCCCAGCCGAGCAGGGGACGCCCGGTCTGGAACTGCACCGCGTGCACCAGCTCGACACCGTCGCCGGAGCCGGCCGGGCGCATGCCCACCAGGTGGATGTAGCCGTCCGCCCCCTGGGCGACGGTGAGCCGGGGCAGCAGTCCGGCTGCGGGCAGCCGGTCGGGGCCGGTCCAGCCCGCTCCCCGCTGCGTCCAGCGCAGTACCGCGCCCTCCGCGGGCGCGAACGCGGTGAGCAGTCCGTCCCTGCCCCGGGTCAGCCAGTCGCCCGAGAGCCGTTCGAGGCTGATCCCCTCCGGCTCTCCGAGCGCCGGCGCACCCATAGCAGTCATGGCAGGTCCCGTGCGTCCCAACCGATCGCGTACCGAGTCGTTCATACCGCGGTCATTGTCTCAGTACGGTTCCGGCCGCTGTGCCGCGGCCCTCGGATGCGGCCCCGTGGACACCGTCATGATCGTGGACAGCACCAAAGTCGTCAGTTCGGTTCCGGACCGCGTACAGGCCCGGCCGGCGCAGAATCTGTAGATTTGTATGACAGGGCAAGGTGCAGACCTGCCACTGGCCGTGCTTGTGCTCACCAGCCTCGCAGGCGAGGAAGACATGTCCGACCTGAGCGCGCCGATCCTGGCCACATTTGTCGTTTATGTGCTTGCCATGATCGCAGTGGGTGTCTGGGCGTACCCCCGCACCCGCACGTTCGCCGACTTCGCCCTCGGTGGCCGCCGACTCAGCCCGCCGGCCGCCGCCCTGTCCGCAGGTGCCAGCGACATGTCCGGGTGGCTGTTCCTGGCACTCCCCGGAGCCGTGTACGCGGCGGGCATCGGCGCCGGCTGGATCGCCGTCGGCCTGGCGATGGGCACCTACCTCAACTGGCTGTTCGTCGCACCGAGACTGCGCACCTACACCGAGCGCGCCGGAAACGCCGTCAGCCTGTCGGCCTACCTGGAGGAGCGGTTCGAGGACCGTACCCGGATGCTCCGGCTGGTCTCGGCGGCGGTCACCATCGTGTTCTTCACCGTCTACGTCGCCAGCGGTCTGGTGGCCGGCGGGCTGCTGTTCGAGCAGGTCTTCGACGTCGACTTCGCGCTCGCGGTGTCCCTGACCGCCCTGGTGATCGTGGTCTACTCGTGCCTCGGCGGCTTCCTCGCGGTGAGCCTGACCCACGTGATGCAGGGCATTCTGATGTTCCTCGCCCTCATCGTGCTCCCGGCGATCGGTATCGGGGCGCTCGGTGGCTTCGGACCGCTGAAGGACGCCCTCGACAGCAAGACGCCGGCCCTGCTGGACGTGGGGGCCGAGGCACGCTTCGCCGACGGTCAGTGGACGGCAGGCAGCCCCCTGGGCGCTGTGGCCATCGTCTCGCTGCTTGCCTGGGGCCTCGGCTACTTCGGTCAGCCGCACATCCTGGCCCGCTTCATGGGCATCCGCAGCACCCATGCCGTCCCGGCGGCCCGGCGCATCGGAACGGGCTGGGTGCTCGTCGTGCTCGCCGGCGCCATCCTCGTCGGCCTCGTGGGAGCGGGCCGGCCCGGCGCACCGCTGGACAACCCGGAGACCGTCTACATCGCCCTGAGCGAGGCGCTGCTCAACCCCTGGGTCGCCGGGGTGATGCTGGTCGCCGTGCTGGCCGCGATCCTGTCGACCGCGGACAGCCAGCTTCTCGTGTCGTCCGTCGCGCTCACGGAGGACTTTTACCGGGCGTTCCTCCGCCGCCGGGCCTCGGACAGGTCGCTGGTGTGGGTCGGTCGCGGCGCCGTGGTGGTGGTGATTCTGGTCGCCTGCCTGATCGCCCTCAGGGGTGGCGGAGTGCTGAACATCGTCGCCTATGCCTGGGCCGGTTTCGGAGCGGCCTTCGGGCCGGTCGTCCTCCTGTCGCTGTACTGGCCGCGTATGACATGGGCGGGGGCCATGGCCGGAATCGTGTCGGGCGCGGCCACGGTGCTCCTGTGGAAGAGGATCAATCCGCTGCTCGGGCCGTTCGAGTCGGGCATCTACGAGATGGTCCCGGGCGTGCTGGTCGCCACGGTCGCCGCGCTGGTCTTCGGCAGGTTCGTCGGCCGGCCACCGGAACGTGCCTTCTGGCGGATGCCGGGAGGCGGGGTCAGCCAGCTGAGGCTCGAATCGTTCCTCGCGCACGCACCGGTCGGTGTGGCCGTCCTGGACGCGGATCTGCGCTACGTCTGGGTGAACGACATCCTGGCGCGCCTGATCCCCCTCGAAAAGCGGCTGGGGCGGCGGGTGGAGGAGGTGCTGCCGAAGGTGGAGGCGGAGGCGTTCGAGAAGAACATGCAGACGGTCCTGCGGACCGGGGCTCCGGTGATGGACTACGAGTTCCGCGGCCCCACGTACGCGGATCCCCACCGGGAGCATGCGTACTCGGCCTCCTTCTTCGGGATGAAGGACCGCCACGGGCGGACCGTTGGTGTCTGGTACATGATCATCAGCGTCACCGAGCGCTGGCGGGCCCAGGAGCGCCTTGCCCTGCTCAACGACGCCAGTGCCCGGATCGGCAGCGCGCTGGACGTGCCGCTGACCGCGCAGGAACTGGCCGACCACGCGGTGCCGTCCGTCGCCGACTTCGTCGCCGTCGACCTGCTGGACTCGGTCATCAGAGGCGAGGAGCCGGACCCCGGACCGGTCGACACCGGCCCCGTCATTCGTCGCGCGGGGCAGAAGTCGGTGCGTGCGGGCAACCCGGAGGCGCGACTGGCCGTGGGGGAAGCGGTCCAGCGCGACCCGTCCTCGCCCGTCGCCCGCTGCCTTCTGGAGAGCAGGACCTTGGTGGAGGACCTGGACTCCACCGCCGGTTCGTGGGTGGCCATGGACCCGTCGCTGGGTGGCGTCATCCGCGAGTTCGACTTCCGCTCGGTGATGGTGGTGCCGCTGCGGGCGCGCGGCGTCACCCTGGGCGTGGCGACATTCGTGCGGTCCGGGCGTCTGGGCCCCTTCGAGGAGGACGATGTACGTCTCGCAGAGGAGCTGGTCTCCCGTGCGGCGCTGTGTGTCGACAACGCACGCCGGTTCACCCGGGAGCACACCGCGGCCCGTTCGATGCAGCGCTATCTGCTGCCACAGGAGCTGACCGGCGGATCCGCTCTGGAGGTGGCGTCGTGGTACTACCCGGCGGACGCGCCGAGCGGTGTGGGGGGTGACTGGTTCGACGTGATCCCCCTTTCCGGGACCCGGGTGGCATTGGTCGTCGGGGACGTGGTCGGACATGGCATCAATTCCGCGGCCACCATGGGGCGGCTCCGCACGGCAGTGCGCACGCTCGCCAATCTCGACCTGCCTCCCGACGAGTTGCTGGCCCACCTGGACGACCTGGTCATCGGCCTCATGGAGGCGCACGGCCGAGACCGGTCGGCGGCGGCCGAGAACGAGGGCGTCGGCGCCGCGATGATGGGCGCCACCTGCCTGTACGCCGTGTACGACCCGGTCAGCAGACAGTGCACGCTGGCCCGGGCCGGCCACCTCCCGCCTGTGATCGTGGGCCCCGAGGGGGCTGTTGACTTCCTGGACCTGCCCGCCGGACCGCCGCTCGGTCTCGGCTCCCTGCCCTTCGAATCCGTCACACTGGAGCTGGCCGAAGGCAGCCTGATCGGTCTCTTCACCGACGGCCTCATCGAGACCTGCGATCGCGACATCGACGTCGGACTCACCCGGCTCCGCAACGCCCTCGCGGTGACGCGGCCGACGCTGGAGGAGATCGGGGACAACGCCGTCAACGCCCTGCTGACCGGTCCGCCGTCCGACGACGTCGCCCTGCTCCTCGCCCGGACGCGCCTCCTGGGCTCGGACCGGGTCGTCTCCTGGGACCTGCCCTCCGACCCCGCCGCCGTCTCACATGCCCGCGGCCTCGCCGGTCGGACCCTGTCGGAGTGGGGCATGGACCAGCTGCTGTTCACCACGGAACTGATCGTCAGCGAGCTGGTCACCAACGCCATCCGCCACGCGGCCGGACCGATCTCGCTGCGCCTGATCCGGGACCACGCCCTGATCTGCGAGGTCTCCGACGCCAGCAGCACCTCACCGCGCCTGCGCCACGCCCGGACCACGGACGAGGGGGGCCGGGGACTGCTGATCGTCGCGCAGCTCGCCAGGCGATGGGGCACCCGCTACACGAAGACCGGCAAGATCATCTGGGCGGAGCAGGCGCCTTCTGACGGACCGGTGAGCTGATCCTGCGTCACCTGACGCCGTGCCCCCACCACGTGACTGTTCCGGCCCCGTCCACCCGGAGGCGTACGGGGCCGGAACCGGCGGGAACCGTCCTCAGAAGGTGGCGTCGCGTCCGAGCCGCCCGAGACGGCTGCGGGACCGTCCGTAGACGAAGTACACGACGACGCCGACGGCCATCCAGATGCCGAACCGCAGCCAGGTCTCGGTCGGCAGGTTGAGCATGAGCCAGAGCGAGGCCGCGATCGACAGGATCGGGATCAGCGGCACCCACGGGGTGCGGAAGGCTCGGTGCAGGTCGGGCCGTGTGCGGCGGAGGATGATGACGCCGAGCGCCACGACGACGAAGGCGAAGAGCGTGCCGATGTTCACCAGTTCCGCGAGGTTCTCCAGGCTGGTGAAACCCGCGATGACGGCGATCACCACACCGAGCAGCAGCGTCGCCCGGTAGGGGGTGCGGTACTTCGGGTGGGTGATGGAGAAGAAGCGCGGCAGCAGCCCGTCCCGGCTCATCGCGAAGAACACCCGGGTCTGGCCGAGCAGCAGGATCATGGACACGGTGATGAGGCCGACGGCGGCGCCGAGGCTGATGGCACCCGCGAAGAAGGGCTGGCCCACGGACTTGAAGGCGTCGGCGAGCGGGGCGGTCGGCGACATCTCCCGGTAGAACTGCATACCGGTGACCACCACCGTCACGGCCACGTAGAGCACGGTACAGATGAACAGCGAGCCGATGATGCCGCGCGGCATGTCCCGCTGCGGGTTCCTGGTCTCCTCGGCGGCGGTGGCCACGACGTCGAAGCCGATGAAGGCGAAGAAGACGAGAGAGGCCGCGGTGAAGATGCCCATGACGCCGAAGTTGGTGGGCTCGTAGCCGAAGAGCACCTGGACCAGCGGCGCGTGGAGGCCGCCGCCGGCTTCCTGCGGCTCGGCCGGGGGGACGAACGGCGAGTAGTTGTCGGCCTTGATGAAGAACAGGCCCGCGACGATGACCATGAGGACGACGGTGACCTTGACGGCGACCACGATCGCGGTGATCCGGGCCGAGAGCTTCGTGCCGATGACCAGGATGGCGGTCAGCGCCAGGACGAGCAGGAAGGCCAGCAGGTCGAAGGCCCCTCCCTCGTCCGGCCCGGACAGGGCGAGGGGTACGTCCCAGCCGAGGTTGGTTTCGATGAGGCTGCGGACGTAGCCGGACCAGCCGACCGCCACCACGGCGGTGCCGAGAGCGAATTCGAGGACGAGGTCCCAGCCGATGATCCAGGCGGGCAGTTCCCCGATCGAGGCGTAGGAGAACGTGTACGCCGAGCCGGCCACGGGCACGGTGGACGCGAACTCGGCGTAGCAGAGCGCCGCGAGGGCGCAGACGACGCCCGCGGCCACGAAGGACAGTGCGGTGGCGGGTCCGGCGTTGTTGCGGGCCGCGATGCCGGTGAGGACGAAGATGCCCGTGCCGATGATGACGCCGACACCGAAGATCGTGAGATCCCACGCGGACAGGCTCTTCTTCAGCGCATGCTCGGGCTCCTCGGTGTCGCGGATGGACTGTTCCACAGTCTTGGTGCGGAACACCCCGGTGCTCGCGGAGTGCTGCTGCTCTGTGCTCACCGGCGTACCTCCGTAGCCATGGCCGTATACCCATGATCGAGAGGGGTGCGGGACCGCGCCCGCCCTCCCAGTGCGTTTCACACGAAAGGGCCGGCCGGAAACCCCGAGGGGTGCTCCGACCGGCCCACGTGTGCGCCGGATGGGTGAGCTCAGTCGCGGGCGGGCTCGACCGCCTCGCTGTCGATGCGGCCGTCCAGCCGGGAGACCAGCCCGGTGACCTGGCGCGCGATGTCGGGCGCGGTCAGCCCGATCTCCGCGAGGACCTCCTTGCGGGAGGCGTGGTCGAGGAAGCGCGGCGGGATGCCGAAGTCGCGCAGCGGCACGTCCACGCCCGCGTCGCGCAGGGTCTGCGCGACCGCGGAGCCGACACCGCCGACGCGGCTGTTGTCCTCGACAGTGACCACGACGCGGTGCCGCTCGGCGAGCGGGGCGAGCGCCTCGTCGACGGGCTTGACCCAGCGGGGGTCGACGACCGTGGTGGAGATGCCCTGCGCGTCGAGCAGGTCGGCGATCTCCAGGCACATGGGGGCGAGCGCGCCGACGGAGACGAGCAGCACGTCCGGGCGCTCGCTGTCCGCGTACCGCAGGACATCCATGCCGCCGACGGTGCCGACGGCCTGCACGGCGGGGCCGACGGCGCCCTTGGAGAAGCGGACCACGGTCGGTGCGTCGTCGACCTCGACGGCCTCGCGCAGCTGGGCGCGGACCTGGTCGGCGTCGCGGGGGGCGGCGATGCGCAGGCCGGGGACGACCTGGAGGATCGACATGTCCCACATGCCGTTGTGGGAGGCGCCGTCCGTGCCGGTGACGCCGGCCCGGTCGAGGACGAACGTGACGCCGCACTTGTGCAGGGCCACGTCCATGAGGACCTGGTCGAAGGCGCGGTTCAGGAAGGTCGCGTAGACGGCGAAGACCGGGTGCAGGCCGCCGGTGGCGAGGCCGGCCGCGGACACGGCGCCGTGCTGCTCGGCGATGCCGACGTCGTAGACCCGCTCCGGGAACTCCTTGGCGAACCGGTCCAGGCCGACCGGCTGCAGCATCGCCGCCGTGATGGCCACGATGTCCTCGCGTTCCCTGCCGAGCTTGACCATCTCCTCGCCGAAGACCGAGGTCCAGTCGAGGCCCGAGCTGGCGATGGGCAGGCCGGTGTCGGGGTGGATCTTGCCGACGGCGTGGAAGCGGTCGGCCTCGTCCGCCAGGGCGGGCTGGTAGCCGCGGCCCTTCTCGGTGAGGCAGTGCACGATGACCGGCCCGCCGAAACGCTTGGCGCGGGCGAGCGCGGACTCCAGGGCCTCGATGTCGTGGCCGTCGATCGGGCCGACGTACTTCAGGCCGAGGTCCTCGAACATGCCCTGCGGGGCGATGAAGTCCTTCAGGCCCTTCTTCGCGCCGTGCAGCGTCTCGTACAGCGGCCTGCCGACGACCGGGGTGCGCTCCAGGATGTCCTTGCCGCGGGCGAGGAAGCGCTCGTAACCGTCGGTGGTGCGCAGGGTGGCCAGGTGGTTGGCGAGGCCCCCGATGGTGGGGGCGTAGGAGCGCTCGTTGTCGTTGACGACGATGACCAGGGGGCGGTCCTTGGCCGCGGCGATGTTGTTCAGCGCCTCCCAGGCCATGCCGCCGGTCAGCGCGCCGTCGCCGATGACGGCCACGACGTGGTCGTCCTTCTTCAGGACCTGGTTGGCCTTCGCGAGGCCGTCGGCCCAGCCGAGAACGGTGGAGGCGTGCGAGTTCTCGATGATGTCGTGCTCGGACTCCGCCTGGGAGGGGTAGCCGGACAGGCCGCCCTTCATCTTCAGCTTCGAGAAGTCCTGGCGGCCGGTCAGCAGCTTGTGCACATAGCTCTGGTGGCCGGTGTCCCAAAGGACCTTGTCCTTAGGGGAGTCGAAGACCCGGTGGAGCGCGATCGTCAGCTCCACCACGCCCAGGTTCGGGCCGAGGTGTCCGCCGGTCTTGGATACGGCGTCCACCAGGAAGGTCCGGATTTCTGCGGCCAGCTGCTCCAACTGCTCGGGGCCGAGCCGGTCCAGGTCGCGCGGTCCCTTGATACGGGAAAGCAGACCCCACCCGTCGCCCACCACCCCTGTAGGGCGCGCTTCGCGCGGCTGCGTCACTCTGCCTCCTTGCTTCGAGCTGCGTTCGAGCTGATCGAGCCTTGCCGATTGCCCGAGTCTAATGTTCCGGTCGCGAACTACGACGCGCGGCCGTGCGTTGTCGGTCACGCCGGCCGCCGCACACGGCAGTGCCCGGCACCGCCGTGCGGTGCCGGGCACTGGGGGGTGTATCAAGCGCGACCAGCGGTCTTCTGGGTCTTGCGGGTGATGGAGTCGATCACGACCGTGGCGAGCAGCACACCGCCGGTGATCATGTAGACGACGGGTGTCGCGATACCCTCCAGGGCGAGGCCGTACTGGATCGAGACGATCACCATGACGCCGAGCAGGGCGTTCCAGGTGCGGCCCCGGCCGCCGAAGAGGCTGGTGCCGCCGATGACGGCCGCCGCGATGACGTTCATCAGCAGGTCGCCGGTGCCGGCGCTCTGGTTGGCGGCGGCGATCTTGGAGGCCCAGAACAGGCCGCCGACCGCCGCGAAGAACCCGGCCAGGGCGAACACCGAGATGCGGACCGCGGTGACGTTGATACCGGCACGGCGGGACGCCTCGACGCTGCCGCCCAGCGCGAAGATCTTGCGGCCGTACCCGGTGCGGCGCAGCACGAAGTCCGTGATCACGAGGACCGCGAGGAACAGCACCAGCGCCAGCGGCAGACCCTTGTACTGGTTGAACATGGCCGCCGCCGCGAAGGCGACGATCCCGAGGAGCACCGTGCGCAGCACGATGTCGGACACCGGCCGGGACGGCACGCCCGCGGCCTCCCGGCGTCGGTTGTCGAAGAACGACGTCAGGAAGAACACGGCCACGGCCACGGCGGCGAGGCCGTAGGCGGCCGCGATGTCCGAGAAGTAGTACGTGGTCAGCTTGCCGACGACGCCCTCGGAGTCGAGGTTGATCGTTCCGGCGTCGCCGAGGAGCTGGAGCATGAAGCCGAGCCAGAACAGCAGGCCCGCCAGCGTGACGGCGAACGCGGGGGCGCCGATCCTGGCGAAGAAGAAGCCGTGCAGGGCGCCGATGGCCGCGCCCCCGGCGAGGGCGACGAGGACGGCGAGCCACTCGTTCATCCCGTGGGTGACGCTCATGACGGCGACGATGGCGCCCGCGACACCGCTGACGGAGCCGACCGACAGGTCGATCTCGCCGAGCAGCAGGACGAAGATGATGCCGACGGCCATCATGCCTGTGCCGACCATGGTGACGGCGATGTTGTTCAGGTTCTCCGCCGAGAGGAAGGCGGAGTTCAGGCTCTGGAAGATGATCGCGATGATCACCAGGCCCAGGACGACCGGGATCGAGCCCAGGTCACCGGCGTGCATCTTCCGCCGGAACTCGGAGACGTAGCCCTTGAGGCCCTGCTCGCGCACCAGCAGGCGGGGGTCGACCGCGGTGACCGCGTCGTGCGCCGCGTCCGGGTTGACGACGGGCGCCTCGACGGGGGTGGAGGTCTTCTCGGTGCTCACTTCTGAACCTCCGCGTTGCGCGCCGCACGGCGGGTCACGGCGTTGTCCGTGGCGCCGGTGATGGCGGAGATGATGTCTTCCTGCGAGGTCGACTTGACCTCGAAGACGCCGTTGTTCCGGCCGAGCCGGAGGACGGCGACCTTGTCGGCGACCGCCTTGACGTCGGCCATGTTGTGGCTGATCAGGATCACGGCGTGGCCGCGCTCCCGCAGCCGCTCCACGAGGTCGAGCACCTGTGCGGTCTGCTCGACGCCCAGGGCGGCGGTGGGCTCGTCGAGGATGACGAGCTTGGGTTCGCCGAGCATCGAACGCGCGATGGCCACGGTCTGGCGCTGACCGCCGGACAGCGAGGCGATCGGGATGCGGACGCTGGGGATGCGGATCGACAGCGTCTTCAGCAGTTCGAGGGCGCGGCGCTCCATCTCGACCTCGTCGAGCACACCGCGCTTGCGGAGCTCGCGGCCGAGGTAGAGGTTGCCGACGACGTCGATGTTGTCGCACAGCGCGAGGTCCTGGTAGACCGTCGCGATGCCGAGATTCTGGGCGTCGTGCGGGCGGTTGATCGACACGCCCCTGCCCTCCCACTCGATGACGCCTTCATCGATGGGATGCACGCCGGCGATCGTCTTGACCAGCGTGGACTTTCCGGCGCCGTTGTCGCCGACCAGGGCGACCACCTCACCGGCGTGGACCTCAAGCTCTACGTCGGTGAGCGCCTGGACGGCACCGAACCGCTTGGAGACCCCGCGCAACGCCAACACGGGCGTAGCGGACACGTGAACCATCTCCTTCGCCGCCTGACCGGCGGGGATGCCGCGCCGCGGGGTAGGCGGCGCGGAGGCTGAGCAGAGCAGATTATGCGTGAGTGTTCCGACCGGTGCCCCTCCCGCAGCGGGGGCTGGATGGCGGGAGGGGGCACCGGAAGGTTTCTGCGGGGACGGGACCGTCCGTCACTGCGGGGACGGGACCGTGCCGGGCAGGGACCGGAGCGCCGGGGACCGGTGGTCCGGCGTGCGGCCCCAGGGCCTTCGTCCCGGATCGTGCCGTGCGCGATCCGGGGGAGAGGGCCTTACTTCAGGCCGAGCTGGTCGCACGCGGCCTTGAACTTCGGGGTGCAGATCTCCTGGACGGTGTAGACGCCGTCCTTGATGACCGTGTCCTTGATGTTGTCCTTGGTCAGCGAGACGACCGGGACGAGCACCGACGGGATGTCCTTGTTGGTGGGGCTGTCGACCTTCTCCTTGGCGATGGAGTCGAGCGACTCGCCCTTGGCGAGCGCCACGGCCATCTCGGCCGCGGCGGCGGCCTCCGGCGCGTACGGCTTGTAGACGCTCATGAACTGCTCGCCCGCGACGATCCGCTGCACACCGGCGAGCTCGGCGTCCTGGCCGGTGACCGGCGGGAGCTTGGCGAAGCCGCCGGCCTTGAGGGCGGTGATGATGCCGCCCGCCATGCCGTCGTTCGCGGAGTAGACGCCGATGATCTTGTCCTTGCCGAGGGCCGAGATCGCGGCCTCCATGTTGGCGTTGGCGTTCTCCGGCTTCCACTCCTTGGTGTCGTACTCCTTGCCGACGTTCACCTTGCCGTCGAGCTCGGCGTGGGCGCCCTTCTTGAACAGCGCGGCGTTCGGGTCCGTGATCGCGCCGTTCATCATGACGATCTGACCGTCCTTGGCCTTGTCGCCGAGGGCCTCCAGCAGGGCCTTGCCCTGGACGTGGCCGACCTCTTCGTTGTCGAACGAGGTGTAGGCGTCGATCGGGCCCTCGGCCAGGCGGTCGAAGGCGACGACCGGGATGTCCGCGTCCTTGGCCTTCTTGACGCTGCCGGCGATGGCCTTGGCGTCGACCGCGTCCACGATCAGGGCGTCGACCTTGTTCGTGATCATGGTGTCGACCTGCTGCGTCTGCAGCGTGGCGTCCTGCTTGGCGTTGGCGTAGACGACCTTGGCCTTGCCGCCCGTGAGCTCGCTGATCTTCTTCTCGATGAGCGGCTTGTCGAACTTCTCGTAACGAGCGGTCTGGTTCTCGGGCAGCAGCAGACCGATGGTGAGGTCGTCGCCCTTCTTGGCGCCGGTCTCGTCGGCGGCGTCGCCCGCCTCCCCCGCCTGGCCGCAGGCGGCGAGCGAGACGGCCATGGCGGCGGCAGCGGCAGCGATAGCGGCACGACGCAGATGTGCGTTCACGTTGTAAACCTCCCTGACGAGGCCGCGTCGCTGCGGCCGAGGTGGCTGGAAGTCAACTCGGCCCCGCCGCCAGCGTCAAGGAGTAAATCCTTAACGAGATGACAACGGTGCCATCCGTTATCTAAGTGAAGGCAGGAGTCCTGGTCGGCAACGCACTCTCCAGAAGGGACGAATCGCCCATCTCGCTGAGCACGAGGGCGAGGGCTCCAAGGACCTCGGCGCGCCCGCCGAGCGCTCCCGGGGCCACCGAGAGCTGCCGCGCCGCGCTGGGGATCGCGTAGCGGGAGACGGACTCGCGGATGGGCCCCAGTACCAACTCTCCAGCGTCCGCCAGATCGCCTCCCAGCACCACCCGGCTCGGGTTCAGCAGGTTGCACAGGTTCGCCACGCCGCTGCCGATGTGGCGGCCCACGTCGGCCACCACGCGCCGGCAGCCGGGGTCCCCCTCGCGGGCGAGCCGCACCACCTTCTCCATGGTCAGACCGTCGCCGTGGCTCGGCTGCAGCAGCGGCAGCACGTACCGGGCGGCCGCGAAGGTCTCCAGGCATCCCCGGTTGCCGCAGCGGCACACCGGGCCCGACTCGTCGAGCGTGATGTGCCCGATCTCCCCCGCGGTGCCGCCGGGCCCGCGGTAGATCTGGCCGTCTATGACCAGCCCGGCGCCCACACCGCTGGCCACCTTGATGTACGCGAGGTCCTTGACCCCGCGTCCGCTGCCCCACACCAGCTCGCCGAGCGCGCCGAGGTTTGCGTCGTTGTCGACGTGGACGGGGACGCCCAGGCGCCCGGAGAGCTCGTCGCTGGGGTTGATGCCGGTCCAGCCCGGCAGGATGGACGTGGAGCCGAGCGTGCCGGACTCCACGTCGATGGGACCGGGCACGCCGAGACCGACGCCGATGATCTTCCCGGGACCGATGCCGGTGGCCTCGACCAGCCGGTTGACCAGCGCCTCCGCCCGGTCGAAGCCCTCGGCCGACGAGGCGTCCACGTCCAGCGGCTCGGCCTGCTCGGCGAGCACCTGGTGGGCGAGGTTGCCGACCGCGACCCGCAGGTGGGTGTGGCCGAAGTCGACCCCGATCACGATGCCCGCGTCACCGCTGAGGGAGACGCTGCGGGCGCGCCTGCCGCCCGCCGAGGTGGGCGTCACCTCGACCGTGCCGCCGTCCTTGAGCTCACGGACGATGTTGGAGACCGTGGCCGCGGAGAGGCCGGTGCTCCTGGCGATCTCCGCCTGTGTGAGCGAGCCGGCCATGCGCACCGCACGCACGACCCGCTCGAGGTTGGCCCGGTGCAGCGATGTCTGCGACCCCGGAGTCTCCATTGACCCATCCACTCCTGCCCCCGGTGGGCGGTACGACGACCGCCCCCGGCCGGGCACCCAGGGGGCCCGGCTTCTCTCCAACTTATGAACCCTAAGCTGAACCTTTTGGGGCTAATTCCGTCAAGACCTTGAGCGGGGCCAAACTCCGATGAGCGCACAGCCACCACGGAAAACGCCCGCCCGCCGCACAACTGTGCGGCGGGCGGGCGGGGAACGGCGGCCGTTACTTGAGCGCCCCCGCGGTGAGCCCCGCCACCACCTGGCGCTGGAAGATGATGTACGCCGCGAGCACCGGGAGCATCGCCATCACCAGGCCGGCGAAGAGACCCGACCAGTCGCCCTTGTAGCCCTGGCTCACCGCCAGCTGGACCAGCCCCTGGGACAGGACCTTCTTGCTCTCGTCGGTGTTGAGCACCGTCGGCAGCATGTACTGGTTCCACTGGCCCAGGAAGTTGAAGATGCCGACGCTGATCAGCCCGGGCCGGGCCATCGGGAGCATCACCTGGAAGAAGGTCCGGGTGTGCGAGGCTCCGTCCATGAACGCCGCTTCCGCCACCGAGGTCGGCAGGGTGCGGAAGAAGGCGGTCAGGAAGAAGACCGTGAACGGCAGCGAATAGGCGATGTAGACCAGGATCAGCCCGTGGATCGTGTTGAGCAGCGCCATGTTGTTCAGGACGTAGAACAACGGGACCAGGGCCAGGATGATCGGGAAGCTCATCCCTCCGATGAAGAGGAAGTAGATGAAGCGGTTCCCGGGGAAGTCGAAGCGCGCCAGCACATAGGCCGCCATCGAGCCCAGCAGCAGGGTGCCGGCCAGCGAGCCGCCGACCACCAGAACGGTGTTCAGGAAGTAGTCGCTCATGTGCGCCTCGGTCCAGGCGCGCGACCAGTTCTCGAAATGCAGCTTGTCCGGCGGCGCCCAGGGCGAGGTGAAGATGGACCGGTCGTCCTTGAAGGACGTCATCACGGCCCACAGCAGCGGCATGACGACCATGAACGCCCAGAGGATCAGCATGCCGTGCGAGAAGACGTTGAGAACCTTGCCCTCACCGCCGCGCTTGCGCGACTGCGGGGCGGCACCGGCCGTCGTGGCCACGGGGCCGTCGCCGCCGCCCTCCTCGATGCCGACCGGAGGGGATTGAGTGGTTTTCATAGTCAGTACTCCAGCCGCTCGCGCCGGCCCAGCCGCATCACGATCGCCGCGAAGAGCAGCGTGACGATGAGGAGGGCGACACCGATCGTCGTTGCATAGGCGGCCTGACCGTCGCGGAAGGCCTTCTGGTACACGTACAGCGGCATCACGATGGTCGAGTAGTCGGGGCCGCCTCCGTTCGGGCCGACGGTCATGATCTGTACGACCGCGAAGGACTCCGCGCCCAGCGCGAGGATGCCCATGTAGACCCAGCCCGACTGCACGGTGTCCCACAGCAGCGGCAGGGTGATCTTGAAGAACGTGGTGACACGGCTCGCGCCGTCGAGCAGCGCGGCCTCGTAGAAGTCGCTGGGGATCGAAGCCATTCCGGCGGAGAACAGCACCACGAAGAAACCGACGGTGCTCCAGACCAGGACCGCCATCACGCACCACAGGGCCAGATCGGGATCGCCCAGCCAGACCGGCTGGACGCTGTCGAGGCCGACGGCCTTGAGGGCCGAGTTGATCGCGCCGCTGTTGGGGTTGTACGCGAACTGGAAGAGCAGCGCGACGATCGCGATCGAGAGCACCTGCGGGAAGAAGTACACGATCTTGTAGAAGGACGATCCCCGGACACCGCTCACGGCGCCGGCGGCCTTGCCGTTCCTGCGGTGCCGGCCGCCGACGTTGAGCATGAAGCTGAAGAACAGTGCCAGGCTCAGCGTCACCAGCGGCAGCAGCAGTGCGAAGATCAGGCTGTGCTGCAGCGACTTCCAGAAGATCTCGTCGTCCAGCATCCTGCTGAAGTTGTCGAAACCGACCATCTCGAAGTCGGGGCTCAGTCCCGTCCAGTCCGTGAACGAGTAGTAGATGGACTGGATGAACGGCCAGATGACGAAGAGTGCATACAACGCCAGGGGCATGGCCAGGAACCCCACGATGAAACGGTACTTGCCGTGCTGCATGCCTACCGACCCCGATCTTGTCGTCGCAGCCGCCGCTGGTGACGCGTGCTCACTGGTGCTTGTAGTGCTTGATGGAGTCGTCCTTGGCGGCCTCGTCGGCGAAGCCCTGGATCTTCTTGATCGCCTCGGCCGGGGTCAGGCGGCCCGCCATCATCTCGCCGAGACCGGCCACGCCGATCTTCTCCTTCTGCAGGGCGACGTACCAGTCCTGGAGTCGCGGGTTCACCACGTTCTCGCCGGCCTTCTGGAGCGCGGCGACACCGGACTTCAGACCCGGCGTCAGCTCGATGCCGTCGGTGCCTCCGTTGAACGCCGTCAGCGACTTGACCTGTGAGGTGAAGTTCTTGGACGACGCCTCGCTGAGCATGATGCGCAGCTGCTCCATGCCGCCGTCGGGGTTCTTCGCGTTCGCCGGGACGATAAAGGGCTCACCGCCGGACGCCCACATGGTGCCGAACGGCATCCTGTCCGAGCTGTCGATGCCACTGGGCGCGGAGACCGCGAGGTCGAAGTCCTTCGGCATGGTCTTCGCCGCCTCATTCTCCACCCACGAGCCGTTGGGGATGAAGAGCGCCTTGCCCTCGGTCCAGGCGGTCTGGGACTGGATGTGGTCCAGGCCCGGGGTGCCCTTGAGGATGTAGCCCTTCTTGTAGAGCTCGTAGTACGCCTCGAAGCAGGCCTTGACGGCCGGGTGCTTCCAGGCGTTGGGCTCGAGGTTGTCGATGGCGTCGAGGACCTCGCGGCCGCCGACCTTGGCGATCATCGGGTAGAGCGAGAAGGGGATGTAGTACGGGTGCTTGCCCGCGTACGTCCAGCCCGCGATGCCCTTCTTCTTGGCCTTCTCGCAGAGGGCCAGCATGTCGTCCCAGGTCTCCGGGTACGTGGCGTCCAGGCCGTCCAGGGCCTTCTGGGAGTACCACACGCCGTACACGGTGTAGGCGTAGTAGAAGACCCAGACGGGATCGCCGTCGAACTGGCCCATCTCGACGATGCCCGGCCGCAGCGTGTCGCGGACCTTCTTGTTCGGGTCGTCGACCGACGGGGCGTCGAGCAGCGGGGTGAGGTCGGCGAGCTGCTTCTTGCCGACCAGGACGCCCATGTCCATCTGCTCCGCGCCGGAGTTGTCGATCAGGTCGGGCGGGCTGCCCTGGTTGAAGCGCGGCTGCAGGACGGACTGGATCTTCTGCGTCGCGGAGAACTTGACCTTGGGGGCCTTGGGGAAGTTCTTCTCGTAGACCGCGACGGCGTCCTTGGCGTACTGCGTGCCGAAGCCGCCGTCGAAGATGACGACCTCCAGCTGGGCCGTCTCGTTGACGCCGAGCGGGTTCTGAGCGCTCTTCTCGCCCTTCTCGACCTGATTGTCCGTGCCGCCGTCACCGCTCGCACAAGCGGACAGGAAACTCATCGTCGGGACGGCAATCAGCCCGAGTGCGGCCGACCGCTTGATCAGATTTCGACGGCTGAGGCCCTCATTGTTGTCGTGGGCGGAGGTGAATCCCATGCTCAAGTCCTCGCCTTCTCCAGGACTCAGGCGGTGTACCGGTCGCCCGTACTGCTCGCCTCAGGCGAAGGGCCCCGTTACCGCGGTCGGTTGCTGCGTTTTCCCGAAGGGAAACCCAGTGAAGCTCGCATCGTGCACCGGCCGGCAGCGGGAACGGATCTTTTCCGGCCGCCGGTCCACGTGGCCCGACCGCCGGTCGTCCCCCCTGCCCGCAATCTGTAACTCCTCTACGGACGCCGACAGGTATAGTCCACTTCCCGCCAACTGAGCAAGATCGAATGCAAGGTTGGACGGCAGTCTTTCCCGAGTTGAGACCTCGCGGACACAAAGGACCCGTGCGGCCGCCGACGACCGCTGCATTCTTCGCGGAACACCATATTCCGACCCGCCTGCAACGCCAACACCCTTGACACCGAAGGAAGCTTGGCTCCCTACTGGATCCTGCGCCTCGCGCCTGACAACGTTGTCCAACGCGCCTTCCCCTGGAGGAATGACCCGGGATGCAGCCCAGACTCCGACCCTGGCAGAGACCAGCCCATGCGGTCACCCTGGCGGTGAGCGCCTCACTCCTCATGTTGACGGCCCCTTCCGTCGCCGTCGCCCTTCCCGCACACACCGCCCAATCACCCGCTGCCGACCAGGAATTCACGTCGTCCTTCGAAGCGGATGAAAAACAGCCCAATTGGCGTAATACCGTCGAAGTCGGCACGGACGGAAAGAAGCGGTCTTCGGGCGTCGACGGCGGATTCTCGAGCGGAATTCCGGGCAATGTCACCGACAAGGTGACCGGACTGCGCGCCAGCGGCGAGAACACCGGCGCCGGCGAGACGAAGGAAAACCTCGTCGACCTCCTGCCGGGCAGCAAATGGCTTACCTTCGAGCCCACCGGCTGGGTCGAGTTCGACACCGACGAGCCGGTCAAGGTCGCCACCTACGCGCTGACGTCCGCCAACGACTTCGCCGAGCGCGACCCGAGGGACTGGACGCTCAAGGGCTCGGCCGACGGAAAGACGTGGACTGTCCTCGACACCCGTGCGGGCGAGACCTTCGCCAAGCGCTTCGAGACCAGGACGTACGACATCGGCTCGCCGTCCGAGGTGACGGCGTACGCGCACTACCGCCTGGAGATCACCAAGAACAACGGCGCGTCCGGGATCACCCAGCTCGCGGACGTCCAATTCTCCAACGGCGACACGAGCACACCCGTCCCGGACGACATGCGCACCCAGGTCGACCGCGGCCCCAGCGGCTCCCCCACCGCCAAGGCCGGGGCCGGCTTCACCGGAAAGCGGGCGCTGCGGTACGCGGGCACCCACACGCCGGACGGCCGCGCCTACTCGTACAACAAGGTCTTCGACGTCGACATCGCCGTGCGGCGCGACACCGAGCTGTCGTACAAGGTCTTCCCCGCCATGGCGGAGACCGACCTCGGCTACCCCGCCACGAACGTGGCAGTGGACCTCACCTTCACCGACGGCACGTACCTCAGCGACCTCAAGGCCGTCGACGCGCACGGCGGCCTGCTGACACCCCAGGGCCAGGGCGCCGCCAAGCGGCTGTACGTCAACCAGTGGAACGCCGTCGCCTCCGGCATCGGCACGGTCGCGGCCGGCAAGACCGTCGACCGCGTCCTGGTGGCGTACGACTCCCCCAAGGGCCCGGCGAAGTTCCAGGGCTGGATCGACGACATCACGATCCGGCCCAAGGCGCCCGAGAAGCGGCTCACGCACCTGTCGGACTACGCCTCCACGACGCGCGGCACCAACTCCAGCGGTTCCTTCTCCCGCGGCAACACCTTCCCCGCCACCGCCGTCCCGCACGGGTTCAACTTCTGGACGCCGGTCACCAACGCGGGCTCCCGGAGCTGGCTCTACGAGTACGCGCGCGGCAACAACGCGGACAACCTGCCCACGGTGCAGGCGTTCAGCACCAGCCACGAGCCGAGCCCGTGGATGGGCGACCGGCAGACGTTCCAGCTGATGCCGTCCGCCGCGGCCGGCACCCCGGACACCTCGCGCACCGGCCGGGCGCTACCCTTCCGGCACGAGAACGAGACCGCTCGCCCGCACTACTACGGCGTGACGTTCGAGAACGGTCTCAAGGCCGAGATGACGCCGACCGACCACGCGGCGATGATGCGGTTCACCTATCCCGGTGACGACGCGAGCGTCATCTTCGACAACGTGACCGAGCAGGGCGGTCTCACCCTCCATCCCGCGAACCGGTCCTTCACCGGCTTCTCCGACGTCAAGAGCGGTCTGTCCACGGGTGCCACGCGGCTGTTCGTCCACGGCGTCTTCGACGCGCCGGTCACCGACTCGGCGGCCGACGGCGTCAAGGGAAGGCTCCGCTTCGACGCGGGCGACGACCGCACGGTGACCCTGCGCATCGCCACCTCGCTGATCAGCGTGGAGCAGGCGAAGAAGAACCTCGCCGACGAGATCCCGGCGGGCACCGGCTTCGAGCGCGTCCGCGGCAAGGCGCAGGACGCGTGGGACGACCTGCTGGGCAGGGTCGAGGTCGAAGGGGCCACGTGGGACCAGCTGACCACGCTCTACTCCAGCCTGTACCGGCTCTACCTCTACCCGAACTCGGGCTTCGAGAACACCGGCACCAAGCGCAACCCCCGGTACCAGTACGCGAGCCCCTTCTCGCCGATGCCCGGGCCCGACACCCCGACCCACACCGGCGCGAAGATCGTCGACGGCAAGGTGTACGTCAACAACGGCTTCTGGGACACCTACCGCACGACCTGGCCGGCGTACTCCTTCCTGACGCCGAAGAAGGCGGGCGAGCTGGTGGACGGCTTCGTCCAGCAGTACAAGGACGGCGGCTGGATCTCCCGGTGGTCCTCCCCCGGCTACGCGGACCTGATGACCGGCACCAGTTCGGACGTGGCCTTCGCCGACGCCTACGTCAAGGGCGTGGACTTCGACGCGGAGGCGGCGTACGAGGCGGCGCTGAAGAACGCGACCGTGGTCCCGCCGTCGTCGGGGGTGGGCCGCAAGGGCATGGAGATTTCGCCGTTCCTCGGCTACGCCTCCACCGCGACCCACGAGGGCCTGTCCTGGTCGCTGGAGGGCTACCTCAACGACTACGGGCTCGCCGAGATGGGCAAGGCGCTGTACGAGAAGACGAAGAAGGCGCGCTACCGGGAGGAGGCGGAGTACTTCCTGAACCGCGCCCGCAACTACGTCACGCTCTTCGACTCCGAGGCCGGCTTCTTCCAGGGCCGCAACCTCAAGGGTGACTGGCGGGTTCCGTCGGGCCAGTACGACCCGCGGGTGTGGGGCTACGACTACACGGAGACCAACGGCTGGGGCTACGCCTTCACGGCGCCCCAGGACTCGCGCGGTCTCGCCAACCTCTACGGCGGCCGCTCGGCCCTCGGCAAGAAGCTCGACACCTACTTCGCCACGCCCGAGACGGCGTCGCCGGAGTTCGTCGGCTCGTACGGCTCCGTCATCCACGAGATGACCGAGGCGCGCGACGTGCGGATGGGCATGTACGGCCACTCTAACCAGGTCGCCCACCACGTCACCTACATGTACAACGCGGCGTCCCAGCCGTGGAAGACGCAGGAGAAGGTGCGCGAGGTGCTCTCGCGCCTGTACACGGGCAGCGAGATCGGCCAGGGCTACCACGGCGACGAGGACAACGGCGAGCAGTCCGCCTGGTACCTGTTCTCCGCGCTCGGGTTCTACCCGCTGGTGATGGGCAGCGGGGAGTACACCATCGGCTCGCCTCTGTTCACCAAGGCGACCGTGCACCTCGACAACGGGCGTGAGCTGGTGGTGAAGGCCCCGAGGAACAGCGCGCGGAACATCTACGTGCAGGGCCTGAAGGTCAACGGCAAGAAGTGGAACTCCACGTCGCTGCCGCACGAGGTGGTCGCCAGGGGCGGCACGCTGGAGTTCGCCATGGGCCCGAGGCCGTCCGCGTGGGGCACGGGCAAGGACGCCGCGCCCGTCTCGATCACGCAGGACGACAAGGCCCCCGCTCCGCGGCACGACCTGACCACGGCCAGCGGCCCGCTCCTCGACAACTCCTCGGCCACATCCGCGGCGGTCACGTCGGCCGACCTGCCGGTGGCGCAGGGGACCCGGGCGGTGCAGTACACGCTGACCTCGGCGGCGAAGGAGAAGGCGCCGAAGTCCTGGGTCCTGCAGGGCTCGGCCGACGGCCGGTCGTGGACGGACCTGGACAAGCGGTCGGGCGAGTCGTTCGCCTGGGACCGGCAGACGCGGGTGTTCACGCTCGACGAGCCGGGGGCGTACGCGCACTACCGGCTCGTCCTGGCGGAACAGGGCACGCTCGCGGAGGTGGAGCTGCTTGGTTGAAACAGCGTGGCACGGTGAGCGGTTGTAGCGATTCCGCTACACGAAAAACCAGTGAGCCTGTGAAGGTCGCATGAAAGGATCAGGGTGAATCTGTGGCCTGCCCCGTCGAGCGGGGCGGGCCACGTCATCGAGACACTCTCATGGAGACTTACGTGGCCGAACTCTCTGGCCCCAAGCGCGGCCGGGCGCGTGCCCGCCTCGTTGCCGCGGCGACCGCCGCGGCACTGCTCGTCACGGGGGTGGCCGCCGGATCGGCGTCCGCCGCGGACCCGGCGCCCGCCGCGACCGCCGCCTCCCAGGCGCCCGCCACGAGCGGGAACACCTTCGGCATCCAGTCCACGGCCGCCGACGCCCCGGTCAACGCGCTGTACGGCGTCAACAGCGCGGGCAACATGTACGGTTACGCGCCGAACGGTTCCGGCGGTCTCGACAGCCGGGAACACGTCGGTTACGGCTGGACCAGCAGCAGGCACATGACGCAGGCCGACCACGACGCGGACGGCTCGTCCGACGGCATCTGGACGGTCGAGAGCTCCGGCGCCCTGTACCACCTCTTCTGGGGTGAGGACCCGGTGACCGTCGGCACCGGCTGGGGCATCTACAACAGGGTGCTCTCCACGGGCAACCTCGCCGGCGCGGGCGCCGACGACCTGCTCGCCCGTGACGGCAGCGGGAACCTGTGGCTCTACCTGGGCTACGGCAACGGCAAGCTGACCGGCCGCTCCAAGGTCGGCTCCGGCTGGCAGATCTACAACCAGATCACCGGCAAGGGCGACCTGACCGGTGACGGCAAGGCCGACATCGTCGCCCGTGACGGTGGCGGCACACTGTGGCTCTACAAGGGCACCGGCAGCCGCACGACCCCGTTCAGCGCGCGCACCAAGATCGGTACCGGCTGGAACATGTTCAACAGCCTCGTCTCCGTCGGTGACATCGACCTCGACGGCACGACGGACCTGATCGCACGCGACACCGCGGGCGCGCTGTGGCGCTACTCGGGCACTGGTATCGCCATGTTCCCCTTCAAGCCGCGCGTCAAGATCGGCACCGCCGGCTGGAACACGTACCGGCTGATGTTCTGATCCGTCACGCGAAGGGGCCGCACTCCCGTTGCCGGGGGTGCGGCCCTCTTGCTTCGCGCCTGGTCCGTCAGCCGCGGCGGTGCTTATCCGCGAATGAGGTTGCGCAGCACGTACTGCATGATGCCGCCGTTGCGGTAGTAGTCCGCCTCACCGGGGGTGTCGATGCGGACGACCGCGTCGAACTCCACACCGGTGTCGGTGGTGACCTTGACCGTGCGCGGCGTGGTGCCCTCGTTGAGCTCGGTGACGCCGGAGATGGAGAAGGTCTCCTCACCGGTCAGGCCGAGGGACGACGCCGACGCGCCCTCCGGGAACTGCAGCGGCAGGACGCCCATGCCAATGAGGTTCGAGCGGTGGATGCGCTCGTACGACTCGGCGACGACGGCCTTGACGCCGAGGAGCGCGGTGCCCTTGGCGGCCCAGTCACGGGACGAGCCGGAGCCGTACTCCTTGCCCGCCAGGATCACCAGCGGGACGCCGGCGGCCTGGTAGTTCTGCGAGGCGTCGTAGATGAAGGAGACCGGGCCGCCCTCCTGCGTGAAGTCGCGGGTGTAGCCGCCTTCCGTCCCCGGCGCGATCTGGTTGCGCAGCCGGATGTTGGCGAACGTACCGCGGATCATGACCTCGTGGTTGCCGCGGCGGGAGCCGTAGCTGTTGAAGTCGCGGCGCTCGACGCCGTGCTCCGTGAGGTACTTGCCGGCCGGGGTGTCGGCCTTGATGGCGCCGGCCGGGGAGATGTGGTCGGTGGTGACCGAGTCGCCGAGCTTGGCCAGGACGCGCGCACCGGCGATGTCCTGGACGGGGGCCGGCTCCATCTCCATGCCCTCGAAGTACGGGGGCTTGCGGACGTAGGTGGACTGCGGGTCCCACTCGAAGGTGTTGCCGGTCGGGATCGACAGCGCCTGCCACTGGGCGTCGCCCGCGAAGACGTCGGAGTAGGACTTGGAGAACATGTCCTCGCCGATGGCGTTGGCGACGACGTCGTTGACCTCGGCCTCGGTCGGCCAGATGTCCTTGAGGTAGACCGGGTTGCCCTCGGTGTCGGTGCCGAGCGCCTCCTTGGTGATGTCCACCTTCATCGAGCCGGCGAGGGCGTACGCGACGACCAGCGGCGGGGAGGCGAGGTAGTTCATCTTGACGTCGGGGTTGATCCGGCCCTCGAAGTTGCGGTTGCCGGACAGCACCGAGGTGACCGCGAGGTCGTGGTCGTTGACCGCCTTGGAGACCTCCTCCGGCAGCGGGCCGGAGTTGCCGATGCAGGTGGTGCAGCCGTAGCCGACGAGGTTGAAGCCGACCTTGTCGAGGTAGGGGGTCAGGCCCGCCTTGTCGAAGTAGTCGGTGACGACCTTGGAGCCCGGGGCGAGGGTGGTCTTGACCCACGGCTTGCGGGTCAGGCCCTTCTCGACCGCTTTCTTGGCCACCAGCGCGGCGGCGACCATGACGTACGGGTTCGAGGTGTTGGTGCAGGAGGTGATCGCGGCGACGGTGACGGCGCCGTGGTCGAGCGTGTAGGTCGAGCCGTCGGGGGCGGTCACGGGGACCGCGTTGGACGGTACGCCGTTGCCCATGGCCGGGGAGTCGGAGGCCGGGAAGGACTCCATGCCCGCCTCGTCGACGGAGTCGACGTAGTTGCGGACGTCCTGCTTGAACTGCTCGGCGGCGTTCGCGAGGACGATGCGGTCCTGCGGGCGCTTCGGGCCGGCGATGGAGGGGACGACCGTGGACAGGTCGAGCTCGAGCTTCTCGGAGAAGTCGGGCTCGGCGGCCGGGTCGAGCCAGAGGCCCTGCTCCTTGGCGTACGCCTCGACGAGCGCGACCTGCTGCTCGGAGCGGCCGGTGAGCTTGAGGTACTTCAGGGTCTCGCCGTCGATCGGGAAGATCGCGGCGGTGGAGCCGAACTCCGGCGACATGTTGCCGATGGTGGCGCGGTTCGCGAGGGAGGTGGCGGCGACGCCCTCGCCGTAGAACTCGACGAACTTGCCGACGACGCCGTGCTTGCGCAGCATCTCGGTGATGGTGAGAACCAGGTCGGTGGCAGTGGTGCCGGTGGGCAGCTCGCCGGTCAGCTTGAAGCCGACGACGCGCGGGATGAGCATGGAGACCGGCTGGCCGAGCATGGCGGCCTCGGCCTCGATGCCGCCGACGCCCCAGCCGAGCACACCGAGGCCGTTGACCATGGTGGTGTGCGAGTCGGTGCCGACGAGGGTGTCGGGGTAGGCCTGGCCGTTGCGGACCATGACCGTACGGGCCAGGTGCTCGATGTTCACCTGGTGGACGATGCCGGTGCCCGGCGGGACGACCTTGAACTCGTCGAAGGCGGTCTGGCCCCAGCGCAGGAACTGGTAGCGCTCCTTGTTGCGGCCGTACTCGAGCTCGACGTTCTGGCCGAAGGCGTCGGCGGTGCCGAACTTGTCGGCGATGACGGAGTGGTCGATGACCAGCTCGGCCGGGGCCAGCGGGTTGATCTTCGCCGGGTCGCCGCCGAGCTCCTTGACGGCCTCGCGCATGGTGGCGAGGTCGACGACACAGGGAACGCCGGTGAAGTCCTGCATGATCACGCGGGCCGGCGTGAACTGGATCTCCTGGCTGGGCTGGGCCTGGGAGTCCCAGTTGCCGAGCGCCCGGATGTGGTCGGCGGTGATGTTCGCGCCGTCCTCGGTGCGGAGCAGGTTCTCCAGGAGGACCTTGAGGCTGTAGGGGAGGCGCGCGGAGCCCTCGACCTTGTCCAGCCTGAAGATCTCGTACGACTCGTCGCCCACGCGCAGCGTGCTGCGGGCGTCGAAGCTGTTCGCCGACACGACAGTCTCCTTCATCAATGTGCGCGTACTACCTCAATGCTGCCGCCACGGCTCCTCGCCGATCCGCTAAGGTAAGGCTTAGTTAGGTAACCCTTACCGACAGGCGGCTTGCGGTACGCCTTCGGCAGATATCTCGATGTCGAGATAACTCTAGTACATGACCGCGGCTCGGTCATGCCCGGACACCTTCCTCCTGCGCTTCAACCGGGAGGTGGACCCGAGGCGACCCTCCGGCGGACCCGATCCGACCCCCGAAGGGATCGGCCGCGAGTACTGTGCCGCATTTCGGGCACAAGAGGATGAACTCCCTCTGGACATACACCAACAGGCGAACAGCCACCACAGGGAGGTGACATCACTCCAACAGCCCACCCCCGCACGATCACATCTCATATGTGAGATAGCCTCCAGCCATGGCAGACGACTACCTCGTACGCATCGGCAAGCTCATCCGTGACGCCCGTCAGCATCGCGGCTGGACACAGAGTCAGCTTGCCGAGGCGCTCGGCACCAGTCAGAGCGCCGTCAACCGTATCGAGCGCGGTAATCAGAACATCAGCCTTGAGATGATCGCGCGCATCGGTGAGGCGCTCGACAGTGAAATCGTCTCGCTCGGCTACGCGGGGCCCATGCATCTGCGAGTCGTCGGCGGACGCCGTCTCTCCGGCTCCATCGACGTCAAGACGAGCAAGAACGCGTGCGTGGCTCTGCTGTGCGGCTCGCTGCTCAACAAGGGGCGGACCGTGCTGCGGCGCGTGGCCCGCATCGAAGAGGTCTACCGGCTGCTCGAAGTGCTCAACTCGATCGGCGTGCGTACGCGTTGGATCAACGACGGCATGGACCTGGAGATCGTGCCGCCCGCCGGTCTCGAGATGGACTCCATGGACGCCGACGCCGCCCGCCGTACGCGGTCCATCATCATGTTCCTCGGGCCGCTGCTGCACCGGATGGACACCTTCCGCCTGCCGTACGCCGGCGGCTGCGACCTCGGGACGCGGACCATCGAGCCCCACATGATCGCCCTGCGCCGCTTCGGACTGGACATCACGGCGACCGAGGGCATCTACCACGCCCGGGTGGACCGTTCGACATCGCCGGACCGGCCGATCGTCCTGACCGAGCGCGGCGACACGGTGACCGAGAACGCGCTGCTGGCCGCCGCGCGGCACGACGGCGTGACCGTCATCCGCAACGCCTCCTCCAACTACATGGTCCAGGACCTGTGCTTCTTCCTGGAGGCGCTGGGCGTCAAGGTCGAGGGCATCGGCACCACGACGCTCACCGTGCACGGCATGCCGAACATCGACGTGGACGTCGACTACTCACCCTCCGAGGACCCGGTCGAGGCGATGAGCCTGATCGCCGCCGCCGTGGTGACCGAGTCGGAGCTGACGATCCGCCGGGTGCCCATCGAGTTCCTGGAGATCGAGCTGGCGGTCCTGGAGGAGATGGGCCTCGACCACGACCGCTCCGGCGAGTACGCGGCGGACAACGGCCGCACCCGTCTGGTGGACCTGACCGTGCGGCCGTCCAAGCTGGAAGCGCCGATCGACAAGATCCACCCCATGCCGTTCCCCGGCCTGAACATCGACAACGTGCCGTTCTTCGCGGCGATCGCGGCCATGGCGCAGGGCCAGACGCTGATCCACGACTGGGTCTACGACAACCGTGCGATCTATCTCACGGACCTCAACCGCCTGGGCGGCCGGCTCCAGTTGCTCGACCCGCACCGGGTCCTGGTGGAGGGCCCCACGCGCTGGCGCGCGGCGGAGATGATGTGCCCGCCGGCACTGCGCCCCGCGGTGGTCGTCCTCCTCGCGATGATGGCGGCGGAGGGCACGTCGGTGCTGCGGAACGTGTACGTCATCAACCGCGGGTACGAGGACCTGGCGGAGCGGCTGAACACGGTGGGGGCGCAGATCGAGATCTTCCGCGACATCTGAGAACCGGGCACGTCGGCACATGACCGATGTGCCGGACAGAGTGTCGCTCCAGGCGCCTGAGGCTCCGTCACCCACCACGACTGGTGACGGAGCCTCGCCCAGGAATCCGGCAGCGGTGCAGTGGGCACACCGCTGCCACCTCCCAGGTCGCCCCGGTTCAGCTCTCGGTCGGAGTGAGCACCACGAAGTCGGCCTTCGAGGGGTCGAGGCAGACGGCCAGCCGGCCGACGCCCTCGACGTCCTCCGGCCCCATCTGCACGCTGCCGCCCTTCTCGGTGACCTCGGCGACCGCGGCGTCGCAGTCGGCGACGGCGAAGACCGGGTGCCAGTACGGCCGCCCGTTCGCCAGCGAGAGGTCTTCCGTGCGGAGCTCCATGATGCCGCCGTGCATGCGGTCCTCCGACAGCCCCGCGGGCGTGATGAGGGCATACGTGCCCCCGCCGCCCGGCAGCTCCATGTCACTGAACTGCCAGCCGAAGATGCCGCCGTAGAAGTCCTTCGCGGCCGCGGCGTCACTCGTGAACAGCTCGGTCCAGGACAGCGAGCCCGGCTGGTCCACCAGCTCCACGCCCTTGTTCGTCCCCGGCTGCCAGACGGCGAACTGACCCCCCAGGGGATCGCTGTACTGCGCCATGCGGCCCCAGTCGTCGAGGTCCATCGGCGCCACCCGCACCGTGCCGCCCGCGCGCCGCACGGCCTCGGTCGTGGCATCCGCGTCGGTGATGCAGTGGTAGATCATCCAGGCCGAGCGCGCGCCCTCCTCGGTGAGCTTGCCGAGCCCGGCGACGATCTTGCCGTCCCTCCGGAACATCCCGCCTTCCATCTCCTCCCCCTCCCCCATGGACTCGTACTCCCAGCCGAGCACCGCGCCGTAGAAGGCCGCGGCGGCACGGACGTCGGGGGCTCCGAGGTCGAGCCAACAGGGGGAGCCCGGGACGAAGTCGGTGGTGATCAAGGTGACTACCCTTCGTAGATACGTGGGATCCCAGCGTGACATTCGACACCGACGCTCGCCCGTCGGCGCGGCGACGCGACCGGCGCCGGCCCTCCGGTGAGGGGGCGGCCGCCAAGCGGCGCTGGTGGTCGGGGTCGGGAAATTTCCCATTGACCTAGGGAACCGACAGGCGTTCCATGGATATAAAGGACAGATAAGGCTGCTGACAGGAGGCGGCCCACCATGACCACCCGTTCAGACATCACACAACACCCGGACCTGGCCGAGATGCGTTCCCGCTTCGAGCGGGCGACGACGAATCCCGCGGCCCAGGCCGTCGAAGCACTCGCACTGCTGACCGGTGTATACCTCGCGGCGTCGCCGTGGATAGCCGGATTCAGCGGCCTCACCGCACTGGCGGTGACCAACCTGATCCTCGGCATCGCCTACGCGGTCTGCATGAGCGGCCTGGGATCGGCATACGAGCGCACTCACGCCATGGCGTGGGCAGCATGCGCCATAGGCCTCTTCACGATCATCGCGCCGTGGGTCGTCGCCGGAAACGTCGACACCGTGCGGACCGTCGTCAACAACGTGATCGTCGGCGTTGTCGCCCTGCTCTGCGCCCTGGCGATGGCAGCCGGTGCTCGGGGCGAGCGCGTACGCGGACGCGGCCGAGGTCCCTCTGCGATGACCTGAGCCCTGTCGCAACCCCTGGATCGAGGGCCCCGGCACGAGAATGTGCCGGGGTCTTCGCACGGCCGCCTGCCGAGGGTCGTCGTCAGGGCAGCACGGCCGTCCCGTCCACCTCGACCAGGCAGGCGTCGTCCCACAGCCTGACCACGCCGATCACGGCCATCGCCGGGTAGTCGCGCCCCGCCAGCCGGCGCCAGATGCGGCCCAACTCGACGGCGTGGGCCCGGTAGTCGGCCACGTCGGTGGTGTAGACGGTGACGCGGGCCAGGTCGTGCGGGGTGCCGCCGGCCGCGGCGAGAGCGGCGAGCAGGTTGGTCAGGGCCGTCTCGAACTGCTCGGGCAGCGTGACCCCCACGACTTTGCCATCGGTGTCCAGAGCGGTCTGCCCGGCGAGGAACACCAGCCGCGTACCGGACGCGGTGACCGCGTGGGAGAAGCCGGTCGGCGGGGACAGTTCGGCCGGGTTGTGCCGTTGCAGGCTCATCGGGCGGCCTCCTCGGCGTACAGCTCCTTGGCGATGATCGTGCGCTGGACCTCGGTCGCGCCCTCGTAGATCCGGGGGGCGCGGACCTCCCGGTAGAGGTGTTCGAGCAGGTGACCGCGCTGGAGGGCGCGGGCGCCGTGCAGTTGGACGGCCGCGTCGACGACGTACTGGGCGGTCTCGGTTGCGAGCAGCTTGGCCATCGCGGACCGCGTCGGCACGTCGGTTGCCCCCTCGTCGTACGCACAGGCCGCCGCGTACACCATCAGGCGCGCGGCCTCGGTGCGGGTGGCCATGTCGGCGATCGTGTGGGCGACCGACTGCAGTTCCCCCAGCGTGCCGCCGAAGGCCTTGCGGTGGGCGGTGTGCGTGAGGGTCGCGTCCAGGGCGGCGCGCGCCATGCCCACCGCGAACGCCCCGACGCTGGGCCGGAAGAGGTTGAGTGTGTTCATCGCGACGCGGAAGCCGCAGTCGGGCTCGCCGAGCAGGTCGTCGGCGGTCACGGGGACGTCGTCGAAGGCGAGGGCGCCGATCGGGTGCGGGGAGAGCATGTCGAGCGGCGTGCCGGTCAGTCCGGGGCGGTCGGCGGGGACGAGGAACGCGGTGACGCCGCGGGCTCCCGCGCCTTCGGTGGTCCGCGCGAAGACACTGTAGAAGTCGGCCTCGGGCGCGTTGGAGATCCAGCGTTTCTCGCCGCTCAGGCGCCAGCCGCGACCGTCGGGCACCGCCTTCAGGGTGAGCGCGGCGGCGTCCGAACCGGCGTCGGGCTCGCTCAGCGCGAAGGCCGCGACCGCCCGTCCGGCGACCACCTCGGGCAGCCAGCGCCGGCGTTGCTCCTCGGCACCCGCCTGGAGGAGGGGAAAGGTGCCGAGCCCCTGGAGCGCGAGGGCGGTCTCGGCCTCCGTGCAGCCGTACGCCAGGGACTCACGCAGCAGGCACAGTTCGAGGGCGCCCGCCGTGAAGAGGCGTTCCAGCAGGCCGAGTTCGCCGAGGGCGGCGACCAAGGGGCGGTTGACACGGCCCGGTTCGCCCTTCTCGGCGAGCGGGGCCAATCGGGTCATAGCCGTGGCGCGCAGCTCGGCGCACCAGGCGGTCTGTACCGGATCGAGTGAGAATACGGGCATTCGCTCCCCACCTCGGACGGCCGGAGGCACGGGGTGTTCCCCGGCGAAAAGCACAGTATCGCGCACCGTTGACTGTCGTCACCATCACGATACGCTCGTTTCGCGACCCCACCACCAGAAGAGGGGCGAACCCATGGAGCTGACACCCTCGGCCCACCTGGACACCTTCGCGCGCGACCATCTACCGCCCCGCGGTCAGTGGCCGGACCTCGTCTTCGATCTGCCCTCGCTCCGGTATCCGCAGCGCCTCAACTGCGCGGCGGAGCTCCTGGACGGCATGATCGGACGCCACGGCGCGGGCCGGCCCGTCTTCCGTACGGGCGAGGGCGAGGTCTGGACGTACGGCGAACTGCGCGAACAGGTCGACCGCATCGCGCACGTCCTCACCTCCGAGCTGAGCGTGGTTCCCGGCAACCGGGTCCTGCTGCGCGGCCCGACCACGCCGTATCTCGCGGCCTGCTGGCTCGCCGTCCTCAAGGCGGGCGCCGTCGCGGTCACCGTGCTGGCCCAGCAGCGCGCGAAGGAACTGGCCACGGTGTGCGAGATGGCGCGGGTGAGCCACGCGCTGTGCGACATCCGGTCGGTCGACGACCTGGTCAAGGCCGAGGCGCCGGGGCTGCGGATCACCACGTACGGCGGGGAAGCGCCCGACGACCTGCTGCGGCTGGCCGCGGCGCGCCCCAGGGAGCCGTACGAGGCGGTCGCGACGGCGGCCGACGACGTGGCGCTGATCGCCTTCACCTCCGGGACCACGGGCCGCCCCAAGGGGTGCATGCACTTCCACCGGGACGTCCTCGCCACCGCCGACACCTTCTCGGCCCACGTGCTGCGGCCCGAGCCGGACGACGTGTTCGCGGGCAGTCCGCCGCTGGGGTTCACCTTCGGCCTCGGCGGGCTCGTCGTGTTCCCCATGCGGGCCGGGGCGTCCACGCTGCTGCTGGAACAGGCCGGACCCCTGCAGCTGTTGCCGGCCGTCGCGGAGCACCGGGTGTCGGTCCTGTTCACCGCGCCCACCGCCTACCGCGTGATGCTGGACCACCTCGACGGGCACGACGTCCGCTCGCTGCGGCGCTGCGTGTCGGCCGGGGAGAACCTGCCCGCGGCCACCTGGCAGTCCTGGCATGAGCGGACCGGAGTGCGCCTCATCAACGGCATCGGCGCCACCGAACTGCTGCACATCTTCATCTCCGCGGCCGACGACGCGATCCGGCCGGGCACCACCGGGATCCCCGTGCCGGGCTGGCAGGCCCGCGTGGTGGACGAACAGGGCGACCCGCTGCCCGACGGCGAGCCGGGGCTGCTCGCCGTGCGCGGCCCGGTCGGCTGCCGCTACCTGGCCGACCCGCGGCAGACCGAGTACGTCCGGGGCGGCTGGAACATCACGGGCGACACCTACGTGCGCGAGGCGGACGGCTGGTTCCGCTACGTCGCCCGCGCCGACGACATGATCATCTCGGCCGGTTACAACATCGCGGGCCCCGAGGTGGAGGACGCCCTGCTGCACCACCCGGACGTGGCCGAGGCGGCGGTCGTCGGACGCCCGGACGAGCTGCGCGGCCAGATCGTGGTCGCCTACGTGGTGCTGCGCGAGGGCGTGGTGCGGGGCGACGGCACGGCCGAGGAGCTGACCGCGTCGGTCAAGCAGCGCCTCGCGCCGTTCAAGTGCCCGCGCGAGATCGTCTTCCTGGATGCCCTGCCGCGTACACCGACCGGCAAGCTGCAGCGCTTCCGCCTGCGCGCTCTAGAGTGATCGCGTGGCCGAGCAGCACACCCCCCGATCCCTGATCGTCACCCTGTACGGTGCCTACGGGCGCGAGCACAGGGGCTCCCTCGCCGTGGCCGAGCTCATCCGGCTGCTGGGCGTCCTCGGCGTGGACCCGCCGTCGGTCCGGTCCTCGGTGTCCCGGCTCAAGCGCCGCGGGCTGCTCGTGCCCGAGCGCACCGCGGACGGCGCCGCCGGTTACGCCCTGTCCGCCGACGCCCGTCAGCTCCTCGACGACGGCGACCGGCGGATCTACGCGGGCACAGCGGCCGACCTCGCCGACGGCTGGGTCATCGCCGTGTTCTCGGTGCCGGAGGCCGAGCGGCACAAGCGCCATCTGCTGCGCTCCCGGCTGGTCAGGCTGGGCTTCGGGGCGGCGGCTCCGGGGGTGTGGATCGCTCCCGCCCGCCTCTTCGACGAGACGCAGCACACCCTGCGCCGCCTCCAGCTGGACACGTACGTGGACCTGTTCCGCGGCGAACACCTCGGCTTCAGCCCGACGGCGGAGGCGGTCTCGCGCTGGTGGGACCTGGCGGCGATCGCCAAGCAGCACGAGGAGTTCCTCGACCTGCACGAGCCGGTGCTGCGCTCCTGGGAGGCCCGGGACGACACCCCGGCCGAGGACGCCTACCGGGACTACCTACCGGCTCTGGACTCCTGGCGCCGGCTGCCGTACGCGGACCCGGGGCTGCCCGCCGAGCTGTTGCCGCAGGGCTGGCCGGGCGGACGCTCCGCGGACGTGTTCACCCGGCTGCACGCGCGGCTGCGGGACGCCGGGGCGGCGTTCGTGCACGGCGGCGGGGCCTGATCCGCGTGTCGCGCACGGCGGCGGGGCCTGATCCGCGTGTCGCGCGGCGGCCGGCCTCATCCGCGTGTCGCGCACGACGGCCGGCCTCATCCGCGTGTCGCGCACGGCGCCGGGCCTGATCAGTCGAGCGTGAGCCGGGGCTTGGGCGCGTCGGTGCGGCCCGTCGGGGGCTTGCGGCTGCCCGCGCGGTACGGCAGTGGCCAGGGGGCCGCGTCGCCCTGGTAGTCCTGGTCGGCCGCCGCATGCAGGGTCCAGTGGGGGTCGTAGAGGTGGGGCCTGGCCAGGGCGCAGAGATCGGCCCGGCCCGCGAGCAGGATCGAGTTGACGTCGTCCCATGAGGAGATGGCGCCCACCGCGATGACCGGCACGCCCGCCTCGTTGCGGATGCGGTCCGCATACGGGGTCTGGTAGGAGCGGCCGTACGCGGGGCGTTCGTCGGGTACGACCTGTCCGGTGGAGACGTCGATGGCGTCGGCGCCATGGGCGGCGAAGGCGCGGGCCACGGCCACGGAGTCCTCCGCCGTGGTGCCGCCGTGCGCCCAGTCGGTGGCGGAGATGCGGACGGTCATGGGCCGTTCCTCGGGCCAGCTCTCCCGCACGGCGTCGAAGACCTCGAGGGGGAAGCGGAGCCGGTTTTCCAGGGAGCCGCCGTAGGCGTCCGTGCGGTGGTTGGTCAGCGGCGAGAGGAAGCCGGAGAGCAGGTAGCCGTGGGCGCAGTGGAGTTCGAGCAGGTCGAAGCCGCTGCGGGCGGCGCGCCGGGCGGCCGCGGCGAACTGGGCCCTGATCTCGGCCAGTCCGGCGCGGTCGAGTGCGTGCGGGATCTGATTGATCCCTTGCCGGTACGGGATCGGGGACGCGGCCGACACGGGCCAGTTGCCCTGTTCCAGGGGCTGGTCGATGCCTTCCCACATGAGTTTGGTGGAGCCCTTGCGGCCGGAGTGGCCGAGTTGGACGCCGATCGCGGTGCCCGGGGCGCGGTGGTGGACGAAGTCGGTGACGCGGCACCAGGCGGTGGCCTGCTCGGGAGTGTAGAGCCCGGTGCAGCCCGGGGTGATCCGGCCCTCGGGGCTCACGCACACCATCTCGGTCATCACCAGGCCCGCGCCGCCCAGTGTTCGGGCGCCGAGGTGGACGAGGTGGAAGTCGCCGGGCAGTCCGTCCTCGGCGACGTACAGGTCCATGGGCGAGACCACGACCCGGTTGCGCAGGGTCAGTCCGCGCAGGCGGAAGGGGGTGAACATGGGCGGTGTGCCCGGCGGGCAGCCGAAGTCCCGCTCGACGGCCTCGGTGAACGCGGGGTCGCGCAGTCGCAGGTTGTCGTGGGTGACGCGGCGGCTGCGGGTGAGGAGGTTGAAGGCGAACTGCCGGGGCGGCTGGTCGAGGTAGGTCGCGAGCTCCTCGAACCAGCGCAGGCTCGCGGCCGCCGCCCGCTGGGTGGACTCGACGACGGGGCGGCGCTCGCTCTCGTACGCGGCGAGGGCCGCGGGCAGGTCGGGCTGCTCCTGTACGCAGGCGGCGAGGGCGAGGGCGTCCTCGACGGCGAGCTTGGTGCCGGAGCCGATGGAGAAGTGCGCGGTGTGGGCGGCGTCGCCGAGGAGCACGGTGTTGCCGTGCGACCAGCGGTCGTTGACGACGGTGCGGAAGGCGATCCAGGCGGAGGAGTTGCCGCGCAGGGGGCGGCCGTCGAGAGCCTCGGTGAAGATCTTGGCGCAGCGTGCGGCGGATTCCTGCTCGTCGAGCTCGTCGAAGCCGGCGGCGCGCCAGACCTCCTCGCGCATCTCGACGATGACGGTGGAGGCGTCGGCTGAGAACGGGTAGCCGTGCAGCTGCATGACGCCGTACTCGGTCTCGGCGACCTCGAACCGGAAGGAGGGGAAGCCGAAGTCGGCGGCGAGCCAGATGTAGCGGCAGCGGTGCGTGGTGATCCGGGGCCCGAAGACGTCGGCGTGGGCGCCGCGGGTCGCGCTGTGGACGCCGTCGGCGGCGATCACGAGGTCGTGGCCGGCGGCGAGTTCGGCGGCGGGCGGGGCGGGAGTGCGGAAGCGGAGACGGACGCCGAGGTCCGCGCAGCGCTCGTGGAGGATCTCCAGCAGGCGGCGCCGGCCGAGAGCGGCGAAGCCGTGGCCGCCGGAGGTGAGCGTGTGTCCGCGGTGGACGATGTCGATGTCGTCCCAGCGGACGAACTCGTCCTGGAGGGCGCCGTAGACCACGGGGTCGGCGTGCTCGATCCCGCCGAGCGTCTCGTCGGAGAGGACGACGCCGAAGCCGAAGGTGTCGTCGGGCGCGTTGCGTTCGTAGACGGTGACGTCGCGGCCCGGATCGAGCCGCTTGAACAGCGCGGCGGCGTACAGCCCCCCGGGCCCGCCCCCGATGACGGCGACGCTCAGGGACCGCCGCTGCCCGAGGCACCCGGGGAGCGCATCGCCACGGGGCGCGCCCGGTGCGTCGGCGCTGGGCGGGCCGGATGCGTCGGGTGCGTCGGCTCGGGGCGGACCGGCGGGGGTCGGGCTTGCAGACGCGTCGGCGGGAGCCTGTTCCGACGCCGACGCCGACGGCGGCATGCCGGCGGAGTCGGGGCGTGCCCGGAGCGGCACGGCCGCCGGGCCGGGGGCCGCCTCGGCGGGAGCCGGGTCGGCTGCCGACACCGACGGCGGCACGGGCGTAGCGGCATCGGCCGCGCTGACGGGGGCCGGGCCGGGGGCCCGGAGCGGCACGGCGTCGACGGCGTCTGCGGGCCTGGCGAAGACCACGCCGGCGGGCGCCCCGCCCGACGCCGGGTCGGATGACAACACGGAGTCCGGGCGTGCCCGGAGCGGCACGGCCGCCGGGCCGGGGGCGGGTGCGCCGGGCGCACCCGGCGCGCCGACGTGGGGCGGGGCGGAGGCGGCAGTCATGTCAGCGGCCCTGCCACTTGGGCGGGCGCTTCTCCGTGAACGCCGCGTGGAACTCCGCGTAGTCCTCGCCGTTCATCAGGAGCGCCTGCGTAGCCGCGTCCATCTCGACCGCCGCGGCGAGCGGCATGTCCAGTTCCGCGGTGAGCAGGGCCTTCGTCTGGGCGTACGCCAGGGCCGGTCCGTCGGCGAGACGCCGGGCCAGCTCGGCGGCGCGCTTGTCCGCCTGGCCCTCGTCGACGAGCTCGCTCAGGAGGCCGATCCGTTCCGCCTCGGGGGCGCGCACCGGCTCGCCGAGCATGAGGAGCCGCGTGGCGTGGCCCAGCCCGACCACCCGGGGCAGCAGGTAGGCCGCTCCCATGTCACCGCCGGACAGCCCCACCTTGGTGAACAGGAAGGCGAACTTCGCCGACGCGTCGGCGATCCGGAAGTCGGCGGCCAGCGCCAGCACCGCTCCCGCCCCGGCGGCGACGCCGTGCACCGCGGCGATCACCGGGAAGGGGCATTCGCGGATCGCGCGGACGACCTGGCCCGTCATCCGGTTGAAGTCGAGGAGCTGCGCGGTGTCCATGGACAGGGTCGCGCCGATGATTTCGTCGACGTCGCCGCCCGAGCAGAAGCCGCGGCCCTCGCCGCCGAGCACGAGGGCCCGCACGGACCGCTCGCGGGAGAGCTCGGCGAGCAGATCGCGCAGATCGGCGTAGGCGCCGAAGGTGAGGGCGTTCAGCTTGTCGGGCCGGTCGAGCGTGACGCTCGCCACGCCGTCGTGGAGTGTCAGCCGCAGATGGTGCCAGCGCTCGGTGCGCGTCGCGGAACCGGAAAAGGGGCTCATGGAGTGGGGCCTCCTTCGGCGGGCGGTCGGCCTGCTGCCTGCCTCTCGAAGTTATCACCCATCCGTGACTGCCGTCACGAGTGCGCTATACCCGCGTTGTGACAGTGCTGGGATCCCGTCCCGGTTCTGGCACAGGTCGCGGCGGCAGGCCCGCGGGGCCGCTGTCCGTTCTCCGGCTGTTCGTAGGGTGAACACACCATCACCACCGAACGGACATCCGCCTTGCCCGAAGCCGCCGACTCCGCCCAGATCGCCTCCTGGCGCATCGCGCTGTCGCACCACCCGGCAGCCGTGCCCATGGCGCGCGCGATGGTCCGCGCCGCGCTGGCGGACATCGAGGCGTCCGCGGACTGCGACACGGCCGAGCTGCTCACGGCGAAGCTGGTGGCCAACGCGGTGGAGCACACCCCGTGCGGCGTCCCCATACAGCTGGTGATCGAGCTGCTGCCCACGGGCTGTCACGTGGAGGTGCACGACGCCGATCCGGCACCGCCCGGCGATCTCTCACCGGCGGCACCGCTTCCAGCACCCGACCGCCGGCAGGAGCACGGCCGCGGACTGCTGTTGGTCCGTGCGCTGAGCTCGGACTGAGGGCGCCGCCCGACGGACCGCGGCAAGGCGGTCCGGTTCACCCTGCCCGCCCGGTATTGATTGACCGGCACGGCCGGGTCTCACTCCGCGGAGGCGGTGCCGACCAGGTCGTTCCTGCTGTGCGACGTGCCGGCGTCCGCCCGCGGGCCGGTGGCCAGCCACGAGTGACGCCGGCCGTAGAGCGCGTAGACGACCGCGCCCACCAGCAGGAAGACCGCGAACTGCACCCAGGTCGGCCGGCAGGTGCCCCAGATGAGGTAGAGGCAGCACAGCACGCCGAACACCGGGGTCAGCGGGTACAGCGGCACCCGGAACTTCGTCTCCGTACCCGGATAGCGGCGGCGCAGCGAGATCAGAGCGACGTTGACGGCGACCATGATCGCGAGCGTGCCGATCGTGGTCAGGTTCATCACGACGTCGAGGGGCACGACGGCGGCGGGGACGGCGAAGGTCGCGGCGACGATCCAGGTGTTCGCGACCGGGGTCGAGGTCTTCGGGGAAAGAGGTTGGGGCACGCGTCGTGCTGTCGTGCGGTGGGCGAGCGGGTCGTGGGGGCGCGCAGGTCATGCGCGGCCGCACACAAGGAAGTGGGGCCCGGACGTACGAGCCCGGACCCCATCGATGGCGGCATACTAACCGCCGCCCACGCATGATCACCCAATCGTGCGCATGCTATTCAGCGTCGGCCAGCGTGGCCACCATGACCGCCTTGATCGTGTGCATACGGTTCTCCGCCTCGTCGAAGACGACGGAGTGGGCTGACTCGAAGACCTCGTCGGTCACCTCGAGCTCCGCGAGGCCGTGGCGCTCGTGGATCTCGCGCGCCACCGTGGTGCCGAGGTCGTGGAAGGCGGGCAGGCAGTGCAGGAACCTGACGTCCGCGTTGCCCGTCGCGCGCAGCACGTCCATGGTCACCGCGTAGGGAGCGAGCGCCTTGATCCGCTCGTCCCAGACCTCCTTGGGCTCGCCCATCGAGACCCAGACGTCGGTGGCGACGAAGTCCGCGCCGCGCACGCCCTCGGCGATGTCCTCGGTGAGCGTGATCCGCGCCCCGCTCTCCTCGGCCAGCCGGCGGGCCGTGGCGACGATCTCCTCGGCCGGCCAGTACGCCTCGGGCGCCACGATGCGCACGTCCATGCCCAGCAGGGCACCGGTGACCAGGTAGGAGTTGCCCATGTTGAAGCGGGCGTCACCGAGGTAGGCGAAGGAGACGGCCTCCAGCGGCTTGTCGGTGTGCTCGGTCATGGTCAGCACGTCGGCGAGCATCTGGGTGGGGTGCCAGTCGTCGGTGAGCCCGTTGTAGACGGGCACGCCCGCGTGCGCGGCGAGCTGCTCCACGGTGTCCTGCGCGTCACCGCGGAACTCGATCGCGTCGAACATCCGGCCCAGCACCCGGGCGGTGTCCTTGGCCGACTCCTTGCTGCCGATGTGGGAGCCGGCCGGGTCGATGTAGGTCGTGGACGCGCCCTGGTCGGCCGCGGCAACCTCGAAGGCGCAGCGCGTACGGGTCGACGACTTCTCGAAGATCAGTGCGATGTTCTTGCCGCGCAGCCGCTGGACCTCGGTGCCCGCACGCTTCGCGGCCTTGAGGTCGGCGGCCAGGCCGATCAGGCCACGGAACTCCTCGGCCGTGAAATCCAGCTCCTTGAGGCAGTGGCGGCCTTCGAGTTGTATCGCCATGACGGCTGCTCCTGGGTCGCGAAAGGCGGTGACGATGGAAGTCTATACGAACATTCGCATCGCTATACAGACTCTCGCTCCACAGGGCAGCTCATGCAGCGCGGACCACCCCTGCCCCGGCCCAGTTCGCTGCCGGGGATCTCGATCACCTCGATGCCCTGTTTGCGCAGATGGGTGTTGGTCGTGACGTTGCGCTCGTAGGCCACGACGACGCCCGGCTCGACGGCGAGCACGTTGCAGCCGTCGTCCCACTGCTCGCGCTCCGCCGCGTGCACGTCCTGGGTCGCGGTCAGCACCCGGATGTCCTTCAGCCCGAGCGCCGCCGCGATCGCGTCGTGCATCTGCTCCGGCGGATGGTCGCTGACCTTGAGCCCACCGAAGCCGTCGGCCGGTTCGATGGTGTACGAGCGGAGCATCCCGAGCCCCGCGTACTGCGTGAACGTGTCCCCGTCGACCATGGTCATCACGGTGTCCAGGTGCATGAACGCCCGGCGCTTGGGCATGTCCAGCGCCACGATCGTCCGGGCGGAACCGGCGGCGAACAGCCCGCGCGCCAGCATCTCCACGGCCTGCGGTGTGGTGCGCTCGCTCATCCCGATCAGCACCGCGCCGTTTCCGATCACCAGCACGTCGCCGCCCTCGATGGTGGACGGGTAGTCGTCCTGCCCCTCCGACCAGTGGTGGAACGACGCGGCCTCCGGGCCCACGAAGTGCGGGTGGTGCTTGTAGATGGCCTCGAAGTGCACGGTCTCCCGCTGACGGGCGGGCCAGCGCATCGCGTTGATGGAGACGCCGTCGTAGATCCAGGCCGATGTGTCCCTGGTGAAGATGTGGTTGGGCAGCGGCTGGAGCAGGAAGTCGTCCAGGTCCATCGCGTGGAAGCGGACCGACGTCGGCTCGGAGTGCCCTGCCAGGAACTCCCGCTTGGTCATCCCGCCGACCAGCGCCTCCACGAGGTCGGACGTGGGCAGCTCGTCGAAGGCGACCCGCAGGTGGTCGGTCGCGAGCGGCCCGTACTCCTTCTCGTCGAAGACGCGGTCCAGCACGAGCTTCCTGGCCTCGGGGATCTCCAGCGACTCGCGCAGCAGGTCGCCGAAGAGATGCACCTCCACCCCTCGGTCGCGCAGAACGTCGGCGAAGCCGTCGTGTTCGTGACGGGCCCGGCGGACCCAGAGCACGTCGTCGAAGAGCAACGCGTCCTTGTTGCTCGGCGTGAGCCGCTTCAGCTCCAGATCGGGCCGGTGGAGGATGACCTGGCGCAGTCGCCCGGTCTCGGAGTCGACATGGAATCCCATGCCTCCATCCTCGTCGCCCGGACGCCCGTTCACCCGGCGAACGGCCGACTGGGTGGGGTCGGCCGGATGACGGCGGCGTCCGCCGCGGGGGAGGATGCCGCCGGGGGTTGCCGCCGCCGGGCGAGGACCGTGGGGCCTCTGGCCCCGGGCGAGGACGCCGCCGTCGACGACGCCGCGGCCTCCACCGTCGGTTGACACTGGAGCCTCGCCGCCAGGCGACAACACTGCCGCCTCCGACCCCCGAGCCAGGACGCTGCGGCCTCCGCCGCCGGTGATTCACCGGAGCCTCGCCGTCAGGCGAAGACGCTGCCGCCTCCGACACCGGACGAACCGCCGGAGCCTCGCCCGCCGGGCGAGAACGACGACGTCGTCACCGTCCGTCGACGGGGCCCGCCGGCGCAGCACCTCCTGCCGGGCGTCGCGTGCAGCGCCTCGGTCGGGGCCGGGACGGCGGGCCCGTACCCCAGCTCCGGTATCCGCCACGACACCCGGGCCGTGGCCCGCCGGGCTTGGCGGCGGCCTTCGCTCAGGCGCGCAGCAGCGCGAACAGCGCCGTCGCGTGGTGCGTCCTCCGGATGGAGATGGCGGATCTCGTGCAGGAGGTCAAGCGAGGCCCGTGTCCGACGGCCACGTCCGCGTCTCCTGGGGGCTCCAGCGCCCCGGCGCGGCCGGCCCCCCGGGAAAGGAGCCGCGCCCGGCGGGGCCGCGCCGGCGGGTCACAGGCGGGGGTCGACCGGCTCCGACTCCAGGGCCAGCACCGCGAAGACCGCCTCGTGCACGCGCCACAGCGGTTCCCCGTCGGCGAGCCGGTCCAGGGCCTCGAGCCCCAGGGCGTACTCGCGCAGGGCGAGCGAGCGCTTGTGGTTCAGGAACCTGCGGCGCAGCCGCTCCAGGTTGTGCGGACGGGTGTACTCCGGGCCGTAGATGATGCGCAGGTACTCCCGGCCGCGGACCTTGATCCCCGGCTGCACCAGCCGGCCCTTCTCGTCCTTGGCGAGCGCCTGCAGCGGCTTGACGACCATGCCCTCGCCGCCGCGCCCCGTCAGCTCCAGCCACCAGTCCACGCCCGCGCGCACGGACGCCTCGTCACCGGTGTCGACGACGAGCCGCCGCGTGACCTGCAGCAGACCGGTCGGGTCGTGCTCCACGAGCCGGTCCAGCCAGGCGAGCTGCTCGTCGTGCGGGACCGCGGCCAGCGAGCGGCCCTGGGAGGCGAGGATCTGGAACGGCGCGAGCCGCACGCCGTCGAGTCCGTCCGTCGGCCAGCAGTATCGGCGATAGGCGTCGGTGAACGCGGACGCGTCGGTGGCCCGTTCGCGCTGCCGCGAGCAGACCCGCCACGTCGACACCCCGCGCGGCCGCCGCCTCCAGTGCCGCGCCCGCCACGGGCAGCACCGCGCCGGACGCGGCGCCGACCGCCGCGTACTGGGAGCGCAGCAGGCCCGACGCCTTCAGCGACCAGGGCATCAACTCGCCGTCCAGCAGCAGCCAGTCAGTGCCCAGCTCGTCCCAGAGGCCGGCCGCGGTGACGGCCGCGCGCAGGCCCTGGAGGATCTCCTCGGCGACCTCGCCGTCGTCGAAGAACGGCCGCCCGGTACGGGTGTGCAGAGCGCCCGTGACGCCCTCCGCGCCGAAGCGTTCCCGGGCCGCCGCCGCGTCGCGGCACACCAGTGCCACGGCCCGCGACCCCATGTGCTTCTCCTCGCACACGACCCTGCCGATGCCGTCGGCCCGGTACTGCGCGAACGCCTCGGCCGGGTGCTCCAGAAAGGGTCCGTCAGCGGCTCCGCCGGCTTCCTCCCGCGACGTCGCGGTGGGGGCCATCGTCGGCGGCAGGTAGACCAGCAGGCGGGGATCGACGGCGAAGCGGCTCATGACCTCCAGCGCCGCGGCCGCGTTCTCCTCCCGGACGGCGATGCGCGCCATGTGCCGCGTCTCGACGACCCGGCGGCCGGCGACGTCGGCGAGGTCCAGCGGGCGCCCCTCGCGTCCGCCGGGCGCCTCCACCAGCAGCGGCCGGACCGGCTCGTACCAGACCTTCTCGGCGGGCACGTCGACCAGTTCGCGCTCCGGCCAGCGCAGCGCGGTCATCCGGCCGCCGAAGACGGCGCCCGTGTCGAGGCAGATGGTGTTGTTGATCCACGAGGTGTTGGGCACGGGCGTGTGGCCGTAGACGACGGCCGCACGGCCCCGGTAGTCCTCGGCCCACGGATAGCGGACGGGCAGCCCGAACTCGTCGGTCTCGCCGGTCGTCTCGCCGTACAGCGCGTGCGAGCGGACGCGGCCGGAGGTGCGGCCGTGGTACTTCTCGGGCAGGCCGGCGTGGCAGACGACGAGCCTGCCCTCGTCGAGCACGTAGTGGCTGACGAGGCCGTCGATGAACTCCCGTACCCGCTCCCGGAAGGCCGGATCGCGGGCGTCCTCCTTCTCCAGCTGCTCGATGGTCTCGGCGAGGCCGTGCGTGGGCTGGACGTTACGGCCCTTGAGGTAGCGGCCCAGCTTGTTCTCATGGTTGCCCGGGACGCACAGGGCGTGGCCTGCGGCGACCATGCCCATGACGCGGCGCAGCACTCCGGGGCTGTCGGGGCCCCGGTCGACGAGGTCGCCGACGAAGACGGCGGTACGGCCCTCGGGGTGGGCGCCGTCCTCGTAGCCGAGCTTGGCGAGCAGGGTCTCCAGCTCGGAGCTGCAGCCGTGTATGTCGCCGATGATGTCGAACGGTCCGGTGAGGTGGCGCAGGTCGTTGAAGCGGCGCTCGAGAACGACCTCCGCGGCGTCCGCCTCCGCCACGCTGCGCAGGACGTGGACCTTGCGGAAGCCCTCGCGCTCCAGGCCGCGCAGCGAGCGGCGCAGCTCGCGGCGGTGGCGGGCGATGACGTGGCGGGGCATGCCGGCGCGGTCGGGGCGGGTCGCGTTGCGCGCGGCGCAGACGTCCTCGGGGAGGTCCAGGACGATCGCGATGGGCAGGACGTCGTGCTCGCGGGCGAGGCGTACGAGCTGCCGGCGGCTCTCGGTCTGCACGTTGGTGGCGTCGACGACGGTCAGCCGCCCGGCGGCGAGCCGCTTGCCCACGATGTAGTGCAGGACGTCGAACGCGTCGCCGCTGGCACTCTGGTCGTTCTCGTCGTCTGCGACCAGGCCCCGGCAGAAGTCCGAGGAGACGACCTCGGTGGGCTTGAAGTGCTTGCGGGCGAACGTGGACTTGCCCGACCCGGTGGCGCCGACGAGGACCACGAGGGACAGGTCGGTCACGGGGAGCCGGCGGCCGGGGGCGGTGACAGTGGTCTCCGTGGTGCTGGTCATGCCGCGGTCGCCTCCTTCGGGGTCGTGTCGGTCGTGGTCGTGTCGGTCGTGGTCGTGTCGGTCGTGGTCGTGTCGGTCGTCGTCATCTCGAACACCGCCATCTGGGTCGGCGGGCCCACCTCGGGGTCGTCGGGGCCGACCGGCACGAAACGCACGGTGTAGCCGTGGCGTCCGGCGACGGCTTCGGCCCAGGTCCGGAACTCCTCGCGGGTCCATTCGAACCGGTGGTCGCCGTGGCGCACATGTCCGGCGGGCAGCGTCTCCCAGCGCACGTTGTACTCGACGTTGGGCGTCGTCACGAGCACGGTCCGGGGGCGTGCCGAGCCGAAGACCGCGTACTCCAGGGCGGGCAGCCGCGGCAGGTCGAGGTGTTCGACGACCTCGCTGAGCACGGCGGCGTCGTAGCCCGTGAGCCGCTTGTCGGTGTACGTGAGCGAGCCCTGGATCAGCTGGACGCGGGCGGCCTGCCGCTCGCCGAGGCGGTCCAGCCTGAGCCGGCGTCCCGCGATGGTCAGGGCACGCACCGACACGTCGACGCCGACGATCTCGGTGAACCGCACGTCCTTCAGCAGCGCCTGCACCAACTGGCCCTGTCCGCAGCCCAGATCGAGCACACGGGTCGCGCCGGCGGCACGCAGCGCGTCGAGGATGGCCTCCCGGCGCTGCGCCGCGAGCGGAATGGGGCGCTCCGCGGTGTCCGTGGTCTCGTCCACGGCGTTGTCCACGTCCTCGACCCGGAGGTCGTCGGTCTCGGCGAGGCGCACCAGCTCCAGGCGCTCCATGGCCTGCCGGGTCAGGCCCCAGCGGCGGGACAGGTAGCGGCTGGTGATGAGCTTGTGCTCGGGGTGCTCGGCGAGCCAGCCCTCGCCCGCGCGCAGCAGTTTGTCGACCTCGTCGGGAGCGACCCAGTAGTGCTTGGCGTCGTCGAGGACGGGGAGCAGGACGTACAGCTGGCGCAGCGCGTCGGCGAGCCGCAGCTCCCCTTTGAGCACCAGCCGTACATAGCGCGACGCGCCCCACTCGGGGAACTGCTCGTCCAGGGCGATCGGTTGGGCCTCGACCGAGGTCCAGCCGAGCGGTCCGAAGAGCTTACGGACCAGTTCGGCACCGCCGCGGGCGGCGACGGCGGGCACCTCGATGCGCAGCGGCAGCGGGGCCTCGGCCCGTCCGGGCAGCGCCGCGCACACCCCGCGCAGGGCGCTCTTGAACACGGTGCTGAGCGCCACCGCCAGCAGCGACGAGGCCGCGTAGGGGCGGTCGTTGACGTACTGCGCGAGCGCGGTGTCGGGCGCGCCGCCGCGGCCCTTGCCCTTGCCGCGCCGTACGAGCGCCACCGGATCCACCTCCAGCAGCAGTGCTGCCGTGCACCGTTGCGCGGACGCCTCGGGGTAGAAGACATGCGCGGTGCCGTGCGACGTGGAGAACGTCTGCGCCTTGTCGGGGTGCTTGTGCAACAGGAAGCCGAGGTCGGTCGCGGGACGCTCTGGGGTGCCGGTCGTACTGATCGTCAGGATCACGCGTTTGAGTATCGTCCGGTTCGTCTGCCCCGACCAGCGGTTTTCATCACAAGCGGGCGCCGGAACGCACGGGCGGTTCAGTCCTCGCCCAGCAGCCGGGCGAGGGCGCCGATCTCCTCCGGTCCCACGCGGCAGCAGCCACCGACGAGCCGCGCGCCGGCGCGGCACCAGGTGCGCGCCGCGGCCGGGTCGTACGCGCTGCCGCCCTGCCAGCGCCGCTCGGCGGCGTCCCAGCCCTCCCCGCTGTTGGGGTACGCGACGACGGGCTTGCCGGTCACCGCCGCGGCGGTCCCGGCCGCCGCGGCCACGTCGCGCGGGTCGCAGCAGTTCACACCCACCGCGAGCACGTGGTCCCGGCCCGCGGCCAGGGCGAATGCCTCCGCCAGGTCCTGGCCGGCCCGGGTCCGCCCGCCGGCGACCGTGTAGGAGAGCCACACCGGCACACCGCACCCCTCGCTCGCGCGCAGCAGCGCCTTCGCCTCGTCGGCGTCCGGCACGGTCTCCAGGGCCAGCACGTCGGGCCCGGCGGCGACGAGGGCCTCGATACGCGGCCGGTGGAAGCGCTCGAGCTCCGCCGTGCCGAGCCCGTACCGTCCCCGGTACTCGCTGCCGCCGGCGAGCATCGCCCCGTACGGGCCGATCGAGGCGGCGACCCACACCTCGTGGGGTGCCGCGTCGGCGGCGGCGCGCGCCAGGGCGACGCTGCGGCCGAGCAGGCCCGCTGCCGCCTCCGGCCGGACGCCCCTGCGGGCGAACCCCTCGAACGTGGCCTGGTAGCTCGACGTGATGAGCACCTGGGCACCCGCCCGTACGTACGCCGTGTGCGCCGCTTCGATCTGCCGCGGATCGTCGGCGAGCAGCCGTGCCGACCAGAGGGAGTCGGACAGGTCGCAGCCCTGCGCCTCCAGTTGGTTGGACAGGCCGCCGTCGAGGACGAGGACGTCCCGGGCGAGCGCTTCGGCGAGTGTGCGGGCGGGTCTCACAGCGGCTCCCGGGGTCAGCTGAGCTGGGACTGGACCTGGGAGGAGATGAGCTCCAGGTGCTCCAGGTCGTCCAGGTCGAGCATCTGGAGGTAGATCCGGGACGAGCCGGTCGCCGCGTAAAGACCGATCTTGTCGACGACCTCGGCCGGGGAGCCGGCCAGACCGTTCGTCTTCAGCTCGTCGACCTCCCGGCCGATCGCCGCCGCGCGGCGGGCCACCTCCGTGTCGTTCTTGCCGACGCACACGACCAGCGCGTTCGAGTAGACCAGGTCGTCCGGGGAGCGGCCGGCCTTCTCGGCGGCGGCACGGACGCGGCCGAACCCGCGCTCGGTGTCCTCGACGGAGGCGAACGGCAGGTTGAACTCGTCCGCGTACTGCGCGGCAAGGCGCGGGGTACGGGTGGCTCCGTGGCCGCCGATCAGCACGGGGACCTTGGCCTGGGCGGGCTTGGGCAGGGCCGGGGAGTCCGTCAGCTGGTAGTGCCGGCCGTCAAAGCTGTAGGTCTGGCCGACCTCGGTGGCCCACAGGCCGGTGATGATTTCCAGTTGTTCTTCGAGGCGGGCGAACTTCTCCTGGGGGAAGGGGATGCCGTACGCCCGGTGCTCCTCCTCGAACCAGCCTGCGCCCAGGCCCAGTTCGACGCGGCCGCCCGACATCTGGTCGACCTGGGCGACCTGGATGGCGAGCACGCCGGGGAGCCGGAAGGTGCCGGCCGTCATCAGTGTGCCGAGGCGGATCCGCTTGGTCTCGCGGGCCAGGCCGGCCAGGGTGATCCAGGCATCGGTCGGGCCGGGCAGTCCGTCGGCGGCACCCATGCGCAAGTAGTGGTCGGACCGGAAGAAGGCGTCGAAGCCGAGCTCCTCGGTGGCCTTGGCGACGCTCAGAAGGGTGTCGTAGCTCGCCCCTTGCTGGGGCTCGGTGAAGATGCGCAGATCCATGCATCCATCCTGCACCTTTCACCGCCGGGCAATCCGGTCGCGCGGGGGCGGATGGGCGCTCGGTCACGCGGGTCCGTGCGCGCCCCGCTCGCACCGGGCCGACCGAGCCGGCCCGCCGCGCGGGAGGCCACCGCGCCGAGGGCGGTTCACGCAAGGGCGCGCCGGCCCCAGCGGGTCCCACTCAGCAAACCACCACCACCCCGCGCTCGTTGCAGGAGGCCAGCCCCACGGGGTGACCCCGAAGCCCCCGTCACGGCGGGCCCGTCGCGGGGTCCATCGCGGGGGCGGGGTGCGCCGGGCCCGCTCGGCCGCGGATCGTCTCGGGCGGGCGCTCGGGCTCGTGCTCCGCGAGGCGGCGCAGCATGCCGCGCACCCGGTCGCTCGACTCGTCCGCGGCGTCTATCGTCTCGATGCACTGCCAGTAGAGCCCTTCGTCGTCCGTGGCGCAGGCGACCCCGACGAGGGCGATGCCGACCTCGCCCAGCAGGACGTTCAGCTCGGTCAACGCCGCCTCGGGATCGGCCACTTCGGTCAGCTGCGCGGCCCTCACCCCGCCGCTGCGCACCATCGGGTGGTCCAGCACCCCGCACCCCCGTCCCCCGATCTCGCCCAGCCCCCGGGCCTCGCCTCTCAGCTCGGCGGGCCCGCTCGCCGCGATCCGGCTGCCGATCGCCTGGGCCAGCGCCTGCGCCTGCCACGCCTCGGCCACGATCTCCGGCACGGACCGGCTCTCCGCCAGCGTGTGGCGGCTGATCTCGATGAGTCGTAACGCGTCCACGACCGCACCCCCGTTCGTACGACTTCCTGCCCACTCAGTTCATTACCCAGAGTGAAGGTCATCGACCAGAAAAGCCAGGGGAATTCGGAAATCTGTGGACACCAAGGCTGTTGTGGATAACTCGACAACTCCAAAGAGTGACGAAGGGGTGTCGAAGCAGCCTCGGCCCGCCCCTCCGCACCCCCCATGCGCGACGCCCCGCCGCTACCCCGCCGGGAACCGCCGCTCGTTGCGGTCGATCTTGTCGGACAGAGCCCGCAGCACGTCGATCCCGAGCACCTCGCAGAACTGCAGCAGGTAGGCGAGCACGTCCGCGGCCTCGTCGCGCACACGGTGCGCCGTGTCCTCCTCCTCCATCACACGGGCCGACTGCTCCGGTGTCAGCCACTGGAAGATCTCGACCAGTTCGGCGGCCTCGACGCTCAGCGCCACCGCCAGGTTCTTCGGGGTGTGGTACGGCTGCCAGTCGCGTGCCGCCGCGAACTCAGCCAGTCTGCGCTGGAGTCCCGCCACGTCCAGCCCGTCGTCTCTCGTCACGGCACCAGGTCTACCACCGACACCCCGTCGGCCCCCTGTGCGCACGACGGGTCGGACACGGCCCCCACCAGCCGGATGTGGCCCCGCGCGCACATCTCGGCCGCGAGGCCCACCAGTCGGCGCGCCTGTGCCGGATGCAGACACCGGTCGAACCCGTCCGCGAGCACCGTGAGCGACTGGTACGCGGCCGGCACCTCGGCCACCTGGTCGACGGACAGCACGCCCGGCCCGGTGAGCAGCACCAGGGCCAGGGCCAGATACCGCAACTCGCCCTCCCCCAGCCGCCCCAGCGGCGTGCCGGCGCGGCCCTCGCCACGGGCGAGCAGCGCCCGGACCGTGCCGTCCCCCAACTCCTCCACGCACAGGTCGGTCACCGGCCCCGCGCACCCCACGCGCGCCGCCGCCGCGAGCCGCGCGTGCCGTTTGCCGCATTCGCTGCGCGTGCGGTGCAGGACCTCGGCCAGGTTGTCGCACCCGCGCCGCAGCCGGCCGGTCCCCGCGGGGACCGGCTCGCGCATCCGGTGGGGCCGCGGGTCGCAGACGAAGACGGATCTCAGAGCGAGGACCACCTGCTCGGCCGCGGCCAGCACACGCAGCTGCGCCTGCGTCCGGCCGGCGACGTGCAGGGGCAGCAGGGCGGTGCCGAGCCGGTCGCCGGGCAGCCGGCCCCGGGTGACGCCGGTCGTACCGGAGGTGTGCCAGGCGGCCTCCACGTCCGTGCGGCCGGGGTCGCCCAGGGCCGTGGCGAGCAGGGTCCGTCCGCCGATGGTCAGCCGTTCTCCGGCGATGCGCAGGCGCGGCACGGCCTCCACGGCGAGATCGAGGCTCACCGGGCCCGCGGGGCCGTCCACCGTGCACCCGATCCGAAAGCCCCGGCGTCCCTGGCGGTCGGCCCGGGCCCCCTCGGGCACGTACTCGGCCGCCTGCGGGAACGCGGTCCGGAGATCGTGTCCGGCGCCGAGCAGCGCGAGTGCCTCGTACGCCTCGACGGCGCTCGACTTGCCGCTGCCGCTGACGCCGGTGATCAGTGTCATGGGGCCGAGGCGGAGCACCGTCCCCCGGTGCGTCCGGAAGGCGGGGAGCCGTAGTTCGGTGACCGCGGGCCGGGCGGCGCCCGCCCCTTGGGGCAGTGTCATCGGACCGGTGATCTCTGCGTTCGCGTCCATGGGCGGGACGGTACGCACAGTGATCACCGCCGAACCGTTCCGTCCTGCCGGCCGTCCTACGAATGAGGTACGGCGGCCGCCTCGGCCCCTTCCACCTCGGTGCCGACCGGCGCGAGGAGGAACACGTTGCGGTCGACCCGGTGCATCGCGCTGCCGAGTCCGAAGACGACACCGCTGCTGAAGTCCAGGATGCGCTTGGCCACTTCGGTGTCGGCGGCGGTCAGGTCCAGCAGGACGGGCGTACGGCCCACGAGGTACTCGGCGACCTCGCGCGCGTCGGCGAAGACCTGCACCCGCAGCACGACGAAACGACGCTGTTCGGCGGCCGCGTAGTCCCGCGGGACGGTCCGGTGGTCCACCCGCGACGGCCACTCGTCGCGACCGCGCAGCGGCACCACCTGCGCCAGGCCCTCCCACTGCTCGTCGGTGACGTCGTACCTCTCGTACCTACTCATGGGACCATCCTCCCGCCCCTCACCCTTTCGGCCCAACAGCGACACGGGTGAGGGGCGGAGGATCGCGATCGGTCAGCCGCGCTCGAAGACGGCGACGGTGCGGGCCGGGACCGTGAAGGTGCCCGAACCCCGTTCGTACGACGAGGACTTCACCGTCTCGTCCGCGCCCGAACGCTGCAGCGGGTGCAGGGCGTAGCCGCTGCCCGCGAGGTCCGCGACCCGCTGGGTCTGCCGCTCGGGCGTGGCGTTGAACACCACGACGAGGTCGCCGAGGCGCATGGTGATCACGCCCGGGGTCTCGTCCGTGCCCGACAGCGGGAAGGACAGTGCGGACTGGACGTCCTCGGCAGTCGCGAGGCCGAACACGGGCTCGGTCGTCCGGATCCGCAGCAGATCACGGTAGGCGGCCGAGGCGCCGTCGATCTGCGCGCAGCCGGGAGTGAGCGACACGCCCGTCAGCAGCGGCTTCGCGTACCCCCACTTGGGCTTGTTGTCCGCGGCGGGCGGCAGGCCGCGGCCGAAGCCGTTGCCGTCGCGGCAGTCCCAGTGAATGGCGTTGAACCAGTCGCCGCTGTCGTACGAGTTGCGGTCGAGCGACTTGGAGCGCAGCAGGTCGGTGCCCGCCTGGGAGAGCGCGGGTCCCTGCGACAGGGCCGAGGTCGCCATCGCGAGCACCTGCATGCGCGCCCGGTCCGCGGCGGACGTGCCGGCCGGGAGCTTGAAGGCGAGTGCGTCGTACAGCGTCTCGTTGTCGTGGGCGTCCGCGTAGGCGAGCGCGTCACCGGGCACCGCGGCGTATCCGGCCGGGGCGCCGTTGTAGTCGACCTCGGAGCCCTTGACGGCACGGCCTCGGGTGTCCGTGAAGGAGTACGAGGCGAGGTTGCCCGAGAGACCGACCTTGATCAGGTCCTGGTAGTGCAGCAGCCGCGCCCTCTGCTCCGCCTCGGTGCCGTTGGCCTTCGAGGAGTTCGGGTCGGTGTACAGGCCCGAGGCGAAGCCCTGCACGCCCGGGTCGTCGTCGAACGGACCGCCGCCGCGCACCGCGTCGCGCGCACGGTCGGAGAAGGTCGCGATACCGGTGCCGGCCATGTTCTTCTGGGTGGCTTGGACGAAGCGGGCGTCGTCGGCGATCTCGCCGAAGTTCCAGCCCTCCCCGTACAGCACGATCTTCTCCCCGTCGACGCCGTCGTGCTCGACGGTGAGCTCGTCGAGCGCCTCGCGCACGGCGAGGATGTTGGCCTTCGGGTGGTGGCCCATCAGGTCGAAGCGGAAGCCGTCCACCTTGTAGTCGCGCGCCCAGGTCACGATCGAGTCCACGACGAGCTTGCCCATCATGGCGTTTTCGGGCGCGGTGTTGGCGCAGCAGGTGGAGGTGGCCACGGAACCGTCGGCGAGCAGCCGCTGGTAGTAGCCGGGCACGATCCTGTCCAGGACGGACTTGTCCGCCTGGCCGCTCGCGACGGTGTGGTTGTAGACGACGTCCATGACGGTCCGCAGGCCGTCCTCGTTGAGGGACTTCACCATCTGCCGGAACTCGACCGTGCGCCGCGTGCCGTCCGGGTCGGTGGCGTACGAGCCCTCGGGGACCGTGTAGTGCAGGGGGTCGTAGCCCCAGTTATAGGCGTCCTTCGCGGCGGCCTTCGCCACGCAGGCCTGCTGCTCCTCGGAGTCGGGCGCATAGCTCTTCAGGTCGCACTCGGGCTGCTGCTGGTCGGCCTTCTTCTCGGGGATGGTGCCGATGTCGAAGGCGGGCAGCAGGTGGACGTAGGAGGTGCCGGCGCCGGCGAGGGCGCGCAGGTGCTTCGAGCCCTTGCTGTCCTTGTCGGTGAAGGCGAGGTACGTGCCCCGGTGGTCGGCCGTCGGGTCCGCGACGGAGAAGTCGCGGATGTGCAGCTCCTGGATCTGGGCGTCCTTCAGCGGCACGGCGGCGGGCTTCTTCAGCGCGGACCAGCCGGCGGGCGCCAGGGACGGGTCGGAGAGGTCGGTGACGATGCTCCGTTCGGAGTTCGCCGTCAGCGCGACGGAGTAGGGGTCGGTGACCTTGTTGGTCACGACCTGCTGCACGCTCGGGGCCCACACGCGCACGGCATAGCGGTACGTGTCCCCCTTCCAGCCCTTCTTCCCGCGCACCGACCAGACGCCGCTCGCGTCGTCGCGGCGCATGGCGACGGTCTTCCCGTCGATCTCCAGCGTGACGTGCTGCGCGGTGGGCGCCCACAGCCGCAGCGTGGGCACGCCCTTGTGGTCGAATGTCGCACCGAGCGACGCCTTGGTGGCCTCCGGCGCGTACAGGTCGTCGAGGACCCCGGCGACCTGTACGCCGGTCGCCGCGACGACGGCGCCGTTGGCCAGGTACTGGGCGGCCACGACCTGGCCGCGCAGCGCTTCGCGCACCCGGTCGCGGTCGCGTGCGTCGACGTGGTGGGCCGTGTACGTCTTCAGGTGCGGGTACTTCGCCTTCTGTGCGTCGGTCAGCGACGCCCTGGTCAGCCGCAGCACGCGCGCGTCACCGGTCAGCGCGCCGTTCTCGACCGCGAGGGATCCTTCGCGGGAGTAGAGCAGGGCACTGGACGCGGCGGCGTCGCTGCCGTTCCAGGCGACGGTGTCCTCGTCGATCCAGACGGCGTGCGCCTTGGTGAGGTCCAGGGCAGCGCCACCGCCCTTGGGCTGCGGCAGCAGGTGCTTCTCCTGGCCGGCCAGGAGCCACACCTCGTGGCCGTTCGCCTTGAGGTCGAGGGACTGGTCGGCGGGCAGGTCCTTGTAGTCGCCCTTGTGCAGGATGTAGCTGAGCGAGGTGGCGCCGGGCGCGAGCGGCACCTCGAAGACAGCACCGTACGCGTCCGTCCGCACCGGCTCCAGGGGCTTGGACCAGTCGGTCGGGTTCGCCGCCCCGGTCCAGGTGTGCAGTCCCCAGCCGGCGTAGTCGCCATCGGCGCGCCGGTAGTGCAGAACGGCCTTGGACGTGTCCTGAGGCGGATAGGCGCCCTCGGGGGCGGTGTTCGACAAGCCGGGCCTGCCCTGCTCGATCCACACCTCACCGGTCTTCGACAGGTCGATGGTGCGGTCGGCGTCGGTGTCCTTCACACCGTCCTTGTTCACGGCGATGAAGCCGACGGAGGAGGCACCGGGCTTCAGCTTCACGTAGGCGAAGGCCCCGTACGCGTCGCGGCCGGTGAAGGGCTTGCCCGCGGGCCAGGTCGTGCCCTCGCCCTCGGCGATGTCGCCCCAGGTGTACAGGCCCCAGTCGGCGTAGTCCCCGTCGGCGCGCTTGTAGTGGACGATCGCGTAGTCCCGCTGGGTCGCCGTCGGGGGCTGTTCGACGGCGGGCGCGCCGCTGGTCGTGGCGGCCGTGGCACTCGCGGTGCGGCCCTCGGAGTCGACGACGACGGCCTTGTAGCGCAGGGCCGTTCCCGCGGGGGCGGTGATGTGCTGGGTGACCTTGTAGGGGGCGTGGTCGGCGGAGCCGAGGACCTGCCAGGGGGCGTTGCCCACCTGCGCGGCGAACACGACCCGGCCGAGCTGCCCGCCGTCGGCGTCGGCCGAGATCTCGACGGTGCCGGTGGCACCGGCCCCGGGTGCCGTCAGGACGACGGAAGGCTTGGCGACGGGCGCGGCGAGCGGCTTCGCCGCCTTGAGCACGAGCGTCGAGAGCGCCGGGACCGTGACCTCGACGGTCCGGTCGTCTCCGCTGCGGACGGTGGCGTCGCCGCCGTGGATCGCGGTGAAGTCCGTGCCGGCCGAACCGGTCGGGATGCGGACCGTCTTCGCGGCGTTCGCGTTGTTCAGGGCCACGACGTACTCGGTCTTCGCCTTGGCGTCCGTGCGGGAGAAGGCGTACACGGAGCCCTCCGCGTAGCGCTGCTGCTGCACACCGTCCCGGAGCGCCGGGTGCGCCTTGGTGAGCTTCGACAGCGTCGCGACGGACCGGTACAGCGGGTGCGAGGTGTCGTACGCGTCCTCGGCGTGCGTGCGGTCGGTGCCGAGCTGGTCGTCGTCGAGGTAGTCGGCGGTCCGCGAGGCGAACAGGGTCTGGCGTGCGTCCTTGTCGCCGCCCGCGCCGGTGTAGCCCTGCTCGTCGCCGTAGTAGATCACCGGGTTGCCGCGGCTGAGGAACATGAGCTCGTTGGCGAGTCGGTAGCGCCGCAGCAGCTCGGCGTCGCCGGCTCGCGGGTTGTCCTGCCGCAGGAAGGTCCCGAAGCGACCCATGTCGTGGTTGCCGAGGAAGGGCACGGATTCGTAGGCGTTGGCCTTGTCCGTCGTGTAGCGGTAGTCCTGGGCGAAGAGGTTCGCGAGCTTGTCCGCGGAGGCGCCCTGCGAGGCGTAGGCGCGGGCGGCATCCTGGAACGGGAAGTCCAGGGTGGCGTCGAGGCGGCCGCGGGTGACGTACGGCGAGGTGATCGCCGGGTCGCCCGAGTACACCTCGCCGAACATGAAGAAGTCGTCCCGGCCCTGCTGGGCGGCGTACGCGTCGAGCGCGGTCGCCCACTGGGTCCAGAAGTCCATGTTGACGTGCTTGACCGTGTCGATGCGGAAGCCGTCGATGTCGAAGTCGCGCACCCAGCGCTGGTAGATCTTCGTCATGCCCTCGACGACCTCGGGCCGTTCGGTCCACAGGTCGTCGAGACCGGAGAAGTCGCCGTGCTCGGCTGACTCGCCCGCGAAGGTCGAGTCGCCGCGGTTGTGGTACATCTGCGGGTCGTTGAGCCAGGCGGGGACCTTGACGTCCTTCTTGGCGGCGGGCACGACGGGGACGCGCGGGAAGGAGTCCCGGTCGGTCGCGGGGAAGCGGCGCTCCCCGTCCGCGTAGTCGCTGTCGTCGAACGGCTCGCCGTCCTTGGTCAGGTACGGGAACGCGCCCTTGGAAAGGTAGTCGTAGGACTTCTCCTGGTAGTCGACGACGTCGGCGGTGTGGTTGGTGATGACGTCGAAGAAGACCTTCATGCCCTTGGCGTGGGCCTTGTCGATCAGCCGCTCCAGGTCGGCGTTGGTGCCGAAGTGGGGGTCGACCTGGGTGAAGTCGGTGATCCAGTAGCCGTGGTAGGCGGCGCTGGCGTTCTTGCCCTCGCCCTGCACCGGCTGGTTCTTGAAGACCGGCGCCATCCAGATGGCGGTGGTGCCGAGCCCCTTGATGTAGTCGAGCCGCTCGGTCAGCCCCTTGAGGTCGCCGCCCTGGTAGAAGCCCTTGTCCGTGGGGTCGTAGCCGGTCGCGAGGCGGGATCCCGTCAGTCCACCGCGGTCGTTGCCCATGTCGCCGTTCGCGAAACGGTCGGGCAGGACGAAGTAGAACTGCTCGCGGGTCAGGTCGTGGCGGGCCGGCTGTGCGGCCAGGGCTCTGTCCGAGGGCGGCGGAGGCGGCTTCGGCGCGGCCACCGCCGGCAGGGCGGGGACGAGCGCCGCGACCGTCGCCGCGGCGGCGACGGCGGCCGCGCCCGGGCGCAGGCGGATACGGGGGCGTATCACAGCGGATCTCCTGGATGAGGGTGGTGATCGGGTACGGAGTGCCGCCCCGCTCCGGGGAGGAGGAGCGGGGCGGCGTGGCGAGCGGCGGGCGTCAGCCGCAGGAGCGTGCGCCGGCGTGCAGCGCGACCGCGGTGTTGGGGCCGAGGGTCGCGGTGAACTGGCCGGAGCCGTTCACCGTGACCGGCCTGTTGTTCTGGACGTCGCAGTAGGTGCCGGACGGCAGCGAGGTCTGGAAGGTGCGGGTGAGCGACCAGGTCTCGTGGTTGATGGCCACGTACGCCTTGGAGCCGCGGCCGAAGGCGATCTGGTCGCCGCCGTTGTCCCACCAGTCGGTGACGGACTGGCCGCGGGAGACGTTGCGGAAGGCGACCATGGAGGAGATCTCGCGCCAGGCGTGCTGGCACTTCCAGCCGTCGCTCCAGCAGGCGTTGACGTGCCCGCCGTTCGGCGGTCCGGCGTCCTTGTCCGACCATTCGTAGCCGGAGTGCACGTCGGGCGACCCGTAGGGCCAGGCCAGCATGAAGACGTTGGCGAGGGTGTAGTCGGCGCCGTTCTTGTAGTTGAGCGTGTCGCCGCCGCGCTCGGTGTCGTGGTTGTCGACGAAGACGGCGGACTTGGCGGACTCCATGTAGCCCCAGCCCTCGCCGTAGTTCTTCAGGTACGCGAGGTTCTCGTTCTGGAAGACGCGCTTGAGGTCGCGGGCGTAGCGGAACTCCTGCACGTCGCCGTTGCCGAGGTACTCGGCGGGCGAGACGGCCTCCCCCGCGCCGTATATGGCCTCCTGCTTCCAGTACACGGAGGGGTTCGTCAGCTTGGACTTGACGGCCGCGAGGTCGGCCGCCGCCATGTGCTTGGCGGCGTCGATGCGGAAACCGTCGACACCGAGCGACGCCAGGTCGTTCATGTAGCCGGCGATCTTCGTGCGGACGTACTCCTCGCCGGTGTCGAGGTCGGCGAGCCCGACGAGCTCGCACTCCTGCACGTTCCAGCGGTCCTGGTAGTTGCTGATCTGCGCGGTGCAGTTGTTCAGGTCGTACCACGAGTACAGACCCGGGTAGTCGTACTTCCCGTACGAGGAGCCGCCGGTGCCCGTCCCGGAGCCCGCGGCCATGTGGTTGATGACGGTGTCGGCGACGACCTTCACGCCCGCGGCGTGGCAGGTGTCGACCATGGTCTTGAAGGCGGTCCGGTCGCCGAGGCGGCCGGCGATTCGGTAACTGACGGGCTGGTACGACGTCCACCACTGCGGGCCCTGGATGTGCTCCTGGGGCGGCGAGACCTGGACGTAGCCGTAGCCGGCCGGACCGAGCTGGTCCGTACAGGCCTTGGCGACGGAGGTGAAGTTCCACTCGAACATCACGGCGGTGACGTCCTTGTCGCCGGGCGGTGCGGCCATGGCGGGGGTGGGGGCCGTGACGGCCACAGCGGCTCCCGCCACGACGGCGAGTGCAGCGGCCACGGTTCTGCGGGCCATGATTCCCTCCTGCTCTTCAGGGAGGTGCGGATGCGAGGGGGCAGCCTCGTACGGTCAACGCGCCGTGCCCGCAAGGCCTTTGAGAATCCTTGTGCAAGAAGTCTGAAACTCGTTGCGGTCGAGACCGTACGACCCACCCCACGACCCGGTCAACCCTCCGGACCGGGCTTCGTGGAGGGCTGGATGACAACGGGGAAACGTGGCCGTTCCGTGTCCGCAAACTCTTTCGCAAGTCATTGCAGCGGTGTTACGTTCAACCACGACGTCCGGCCGGCCGGGGGTCCCGGTCCGTGCCGGGCCCTTACGCGCCCGGCCGGCCGGACCGGTTCGGCCATACCGGGCAGGGCGGTTTGGGGCGCATCGCCGCTCGCCTGATCCGGAGCCGCTGTCGCGGGTAGGGTCTGGGTGTTGCCCCCAGAACGGATTTCATCGGCGGCGGCCGTGGTGTGGGCCGCCGGCCGACCCGGGCTGGGCGACGTAAGGCGCGCAGGCGGAAGCCAGGCAGGCCCATGGACGGCAGCGGTCAGGCGAAGGCGTTCAGGCACGACGGGCCGGCGACTTCGGCCGCCTCGCCGCCGTGCTCCGGGGGCGCGCACGTGCTCCGTCGGATGCTCGACGCGAGGCGAGGGGCGGCCTTCTCCGGTTCCTGGACGAGCACCTTGCCACCACCTGAATCTCCGGCACCTCTGCACCGCCCACCCAGCGGCTCGCCCGGCGAGCGGCCCCTTCATCTGCTGGCGGCGGGCCACGGCGTGCACCCGTCGGTACGGCGGGAAGGCAGGCCGGCCCACCGGACGCCGGTGTCAACGACACGCCGGACCGGGGCGATCCCGTGGCCGCGGCACCACGGGATCGCAGCCCAGAGGAGGCGAAGGTGGTCACCGGACAACCCGGGGCGGACAGGCAACGTCCTCTGATGCGTGATCGAATTCCTTGACCCTTCCATCGCCGACGACGACGAGGCCGTGAGACCTGGCCCGCTGTGGCGCCACACCGTGTGGGTGCTGGGCATCACCGCCCTCGGTGTGGGCCTGGGCTGGGCCACCGCCCTGTTCCGATTCGGCCCGGCGGAGTACGGCCTGCCCAGCGCCGCCCCGGGGCCGGTGTGGCCCTGTCTGGCAGCCTGGACCGGCACCGGCCTGGCCATGGCCACCGTGCTGAGGGCCACGGCCGCCCGGGTGCCGGTCTACGCACCGGGCCGGATCGCCGCGGTACTCACGCTGCTCGGAACCCGGTTCTCGCTCGGATGGCAGCCCGAGCCGCTGGTCCTGGGCGCGATGGCCATGGCCGCATTGACGGCGGCAACCATGTGGTCCCTCTTCGCCCTGCGCCCCGGTTCGCGGCGGAGTGCGAGACCATCACGCGAGGCTTGAGGAGGGGCACCAGGCACGGGGCCTCTGCCACGCCTGCGAGGAGAGCGGCAGCGTCAATTCCACCTTGATCGGGCGCATGACGACAGCTCGCGATCGGCCCGTGACGTGGGAAGGGCCGCACGGGCTGAGTGAGTTGTGAGGCTCACCCGGGCCCGTGCGGCCGGTTCCTGTCGGTCGCAGCCAGGCAGCGGGTCAGCAACCGGGTCGTACTGCCATCGTCCTCTGTGATGTCCCGGACATGCTCGAAACCGACCTTCTCCAGCACAGCCAGTGAGGCCTTGTTCGATACGGCCACGGTGGCGTGCACCTCGGTCAGTCCAAGGGTGTTGAAACCGTAGGTGACGATCGCCTCTGCCAACTCGCGGCCCAGGCCCAATCCCCAGAGCTCAGGAGACAAGGCATAGACGAGCTCGTGGCCCTCGACCACATCAGTCGGCTTGATCTCGGCATGCCCGACCAGACGTCCGTCCCGACGAACGGCCCAGACGTCGAACAGATTCTCCGCGTAGACCTTCGTGAAGATCCGCCCGAACAGGGCCCTGTCGTCCGCTTCAGTAGAAGGGCCGTCACCCAACCATCGAGACACCCTTGTGTCCTGGAACAAGGCGACGAAGCTCTCCTCATCCTCAGGGACGTACGGCTCAAGGAGCAGACGTTCGGTACGCAGAGTCGAAGTCACGAGCGGCGACGCTATCCATACGACACGCCCCCGGCTACTCCTTTACCGCCCCCGAGTTGGCTCCCTGCACGAAATAGCGCTGGAAGCAGAAGAACAGCACCGCCACGGGCAGCGTCGACAGCAGGGCCGCCGCGCTCCCGCAGCGCCCAGCGCTGAGGGCCCGGCAGCTTGTCGGGATCCAGGGCGCCGCGGCTGGGCCCGTCCCGCCGGGCGTGTCAGGTGCGCCCGGCGAGACGGCCGTTCGGGGACCCCCGCCCGCGCGGGAGCGCGGAGCCGGGCGGGGGTGCTGTGACGTACGCGGGGACATGGCGGCTGAGTGGCCCTTCGCCAGGGCTTGTTCGCCGTTGCGCTGGAGGTCGGCGAGGATCTTCTTCGGGTCGCCGGTGCGCAGTGCGGCGAGGTCGGTGTTGAACTGGGTGAGGACCTTGTCGAAGCCCGCGACGGTCACCGGGCCCTGCGCGTAGGCGCGTGCGTCGGCCCATGCCTTGGCGGACGGGTTCTTCTTCGCGTACTCGGCAAGCCCGCTGGTACGGGAGGGCATCACGCCGAAGGCGTCCGCGTTCTTCAGCATCTGCGCGGTAGTGGTGAGGTACTTCACCAGCTCCACGGCGGCTGCCCGGTGGGCGCTGTCCTGGGCCACCCCCCAGCAGTTGCTGAAGGCGAGCGTGCCCTTGCCATGGCGGCCTTGCCCTTGCCGAGGGCCTCGCCGCCCCAGTTGGTGTCGACCTGCTTGGCGTACTTCAGGGAGCCGGACTTCAGCAGCGACCGTACATAGTCGAGCGCCTCGGCGTTCGGCGTACTGTCGGCGGTCATCTTCGTCTGGTCGGCGCTCGTGATCCAGCCGCCGGCCTGCTTCATGAAGACGCCGGCCCGTGCGTACTCGCCGTTGATGACCAACCCGGTGACGTCGCCCTTGGTCAGCTCGGCGGCGACCGTCTTGAGCTGGGCCCAGGTGGTCGGGTAGTCCTTCGCGGTCAGCCCGGCCTTCTTCCACAGGTCCGTGTTGATGGCCAGGGCGAGGGTGGAGGTGTCCTTGGGCAGGCACACCAGCTTCCCGTCGTAGGTGAAGGAGGCGCGCAGCTGTGCGGAGAACGGCGCTGGGCGGGGCGGCGCTGCTGCGCGCGTTCGGCCGCCGGGGGGCCGACGAGTGGGAGGAGTGGGCCGAGCGGCTGGCCGGCCGCTTCCGTGAGCGGTTCTGGGTTCAGGACGCCCGGGGCCCGTACCCGGCCGTCGCCCTGGACCGTGACGGCCGGCCGGTGGACTTCGTGACCTCGGGCTTCGGCCACCTGCTCGGCACCGGACTGCTCAACCACGAGGAGAGCGCCCTGCTGGCGGCCCGGCTGAGCGCGCCGGACCTCGATTCGGGCCACGGGCTGCGCACGCTGAGCAGCGAGTCGGTGGGCTTCAACCCGTACGGCTACCGCATCGGTTCGATCTGGCCGCACGACACGGCGATCGCCGTACACGGCCTGGTCCGGGCCGGTTTCCCGCAAGCGGCGGCCCAGCTGGCGGCAGGCCTGCTCACCGCATCCGCCGGCTTCGACGCCCGTCTGCCCGAGCTGTTCGCAGGCCACGGCCGCGGAGCAGCCGCGCGGCCCGCGCCCTACCCGGCGTCCTGCCGGCCGCAGGCGTGGGCGGCAGCGGCGTCGGTCCTCGTGCTTCAGTCGGCCCTGGGCCTCGACGCGGACGTGCCCGGAGGCACGGTGACGGTGGCACCCACCTTCGCTCGGGAGTACGGCCCGCTGACGCTGACAGGGTTCCAGATCGCCCGCAGTCCACTGGAGATCACCGTCGCGGCTGACGGCACAGCAAGCGTGGTGGCGCCGGACGGGCTCACGGTGGTGACACCCTGATGACCCGCTTCCCAGCCGTCCCGCGGCGTCCGAAACCACGCTGCGGGATGCCCCCTCAAGCCCTCCTCGGCCAGCATGGTCACACGCTGCGGGGCGCCTTCGGCATGCGAAGGACGCCACGGGCGGCAACGGCCGCGCGGAGGCGGACGACCTGCATGAGCCGGAGGTAGGCCACTTCGTCCAGGTCGCGGACGACGTGCTCGATGTGCGCCTTCGGCGCGACATGCACCTTCCCCCGCACGGTGGGCCACCGGTCGAGGAACGCCACGTGGTCCTGGTCCTCGAAGACCGTCTCGTGCGGGTAGTCCGGACCGGCCGGCAACCGGAGAGGATCTCCCGAAGGCAGGTACACGGCCCGCGAAGCCCGGGCATCAGTCGCGCGGACCCGAAGGTGCCCCCGTCGAGCCCCGCACCACCAGCTCCGGCTGGAAGACGAACTCCGTGCGCTGCACGGGGTTCCCGTCGATCTCCTCGATCAGCGCGTCCACCGCCGCCGTCGCCATCGCCTGGACGGGCTGACGCACCGTCGTGAGCGGCGGATCCGTGAACGGGATCAGCGGGGAGTCGTCGAAGCCGACCACCGAGACGTCGCGCGGCACGTCGAGGCCGCGCCCGCGCACGGCGCGGATCGCGCCGAGCGCCATCAGGTCGCTGCCGCACACGATGCCGGTGCAGCCCGCGTCGAGCAGTGCGCCGGCGGCCACTTGGCCGCCCTCCACCGAGAACAGCGTGCGCCGGATGAAGTGCTGGGCCTCCTCGTGCGGGACTCCCAGCAGCGAGTGGAGGGCCGCGGTGAATCCCTCGGCCTTGCGGCGGGAGGGCACATAGCGGGTGGGGCCGACGGCGAGGCCGATGCGCTCGTGCCCCAGCTCCACGAGATGGCGCACCGCCATGCGCGCCGCCGAGCGGTCGTCGGGCGAGACGAAGTGCGCGTCGACCCGCTCGTTGAAGCCGTTGATGAGGACGAACGGCACGCCCCTCGAGGCGAGATGGACGTAGCGCGACGGGTCGGCCGAGGTGTCGGCGTGCAGCCCGGACAGGAACACGATGCCCGTGACGCCGCGCTCCTCCAGCTGCTCCACGAGCTCGTCCTCGGTGGCCCCGCCCGGCATCTGCGTGCACAGCACGGGCGTGTACCCGTGCCCGGCCAGCACCTGCTCGATGACCTGGGCGAACGCCGGGAAGATCGGGTTGGTCAGCTCGGGGATGACGAGCCCGACCAGACCGGCGCTGCGCCGCTTGAGCCGCACGGGCCGCTCGTAGCCGAGCACGTCGAGCGCGGCCAGGACCCGGTGCCTGGTCGTGGCCGCGACACCCGCCTTGCCGTTGAGCACCCGGCTGACGGTGGCTTCGCTGACCCCTGCCTGGAGGGCGAGGTCGGCGAGCCTCGGGACGGCGTGCGCGGCGTCGCCCCGAGGCGGAGGGACCGTCACACCGCCCACCAGGCGGTGGTGTCGGCGGGCACCTCGGCCGCGTCGTCCACGATGCGCACCGGCGAACTGGCCAGCAGCAGCTGCCCGTGGGCCGGCAGGGTGACGGGCGCGGACGTCGTGTTGGCGACGCAGACGAAGCCGCCGCGGCGCAGGACGAGCACGCCGTCGGGGGCGTCCAGCCACTCCACCGCGTCGCCCGCGCCGAGCTCGGGCCGTGCACGGCGCACCGCGAGGGCGCTGCGGTACAGCTCCAGCGTGGAGTCGGGGTCACCGGTCTGCGCCTCGACGCTGAGCGCGGCCCAGCTGTCGGGCTGCGGCAGCCAGCTGCCGCCGCTGCCGAAGCCGTACGAGGAGCCCTCGACCGTCCACGGGATCGGCACGCGGCACCCGTCGCGGAAACCGTCCTGGCCGGCCGCGCGGAAGAACGACGGGTCCTGGCGCACCTCGTCGGGCAGGTCGGTGACGTCGGGCAGACCCAGTTCCTCGCCCTGGTAGAGGTACGCGGAGCCGGGCAGCGCCAGCATCAGCAGCGTCGCCGCGCGGGCCCGGCGCAGGCCCAGCTCGCGGTCGCCGGCCGTGCGGATCTGGGTGCCGAGGCCCGCCGGATTGGCGAAGCGGGTGGCGTGCCGGGTGACGTCGTGGTTGGACAGCACCCAGGTGGCGGGGGCGCCGACGGGCCGCATGGCCGCCAGCGACTGGTCGATCACGGCGCGCAGCGCGTCGGCGTCCCACGGCGTCCCGAGGTACTGGAAGTTGAACGCCTGGTGCAGCTCGTCGGGGCGCACGTAGTTCGCGGTGCGCTCCACGGTCGGCGTCCACGCCTCGGCGACGGCGATCCGCTCGCCGGGGTACTCGTCGAGGATCGTGCGCCAGCTGCGGTAGATGGCGTGCACGCCGTCCTGGTCGAAGAAGGGCATGACGTCGTTGCCGAGCAGCTTGAGCTGGTCGTGGCTGCCCAGGTCGGGCAGGCCGTCGGCCTTGACCAGACCGTGGGCGACGTCGACGCGGAAGCCGTCGACGCCCATGTCGAGCCAGAAGCGCAGGATGGAGCGGAACTCGTCGGCGACGGCCGGGTGCTCCCAGTTGAAGTCGGGCTGCTCGGGCGCGAACAGGTGGAGGTACCACTCGCCGTCCTCGGTGCGCGTCCAGGCCGGCCCGCCGAAGATGGACTCCCAGTCGTTGGGCGGGAGTTCGCCGTTCTTCCCCTTGCCGCTGCGGAAGTGGTAGCGGGCCCGCAGCGGCGACCCGGGCCCCTCGCGCAGCGCGCGCTTGAACCATTCGTGCCGGTCCGAGGAGTGGTTGGGGACGAGGTCCACGATGATGCGCAGGCCCAGGGCGTGGGCGTCGCGGATGAGCCCGTCGGCGTCGAGGAGCGAGCCGAACATGGGGTCGATGGCACGGTAGTCGGCGACGTCGTACCCGGCGTCGGCCTGGGGGGAGGCGTAGAAGGGGCTGAGCCAGACGGCGTCGACGCCGAGGTCCTTCAGGTAGGGCAGCCGGCTGCGCACGCCTTCGAGGTCGCCCATGCCGTCGCCGTTCCCGTCGGCGAAGCTGCGCGGATAGACCTGGTAGATCACCGCGTCGCGCCACCAGCCCGGCCGGGTGCTGTCGAGGGTGTGCGCGGGGGCAGTGAGGTGCTGGGTCATGTCTTCCCTGAGTAAGAGATGGCGGACGGGAGAGGTCGGTGGCGCGTCAGGACTTCGCCGCGCCGGCGGTGAGGCCGGTGACCAGATGGCGCTGGACGAGGTAGAAGACGAGTGAAGCGGGCAGGGCGATGAGGACCGCGGTGGCCGCCATCAGGTCCCACTGGGTGTCGTACTGGCTCACGAAGGTGGTCAGGCCGATCGACAGGGTGTACTTGCCCTCGCTGAGCATGAAGACGGAGGCGTAGGCGACCTCGCCCCACGCGGTGAGGAAGGTGTAGAAGGCGGCCACCGCCAGGCCCGGCCGGGCGAGCGGCAGGATCAGCCGGTAGAAGGTGCCGAAGGGGGTGAGGCCGTCGACGCGCCCCGCCTCGTCGATCTCCTGCGGGATGGTGTCGAAGTAGCCCTTGAGCAGCCAGGCGCAGTACGGGACGGCCGTGGTGCAGTAGACGAGGATGAGCGCCCCGTAGGTGTCCAGCAGGCCCAGGTCGGCGACGATCTTGTAGAGCGGCACCATCAGGATGGCGACCGGGAACATCTGGGTGATCAGGAAGGTCCACATCAGCTGACGGTGGCCGGGGAACCGCATCCGGGACACGGCGTATCCGGAGCTGGCGGCGATGAACACGCCCAGCAGGCAGGTCCCGAGGGCCACGATCATCGAGTTGCCGAACCAGGTGAGGAACTGGGTGTCGGCGAGCACGGCCGCGTAGTTCTCGAAGCTGATCTTCCCGGCGATCCCCTCGGGGTGGAGGAAGTCGGTCTTGTCCGGGCCGAGCGAGATCCAGGCGATCCAGCCGACCGGGAAGAAGGCGATGAAGCTCGCGACGATCAGCGTGGCGTGGACGGCGATGGAGGCACCGCTGCTGCGCTCGCCGCGCCGGCGGACCACCTTGTGCAGGTCGGGGTCCGCGGCGCGCTTCGACGGGGCTGCGGTGGGGCGTTCGGTGAGGGTGCTCATGTCGGTGGTGTCCTTGTCGGCGTCAGGCGGCGGACTGCTCGTTGCGCGCGAGCCAGCGCCGGTAGAAGGAGGCGAAGACGATGAGCATCGACAGGATGATCACGCCGTACGCGGCCGAGCCGGCGTAGTCGCGCGGGTCCTGACCGAAGCCGAGGCGGTACGCCCAGGTGACGAGGATCTGCGCCTCGGGGGCGCCGGTCCCGCCGAAGAGCAGGAAGATCACGACGAACTGGTTGAAGGTCCAGATGACGCCGAGCAGGATCACGGTGGAGCTGACCGTACGCAGACCGGGCAGCGTGACGTGGCGGAAGCGCTGCCAGGCGCTCGCGCCGTCCATCTCGGCCGCCTCGTACAGGTCGCCGTTGATGGACTGGAGTCCGCCGAGCAGCGAGACCATCATGAAGGGCACCCCGACCCAGACGTTGACCATGACGGCGGCGGTCCGCTGCCAGAAGACGTCGCTGAGCCAGCCGGGCTGCGGCAACTGCAGCCAGCCGAGCGCGGTGTTGAGGATGCCGCCCTCATCGGCGAGGATCAGCCGCCAGGAGAAGACGGTGACGAAGGTGGGCACGGCCCACGGCAGGATCAGCACGAGCCGGTAGAAGGTGCGGCCGCGCAGCTCGCGGTTGAGCAGCAGCGCGAGGCCGAGCCCGATGCCGTAGTGGAAGGCGACGCAGACGACGGTCCAGGCGATCGTCCAGAGGAAGTGCGGCCAGAACCGGCCGTCGGCGCCCGAGAGGATCTCCGTGTAGGTGTCCAGGCCGACCCAGGAGAAGGAGTCCGGGATCTCGTTGACGCCGATGGTGCGGCCGATGTTCGTGCTGTCGGCGTTCGTCATCGACAGGTAGATGCCGCGGACGAGCGGATACAGCACCAGTACGCCCAGTACGAGGACGACCGGGGCCACCATCGCCCAGGCGTACCAGTTCTTCTCGTACGACAGCTTCATCCGGGCAAAGAGCCCGGGGCGCCCGGGGCGCGGGGCGCGCCCGCGCTCGGCGGCGGTTGCGCCCTCAGCGGCGACGGTCATCTTCGGCACCTTCTCGGCGTTCTTCTCGGCAGTTGAGGCGGTTGACTGCGGGAGTCGGTCGGGACGCGGCTGTGCGGCCGGCCCGCCCCGTCAGGAGGGCGGGCCGGCCGCTGTGCTCAGGAGTAGTCCTGGAGCAGCTTCTTGTAGGCCGCGGCGGTGTCGTCCAGGCCCTGCTGTACGCTCACCTTGCCCTGGAGGACCTTGGTGACGTTGGTCTCGAAGTCGGTGTACAGGGAGCTGTAGCTCGGGTCCGAGCCGCGCGCCTTGCCGCTCTCGGCCAGCACGGTCTGCATGTCGGCGAAGCCGGGCAGCGCCTTGACCTCGGCGGTGTAGGCGGAGGTACGGGTCGGCAGGGTGCTGTTCTTGAGCGCGATCTTCGCCTGGGTCTCGGCGGAGGTCATGAAGCCGACGAATTTCTGGGCCGCCTTCTGGTGCGTGGCGTCCGAGCCCGCGTAGACCGCCAGGTTGTGGCCGCCGATCGGGGCGCCGGCGCCGGCCGGGCCGCCCGGAACCCTGGAGATGCCCAGGTTCTTGGCGTCCTTGAACGCGGTGCCCTTGTAGATGTTGGTCAGCTCCCACGGACCCTGGACGATCATGGCGACCTTGCCGGTCGTGAAGGCGTCCTGCATGTGGGCGTAGGCGTCGGCGGAGACGTCCAGCTTCGCGACTCCGTCGGCGGCCAGCAGGCTCTTGCTGGTCTCGATCGCCTTGGCGGCCTTGTCCGAGTTGACGGTGACCTTCTTGCCGTCGGAGTCGATCAGGTCGGTGCCCTCGCCGTAGAGGAACGGCATCTGGTAGTAACCGGCCTTGTTCAGAAAGAATCCGTCGGCGTCGGTCTTGTCGGCGACGGCCTTGGAGACCTTCTTCAGCTCCTCCCACGTGGTGGGCGGCGCGTCGAAGCCGGCCTTCTTCAGGAGGTCCTTGTTCCACATGAGCGCGAGGGTGTCGGTGACGATCGGCGCGCCGTAGGTCTTGCCCTCGTACTGCGCCTGCTTCAGCAGGGCGGGCGTGATGTCCTCGGAGTTCTTCAGCGCCTCGGTGCCGTCGAGCGGGGCGAGGAACTGCTGCTTGGCCCATGCACCGGTCCAGCCGACGTCGGCACGGATGACGTCGGGGGCGCCCTTGCTGCCGGCGGCGGTCTGGAACTTGTTCTGGGCCTGCTCGAAGGGGACGTTCACGTACTTGACCGTGATGTCCTTGTTGGCCGCCTCGAACTCCTTGATGAGCGCCTCGTAGTTGGGCGCCTCGTTCGTCGCATTCGAGGTGTCCCACCACGTGATGGTGACCGGGCCGTCTGCCTTGCCCTCGCCGCTGCCCCCACCGCACGCCGTCGCCGAGAGGGCCAGTGCCGCCGCCAGCGCGGTGGCCGCTATGCCACGCCGCATGTGAACTCCTTCAACTGTGCCCGGAAGGGCGGAGGCGAAGACGTGCCTCCCGCCGACCGCTCCCTCGCGGCGCCGGGTTGCCAGGAACGTAACAGGGCTGAAAACCATCGGAAAGACCTTGCGGCAAATTTCTGCAAGGACGGGTGATCGTTACATTCGCGTGTCCGGAGAGTTGCCGCAGGGTCGCTTGACACCAGCCCCGACACAGGGTGGCCCCCGTGCAAGGCCTCCGCAAGTGTGCCGCAAAGCTTTGCAGGCTGCTGACGGGACCCTCCCCTCATCGCCCGGAACCGACTGATTCCCGTACGTGGTGGGCAATCCCCCGTATGACCGGTACAGTCCACTGACATGACCGCGCGGCTCGCCGACATCGCAGCCCAGGCGGGGGTCAGTGAAGCCACAGTCAGCCGCGTGCTCAACGGCAAGCCCGGTGTGGCCGCGGCCACCCGTGAGTCCGTCCTGGCCGCACTCGACGTGCTCGGCTACGAACGGCCCGTCCGGCTGCGCCAGCGCAGCGCGGGCCTGGTCGGCCTGATAACCCCCGAGCTGGACAACCCCATCTTCCCGGCGCTGGCGCAGGTGATCGGCCAGGCGCTGACCCGCCAGGGGTACACCCCCGTCCTCGCCACCCAGACGCCCGGCGGCTCCACCGAGGACGAGCTCACCGAAATGCTGGTCGACCGGGGCGTCTCCGGGATCATCTTCGTCTCCGGCCTGCACGCCGACACCACCGCCGACATGGAGCGCTACGACCGGCTGCGCGCCCAGGGCGTGCCGTACGTCCTGGTCAACGGCTTCTCCCCCAAGGTGCAGGCGCCTTTCGTCTCCCCCGACGACCGGGCCGCCATGCAGCTGGCGGTCACCCATCTGGTCTCGCTCGGCCACACCCGGATCGGCCTGGCCCTCGGGCCCCGGCGGTTCGTGCCGGTGCTGCGCAAGATCGAGGGCTTCCAGGCGGCCATGCAGGAACGGCTGGGCCTGTCGCCCGAGGAGTCGCAGGAGCTGATCCAGCACTCGCTCTACACGCTGGAGGGCGGGCAGGCCGCGGCCTCCGGGCTCATCGCCCGCGGGTGCACGGCCATCGTGTGCGCCAGCGACATGATGGCGCTCGGCGCGATCCGTGCGGCGCGGCAGCAGGGGCTGCACGTGCCGAAGGACATCTCGGTGGTCGGCTTCGACGACTCGCCGCTCATAGCGTTCACCGATCCCCCGCTGACCACGATCCGCCAGCCCGTGCAGGCTATGGGGCAGGCCGCGGTCCGTGCGCTGCTGGAGGAGATCGGCGGGACGCCGGCCCCCCACAGCGAGTTCGTGTTCATGCCCGAGCTGGTGGTCCGCGGCTCGACCGCGTCCGGAACGAAGAGGTCCAGCTCCGACCAGTGACGCGCCCCTGGCGGGCACGGGGAACCCACCGGGCTGATCCGCCGGTACGGCACATAAGACGCCCGGCCTCGCCTCGGGCCTCTTGGGCGGCTGCCCCGCCCGTGCCACCATGAGGATCCGTCCGCGAGACCGCCGCGCGACCTTGGCCCCGAGGTACTGCTGTGACGAAGCCCGCCGCCCGCGAGCCGCAGAGGCGCAACTCCCGCTCCAACCGCGCCCGCATCCTCGCCGTCGCACGGAACGAGTTGGGCTTCAGCCCGGACACCACGCTGGAGGAGATCGCGCGGGCCGCGGGCGTTGTGCGCCGCACCGTCTACGGCCACTTCCCCGGACGTCAGGCGCTCCTGGAGGCGCTCGCCGACGAGGCCGCCGGGGCACTGCGGGACGCGGTCGGCACGTTCACGGCGGCGGGCGCCCCCGACGAGCCCGCCGAGCGCGCGCTCGCCCGTTTCGTGCTCACGACGTGGCCGGTCGGCGACCGCTACCGCATGCTGATCGCCCTCGCCCGGCGCGACCTGGGTGTCGAGCGCGTGAGCGAGATCCTCTCCCCCACGCGTACGGCGGTGAACGCGATCCTGGAACGGGGCCAGGCGGCCGGGGTGTTCCGCTCCCCCGTCCCCGCGCCCGCGCTGAGCGCGGCTCTCGAGTGCCTGACGCTGTCGCTGCTGGAGAGCGTCAACACCGGTGCCTGGAAGGACGACGGGCGGGCCACCGCCATCACGACGCTCATCGCGGCGGGAGTGCCCGCCGCGCGGGCCGAGGCCGAGGTACTCGCGCTCGTCGCGCAACGGGGGACGCCGACCACCGAGCAGGCCGCGGACGCCGAAGCCCGGGGCTGAAGCGCCCGCCGCCCCGGTCCGGCGGGCAGCCGTCGCCTGCTGCTGGTCGCGCGCTCCACGACCGAGGAGCCCCCGCGCCCGTCCCACGGCGACGGGCGCGGGGTTCGACCACCAGCCGGGCGGCGCCGAGCCGGTCGGCCGACGACGTCGAGGCCGCCTCCCGCGACCGGAGCGCCGAGCCCCTGCCGGGCCCGTACCACCTCCGAGCCGCCCCCCCGTGCCCGCCTCGTGCACCGGATGGGTCAGACGAGTCCCTGGGCCAGCATCGCGTCCGCGACGCGTTCGAAACCCGCGATGTTGGCACCGGCCACGTAGTCGCCGGGGACGCCGTAACGCTCGGACGTCTCGTAGCAGATGCGGTGGATGTCGCCCATGATCAGGCCGAGTTCCTCCGCCACCCGCGCGGGCGTCCACGAGTCGCGGGAGGCGTTCTGGCGCATCTCCAGGGCGCTGACCGCGACGCCGCCCGCGTTGGCCGCCTTGCCGGGGCCGAAGGCGACGCCCGCTTCCTGGAAGATGCGCACGGCCTCGGGCGTGCAGGGCATGTTGGCGCCTTCGGAGACCGCGCGCACACCGTTGCGGACGAGCGTGAGGGCGTGCTGCGCGTCCAGCTCGTTCTGGGTGGCCGAGGGGAACGCGATGTCGGCCGGGACGTCCCACACGCTGCCGCCCGGCACATAGCGGGCGGAGGACCCGCGGCGGTCCGCGTAGTCGCTGACGCGCCCGCGTTCGATCTCCTTGACCTCCTTGAGGAGTTCGACGTCGATGCCCTTCTCGTCGACGACGCAGCCCTGGGAGTCGGAACAGGTGACGGGGTGCGCGCCGCTGTTCGTCAGCTTCTCGATGGTGTGGACGGCGACGTTGCCGGAGCCGGAGACCACGGCCGTCAGGCCCGCGAGCTCCTCGCCGCGCCGGGTCAGCATCTCGGCGGCGAACAGCACGCTGCCGTAGCCGGTCGCCTCCGTGCGGATCGCGGAGCCGCCCCAGGCGAGTCCCTTGCCGGTGAGCACCCCCGCCTCCCAGCGGTTGGTGATGCGCCGGTACTGGCCGAAGAGGTAGCCGATCTCGCGGGTGCCGACCCCGATGTCTCCCGCGGGGACATCGGTGTGCTCGCCGATGTGCCGGTGCAGTTCGGTCATGAACGACTGGCAGAAACGCATGACTTCGGCGTCCGAGCGGCCGTGCGGGTCGAAGTCGCTGCCGCCCTTGCCGCCACCGATACCGAGTCCGGTGAGGGCGTTCTTGAAGATCTGCTCGAAGCCGAGGAACTTCACGACACCGAGGTTGACCGAGGGGTGGAAGCGCAGCCCGCCCTTGTACGGACCGAGCGCGCTGTTGAACTCCACCCTGAATCCCCGGTTCACGTGGACCGCGCCGTGATCGTCCTGCCAGGGCACCCGGAACATGATCTGCCGCTCGGGCTCGCAGAGCCGCTCGACGAGCCCCGGCTCCGCGTACTCGGGACGCGCGGCGAACACGGGACCCAGGCTCTCCAGGACCTCACGGGCCGCCTGGTGGAACTCGGGCTCGCCCGGGTTGCGGCGCTCCAGTTCGGTGCGGAGAGCGGCCTGCCGGTCCTTCACGGGTGAAGCTGTCACAGCGTGTCCCTTCCTGACCGGCCGGCGCGGTCGGTGCCCGGCCGGGACGGTGGTCCGGTGTCGTTGCCGGCGAGGAGTACGGCCGTACGGCCCCGGGTGTTCACGCGGGGCGGGACCCGCGGGACAGCCCCGGCTCCTCCCCGGGTGCCCTTCCGGCCGGGCTCCGGCACGGGAGAGGGGAGGCGGTGAGCCGCCTCCCCTCGGACGCTATCAGGCGTTCGCGGCTGCGCCGCGAGCCGATGGTGAACGGTGGAGCAACGTCTCCAGCACGTCGGACAGCATGGCTTCGGGGTCGGGTACGGAGCCCGGCGAGCGCCAGGCGACGAAGCCGTCCGGCCGTACGAGCAGGGCCCCTTCGCCGGTCGTGCCGTGCGCAGCCCGCCAGTCGACGCCCGTCTCGGGCACCAGGTCGGCGCCGGCGCCCTCACCGATGCGGTACACGTCGAGCGGGACGCGCAGCCGGGCGGCGGCGTCCACCCCGGCCGCGTGCCAGGCGCCGCCGCCGGGGCCCGCGTCCGTCAGCAGGACGAAGGAACGCTCGTACAGGTCGAGGGTGGACACCATGCCGCTCTCGCCGCCGCGGCGCACCCACAGGTGCGGGGCGCGGCTGCCCGGCTCGCCCGTGAGCTGCAACGCCTGGGGCACGATGGGCAGTTCCGGGTCGGCGCCCAGGACAGCACCGCTGCGGTAGCGGTAGCCGAGCGCGACGGTCAGCATCCCGCTCTGCTTTCCGCCGCCGCCGGGTGCGGGCGCGTAGCCGGGGTGGCTGTGCTCCTCGGAGCGGGCGGAGGCCCGCTTGCTGGTGGCCACCGCGACCGGCCTGCGTTCGGCGTCGTAGGTCTCCAGCAGGCCGGGGCCCGCGTGGCCGCGCAGGACGGCGGCGAGCTTCCAGGCGAGGTTGTGAGCGTCCTGGATACCGGTGTTGGAGCCGAACGCACCGGTCGGGGACATCTCGTGCGCGGAGTCGCCCGCGAGGAACACCCGGCCGTCGGCGTACCGCTCGGCGACCCGCTCGGCGGCGTGCCAGGGCGCCTTGCCGGTGATCTCGACGTCGAGGTCGAGGACGCCGGTGGCGCGGCGGATGTGCGCGATGCAGCGCTCGTCGGTGAAGTCGTCGAGCGTCTCGCCGGTCTGGGGCTGCCACGGCGCGTGGAACACCCAGCTCTCGGCGTTGTCCACCGGCAGCAGGGCGCCGTCGGCCGCCGGGTCGGTGAGGTAGCAGACGATGAAGCGGCGGTCGCCCACCACGGCCGCGAGCCCGTGCGAGCGGAACGTGATGCTCACGTTGTGGAACAGGTCGCCCGGCCCCGACCGGCCGATGCCGAGCCGTTCGCGGATCGGGCTGCGCGGCCCGTCGGCGGCGACGAGGTAGTCCGCGCGCACGGTGCCGAGCCGGCCCGTCATCCGGTCCTCGACGACCGCCGTCACTCCGGCGTCGTCCTGTTCGAAGGAGCGCAGCTCGGTGGAGTACCGCAGGTCGCCGCCGTACTTCTGGGCGTACTCGAGGAGCACCGGCTCCAGGTCGTTCTGGCTGCACACGCACCAGGGGGCCGGGCTGAAGCGGGCCGCGCCGCTGCTGTGCTGCACCTCCTTGATCAGCCATTCGCCGCCCCCGCCGACGAGCGAGGGCGTCTGGAGGATGCCGTGGTTGCCGGCGAGGACCTGGCCGGCCTCGCGGATGGGATCGTCCACGCCGGCCGTGCGGAACAGCTCCATGGTGCGGACGTTGTTGCCGCGCCCGCGCGGGTGCATCGAGGTGCCCGCATGCCGCTCCACCAGCATGTGCTCGATGCCGAGCCGGCCGAGGAAGAGGGACGTGGACAGGCCCACCAGGGAGCCGCCCACGACGAGGACGGGTACGCGTACTTCAGCGTGTTGTTGCATGGATCAGCTCCTGCTGCGGCGCCGGAAAGCGGACGACGTTTTCCATGCCCCCGCGAAGGTGTTTCGGGTCGCCGCTTCACCCGCCTGGTTCACACATCTCGCGCCACCGGTGGTACGTGGTCAGGATCGAGACCGGACCGCCACAGCCGTTGACGGCGATCGACGGACCGTACGCACCGGATCTCATCTCGGGATCTCCGAGGACCGATGCCGTACGCCGGTGTGGCGGGCTCACTGTCCAAGGAGAGGCGTGACCATGACGACGCTGTCCGAACGTATATCCCAGTCGGCCTTCGACGGCTCCCGGCTGCGCGTGGTACTGATGCTCGACCTCTACGACGGGGCACAGCAGCAGTTCCTCGCCGCCTACGAGCACATGCGGCACCAGGTGGCGTCCGTCCCCGGCCACATCTCCGACCAGCTGTGCCAGTCCATAGAGAACCCGTCCCAGTGGCTGATCACCAGCGAATGGGAGAGCGCCCCGCCGTTCCTCGCCTGGGTGAACAGCGAAGAGCACCTGGAGACCGTGCAGCCGCTCCACGACTGCGTGCGGGACACGCGGTCCTTCCGCTACAGCGTCCTGCGCGAGACGGACGGGGCACGCACCCCGGTCTCCACGAGGCTCCGTACGGGCATCCAGCCGGCCCCTCGCGTCGGCGACGGCGTCGTACGGCACGCCCTCACCTTCACGGTCAAGCCGGGCAGCGAGGACAAGGTCGCCCAGATCCTCGCGGGCTACACCTCGCCGGAGGCCCGGGTCGACGACACCACCCGGCTGCGCCGCACCTCCCTGTTCATGCACGGCAACCGCGTCGTGCGGACCGTGGAGGTGCAGGGCGACCTGCTGGCGGCGCTGCGGCACGTGGCCCGCCAGCCCGAGGTCCGGGCCGTGGAAGAGGCCATCAACCCGTACCTGGAGCAGGACCGCGACCTCGACGACCCGAAGTCGGCGCGCGTGTTCTTCACCCGTGCGGCTCTCCCGGCCGTCCACCACCTGGCCACGACCGGCGGCCGCCCCCAGGACGTCATGCGGCACGGTCTGTTCTACCCGGCCAAGAAGGGCTGCGGCATGACGCTGGCCAAACTCCTGGCCCAGCGCGACGAGGCCGCCGCGGACGTTCCCGCGGGAGTCGTCGACAGCAGCACCGTCTTCCAGCGCGACGACATCGTGGTACGGCTCGTCGACGCGCGCGGTCCGCTGGACACCGACCCCCTGCTCGCCCTCGGCGCGCACGGTTCCCGCAAGGCCGCCGTGCTGGCGCGCCTGCTCGATCTCGAAGCTCTCGGTGTGGACGGGTCGCCCACCGAGGACAAGGTGGCGGCGCGCCTCCTGGAGAGCGCCGACATGCGTCTGATCACCGACCGCCGCGCTTCCTGAACCGCGCCCGTCCGAGCGGAGCCGGGCGCCGCACACGGCGGCTCCCGCCTTCCGGCCCTGTGGAGGAAACAGTCATGAGCACAACGCACCGCATCGTCGACCTCAGCGAGACCCAGCCCAACCGCCGGCGCGGCGGTGACCTGCGCGCCATGCTCACGCCCACCGTGGTGGGGGCGACGAGCGGCTTCATGGGCCTCGCGATCGTCGAGCCCGGAGACCGCATCGGCGAGCACTACCACCCGTACTCGGAGGAGTTCGTGTACGTGGTCGCCGGCGATCTCGAGGTCGATCTGGACGGCGAGACGCACCCGATCCGGACCGACCAGGGTCTGATGATTCCCCCGTACGTGCGCCACCGGTTCCGCAACGTGGGCCGCACCGAGGCCCGCATGGTGTTCCACCTGGGGCCGCTGGCCCCGCGCCCGGAGCTCGGGCACGTCGACACGGAGGAGACCCCTGCCGCGGAGGGTGTCGCGACGCACCGTCCCTCCGAGCCCACGGGAGCGGTTTCGTGAACAGACGTGTGGCGGTGACCGGTGTCGGCATCGTCGCACCCGGTGGCGTGGGCGCCCCGGCATTCTGGGGTCTGCTCGCGGACGGCCGGACCGCGACGCGGGGCATCACCCTGTTCGACCCGGCGGGCTTCAGGTCCCGTATCGCGGCGGAGGTCGACTTCGATCCCGCCGTCCACGGCCTCGACGCCCAGCAGGCGCAACGGGCCGACCGGTACGTGCAGTTCGCCATGGTCGCCACGCGCGAGGCGCTCGCCGACGCGGGGCTGGACATGGCGCGGGAGGATCCGTGGCGGATCGGGGTGTCCATGGGCACCGCGGTCGGCGGCACTACCCGGCTGGAGCACGACTACGTGGCGGTCAGCAGCTCGGGCCGCCGCTGGGACGTCGACCACAGCGAGGCGGGGCCGCATCTCCACCGGGCGTTCTCACCGAGCGCCCTCGCCTCGGAGATAGCCGAGCTGACGGGCGCGCACGGGCCGGTGCAGACCGTGTCCACGGGCTGCACGTCGGGGCTGGACGCGGTGGGTTACGCGTTCCACGCCATCGAGGAGGGCCGGGTCGACATCTGTGTCGCCGGCGCCTCGGACTCGCCGATCTCCCCGATCACCGTGGCGTGCTTCGACGCGATCAAGGCGACCTCGCCGAACAACGACGACCCGACGCACGCCTCGCGCCCGTTCGACGCCAACCGCGACGGATTCGTGATGGGCGAGGGCGGCGCGGTCCTCATCCTGGAGGAGCTCGAGCACGCCCGAGCCCGCGGCGCCCGTGTCTACTGCGAGATCGGCGGCTACGCCACCTTCGGCAACGCCCACCACATGACCGGTCTCACGCGCGAGGGCCTGGAGATGGCGCGCGCCATCGACCACGCCCTGGACCACGCCCGGCTGAACGGGTCGGACATCGACTACGTCAACGCCCACGGTTCCGGGACGCAGCAGAACGACCGGCACGAGACCGCCGCGGTCAAGAGGTCGCTCGGGCAGCACGCGTACAAGGTGCCGATGAGCTCCATCAAATCCATGGTGGGCCACTCGCTGGGCGCGATCGGCGCGATCGAGGTCGTCGCCTGCGTCCTGGCGCTCGTCCACCAGACGGTGCCGCCCACGGCGAACTACGAGACGCCCGACCCCGAGTGCGACCTGGACTACGTTCCGCGCACGGCACGCGAGAAGAAGCTGCGCACCGTGCTGTCGGTCGGCAGCGGGTTCGGCGGATTCCAGTCCGCGGTGGTGCTCACCAAGCCAGGTGGGAGGACATCATGAGACCTCGTCAGAGCCGTCGCTCGGTCATCAGCGGCATAGGTGTCGTCGCCCCCGGCGGCGTGGGCACCGACGCCTTCTGGAAGGCCACGCGCGAGGGGATCAGCGCCCTCGACCGCGTCACCCGCGAGGGCTGCGGCCATCTGCCGCTGAGGGTCGCCGGCGAGGTCCGGGGTTTCGACCCCCAGGCGCTGGTCGAGGAGCGGTTCCTGGTCCAGACGGACCGGTTCACCCACTTCGCGATGGCGGCCGCCGACATGGCGCTGGCGGACGCGCGGCTGAACCCCGGGGAACAGGAGGAGCCGTTCGCCGTCGGGGTCGTCACGGCGGCCGGGTCGGGCGGCGGCGAGTTCGGCCAGCGTGAGCTGCAGCGGCTGTGGGGCCAGGGCTCGACGTATGTGGGCCCGTACCAGTCCATCGCCTGGTTCTACGCGGCGAGCACCGGCCAGATCTCCATCCGCGGCGGTTTCAAGGGGCCGTGCGGTGTCGTCGCCAACGACGAGGCCGGCGGTCTCGACGCCCTGGCGCACGCCGCGGGCGCCGTACGTCGCGGTACCGACAGCGTGGTCGTCGGCGCGGCCGAGGCGCCGCTCGCGCCGTACTCGCTCGTCTGCCAGCTCGGTTACCGGGAGCTGAGCACGTCCGAGGATCCGGAACGGGCCTACCGCCCGTTCACGGCGCACGCCTGCGGGTTCGTGCCCGCGGAGGGCGGCGCCATGCTCGTCGTCGAGGACGAGTCCACCGCCGTCGCGCGCGGCGCCGTCGCGCGCGCCGAGGTGGCCGGGCACTGTGCGACGTTCACCGGCGCCTCGCGGTGGGAGGAGTCCCGCGAGGGGCTCGCCCGGGCGATCCGCGGGGCGCTCGACGACGCGGGCTGCGCGCCCGAGGAGATCGACGTGGTGTTCGCGGACGCGCTGGGGCTGCCCGACGCGGACCGCGCCGAGGCGCTGGCCCTCGCCGACGCCCTCGGCCCGCACGGCAGCCGGGTGCCGGTGACGGCGCCCAAGACCGGCACCGGCCGGGCCTACTGCGGAGCGCCGGTGCTCGACGTCGCCGCGGCGGTGCTCGCACTGGAGCACGGCCTGGTCCCGCCCACCCCCCACGTGTTCGACGTCTGTCACGACATCGCCCTGGTGACGGGCACGGCACGGCCCGCCGAGCTGCGCACGGCACTGGTGCTGAGCCGGGGACTGATGGGTTCCAACGCGGCGCTCGTGCTCCGGCGCGACGCCGACAACCTCTCGTGAAGGAGGACCGCATGACCGCACAACTGACCGTCGAGGAGCTGGCCGCGCTGATGAAGAAGGGCGCCGGCATATCCGTCGACCCGGGTCAGATGACCAGCGACCCGGACACCCCGTTCGAGGCGTACGGCCTCGACTCGCTCGGCCTGCTCGGCATCGTCGGTGAGCTGGAGAACCGGTACGGCCGGGCGCTCCCGGTCGAAGCCGACCGCTGCAAGACACCGCGCGAGTTCCTCGACCTCGTCAACGACTCACTGATGGCAGGAGCCTGAAATGGCCGGGCACACCGAGAACGAGATCATCATCGACGCGCCCCTGGACCTGGTCTGGGACGTCACCAACGACGTGGACCACTGGCCGCAGCTGTTCACCGAGTACGCCTCCGTGGAGGTGCTCGAACGGGACGGCAACCGGACGGTGTTCCGGCTGACCATGTACCCCGACGAGAACGGCAAGGTCTGGAGCTGGGTCTCGGAGCGGGAGGCGGACCGGGCGGCCCTCACGGTGCGCGCCAAGCGCGTGGAGACGGGGCCGTTCGAGTACATGAAGATCCTGTGGACGTACGCCGAGACGCCCCAGGGCGTGCGGATGCACTGGACGCAGGACTTCGCGATGAAGCCGGACGCCCCCGTCGACGACGCGTGGATGACCGACAACATCAACCGCAACTCCCGCACCCAGATGGCGCTGATCCGGGACCGCATCGAACAGCGTGCCCGCGTCCGCGAGACCGCTCCGGTCACCCCGGGCTGACGGCCCACTCCCCCCCGACGGCATCCGAAGGGACGCCCCCGATGCACCAAGCACTGATCGTCGCCCGTATGGCACCCGGGTCGGCGCCGGACATCGCCGAGGTGTTCGCGGCCTCCGACAGCGGTGAACTGCCGCACCTCGTCGGCGTCCGACGGCGCAGCCTGTTCCAGTTCGGCGACGTGTACCTCCACCTCATCGAGGCCGACCGGCCGCCCGGGCCGGCGATCGCCAAGGTGACCGAGCACGCCGCGTTCCGGGACGTCAGCGAACGCCTGGCGGCCTTCGTCAGTCCCTACGACCCGCAGACCTGGCGGAGTCCGAAGGACGCGATGGCCACGCAGTTCTACAGCTGGGAGAGCGGCAAGGGCGCCTGAGCGCGCACCGCACAGCAGCCGGCCCCGCGGATCACCGCGGGGCCGGCTGCTGCGTCGTGCGCTGTCCTGGCCGGCGGCTCAGCCGGGGACGACGCTCTCGAACGCGTGCAGGTAGGAGTTGACCGGGCGGACCTCCCCGACGACCAGGCCCGCGGCCGCCATCCGGCTGGTCATGCTCTCCTTGGTGTGCTTGGCCCCGCCCACGTTCAGCAGGAGCAGCAGGTCCATCGAGGTGGTGAACTTCATCGAGGGCGAGTCGTCGACGAGGTTCTCGATGACGACGACCCGGGCCCCGGGGCGGGCCGCCGAGACGACGTTGCGCAGGGTGCGGGCGGTGCTCTCGTCGTCCCACTCCAGGATGTTCTTGATGACGTAGACGTCGGCGTCGACCGGCAGGGCCCGTCGGCAGTCGCCGGGCACGATGGTCACCCGGTCGGCGAGCGCGCCGCCGTCGCGCAGCCGCGGGTCGGCGTTCTCGACGACGCCGGGCAGGTCGAACAGCGTGCCCTTCAGGCCGGCGTTCTTCTCCAGCAGGCTGGCCAGCACGTGGCCCTGGCCGCCGCCGATGTCGGCGACCGTCGACGCCCCGGTGAGGTCGAGGAGTTCGGCGACGTCGCGCGCGGACTGCACGCTGGAGGTGGTCATGGCCCGGTTGAACACCTGGGCCGAATCCTGTGCGTCCTCGTGGAGGTAGGTGAAGAACTCCTTGCCGTACAGCTCGCCGAAGACGCTGCCCCCCGTGCGCACCGCCGCGTCGAGCCGGGGCCAGGCGGCCCAGGTCCACGGTTCGGTGCACCACAGCGTGATGTAGCGCAGGCTGTGCGGGTCGTCCTCGCGCAGCAGGCGGGACATGTCGGTGTGCGCGAACCGGCCGTCCGTGTCCTCGGTGAAGATGCCGTAGCAGGTCAGGGCGCGGAGCATGCGCCGCAGCGCTTTCGCGTCGGTCCGGACGGCCGCGGCGAGGTCCTCGGCGGTCCTCGGGGTGTCCTCCAGGGCGTCCGCGACGCCGAGCTTGGCCGCCGCGCGCACGGCGGCGGCGCAGGCCGCGCCGAAGACGAGCTCACGCAGCTTCATGGAGGCATGGGGAGCGGTGGATGCGGGCGATCCGGTCGGCGCGGTGGATTCGACGGGCGCGGTGGGCGTGGTGGATGCGGTGGTGGTCATGCCGCCTCGCTTCTCGTGAGTGGGGCCGGGCCGGGCGGCCCGGCCGGTTGGTCCCCGACGGCGTCCCTCAGCACAGTCCGGCGGGCTCCGAGACGCCGCACACGTTGGCGACGAAGCGGTTGCCGGTGCCGCCGGAGTCGCGGTCGGCCAGGTCGGCCGCCCCGTTGCTCACGACGAGGTTGTCGCGGATCACGTTGTCCGTGCCGGGGATGCCGACGACGCTCTTGAAGAGGACGATGCCGCCGGAGAACGGCGAGGCCCCGACGTTGTTCCACACCATGTTCTGCTCGACGACGACGTCCTCGGTGCCGGTGAGCACGATGCCCGCTCCCTGGATCTCGGGCAGCCTGGCCGTGGCGGCGCACGCCTTGTTGTTGCGGGCCACGATGTTGTGGCGCACCGTCAGGTCACCCGCGCGCGGCTTGGATTCGTCGCCCACGAGGAACAGACCGGCGCAGTTGGACGTCATCGTGTTGCCCTGGACGGCCAGGTTGCGCACCCGCCGGACCGTGGCGCCGATGCGGTTGTCCGTCATCACGTTGCCGCTGATCCGCGTGCCGAGGGTGTCGGTGGCGCCGGCCTCCTCGGAGACCGTGTTCGCCACGAAGATGCCGGCGTCGCCGTTGGACCGGACGATGTTGCCGCTCAGGACGGAGCGGGTGGAGCGCTGCTGGGCGATGCCCCAGGTGCCGTTCTTTTCGGAGGTGACGCCCCGCACGGTCAGCCGGTCGGTCCAGGAGGCCCACACCCCGCTCTTGGCGAAGCCGGACAGGGACAGCGCCTCGATGCTCACGCCATTGGCGGTCTGCTTGGCGGTGCCGGTCACGCAGATGCCGTTCCCCTCGGCGGCGCAGGCGTTTCCCGCCCGCGCGGCGGCCGCCGCGGGCTTGATCACGGTACGGGCGCCCGCCCCGCGCAGCGTCAGGTCGGACCTGGTGATCAGCACGCTCTCGTGGTACGTACCGGCGGCGATGACGACGGTGTCGCCGGGCCGGGCGGCGTCCACGGCGGCCTGGATCGACTGGCCGGGGCTCACATGGTGGGTGACGTCGGCTTGGGCGGGGGCCGCGGCGGCCACTCCGGAGGCGGCGAGCATGGCTGTGGCGGCGAGGCAGGTGATTTGTCGTTTCGTCATAAGCCGAAGCTATGCGCCGGAGCAGACGAATCGGGAGATACCCGGGCAGTCCGCGGTCGTGTCGCGCGCGACTCTTCCCCATGCAGCGCAACGGGTCTCCCAGAGGGAGCAACGGTCTCCGGGCCCGTCACCGACGCCTTATCGTGGTCGTCATGACTGTGCCCGAGCTGATCCGCATCGTCTCCCGTTCCTCCCCGATGGCCCTCGCCCAGGTGGAGCGCGTACGCGCCGAGCTGGCCGCGCTGCATCCGGGCATCCGTACGGAGGTCGTGCCCGTCACCACGACCGGCGACCGGTGGATGGGCGACCTGGCGCAGGTCGAGGGCAAGGGGGCGTTCACCAAGGAGGTCGACGCCGCGCTCCTGGCCGGTGAGGCCGACCTCGCGGTGCACTGCGTCAAGGACATCCCGGCCGACCGGCCGCTGCCCGCGGGCACGACGTTCGCGGCCTTCCTCAAGCGGGACGACATCCGCGACGCCCTGATCCACCCCGGCGGCCTGGGACTCGACGAGCTGCCGACCGGTACGCGGATCGGCACGTCGTCCGTCCGGCGGACGGCCCAACTGGCCGCCTCCCACCCCCATCTGGAGTGCGTGCCGATGCGGGGCAACGCCAACCGGCGGCTGGAGAAGCTGCACGCGGGGGACGCGGACGCGCTGCTGCTCGCCGTCTCCGGCCTCGAGCGCATCGGCCGCACCGACGTGATCACCGAGATCCTGTCGGTCGAGACGATGTGCCCGCCGATCGGCGCCGGGGTCCTCGCGCTCCAGTGCCGCGAGCACGACGACGCCGTGATCGACGTGGTGAGCGCACTCGGCGATCCCGACGCCCACCGGGAGACGACGGCGGAGCGGATGTTCCTGCACGTCCTGCAGGGGCACTGCAACAGCCCGATCGCCGGTTACGCGCAGGCGGAGCGGAACGGCGACCTGTCGCTGCGGGCGAAGGTGTTCACCCCGGACGGCAAGACCGTCCTCAACGCGCACGAGTGGGCCGGGCGGCTGGACCCGGCCACACTCGGCACCTCGGTGGCCGTCGCCCTGCTGCGCCAGGGAGCGCGCGAGCTGATCGACGGCATCGCGCACTAGCGGTGCGCGACGGGCGCGGTGCTCAGGACCCCTCGAAGTAGGCGTCGAGCACCGCGTCCAGGCCCGCCGTCCACTCCTTGAGCCGGCTCCTGGCGTCCGCCTCGACCTCGGCGTTGAACCAGCGGTTGGCCGCGATGTGGACCGTGACGGTGAAACGGCGGCCGAACCGCGGGGTCGTGACCTCGACCGCGCCGATCTCGTCCCAGCGGAAGTCGGCCTCCTGGTCGTCGAGGCGGAAGCGGACGCCCTCGCGGTTCGCGGTGATCGAGCCGCGGCGGTCGCTGACCTCGAAGACGGGTCCGCCGTCCCCGGTGCCCTCGGCGTCGTCCTCACCGTCCGCCGCCGCTTCGTCCGCTGTCGGGTCGTCAGCTTCCGTGTCGCCCCCGGCCTCGGCCTCGGCCTCGGCCTCGTCCTCGGCTTCGATCGCGCCCTCGGCCTCGTCGTCGGAGACGGCCTGCGGGGTGTCGTCCCCGGCTTCCTCCGGCTTCCCGTCCTCGCGCTCCCGCGTCCCGTCGGCCGCCGCGAGGGCGGGACGGGCACCGACGAGTCCGGGGAGGAAGGCCGGGTCCGTGCTCACGGCGAAGTCCGGCTTGATGTTCGGATCTATCTGCTGCTCCACGGCGGGCAGTATGGACGACGAAGCTGTGCGAGGCCAATGGGCGCTCGCAGCGGCGCCTCGCCGCGACGGATTCACGTCGGCGCAGGGCGGACCGGCCCCGCCGCCGGTTGAGGTGTCCGGGTCCTGTGCCCGGACGCGGCTCACCGGGGCGACGGGGCCGGCGGCACCGCCGTGGCGTCAGCGGCGCAGCAGCTGCTTCATCCGCTTGCCCTCGGCGGACTCGGCGAGGGTGTCCCACAGCTTCTTCGAGCTGGTGGACGTGTAGACGCCGGGCGCACCCTGCTCACCGCAGCCGTCGCCGTACGACACGATGCCTATCTGGTAGGTGCGGCCCGCGACCTTGCGGAACAGCGGACCGCCGCTGTCGCCCTGGCAGGAGTCCTTGCCCTCGACGCCCGCGCAGACGTTGACAGCCTTGTTGTACTCCGGATACGTCGCCGTGCACTCGGCGTGCGAGAGCAGCGGCACCTGCACACCGCGCAGCCGGTCGGGGTAGTTGGGCAGCTCGGTGTCGGTGTTGCCCCAGCCGATGACCGTCGCCTGCGCGCCGGGGCGGAGCAGGGCGTCCGTGCCCGCGGTCGGCATCTTCACGGCGGCGATGCCGGTGACCGGCTTGGCCAGCTCCAGCAGCGCCAGGTCGTACGCCCCGTCCCCCTTGACGTAGCGGGGGTGCGAGACGATGCTCCGCACGTTGCGCAGCTGCCCCTGGTCCTTGTCGGACAGGACGGTCCGGCCGACGGTGACCTCGAGCTGCTTCGGCTTGGTGTCCGTGACGCAGTGGGCCGCCGTCAGAACCACGTTCGCACTGATCAGGCTGCCCCCGCAGAACTGGCGGTCGACCGGGCTTCCGGTGCCCTTGTTCAGGAGGGCGGCCATCCACGGGTGGGCGGAGTCGGGCTGCTCCACGCCGCCGATGATCCTGATGCTGGGCCTGGTCCGCTCCTCCGCCGGTGCGGTCCGCGCGGCGGCCGTGGTGACGGCCGACGCGACGAGGGCCAGGGCCGCACTCGCCACCAGCCCGACGGAGGCTATTCGGCGGGCACGGTGACGGGTCGGGGAAACTCTCATGGGGGTTGGTCTCCACTTCTGATAACGGACGCCGAACGACCGCACCTGGCAAGGGGGTTGGCCCTTCGGCACTGTCGTGTCATCAGAGCGGCAAATCGCGCGTGAGGTTCACTCGCCACCGGAGGTTTTCCGGGTGCCGGCGTGTTCGGTCGGCTGCGGCGCGCGGTCCGGGGCGCCGGGACTCACTTCAGGTCCCGGACCGTCGGGACTCACTGCTGCTGCGGTCTCTTCCACCGGCCGGCACGGCCGGGCAGGCTCAGCCCGACAGGGAGTCCTTCATATGGCGCAGGATCGAGGCGGTGACCTCCTCGCGAGAGGCCCGCCCGTCGATGTGGACCAGTTCCTCGCCGAGTTCCTCGTAGGTGCGGGTGATGGACTCGATCCGCTCCGCCGACTTCTCCTCGTGCTTCAGCCGGTCGCCGTCGCGCAGACGCAGTCGGCGGAGCAGCTCGTCCGTGGGCAGCTTGAGGTAGAAGGCGTGGTCGGGGCGGGGGATCCCGCTGTTGATCGTCGCCAGGAAGCGGAAGTCGACCCCGCGGTGCACGAAGACGCCGAACGTGGCGTAGACGTAGCGGTCGCAGAGCACGACCGCGCCGCGCTCCAGGGCGGGATTGATCACCTCCATGACGTGCCGGCGGCGGTCGGCGGCGGCCAGCAGGGCGAGGATGTGCGCGGTCTCCACGGAGCCGCCCTGGTCGTGGAAGACCTGCACCTCGGCCAGTTCCCGGTACCAGTCGGCGGGCTGGCGGGTCTCCACCACTTCCCGGCCCTGCGCGCGGATGGCCTCCGCGACCCGCTCGATCTGGGTGGTCTTGCCGGATCCGTCGAAGCCGACGATCGACACGAGCAGCCCGCTTTCGGCGGCCAGAAGCTGGCGATCTGCGTGGTGGAGGAGCGGCGTCTGCGGCTGTTCGCGCAGCGCGGCTGTTCCGAGGAGGTTCTCGCCCGGCTGGAAGGCATCCCGCTGCACGCCCGGCTGCCCGTGACGGACACGCTGACCTCCGGGGCCCCGCTGTTCGTCGAGTCCCGCGAGGAGCTCCACGAGACATATCCCGCAATCCCGGCAGGCGAGGACACCAGCTCCTGGGCGTTCCTGCCGTTGATCGCCTCCAACCGTCCGGTGGGCGCCTGCATGCTCGCCTTCGACGACGTCCACCCGTTCACCGACGAGGAGCGGGGGGTGCTCACGGCGCTGGGCGGCCTGATCGCCCAGGCGCTCGAACGCGCGAGGCTCTACGACGCCGAGTTCGCCCTCGCCCGCGGCCTGCAGAACGCGCTGCTGCCGCACCGGCTGCCCACGCTGCCGGGCCTGCGCGTCACCGGGCGTTATCTTCCGGGCACCAGGGGGATGGACGTCGGCGGCGACTGGTACGACGTCATCCCCACCGGTGAGGAGGTCGCGCTGATCGTCGGGGACGTCGAGGGACACGACGTCGCCGCCGCGGCCACCATGGGGCAGCTGCGCAGCGCGATCCGGGCCTTCACCACCGCCGGCCACCAGCCGAGCGACATCGTCGCCGGCACCAACCGGCTCCATCTGGACCTCGACCCGTCGCTGCTCGCCAGCTGCTGCTACGCCCGCCTCACCCTCGTTCGGGGGTCGTGCGCTTCGTCCGCGCGGGCCACTGCCCGCCCGTGCTGCGCCTGCCCGACGGCCGTACCGAGATCCCGGACGTGCCGTGCGGCCCGCTGCTCGGCGTCGAGGCGGCGCCCGACTATCCGGAGTCGGAGCTGCGCCTCGTGCCCGGGTCGGTCCTGGCCCTGTACACGGACGGGCTGGTCGAGAGGCGCGACTCGGACATCGGCTCCGGCATCGACCGCCTTTGGGCATCGCTGGCCCGCATGGGCGGGGGCTCGCTGGAGGATCTGGCCGACGGGCTGCTGAGCGATGCCGGCCAGTCCGCCGACAGGCGGACGACATCGCCCTCCTGCTCGCCGAGTACGCCCCGCCGCCTGCGCCTGCGCCGACGGCCGCGTGAGACGTCGCCTCGCGGCAGGAGCGACCGGACGGCGGGATTCCGGGCTGCGTCCCGAGGGTTGCCGCAAGGCTTCGGGCTCCCTTGATGATGTGGTCTGACAGCGGTCGAGATCGTTTTCCCAGGTGCGGCCGGCTGTTCCCCGCTCTCGGTCCCCACCGACTGGCAGCTACGCTCCCCGGGCCGTGAGTAACGGACACTCGGAGTCACGTGCCTACGGCCCTCGCTGCGACGCCTGATCGCCGTTCTCTTGGTGACGTCGCGACGGCAGACTGTGGAGGTGGACTCCGACCTTTACCCTGATCTGGCTGCTGCGGGCAGCCTGGCCGCAGCGCTGGAACAGCTGGCGGCCGAACTCGACGTCGATCTCACAGTGGTACCCGGGGATTGGGGCCCACTCGCTTCGGCCGGCATCGCCTCGTCGGTCCCCGAGCGCAAACCGCTGTCCGTTCACATCGGGGCCGAGAGCCGCTGGTTCGGTGTCTCCGGCTGGAGTCGCGGAGTCGAACTCATCACCGGAGCCACGCCCGACTTGGCGGGTGTCGTCAGGGCCGGAGCGGCGTGGGGGCGGGGCAGGAGCCTGCGGGACCTGCGGGCGGAGCTGTCGTTTCTGCGCGCCGGCGAGCGTGCCGAAGCTCACGAACGCGGGCCGGCCGCGGTGGTGGAGCTGCAGTGGCGCACGATGCGGGAGCAGGCGACCGAGGAACCGGATTCCACAGGGTTCGGCGAACTTGTGGAAGCGGCTCATGCCGAACCGCGGCTGCGACAACTCTATGTATTCTCCAGCCACTGGACGCTCGGCTTCAGCTCCTGCACTGGATATCCGTTCCGCAATGAGGTGGCCATCGTCCCGTCACACTATGGCAGCCCATTCCGACTGAAGAAGCATCCGCTCTCCGACGACGTCCTCGGCGAGGCCGCCACAGCCGAGGAAGCCGTCGCCCTGGCGGTGAGCCACCTCCCCAGCGATCTCGGTCCGGCCGTCGCGGGAACCGCCGAACACGATGGATGACGAGCGCGAATCAAGTCACTGACCGTGACCGATCCCGTGGCAAGTTGGCTCCCCGTCCTCCGGGGTGGCTCCCGTCGGCGAACGGCGGCCGACGGCGGTGCACTGACAGTCCCGCAATTTTGAATGGCTGTTCAACCCAGAGTGATGCGCCTGCCGATCAGTGCTCGTAGCGGGGCCGGCCCGATGCTCGAGGCAGCCGGATACGAGAGGCAGGGACGGGAGCCCCGGTGAACCGGGCGTTCGACTACCTCACCCGGTAACCGTCCTGAGCGACCGACCGCTCGTTGAAGTCCGCGAAGTCGCTGACCCACTGCCGGACGTCGTCGGGCGCATCGTCGAAGAACGACAGCACCTCAGCGACCACTCCCTTGCTCGCAGCCAGACGCAAGCGCGTTGCGATGAAGCCGGCCTCCTCCGCGCTGACGTGCCAGTTCCCGTTCGAAAGGAACTTCTCCATGTCTGCGGTTTGTTCCGTCGGTTCCAGTCCTGGCGTACGTGACGCCGGTTCCAGACCCTGCCCGGCCGCAGCGCCGGCCTCCCGCATGATTTCCCGGACAAAGCCCATTTGCCAGTTGTTGAAGCTGAACGTGCCGCCAGGAGCAGGCTGTTCGAACCTGAATGCGTATCCCATGGCGGTAGGGTAGGCGCTGCCTGATTCGGCACCCAGCCGGGGATGCCGTGGCCGGTCCGGCACTGCCGGGGCCCAGCGCCGTGCTGTCCGCTCCGTGACCGACTCGGGGCCGCCCCGATGCCGGCTCCCGCCATGTCCCACGCAGCTGCCGTCTCCCGGGTGCTGCGGATGGACACCGGATCGGGCATTCCCTCGTTTTCCACAAGCGGCGTCCAGCGGGAAGCGAGCATGGCTTGAGCCGTGAGCAGGCCGGGGGCAGCCCCGCACCTGTCCGCCCCCAGCAGGCTGTCCCGCCCCAGGGCGCAGTACGGCGCCCGAAAGGGCAGTGGGCGGCGGTTCGGTGGTTGCCCTTGCGGGCGTGTGCGGGAAGCGTCGGCCGGCGCAGCATGGGGGGCGGAAGGGGTGAGGGGTCCGTGGTCAACTGCGCGGTGTGCGGGAACCGGTGTGATCCCGGAGAGCAGTTCTGCGGTGCCTGCGGGGCCTTCCTCGAGTGGTCGCAGGCCGGCACCCCGTCAGCCGTGGCCCAGCCGGACGCCGCCGTGCCCCGGGAGGAACCGGCGGCCCGGGCGGGCGGGCCGGCCGTCCCGCCGAGGCCCACCGCCCCGCCCCTGCGCGCCGTGCAGCCTCAGGTCGAGGAGCCCGGACGTCCGGTGCCGCCGCCGTCGCGGCACGGGGACGCCGCCGAACCGCCGCCCCAGGCCGGGGACCTCATCTGCGGTCAGTGCGGCAGCGGAAACGTGCCGACGAGGCGCTACTGCCGGCGTTGCGGCGCCTCCCTCGAGGACTCCCCCGTCGTACCCCGGCCGCCCTGGTGGCGGCGACTGTTCACCCGCCGCCCGAGGCACAAGCCCGTCGCCGGGGAGCGGCCACCGCGCCGGCAGTGGCGGCGGCCGCGATTCGTCCTGCCGCTGGTGGTGCTCTGCGTCCTCGTGGCGGTCGGCTACACCTTCCGCGGTGAGGCCGGCCGAGTGCTGGAGACCGTGAAGGACCGGACGTCCAGGACCGAGCAGATGCATGCGGTGAAGGTGACGGCGTCGAGTGCGGGGAAGCAGCACCCGGCCGGTCTTGCCGTGGACGGGACGACGGACAAGTACTGGACACCCGCACTGCCCGGAGCCGCCGAAGGGGAGTATCTGGAGGCCACGTTCGCCGAACCCGTTCGCCTGCTCGATCTCGTCGTCCATCCGGGCAGCTCCCCTGTCGCCGAGAAGTTCCTCACCCAGGCGCGGCCCAGCAGCCTGCTGATCACCGTCACCTCGAAGGACGGCCGGACGACCGTCAGGACCGTCCGGCTGGCCGATGTGCCGGGAGGGCAGCGCTTCCACCTCGCCGTCAGCGATGCCGTCCGGGTCCGGCTCACGGTCCAGGGCGCGTACGGGGGCGGGGACGGCCGGTATCTCGCCCTCGCCGAGGTCGAGTTCTTCAGACGGCGCTGACACGGGGTCTCAGCCGAAGCGGGGTGTCACACGCCACCCAGGGTGTCCAGCATCTGCGCGTGCCGGCGCTCCGCGTGCCGGGCCGCCACCGGGTCACCGGCCTGCCGGTGGGCTGCGATCAGCAGCCGCCACACCGCGTCCTGGAACGGGTCCAGGGACAGCGCGTGCGCGGCGGCCGCCACCGCGGCGGCCGCGCGGTGGCGGCCGAGTTCCACTTCGGCCAGCGCGTGGGCCGCCCGCACCGCCTGGTTGCGATACTGCTCACGGATCGGCACCACCCACTCAGCCGGGCCGTCCTCCGGCAGCAACTCCCCGGTGTAGAGCCGCAGGGCCCGCCCCAGCGCCCCCGCCGCCCGGTCCGTCTCCCCGCGCGCCGCCGCCCGCACGCCCTCCCCGGCCGCGGCCTCGAACGCCTGGACGTCACAGCTGGCCCCGGGATCCAGCACCAGCATGTACGCCTCGCCCGACCGCACCAGAACCTGGGCCCGCCCTCGTCCGGTGCCCGGTTCCAGGACGGTCCGCAGGGCGGAGACCGCGACCTGCAGTCCGCGGCCGGCCGTATGTGCCGGGCTCTGCGGCCACAGGGCGGCCATCAGCTCCTCCCGGTGGACGGGCCGCCCCGCGTGGACGGACAGCAGCCGGGCCAGCGCCCGTACGCGCGGCCGCGTGCGGCTCCAGTCCAGGGGACGCCCCGCCAGTGTGGCCTCGTACCGCTGGAAGCAGCGCAGGGCCAGCGACGCGGACGGGGCCCCGTCGGCGCGGTGCACGGTGCCCGTGTGCCGGGCCGGCCGTACGCGGCGCCGGGCCAGGTGCGCCCGCAGCAGCGGCACGTCGGTCTCCAGGCCGTATTCCTCGGCGAGTTCCGGCGCGTCGGCCCCGTCGTGGCCGCCGGGGTCGTCGGGTCCCCGTTCCATCAGACCCACGAGCCGGGGCGGTAGCGCTTCCAGCACTTCCCGGTCCAGATACGTGCGCAGGCCGGCGGACTCCAGCGGGTCGCGGCCCGCCAGGACCGCGGGCCTGCTGAGTCTGAGCACGCCGGGCCAGCCCGAAGTGAGCTCGGCAAGCTCCCGGGTGACCGCCGGGGCGTCCGGGAAGACGGACGCGATCTCCCTTTCGTCCAGGCGCAGTTCAGGGGCGCGGAGCACGGTGGTGTCGGCCAGTTCCAGCCGAGTGAGGTTCAGCGCGGGCATCCGGCGGCCGGCCAGGATCAGCCGCAGGTTCCGCGGCGCCAGCACGGCCAGTTCCTCCAGTAACGCCTCGGCCGGGCTGCCGTGCACGTGGTGGACCCCGTCGACGAGCAGCAGGACCGGATCCGCACGGTGCTCGACGGCCAGCAGGACGGACTCCACGGAGACCGTGTCGGCAAGCTCCAACTGCCGTCCCAGACTGGCCAGCAGCGAAGGCACCCCGAGCGTGTCCCGGCACGGCCGCCAGTGCAGCACCTTCCCGGGGAAGACGTCCGCGGTCCGCGTGAGCAGGGTGGTCTTGCCGTACCCGGCGGGGGCGACGAGCAGGGTCAGCGATGCCGTTCCCCGAGCGAGTCCCGGCACCAGCCGCTCGCACACCGTTTCGTGCATAAAGGCCTCCTCCCCCCGACAGGAGGTCAAGGATGAGCGCTCACTCTCCGCACCGGCGGAGTAACTGATTACCCCATATGGGCTTGCGTGTGCAACATGCGTGCTTCCCCGGGCGTTCCGTGCGATCCGCTCGTTCGGGGCCGCGGGGCGCAGACCGTACGCCCCGCTACGGCTGCGCGATCACCTCGACGGTGAACGGCAGATGCACCGGCCTGTTGCGGGCCACGAACGCCGACACGGCCGCCCGGTCCACCGCCTCCGGGTCCGGAACCCGCAGCCGCACGGTCAGGTGCGGCTGCGGCGTGCCCGGGAGCGGCGTCAGCGCGGTCGCCGACCACACCGTGCCGCCGCTCTCCTCGATCTCCGCGGTGACCCCGAAGGCCCGGCGGATCTGCTCCGCAAGTCCCTTCGCGGTGCCCCGGGAGGCGTGCCCGGGTACCGCTCCGTACACCTCGCCCTCCGCGCCCACCCAGGCCGCGAGCAGCGCCCGGAAGTCCTCGGGGGCCAGGCGCGGGTCGAAGTACGCGGGAAGGCTGTCGAGCACGCCCAGCACGGGCGCCAGCACGTCGTCGAGCGCCTCCGTGAGCCGCTGGACGAAGTCGTCGTCCGCGTACACGCCCGGCAACCGGGCCCCCAGCGGATGCCTGCTCGGCAGCCCCGGCACGATCCGGCGCTCAGTCACCACCGGTCACCTCCACCCGTCTCACACCACCCGCACCTGGTGGTCGTAGCCGAAGACCAGGGAGCCCGCGTCCAGCGTGATCCGCTCCGCCTCGTCGCCGCGCCGGCGGGTCTGAAGGTCCGCGGGGAACAGCCGTACATTCTCCACCGCCTCGACCCCGGCGACCTGCTGGAGCACCGCGAAGACCTCCCCGCTGTGCACGGCCCGCCCGAACGGCCAGCCGTTCCCGTCGGGGCCGCCCGTGAGCGGGTTCAGCCGGCGGTACAGGGCGGCCAGCGCGGCCTGCTGCACCCTGGCGGCCGGCACGCCCGCCGCCGCCTGGAGCACCGCGACCACCGTCACACCCTGGTAGTACGGCGGCTCGACGACCAGCCGTGCGCCCAGCACGCGCCGCGCGTCCAGATGCGCCGCGACCCGGGCCAGGAGCTGGGGCGGGCAGGCCATCTGCCCGAACTCCAGGCGGCCTTGGCCGTCGTCCTCGGCGGCCGGGACCAGCAGCACCCGTACGCCGCCCGCGCCCGCGTCCACGCACCGTACCCGGGCGATCTCCGGGGCCGCCTGCCTGGTCAGGTACTCGTAGTCGTCGGCTGTCACGGCCCGCTCCCGGGTGCGCAGCGCCGACGCGCCGCGCACCCGGGCGTTCGCCACGTCCTCGCCGTCGACCCCGCCGCTCGCCGCGCGCCGGTTCTCCACCCGGGCGATGTACGGGATCGAGCTGCGCAGCACGGCGAGGGCGCGGCGCGCCACGTTGCCGCGCCGTCCCCCGCCCGCGAGATAGGAGCGGACCCGCACGGGGACGCCCTTGGCCGGAACGGCCCCGTAGTGCCGGAGCGTGCCGTCGGCCTGCCGTACCGCCGGGCCGAAGCTCACCTCGCCGGTGCTGCGGTCCAGTCGTATGTGCCGGTCGAGGGGACCGGATTCGCCGAAGTGCTCGACCTCGGTCCACTGCGTCCAGTCGCCGCCGGGCGCCGCGGTCTCCACGACGAACGGCGGGCCGCCCGCCACCACGGGAGCCCGGTCCAGCGTGAACGTCTGGGCGGGCACGCCTTCGGAGACCCCGAGGAGTTCCCCGCCCGTCCGTTCGGCGTGCACGGCCGGGGCGGTCGCGCCGATGGTGAACGCCTCGGCGGACAGCAGCTCCGGCGTCGCCGAGTACGTACGCTGCCCCTCGACGGGTGTCTGCACCACGCACCGCAGCCAGCCGGCCCGCTGCCTGGCCTCCACGGAGGCCAGGTGCCCGGCGGGCAGCTGGACCAGAATGTCGCCCGGCCGGTTGAAGCCGCCTGTGCCGTCGCGGTCGACGTCGCAGCGGGTCCAGCCCTCGGCGGTCCACGCCTCCCAGGCCAGCGGCGGGTGCTCGGGGTCGATGCCGTGGCCGGCCACCGGGAAGTCCAGCCGCAGCGCCACCACGCAGGAGGGTGCGGCCCGCGAGAGGCCGAAGAGCACGGCGTCGCCGGGGCGCGGTACGGCGGAGAAGCAGGGCACCCCGCGGCCTTCGGCCAGCTCCGGCCCTCGGTCGGCGGCCACGGCGCCCGGTTCCGCGGTCACGACGGCGAGGGCGGTCAACTCCACGGGCACGACGGCGACTTCCCGGACCGTCGAGAAGACCACGGCCTCCTCGGTCTCGGTGCGGTGCGTGGCGACTTCGGTCCCCTCCCGCACCTGCACGGTCTGGTCCTGCGGCGCCGAGAGCCAGAAGGTGACGTCGGTGCGGGCGGCCGTGGGCGGGTGCAGGGTGAGCCCGATCAGGTCGAGGAACGCCAGGTGGTTCTTGTCCGGGACCCGGTTCAGCCGGTAGATCAGCTGATCCGTCATGTGCGCGAAGGCCTCGATCAGCGTGACGCCCGGATCGGAGACGTTGTGGTCGCTCCACTCCGGGCAGCGCTGCTGCACCATCCGCTTGGCCTCGTCGACGAGGTCCTGGAAGCGCCGGTCGTCGAGATGGGGCTCGGGCAGGCTCACCGGTCACCTGCCTCCGCGGAGCCGTTCTCGTGTGCGGGGATCACATAGAACGGAAAGACCAGGTTCCGGGGGTCGTTCGTGCCCCGGGGCGCGTACCGGATGTCGATGTAGAGGGTGCCCTCGTCCTGCGCGTCGAAGGTGACGTCGACGTCGACGAGGTCGATCCGCGGCTCCCACCGCTCCAGCGACAGCCGTACCTCGTACGCGAGGTGCGCGGCCGTGGCCGCGTCGGCGGGCGCGAAGACGTGGTCGTGGATCGCGCATCCGAACTCCGGGCGCATGGGCCGCTCGCCGGGCGCGGTGCCGAGGATCAGCCGCATGCTCTCCTCGACCTCGCGGTCCCCGCCGACCAGCGCCACGGCCCCGGTCGCGTCGGTCCGTACCGGAAAGGCCCAGCCGGAGCCGATGAACTGCTCTCCCACTGCCCTCAGCCCCCGATCAGGACGGTGAGCGCGCCCATGACGATCGGCGCCCCGCACACGGCCAGGTCGCCCACGCGCGCGGCGGGCATGCCGCCGATGAGAACGGTCGGGCAGCCGGGCGGGGCGATCGCGGACGGAGGGTGTACGGCCGGCGGCGGGAACGAGCAGATGTGCGGGGTCGAGACCACGGCCGCGGGCATCCCCGCGATGAGCACGGTGGGCACCCCGGGCGGCCCGATCACCCCCGGGTGCCCGGTGGGGTCACCGACGCGTGCGGCAGGCGGCATCTGACCTGTCTCCTCTTGGTGGTCTCAAGGCGAATCTCTGGTTGATCCTCAGTTGATGCGGACGAGGGCGGCGCTGATCGAGCAGCTGGCCCCGCCCTTGATCTCGGTGCTCGCCGTCCCGTCGACCCCGACGGTGGTGCCCTTGACATCGACCTGGCCGCTGGTCTGGAGCTTGACCCCGCCCGCGCCGCCGTCGACCTCGACCCCGGTCCGGGCCGTGACCTGGACGGACTGACCGGACAGTTCGAGCTTCCCGGTGCCGGCGTCCATGCTGATGCCCTGCTCGGCCCTGACGGTGACCTTGTCCTTCGCGGTGATCTCGACCTTCCCGTCGCTGTGCACGGTGACGGACGTGGCCTTCTGGTCGAGGTGCAGGGTGAGTTTGCCGTCGCCGGTCGCCAGGCGTACGCCCTTGGGCCCGTTGGCGGCGTCGAGCAGCTCCAGCCGGTTGCCGGAACGGGTCACCAGGGAACGGCGGTTGACGGCCCCGCTCGTGGAGTCGACGAGCGCGCAGTCGTGCTCGGACGGCTTGTCCTGGCCGTTGTAGAGCCCGCCGATGACATAGGGGTGGTCCACCCGGCCCTGTTCGAAGCCGACCAGCACTTCGTCGCCGACCTCCGGACCGAAGACTCCTCCGCCGCCCTTGCCGCCGAGGTCCGCGGTCCTGGCCCAGTCGCTGACGTAATCCCCGTCCAGCCAGGGGAAGGCGAGCTTCACCCGGCCCCGCCCCTCGGGGTCCCGGGTGTCGGTCACCGTCGCGTTGACGAGCCCGCCGATGCGGTCCTGCGGGAGTCCGCCGCCCCCGCCCGAGGCGAGCCCGTACAGCGAGCGGTTGGAGCGACCACCGACCGTGATCCACGTCTGGTAGCCGGTGTCCGGGTCGAAGACGTGCCGGCTGCCGGAGATCGTGTACTTGCCCTCGAAGGGCGCCCCGACGCCCGCGAGGGTGACCGCCGTCCCGGCGCGCAGCTGCGGGATGCCCATGGCGATCGCGTCGAGCTCCGCGAACGAGGCGGCGAGGTCGGCGGCGAGTACTTTCGCGGCCTGGTCGGCCTCGGCCTGGGTGCCGTACGGGGTGTCCGTGGCCAGGAAGACGGACGTGCCGAAGGGGTCGGCGGCCTGGCCCGGGGTGAGCCCGAGCTGGAGCCGTTCACTGCGGTCGGCGGGAGCCCGGCCGACGACCGCGGCCTTGGCCTGCACGTCCCAGCCGCGCGCCTCGACCTGCTGGACCTGGTCGGCGGCGGTGACCGCGGCATGGCAGCGCAGCAGGTTCCGCCCGAACTCCAGCACGTAGGGGCTGGCCTGCGGCCGGGTGGAGGTCGCCGGCGCCGTCTCGGCCCTCGCCGGATCGCGGAAGGTGAACTTCCCGTCGACGACGGCGACTTCGGTGCCCGCGAGATCCGCCAGCCGGTGCAGGAACTCCCAGTCCGTGATGCCCGGCTGGGCCAGGTGCTCGTACACCGTGGTCGTGGCGTCGACCCTGCCGATGGGCAGCCCGGCCCGCTTGGCCACCTGCACGGCGACGTCGGAGGCGGTCATCTGGCGGTATCCGGCGACGCGGCGGCCGCGGAAGCACCGATGGGCGTGGTCGAGCCCGCGGACCACGGTGAAGGTGCCGGTGGCGTCGAGGTCGATCTCGACGGCCGTGACCTCGCCGGCGATCAGGAGCCGGCGCTGGGTGTCGTCCCCGGCACGTGCGTACAGACTCATGGGCGTGCCGATGGTGATCCCTGTCCGGGGCAGTACCAGGTGGTGCGGGTCGCGGAAACGGACGACGAACAGATCGGGCAGCTGGGTGGAGTCGTCGACGTAGGCCGAGACGATCAGTTCGGCCACGGGCGCGGGCAGCGGCTGTCCGTTCACCTCGACGACCAGGGAGTTGGCGAAGCTCTCACCGGCCATGCGGGGCCCCGATCTCCTCGGCGGCGGGCAGCAGCAGTTCCGTCCCGGGCGCCAGGCGCATCGGATCGTCGATGCCGTTGGCCTCGGCGATGTCCCGCCAGGCCGCCGGATCCCCGTACTCCCGCCAGGCCAGCAGCGCGAGCGTGTCCCCGGAGACCACCCGGTGCACCCGACGGGCGGCGAGCGCGCCGGAGGTGGGGTTCTGGCCCGGCATGGGCCCGCTGATCTCCTCCAGGGTCACCTGGCAGGTGGCCCGGATGGGCAGGCCGCCGGGCGTGAACAGGGTGTATTTCGCCTGCACTTGGCTGACGTAGGCCACGAATCCGGTGAGCCCGCCCCAGTGGAGGATCACCCACGGCGGTACACCCTGCTGCCTCTGGTGGGTCTGGTCGGTGGGCACACAGCAGGACAGCAGCGACTCGACGGCCGACACCACGCTGTCGTCCTGCTTGGCGGTGGCGTCGAAGAACATCTCCAGGGTGAGCTTGGACGGTCCGGCGCCCTTGAACTCCGCGGGCCCGGCCTTCTTGGCTCCCTTGGCGGTCTTCCGCTCCCACTTGGCGATCTTGGCGAGGGTGAGTTCCTTCGGGTTGAACTGGAAGTCGATCTGTCCCATACGCGGGCCGGGGGTCGTCGTTCCGCCGTCGGCCGGGGGCTGGCGCAGCTCCAAGTAGGCCCGTTCGAGCTTGGGGCGGGATCCGCCGCTCCCCTTGGGGTCGGCGGGTCCGGACGGGGCCGCAGTGGCGATGAACGCGACCGGCTGGTTGGCCATGTGTCTCAACTCCCCGCGTGGAGAAAGCCGTGGTGGGCGATCTCGAGGGTCTCGGTGGCCACCTTGACGTTCTCCGGGCTGAGGGACGGCCCGGTCCAGCGGACGGGGACCACGTCCATCAGGCTCCACCGGGCCACGACGGTGCCCTCGACGGTCATCGCGCTGATGTGCGCGGTCTTGCGGGCTACTCCGTTGATCATGCCGGACAGCCAGGCGGTGACCTTCTCGGTGTCCTTGGTGACGGGCCGGCTCAACTTGATGTTGGAGAACTTGATCCGGGACGGCAGCTGCCAGACGTAGCCGTTGTTGCCGCCCTCCTCGCGCTGCTCCATGACGACTTCGCAGCCGAGGCCCTCGCAGCTGTTGAACGCCCCGAGGTTGATGTTGTCGATCTCGACCATGAAGCACACGCTCACGGCGGGGTCCGGCTGCTGGTTCTGAGCCATGGCTTCCCTTCAGGCGTTCGGTGGTTCTGACGTCGTTCAGTGACGGGGATCGAGGCGTACGCCGGCCCGTTCCCGGTCGAGCCGCAGCTCGGCGCGGAGCAGTCGGCCGAGGGGGCCGACGAGCCGCCGGACGAGCTCGTCGGTGGACTCAGCACCGCCGGGAGCGGCGGGCGCGGGCGCAGCTGGTCCGGGTGGCTGGGGCTGCGCCTGGGCGGGAGGTGGCGGGGGCGGCTCGGGTTCTGGTGCCGGTGCTGGTGCTGGTGCTGATTCGCTTGCTGCGGCTGGTTCCGGTGCCGCCTCGGGCGCGCGCTGTACGGCCGCGGGTGGGAGCGCCCAGGACACCGGTGCGGTCGGCCCGGGCGGCGGCTCGGGCAGCGGGACGCGCTGTACCGGCACGTGCGCGGGTACGGGCTCCCAGGGCACGAGCGCGGGCGTATCGGGCGTCGTGGATCGCTGCACGGGCAGCGGCGCGGCCACGGGCGGCGGTGCCCAGGACGGTACGGCCGCGGACATGACGGGACCCGGGGTGACGGGGCTCGGAGCGATGGGCTCCGCTCGCCGTACGGAAGCAGCGGACGCGGGCGCCGAGGTCACCGGCACCGCTGCGGGCGGTACGGCCACCGTCCCGTCGTACTGCACCATCGGCTCGGCCCGCACCGATCGCTGCACGGGCGTGGGAGAGGGCGGCGAGGGTACCCAGGTCACCGGCACGGTCGCGGGCGGCGCGGCCGTGGGTTCCGGGCTCGGGGTCCGGGCGGTCTGCGGCGCCGGCTCGGGTGCGGACCGCAGCTGAAGTCCGCGCTCCCCCACGAGCCCGGCCACGGGCTCCGGTCGCGGCTCCGGCACCAGGGGCACCTCCTCGGCGGCCCGCCGAAGCGGGGCCGTCCGTACGACGGTCAGCGGCTCCTCCCGGCGCTGCACAGGCACGGGTACCGCGGCCGGTTCCTGCGCGGCCGCCGCCAGGGCGTCCGGTGGTACGGACACGGTCACCGCCGGCTCCGGGGCCGGAGGCGGCGGTGCCGCGTGCGGGGACACGGGCACGGGGGCGGGTACGGGTACGGCGGGCAGCGGAGCCCCCAGGCCCAGCCGCCGGGGCACAGGGGCGGCGCCCGGTGGGGCAGGAGGCCGTGACTCCTGGCGCTGGACAGGTGCGGGTCCCGGCACGGACGGCAGCGGGGCCCCCAGTCCGGCCCGCCGGGCCGGAGCGTGCTCCACCGTCTCCGGCAGTGAAGCGCCCGCAGGGCTGAGCGGCTGCTCCCCCACCAGCGGGCGCTCCGGCGGCGTTTCGGCAACCGCGGCCGGGGGGTCCGCCTCCGAGCGCTGTACGGCAGGCACCTCGTTCTGGACGTGCCCATCCATCGGCAGATGCGGGGACACCGACGCCGGCTCCTGAGGCACCGACGGCTCCTCAGCTCCGGGTGCCACCGGGGGCGGTGCGTCCACGGAGGTCATCGCCTGCTCCCCGATCAAGGGCCGCTCCGGCGTCCGTGCCACCATCTCGGCAGCAGCGGCCTCCTCGACCGTCCGGAGCTCCGGCCGACGCTGGTGCCCCGCGTCCGGCGGATCCGCCGGACTCTCCGTCGGCGTCGGCCACTCCCCTCCCGCGAGCGGAGCCACGTCCGGTGCACGCTGCACCGCAACAGGCGCGACCGGAGCGCGCGCGTCCGCCGGACCGGCCTCGACGGCCGGCCGTTCCCCCACCAGGGGGTGCTCCACGTCCGCGGAAGCCGCCACCGACTCGGGCCCCGGGTCCGGCTGCGGTGCTCCGTCCACCCGCTGTACCGGCACCACCTCGCGCGGCGCCGTCATCGTCGAAACCGCCGGCAATGCGCTGACCGGAAGCGACCGCAGCGGCGGCTGCACCACCCGGGCCACGGTCAGCGACAGCTGCGGCGCGCGCGGAACCGCCACAGGAGCCACCGGCGTTACGGGGGCGACCGCCTCCGTGACGGCCACAGAAGGAGCCTCGTCGACCGAATCGACCGACCCGACCGAATCAACCGAATCGGCGGAACCGACCGACTCGGCCGGCCGGACGGCCGCAGGTGTCGCGTCCCCGGCCGCATCCCCCAACGGCTGCCGGTGCCAGGGCATGTGCCCTGCCGACACCTCCCGTCTCTGCACGAACGCAGGGCCCGGACGCGGCTCCAGAACCCCGCCGACGACCCCCGACGGCGCATCCGCGCGCACCGCGTGCCCCAGTCGGCGCTGCAGCGACGGATCGCGCCAGGAGACCAGTGAGTCACCGAATCCTGCCGGGTCACTCACCAACGCCGGTCCCCCGAACGTCAGCCGCTGCACCGCCAGTTCGCGCCAGCCGCCATCCGTCTCGCGGGGCGGCACGGCAGCCGGCGCCGTATCCGGAGCCGGGCCGGCCTGGGGCGCCGGGGCGCTTGAACGCCACCAGCTCCGCAGCGCGTCGAACACCATTTGCTCACCGCCCCCCGGCCGACCGGTTCAGCCGGGCGATCTGGTCGACGTACCTGCGCCGCTCCAGGTGTTCCAGGTCGAGGATCACGTCCATCGGCCAGTGGAAGTGGTAGGCGATGTACGCGACGTCGTCGTACAGCTGCTCCGTCGCGTACGTCACGATTCCCCCAGGCGTCCACCACCCGCAAGGTCGACCGCGAAGGCCGTGTCGCACGACGGGCACGTCACCTGCGCCCGGGTGTGCCCCTCGGCATTGATCCTCCGGTAGAAGTCCTGGAGGAACGCCAGATCCGAGGCGAACAAATCCTCGATGACACCCGCATGAATGTCCGTCACCGATCCGATCCGCTCCACCACCCGCCCGAGCAGCACGACCGACAGATACGCGGGGTTCTCCCGTACCCGGTCGTCCCGCAGGGGCACGAGCTCGTCGCGGGCGGTGGCGAGCCGCATCACCCCGCTGCGGTGCACGCTCCCCGCCTCGTCGACGTACCCACGGGGCAGTTCGAAGGTGAACTCGGTGCGCATGGAGTCGGCTCCGCCCCCGACCCCGGCGGGGGCCCGGACCGCCTCGGACGTTCCGGCTCCCGCCTCCGCGTACTCGTCGGCCGCGGCCGCCGTCGGCGCAATCTTCCGTCGCATCAGGCGATCACGCCACGTCCATCTGCTCGTACGTGATGACGAGCTTCTCGGTCAGGACGCTGGTGTCGCCCGCCTTCAGCGAGCTGATCTCCAGGCTCTTGGGCCAGGCGTTCACCAGGGTGTAGCGCTTGATCGCCTGGCCTTCGTAGTCGAAGACGATGATCGCGCCGCCCTTGCGGGCCGTGCCCATCTTCCCGAACCGGGCGTCCTTGATCCACTTCTCGAAGTTGTTGTCCGCGGTCAGACCGCGCGTCAGCGTGACCTCACCCGCCTTCGGCCGACCCGGCAGCTTCTTGATCACGTACTTGCCGTCCGCCGTGTTCTGCTTCAGCTCGATGACGTCCTGCTCCATCTTCAGGCCCGTCACCTCGTTGATCTGCTTGATGACGACCCCGTCGATCTCCAGCCCGAAGGAGTGACCGACCGAGGTGTCCATGTCCGGCAGTGCCATGCCATCCGCCCCTTACCTGCTCATCCGCTGCTTGGCTGCTCTACTCGTTGACGAGGCTGGTGCCGCCCGAGAACTGGGCCAGCCGGAAGATCACGAACTCGGCCGGCTTCACGGGCGCGATGCCGATCTCGCAGACCACCTCACCGGCGTCGATCCCCTCGGCCGGGTTCGTCTCGCGGTCGCACTTCACGTAGAAGGCCTCGTCGGGCGTCAGCCCGAACAGCGCGCCCCTGCGCCACTCGTTGACCAGGAAGGCCGAGATGGTCCGCCGGATCCGGGCCCACAGGGCGTCGTCATTCGGCTCGAAGACCACCCACTGGGTGCCGATGAGGATCGACTCCTCGATGTAGTTGAACAGCCGCCGGACGTTGAGGTACCGCCAGGCAGGGTCGGACGACAGGGTGCGTGCGCCCCACACCCGGATTCCGCGTCCCGGGAAGCTGCGGAGGCAGTTCACCCCGATCGGATTGAGCAGCGCCTGCTCGGCCTTGGTGAGATGGACGGCCAGGTCCACGGTGCCGCGCACGACTTCGTTCGCGGGGGCCTTGTGCACGCCGCGGCTCTCGTCGTTCCTGGCCCATACGCCCGCCATGGCCCCGCTCGGCGGGATGAACGTCGTCTGGTTCGGAGCCGTGGGGTCGGCCACCTTCACCCAGGGGTAGTACAGGGCAGCGTACTTGGAGTCGTATCCCGCCTCCGTCGTGCGCCAGTCCTTGACCCGCTGCGGCGAGAGGTCGGGCAGCGGGTCGATGATCGCGACGCGGTTCCCCATCAGCTCACAGTGGGCGATCATCTCCAGCTGGACGGCCTTGACCCCCTCGGCGCCCAGCGCGCCCTGCTGGTAAGCGCTCATCAGGTCCGGGACGGCCAGCATGGTGATCTCGTCGACGGTCTGCAGACCGCCGAACCCGGTGCGTTCGTCCGCACTTCCCACGTAGTCGGCAGTGCTGAGTGCCGTGGGGACGGCGGGCACCGCCGCGGGTGCGGGCGCCGGGGCGAGACCGACCGTCTGGTTCTCGGGCCGGCCCAGCGCCTGCGCGGGCCCGGCATCCTCCACGGTGATCAGCCGCGACTTGTCGCGTACCACCGTCACCACGTAGTTGCGCTGGCTCCGCTTGGCCGAGACCTCCCAGGTCTCCTCGACCCGGTCCGCGCGCTTCACGTTCAGCGTGAAGGCGTCCTCGCCCGGCGACTCGCCCTTGGCGTCCGCGACCTCGACGGCGATCCCCTCGTCCGTGCCTTCCAGGGCGGCGACCTGGAACCCGCCGAGGGCGGTGCGCGGGCCTGCAGGGAGCGCCCCGGTCTTCCCCCGCTTCCCGGCGGCGGCCGCGGGCCGCGGCTCCTGGGCGGCCGGCCCACTGTCCCCGCCGATCCGTACGACGTAACAGGTCCCGCCCCCGTTGAGGAAGTAGGCGTAGACGGCATGGGCCAGGTACGACCCCTCGATGAAGTCCCCGTAGGTGGCGGTGAACTGGCTCCAGTTCGTCACCAGGGTCGGCGTGTTGCACGGCCCCTCGGCCGCCAGCCCGACGAAGGCGGCCACGGCGGTCCCGACGCCTTCGATCGGGCGCGAGCCGGCCTCGACCTCTTCGACGTAGACGCCTGGTGACTTGTACGACGGCATCCTGGCCCTCCCCTGGGACGTAACGGTCGCCCCCAGCGTGCGCCGCGTGCCCCTTCAAGGTCATGACCTGTCGTACGGCCCTGGGGGAATCCCGGGGTGCCCCTTCGGGCAGAACCTGCGGCCTTCCGCCGAGGCCGATGCCCATGGCCCGCCCCGAACCCCGCCGGTCAGCGGCCCAGACCCTGGAGGCGGCCCAGGCGGCCCACCTCGTTGCGCAGGAAGGTCTCCATCTCGCCCTCGCGGCGGATCAGGTCATCGATCTTGACGGCGATGCCCGGCAGGTCCTTGAGATTGGGGGTGCTCAGGATCTGACCCTTCATCGAGCGCCAAGAGCGCTCCTGACGTGCGCTGTTGACGCTGCGCCGGAGCGGGACGAGGTTGTTGGCATGCGTGGAGATCGCGAGCTGGTGCTCGCGGTCCAGTTGCACGAAGCCGATGGGTTTGAGGGCACCGCCACTCGGCTGCCATACCAGTCGCGAGATCCAGTACATCGGGAAGATGTGCTCGGCCGTCATCGGATCGGCGGGCTCGCCGGGCCTCTGCATGATGGCCCCGAGGAAGTCCTCTCCCTTCTTCTCCGCCACCTCGCTCACCGCTGTGTTGGCGTCCTTGAAGGCGCTGGCCGCGCGCAGTCGCGCGACGAGGGCCGAGAAGGAAGCAACACGGTTCTTCTCCTGGTCGGCCACGGCCGTACCGACCGCGTCCTTCCAGTGCTTCACCTCCCGCTCGAGTTCCTCGATCTCGGTCAGATCGGCGCGCTGGTTCTGGCACAGCGCCAGGTACTCCTGCTGCGCGGCCTGCCGCTCGGCCCCCTGGGGCAGCGCGTCCCTGCGCGCTTTGACGGCCTCGATCTGCGACTTGCGGCCGTGCCAGCTGGCCTGCTTGCCGTCGCGATCGGTCTCGGCCGCTGTGAGCTTCTCCCTGAGCGTGCGGACCTTGGTCTCGAGGCTCGCATCCCCGGCGGCCAGCATGCCCGCTGCCTGCTGCTCCTCCGTCAGGGCTTCCGCCACCACGGTTTCGGTGGGGTTCACCTCGCCCCGGATCGCCCACTTACGCCCGGCCTCCACGAGCTCCAGGCTCTTCATGCCGTACTTGAGCTTGATCGCTCCGAAGGCCGACCGCGCCACCAGCCTGGGCATGGGCCGGCCGGCATAGCGGTTGACGACCGTGAGGGCCGCCGCGAGGCCCTTGTCCAGGCGGGCCTTCTTGCCCTCGGGACTGTCGTCGCCGCCCTGGACCTTCGACTTGAGGCTGCTCAGGACCTTCTTGCCCGCGGTGACGATCTTGTCGATGACCCAGTCGACCGCCTTCATCACCGGCGCCTGGACCTTCTGCAGGATCTCCTTGATCTTCGCCGAGATGCCGCCCAGGCCCAGCAGACTGGCCAGGAAGTCCAGGACGACCGGGACCGCCTTCGCCAGGCTCTGTTCGATCAGGGCCGGGACGCCTCCGCCGCCGCCCCGTGCGATGCCCTCGATGGAGTCGAGGACGGAGTCGACGAAGCTCTTGATCTGCGCCGCGCGGTTCACGAAGAACATCACCACGTCGTAGATCGCCTTGCAGGCCCGCACGAACGCCGACGCCGGGTTCAGCATCGAGAGGATCCAGGTGATGCCCGCCGTGACGATCTTCTCGGTCACGAAGTCCTTGATCGCGCCGATGACCGTGTCCTTGAGGTCGGACAGCTTCTCGACGATCCACTTCCACAGGCCGCCGACGCCCTCCGTCACCAGGACCTTGACCATCTCGAAGCCGGTCTCCAGCGCGCCCATCGCGCGCTCGCCGATCCGGGCCACGATGCGGGCGCGGATGTTGGCCCAGGTCAGGCCGAGGATGGAGAGGATGAGCTTGAGGATGCCCTTGGCGTCGAACGTCTCCGGGATCTCGATGCCGCCGGCCGAGAGCTGGCCGAACAGCCACTGCTTGAGGCCGTTCTTGAGGTGCTCGCCGATGCGGGCGGCGAAGCCGGTCACGCCCGCCTTGACCGCGTTGACGAGATTGCCGAGGAAGCCGATCGGGTTGGAGATGATCTTGTCGATGGCGCCAGCGGCCCGGGCCAGCACGCCCAGGAGCATGTCCTTGAGCTTCAGGACGGTCTCGATCGTGCCCGCGACCGCGTCCTTCGCCTTGCTCAGCAGGCCCTTGTTCTCCTCCTGGAGCTTCTTGATCTCCTCGTCGAGTTCGCCTCGCGCCGCGACATACTTGTCCGCGAGATCCTGCACCAGCGACTGCGACTTCTCCGAGACCGAGGACTCGAGCTGCTGGAACTCCCCGCCGATGTCGTTCGCCGCCTGCTGGGCGAACCTCCGCAGACTCGCGGGCTGTTCGGCGACCTTGTCGGCGATCTTCTGCTTGCCCCGCGCGATCGCGTTCGACGCGTCGGCCAGCCGCTTGCCGATCAGGTCCGCGATGTTCGAGATGACCGCGCGCATCTCGCGCTCGTAGACCAGTCGGGCCTCGGCGAAGATCTGGTTGGCGCGTGGCGGCGGGTCCAGGACCGCGTCGGCGAGCCAGCGGGCCGCACCCGTGATGCCGGAGTAGCGCTCGTCCTTCCAGGCCTTCATCTTGGTCTGGTGGTCGGCGTCGAAGGCCGCCTTCGCCGCCTTCTGTCCGTTGTCGAAGGCCGTCTCGACCTCGGTGTCGAGGGCGCCGAGGATGCCCTCGACCTCCTTCTTCGTCGCGTCGAAGATCCCCTTGATCTCCGCCGCGACGCGTGCCCGCTCCTGCTCCTCCTTGGACTGCGCGCTGCCCTGGCCCGCCGCCACCTGCTGGGCGGCGCCCGCCTTCGCCGCCGTCATGGCCTGCATCCCGACCGGGCCGGCGGCGGCCGCGCCGCCCTGTTCGGCGGCGACACGGACGGCCTCCTTCGTCCGGAACTCCGCAGGGGCGGTCGCCGCGTGCGTGTCGGATTCCTTCTTGGCGTCCAGCGCCTCCTTGAACTGCGGCTCGTTGGAGTGGGCCAGTTGCTCGGGGGTGACCTTGGCCTCCGCCATCATGGCGTCGGTCTCCTTGGGCCCCGTGCTCAAATCGGTCTGCTCGGGAGGGGCCTTGGCCACCGCGGCGGCCTTGGGGTCCGGGGCCGCGAGCGTGGGCGGTGCGGGCTGCCCCGGCAGCGGAGTGACCGGTTTCTCGACGGCCTTCGACTCGTCGGGAGCCTTGGCGGTCTTCTCGGTGATGTCCTTGGCGGAGCCTTCCTTGCCGGTCTTCACCTGCCCGGAGACCTGGGACTTGATCTCGTCGGTCTTCCCCGACTGGGTGAACGTGTCCGCCTCGTCCAGGGTCTTGGGCGCCTTCGCCGCGATCGCGGCGGACACGGCCGCGACGAAGGCCTCCTTGTCGAAGGTGCCGGGCTTCGCCGCGCCCATCTCCCCGGCCTGCGCCGCCTTGGCCTGTGCCTCCTTGTCGTCCCCGGGTGGCTTCGCCGCGTCCTTCGCGGCCTTCACCTGGGACGAGGTGCTCGGATGGGCGGCCAGGGCGTTCTTCTTGGCCCGGATGTCCCCGGCGACCTTCTGGAAGCGCGGGTCCGTCTCCGGCTTCAGGCCGGTGGGGGCCACGGGCAGCGCGGCACCGGAGTCCAGCCGCTGCACGGGCGCGGTCGCGGTCGCGGGCGCGGTCGCGGTCGCCGGCACTGTCGCGGGCGCGGTCGCGGGCGCTGCCACGGGCGCTGCCACGGGCGCGGTCGCAGGCCGCGGCTTCGCCACGAGCCGGGCCACGGCGGCGTTCCCCGCTCGGGCCTGCAGCCGCTGGACCGCTCGTGGGTCCAGTGCACGGGGTCGGGCGGCTGAACCCGGGCCCGCCTCCGGAGCCCGGTGCAACGGCGCCTTGGTCTCCCGTGCGGGCTCGTCCCCGGCGGCCCGGTCCACTGTGGCCTTCACCGCTACTCCGCCGGGGCCTCGTCCTCTTCGGCCTCCTCGGCCGCAGCGCGCTGCACGAACATGCCCTGCACGGAAGCCTCCTGGCCCTCTGCGGCCTCCCGCTGCAGGGGGGCGGCGGGGGCCGCGGGAGCCGGGGCGGCCATCACCCGCTCGGCGTTGGCCACGGCCTCCCGCTCGAACCGGTCGGACGGATCGCTGACCTTGATGCCCCCGGCGGTCTCGGTGCCGTCCACCGGACCCGACCGCTGCTGCACGACATGCGTCAGCTCGTGCGCCAGGGTGGTACGCCCCTGATGCGAACCGGGATCATAGGCGTCCCGCTGGAACACGACGTGCGAACCGACCGTGTAGGCATGGGCGTTGACGGACTTCGCCGATTCATGCGCGGCGGAGTCCGTGTGAACCCGTACGTCGCCGAAGTCGTGCCCGAGCCGGGCCTCCATGTCGGTGCGGACCTCGGCATCGAGGGGCCTGCCGCCACCGGAGTTCACCACGTCGTGCACGGGGAAGCGCTGCACGACGGCCCCGACACCGCTGTTGCCGAGGGCACGTTGCAGCCGCAGCATCCCGCCGGGGCCCAGCACATCGGCCCGCCCGCCGGCCGCCGCCTTGAGCAGCAGGGCGTCCGGGACGCCCCCCTGGTCCTGCTCGGCCTTCGGCCGTGGACCGGCCGCGAACTCCGCGTCGTGCTCGTGGCCGTGTTCGTGTCCCTGCATCTCTCCCCCTGACCCGGGTGCCGCTGTGAGGGCTCGGTCGCCTGGCTCACCTGTCACCATCCGCCGTACGGCGTCCGTCGGACAGGGACCTCCGGTGCCCTCCGGGGGCAGGGCCGACTGCCCCTTCGGGAAGCAGCACGGGGCGACGGCTACCGCACAAGGCCCACATACGGCCCGAACTCGCTCTCCAGGCACAGTCGGCCCAGCTTCCGGTACTCCCTCGCCACCGCTGCCACCAGATCCACCATCGAGACCGGACGCTCAGCCTCCGCCGCCAGGTAGGCCGCCGTGACGGCCGCGGAGCGGATGTCGCCACCTGCCAGCTCGAACGCCCTGCCGCAGAAGGCCAGGTCGATGTCGTCGGCTCGGGGGAGTGCCGTGCCCAGGCAGCGGTCCCACAGCGCCTCTCGCTGCTCGGCGTCCGGCAGCGGAAAGTCCACCACCAGGTCCAGGCGGCGCGTGAACGCCTCGTCCAGGTTCGCCCGCAGGTTCGTCGCCAGCACCGCCAGTCCGTCGAAGGTCTCCATCCGCTGCAGCAGATACGCGCTCTCCACGTTGGCGTAGCGGTCGTGTGCGTCCTTCACCTCGGAACGCTTGCCGAAGACCGCGTCCGCCTCGTCGAAGAGGAGCACCCCGTTGACGCCCGCCGCCTCCGTGAAGATCCGTTCCAGGTTCTTCTCCGTCTCCCCCACGTACTTGTCCACGACCGTCGCCAGATCGACGGTGTACAGGTCCAGGCCCAGCGCCCCCGCGATGACCTCCGCCGACATCGTCTTGCCGGTGCCCGAGTCGCCGGCGAAGAGCGCCATCACTCCGCGTCCGCGCCCGCCGCCCGGCCGCATCGCCCAGTCCCCCAGCACCCGGTCCCGGTGCCTGGCCCGCGCTGCCAGCTCCCGCAGCTGGCCCAGTACGCCCGGGGGGAGGACGAGGTCGTCCCAGCCGACCGCAGGCTGGATCCGGCGGGCGAGCCGCTCCAGACCGGAGGTGCTCTGGGCCCGCGCCCCGTGGAGCAGTTCCGCCTCGCCCACCGGGCCGCGCCACAGAACCGCCTGCTGCCGTGCCACCGACGCCGCGCGCCGCATTTGCTCGGGGGTGAGGACGAAGGCCGCCACGGCGTCCCCCGTGCTCCCGTCCTCCAGCACCTGCCGCCACAGCGCCGCCCGCGCCGCGGCACCCAGCCGTCCGACCTCCACCAGCAGGGGCGTGCCGTCCGACCACTGCGGGTCCCAGCCCGCCTGGCCTGCCAGCAGTACCGGTACGGGCAGCCCGGCCAGGGCCCGCAGCAGCTCCAGTCGCTCTGCCAGCGCTTCCACCGGCGCGGCGATCAGGCCCGCACCTGCCAGCGCGGCCTCCCGGCCGGCCGCGCGGACCAGCGCCTCGGCGCCGGTCTGCCGGGCCAGCCGCGCCAGGTCCAGGGCGAACGCCCTGCGCCCCGCCCCGGCCAGGGCGTCGGCGGCCAGCTCCTGCGCGGTGCCGCCGGCGGGCTCCCGTAGATACACGGGCGAGATCGCCTCCCGTACGGCACCGGCGAGCCGCTCCGGCAGATCGCCCAGGACCCCGTCGGGCAGGACCCCGGCCGGCACCGGGCGCATCACCTCCGCCAGTACCGGGTCCATGGCGTCATCACCCAGCAGATTGCTGGTGACCCGGTCGGGGACCCGCAACGACCGGCCGAGGAAGGGGCGTTCCGACTCCTCGACGAGCAGCAGGCCACGCTCCACCAGCGGTGCGTCGGCCGCCAGCCGGGCCCGCGCCCCGGCGGAGACCGCGGCCACCCCGCACAGGCCCAAGGCCAGCCCGATCGTCGGCCGCCGGCGCGTCACGTCATCGTTGAGATAGCCGTAGAGCTGCTCGAACCGGCGGTCGAGGTCCGGTGCCAGCGCGATCAGCAGCAGCTCCACGTCCAGCGGCGTCAGGCCGAAGTTCCGTTGGAGCGCGGTGAGCCGGGAGGACTCGGCGGCCCGCTCCAGCGCCTCCCGTTCGGGCACGTCCCCCGGGTCGTCCGGCCTCGGCACGGTCTGCGGCTCGTCCAGGATCCGCAGGACAGCGTCCTCCGACAGGTACAGGCCCCGGAAGGGGTCGTCCGCCTCCGGGTCCACGGCCCGTCGTGCCTGCACTGCCCGGCGTACCCGTGCCTCGACGATCCCGAGCCGTCCCAGCAGATGGTCCATCAGGCTCCCGTCCGGTCGCCCGGGCGGCGCGCGCGTCGCGGGCCACGCGGGGCCGGGACCGGTACGGACGCCGGGGGCGCGACCGGCGCATGGATGTCCGACAGGTCGAGTGCCAGCCCCTCCTCCACCGGCGGCCCCGCCGGGTAGACCGGCGCCGTGGTGACGGGCGTGCTCACCACCACGTCGAGCGAAGGCTTCAGCTCCCCTCCCAGCGCCGACCACACATCCGCGAACGCCCGGTCCTCGGGCGGCGGCAGCGCGATGGAAACCGGCACCGGCAGCCCTGTCGCCGTCAGTTCGGGCCCCAGCCGCCCGGCCGGCAGTGCGTCGTGCCGGAGAAGGCACGCCAACAGGGCGGACAGCAGCCGGTGTTCGTCCTCCGGCCGCTGGGTCCACGCACTGATCAGGTACGAGAGCTTGAAGTAACGGGGCGGCAGGGTCCGGGCCGTGACCCGGCCCTGCTCGTCGTAGATGTTCTGCCGGCCGCGAGAGCGTCGCCGCAGGTCCTCGCGGATGTCGTACAGGTACAGGTTCACGGTGGGCGTGTTGCGCCGGGCCGCCCACTCCCGGGTGGGCGCGTCGAAGACGACCTCGACGTCCGCACCCTCCCCCACCGCTTCTGCCCGCACCAGATCCCGCAGTGCCTCGTCCACTTCATGGATCATGTCCGAATCACCTGCGCCACTGGAAGTCGGACGGCTGCAGCACGCCGGGCACCACCAGGTACTCGGCCTTCACTGCGCGGAACAGCGGCACGGGCACCGCGTCGTGCGTCGCCCGCAGTTCCCGCGGCCCCAGCGCGTCCTGTACGAGGACGAGCACCGGGGCCGAGAAGGTCCCGTCCGCCCGGACCACCACCGGCGCGGACGCCGCCGTCACGCCCTCGCTCCAGCGCAGCCGGACCGTCGCCCCGGGCGGGAAGGAACTGCCGAGGGCCTGGGTGACCGCACCGGGCGGTCCCAGCTCGGGGCTGAGCCGGAGCGCGGGCCGGCGCACGGTCAGCGGTGCGCTCGCCGTGTTGTTGCCGGGGTTGCTGTCCGAGCCCGTTGTGGTGACCGTCGCCGTGATCACCCCGGTCAGTGCCCGGTCCGCCGCCAACTGCAGCCGTACGGTGGCGCGGGCCGCGGGCGCCAGGTCCCCGAGGGCGCAACCGTCCACGGTGAGGCACGGCGGCCGGGACACCGACACGATCCGGAGCCCGGGCGGCACGACGACCTTCAGCGTCAGCCCGGTCGCGGTGACCGGCCCGCCGTTTCGGACGGTCACCTCGGCGGTGATCCGGCCGCCCGAGTACGCCGTGCGCGGCCCGGCGGTCACGGACGCGGACGGGTCCGCGGAGCGCCGCGGGGGCGGCGGCCGCTCGTCCACGGTCAGCGGGGCCGAGGCGGAGTTGTTCCCCGGGTTGGTGTCGGGGCCGGGCGTCGTGACCGTACCGGCGACCGATCCACGCAGGGCGTTGCTCGCGGTCACCACCCGGGTCACGCTCACCGTGGCTCCCGGCGCCAGGTCCCCGAGGGGGCAGCCGGTGGCGGCGCAGGCGGGTGTGGCGGTGACGACGGTCAGCCCGCTCGGCAGTACGGGCGTCAGCAGCACCGACTTCGCGGGGGCGTCGCCGAGGTTCCGTACGGTGTAGACGATGGTCGACCGGTCACCGGCCGGCATCCGGGAGGGCGTCGCGGTCACGGAGACGGCCGGGTCGGGCATCCGGGGGTCGACGACGGTCAGGTCCACCGACGCGCGGTCGTTGTCGGGGTCGATGTCCGGCGTGGTCGCGGTCGCCCTGCCCTCGATCGTGCCGGAGAAGGCGTTCCGGGCCGTGTAGACGAGGGCGACCTTCTTCTCCGCGCCGGGAGCGATGCTGCCCAGGTCGCAGCCCGCAGCCGGGCATTGCATGCCGGACACGAGCGTGAGGCCGGGCGGGACGGTCGGCGTGAGCCGGACGTTCCCGGCGGTCGCGGTGCCGGTGTTGCGGACCGTGAACTCGACGGTCGACCGCTCGCGGATCGTGATGACCGGTGGAGTGGCCGTGGCGGTGACCGCCAGGTCCGGGACCACGACCTGGACGGCCAGCTCCTCGGCGTTGTCCTGCGGCTGATGGTCCGTCAGGCCGCTCTCCGCGGTCGCTGTGATCGTCTGTGCGCCCGGTGCCACGCCCTTCACGCGCAGCTCGATCCGCATCTCGGTGCCGGACGTCAGCACGCCCATGTCGCACACCAGGCGCCGGGCGTCGGCCGGATCGGCCGCGCAGGCGCCCGCCGGACCGGACGGCGCGACGAAGTCCAGGCCGGTCGGCAGCTCGACGCGGACCTTGGTCCGCGGCGCGTCGGCGACGCCGTGGTTCCGCACGACGAGGACGATCGTGCCGGTGTCGCCCAGCATCAGCGGCGAGTCGTGGGTGGTGAGGTGGACTCGCAGGTCGGCGCTCGGCTTCCAGGTGGGCTGCTGCTGTCCGTTGTCGAGCTTGCCGGGCAGCGTCTCTCCCCGGCCGTTCGCCGGGTCGACCACCCTGATCCGGCGGTCGGGCACCGAGTCCCCGCCGGCCACCGCCACGTCGACGGCCAGCCGGCGGCCGTCGGGCGACCAGGCGGGGTTGTCGGGCATGTCGTATCCCGGCCCTTCGCCGTCGGGCGCGGGCACGGCGAGAGGGCATGCGTCGCCGAAGGGCACGAGCCCCCGGCAGCGGGAGCCGTCGTCCCCCGTCTCCAGCACCATCCGCGGCCCTTCGTAGCCCGAGAGGGGTGCGGCACGCAGGCCCGGCTCGATGGGCACGGCGGTCTGGCGGACGAAGGCGATGCTGCCGGTTCCGGGCCGGTAGGCGGGCCGTACGTCGACCACGCGGCAGGCGGGGCTGCCGCACTGCGCGGCCGACACGTCGAACTGCCCGCCACCGCTCGGCATCGCCCCGGCGGTCCAGATGTGGCGGTCGCGGGTGTCCTCCTGGAGCCGGAGGGGACCGTCGGAGGTTCCGGCGCCGTCATGCGAAGGCGGCCCATCACCGACGGGAGGCCCGCTGCCGTCCGACGTACCGCCGCTGTCGACGGCCGTCCTGGCGCCACCCGGGGCGGGCCCCCTCAGCGGTTGTCCCGGAACCGCGTTGATCCCCCCGCAGTAACTCCACCGCGAGAAGGCGAGCTTGCCGCCGTCCGGTGACCAGGTCGGGTCGCGATCGTCCGAGTAGCACACGAATCCGGGCCTCGTCGGCTCCGGTACGACATGGAGCAGCTGTCCGTCCTGCGGTCCCCGGGAGACGTCCACGACCACGATTCGCGCATCCGGATACGGGTCGCGGGGGGTGGGAGGCGCCGAGCGGGCGAAGGCCAGCTTGGTGCCGTCCGGGGACCAGGCCGGCCGCTCCTGTAGCTCGCTCGCGCCCATCCCGTCGTACCTCAGCGGGACGGCCCGGGCCAGCCCGAGCTCGTCCCCCACGAGGATCCGCTGGGTGTCGGGGGCGTCCGGCCGCCCGGTGGTCCGTACGAAGGCCGTCCTGCGCCCGTCCGGCGCGTACGCGGGATCGGACAGGGCGCTCTCCTCGCCCTGTGCGGCCTGCAGTTCGAGCCGGTCCAGCGGTACGGCGGCCCGCTGGCTCTCGATGTTGAAGTCCTCCGGATCCTTGCCGGACACCATGACGACGGGCTCGCCCCCGGCCGGGGTGTGCCAGCCGACGTTCTCCGTCTCGTACCCCACGACCTCGTACGGGTCGAACAGCGGCGTGCCCCGGCAGGTGCCACAGGCCTCGGACCTGGCGTCGACGAGGTACGGCTCACCGGACAGGAACACCAGCTCCGTGCCGTCGGGCTTCCACGCGGCGCCGTGTCGCGCATCCTGACGGCTCTCCCCGACCGCCAGGATGTCGGCCCGCGTCTCCCCGCGGCCGGCCGCGGGGACGGTGGCGAGCGCCTGCTCGTCCTCGTCGGTGCGGGTGATGTACGCGATCCGGTCCCTGCCGCCCGGGACCGCGGGCTCCCAGACCGGCCTGGCCGCCGGAGTCCGCCCGTACGAGACCGGGACCTCCGCACCGCCGGCGGCCACGGTCCTGCGGTAGGCCCGCTCCTGCCGCGTGAAGACGAACTCCGTGCCGTCAGGAGACCAGTCAGCCCAGTCCGCGTCGCTGACGGCCTCGCGCAGCCCGGTGCCGTCCGTGCGGACGACCCACACGGAGGGCTGCGTACCGCCGAACCGGCCACGGGTGTCGTCGCAGCGATCGGCCGACGTGCGGCTGCCCTCGCCGCCGTCGTTCTCCCATGACACGAAGGCGATCCAACGCCGGTCGGGGGACAGCACGGGATCGGCCAGCCGCCGGCCGTCCAGGTACACGACCGCGGTCACCGGCCCGTCACCGGTGCGTCGGAACAGTCCCTCGCCCGTACCGCTGCGGTCGCTGACCCAGACCATGTCGTCGCCGCGTGCCGATGCCTGGCAGTCGTTGCCCGCCGCGCCGGGTGGCAGCAGTGGCGCAAGGGCGCCGCGCGGCCCGATCGTGGCCACGCTGCGATGCGGGCCGTCGCCGACGTAGGCGATCCGGCCCGGATCCGGCGGGAGTTCGTCGGCGGCCGGCGCGGGCGGGGGGTCGGCAGCCGTGACGGCGGTGCCCGCGGCAGGCGTCGCACTCACGAGCACCATGGCGAGCAGCAGACCCAGCCCTCGCCGCCCCCGGACGGAGCGGAAAACACCTTCAAGCACGCGCGTCCGCCGGACGTTTCCCCCGCGCCTCCCAGGGATGCCCCCGGGACGGCGCCGACAGCATCCGGACAGCCCTCCTCAGAACGACCCTGTCGGAAGCGCACCCCGCAGGCAGCCCGAGAAGGGGCACGGGTCGGGGTAGCCCCGACTGCCCCAAGAGGCAACGCCTCCGGGCTGCGCGAACGGGCGGGCCCGACCGATCGGATCGACCGCGGCCGGGCTCGCCCTTCGTGCGGGCCGGTCGGCCCGGCTCAGATGAAGCCCTGCCGCATCGCGTACGCCACGGCGTGCGAACGATTGCGCAGCTGCAGCCGCGTCGTCACGTCGTGGAGAATGTTCTTGACCGTACGCTCCGAGAACGCCAGTGTGCGCGCGATCTCCGCGGTGTCGCTGCCCTCCGCGATCAGCCGCAGCACGTCGACCTCCCTGGGCGCCAGCCCGGTGAACGCGAGGCCGCGCGGATCGAGCACCTGCCGCTGCAGCCGCCCCACCTGGTCCAGCAGGCGCCCCAGCAGGTCCGCGGGCACGCTGCCCTCGCCGCTCGCCGCGGCCGTGATGACCTGCACCAGCCGGTCCGTGGACGCCTCGGAGCGCCGGACGACACCCAGCACCCCGCACTCGGCGGCGGCAACCAGCCCGGCATCGTCGATTTCGGTGGCCACGAGCACGGTGCCGAATCCACCGCCTCGCTGGAAACGGCGCAACGTCTGCATCTCCGTCTCCCCGATCCGGTCAACAGACACCACGGCCACGACCGGCCCGTCGTTCTCCTCCTCACTCAGCAGCTCGAGTTGGGGGCAGTTCCTCAACTGCCCCGCCAGTCCGGCGCGCGAAATCGGGTCCTGCGCCACCAGCCGCACCCGGATACGCTCCGCGCCGCTTTCTCCTTGGTATCGCATGTTCAGCATCCCCCCAGTTCGGCGCGCCCCCACGCCATGCGAGGGCGGCGCCTGTCGTGCCAGGCACTTCCTCACCTGTCGTCCAGTGAACACCCGGGCAGTCAGCAGCCGCTCCACGCCGGCTCAACGGGCAACGCACCGTGCCCCCAGGTGTGTCCGTAGGGGAGCAGGCCCCTCCGGCCCGAGTCCCTACCGTCCCCACATGACCACTTCCGCTCTTCTGGACGCCTCCCCCGCCTCAGTGCTGCCCGGCGAGGAGGCCCGGATCCCGCTCGAGATCCGCAACGGCGGAAACGTCGTCGAGGCCTACGGTTTCGAGGTCCTGGGTCCGGCCGCCGACTGGAGTGTGGTCGAGCCGGCGACGCTGTCCCTGAACCCCGGCACGGGCGGGCAGGTGGAGCTGGTGGTCCGACCGCCCCGGGACACCACTGTCCCGCCGGGCGCACTCACCTACGGCGTACGGGTGCTGCCACAGGAGCAGCCGGAGTACGCCACGGTGCCGGAGGGCGTCCTGCACATCCGGCCGTACGCCGATTTCACCGCGGAACTGACCCCGCGGCTGGGCCAGGGCCGCACCGGTGCCCGATTCCAGGTGGCGTTGGACAACCGCGGCAACTATCCCCTGTCCGTTGCCCTTTCGGGCACGGATCAAGGTGATCTGCTGAAGTTCGGGCTGCCTTCCGGGACCACAGTGGTGGAGCCGGGGCGGGCTGCGTTCGTGAAGCTGCCCGTCAAACCGAAGAGGTGGATGTGGCGCGGGGTGGCCGTGCCACACGTCTTCCAGGTGATCGCGGCCCCGGCCCCCGGGCCGGAGGGGGCGCCGGAGGTGGCCCCGGTGCCGCTCGACGGCAGTCTGCTGCAGCGTCCGATCGTCTCGGCGGGCCTGCTGAAGCTGCTGATCGCGCTGCTGGTGCTCCTCGGCGTGCTGGCGGGTCTGTGGTTCGGGTTGCTGCGGCCGGTCGTCCGCAGCGCCGCCAAGGAGGCGGTGAAGGTTCCGGTCGAAGCGGCGGAGTCCAAGGCGGCCGAGGCCAAGGAAGCGGCGGACGAGGCCAAGGAAGCCGCGTCGGCCGGCGCCGGGGGCGGCAAGCCGGGCTCGGGCGGCAGTGCGGCGCCGTCCCCGTCGGCCTCGGCGACTCCGGGCACAGGCCCGGCCCCGCTCCCGCAGGCTGCCCTGTTCTCGCACCGCCTGACTCCCTCGGCCCCGGCCGGCCGCACGGCCGCGGCGACGTACACCGTCCCGGACGGCAAAGTGCTGCGCCTGACGGATCTGGTCCTCGAGAACCCTCAGGGCGACGCGGGCACCATCACCCTGTCGGTGGACGACAAGGTCCTCCTCGCCCCCGCGCTGGAGAACTTCCGCGAGCAGGACTTCCACTGGGCATCGGCGATTCTGGCGGGCCCGGAACAGAAGATCACGGTGACCCTCTCTTGCCGCACAGTGGGCCGCCCGCCCTCCGGCCCGGCGCCCGACAGCTGCAACTCGGCGGTCCTCTTCAGCGGCACGCTGGAGTAATACGGCAGGAAGGCGGGTCAGCGCGCCCCGTACACCGGCTGCGGGGGCTCGGACTCGGCGAGCAGCTTCAGGGCTGTCTCGCCCGCCTCTGCAGGGGTCCAGCGGGCGCCCTTGTCGGCGGTGGGCCCCGGCCGCCAGCCCTCCATGACGGTGATCCGGCCGCCCTCGGCCTCGAAGACCCGGCCGGTGACCCCGGCGGAGGCGGCGGAGCCCAGCCAGACGACGAGCGGGGAGACGTTCTCCGGGGCCATGGCGTCGAAGCCACCGCCCTCGGGGGCGGCCATGGTGTCGGCGAAGGTCTGCTCGGTCATCCGGGTACGGGCGGCCGGGGCGATGGCGTTGACCTGGACGCCGTAGCGGACCGTCTCGGCGGCGGCCACGAGGGTCAGGCCGACGATGCCTGCCTTGGCGGCGGCGTAGTGGACCTGTCCGACGCTGCCGAGCAGACCGGCCCCGGAGCTGGTGTTGATCACCCGGGCCTCGGGCGTACGACCGGCCTTCGCCTCGGAGCGCCAGTGTGCGGCGGCGTGCTTGAGCGGCAGGAAGTGCCCCTTGAGGTGGACGCGCATGACGGCGTCCCAGTCGTCCTCGCCGAGGTTGACGAGCATGCGGTCGCGCAGGAATCCGGCGTTGTTGACGAGGGTGTCGAGGCGGCCGAAGGCGTCCAGGGCGGTGGCGATCAGCGAGACCGCGCCGTCGGCGGTGGCGATGTCGCCGCCGTGCGCGACCGCCTCTCCGCCGAGCGCGCGGATCTCGTCGACGACCTGTTGGGCGGGCGCGGCGGCCGCTCCTGTGCCGTCGAGGCCGACGCCGAGATCGTTGACGACCACCTTCGCTCCCTCGGCGGCGAAGGCGAGGGCGTGCGCGCGGCCGAGCCCGCGGCCCGCCCCCGTGACGACGGCGACGCGTCCGGTGCACAGTCCGGTCATGGGTCTGTCCCTTTCGGTAGGCGAATCGGAGCCTCGGTGGGGGCGGCCCGCCCCTCGACAGGGACGGCCTGCCGGAGGCGGCCAGGTGATCAGTCGATGCCGGTGGCGGCGTCGAGGAAGGCCGGGCGCTCCCCGCCGCCGTGGACTTGGAGGCTCGCCCCGCTGATGTACGCGGCCCGGTCGGAGGCGAGGAAGACGCAGGCGTCGCCGATCTCGGCGGGGTCGGCGAGCCGGCCGAGCGGCACGGTGCGGCCGACGGCGGCGATGCCCTCCTCATCGCCGTAGTGCAGGTGGGACAGCTCGGTGCGGACCATGCCGAGGACGACTGTGTTGACCCGCACCTTCGGCGCCCATTCCACGGCCATCGAGCGGGCGAGGTTCTCCAGACCTGCCTTGGCCGCGCCGTACGCCGCGCTGCCCGGTGACGGGCGGGTCCCGCTGACGCTTCCGATCATCACGATCGACCCGCCCCCGCGCTGATGACGCATCACCTCGTACCCGGCGAGGGAGGCGGTCAGCGGCGCGAGGAGGTTCAACTCGACGACCCGGGCATGCCGTTCGGCTCCGCCGTCGCCGAGCATCCGAAAAGGCGTTCCGCCGGCGTTGTTGACCAGGGTGTCCAGCCGGCCGTGGTCGTTCCGCACACGTTCGAAGAATTTACCGACCGCCTCCGGGTCGCGCAGGTCGAGGGGAAGGAAGCGGGCCGTGCGCCCCGCCGCCTCGACGGGCTTGTCCGGAGGCCGTCGGGCACAGGTCACCACCTGCGCCCCTGCTTCGAGCAGGGCCCGGGTGATCCCCGCGCCGACGCCCCGGGTTCCGCCGGTGACGACCGCGACCGACCCGGACAGATCAGTGATCGCTGCCAATTGACACCTCCCGCGGTGAGGGAACCGCTGCTACCGTCACCTAACAAACGTTTGGTGGAAAGGTAGCTGATCTCCTCATGGGTGTCTCCACCTCCGTCCCGCAAGCGGGCATCGCGGTCGTCACCGTGGACTTTCCCCCGGTCAACGCCCTCCCCGTACAGGGCTGGTACGACCTCGCCGCCCAGGTGCGCGCCGCCGGGGCCGACCCGGACGTGCGCTGCGTCGTGCTCACCGCCGCGGGCCGCGGTTTCAACGCCGGCGTGGACATCAAGGAAATGCAGCGCACGGACGGCCACGACGTCCTGATCGGCGCCAACCGCGGCTGCTACGAGGCGTTCGCCGCGGTCTACGACTGCGCGGTCCCGGTGGTCGCCGCCGTGCACGGCTTCTGTCTGGGCGGCGGCATCGGCCTGGTCGGCAATGCGGACGCGATCGTGGCGAGCGAGGACGCAGCCTTCGGCCTGCCCGAGCTGGATCGGGGCGCGCTCGGCGCGGCCACCCACCTCGCCCGGCTGGTCCCGCAGCACCTGATGCGGACGCTGTACTACACCTCCCGCACCGTCACCGCCCAGGAGCTGCACCGGCACGGTTCGGTGTGGCGGGTCGCCCCCCGTGAGCATCTCCACGACGCCGCACTTGAGTTGGCAGGCGAGATCGCCGCCAAGGACGGCTGCCTCATCCGCCTCGCCAAGGCCGCGATCAACGGCATCGACCCGGTGGACGTCCGCCGCAGCTACCGCTTCGAGCAGGGATTCACCTTCGAGGCCAACCTCAGCGGCGTCGCCGACAAGCACCGCGACGCGTTCGTGGCGTCCAGGGAGGACCACCGGTGAGCGACAAGACGATGACCGCCGAAGAGGTGGTCGGCCGCCTCGCAAGCGGGACGACGATCGGCATCGGCGGCTGGGGATCGCGGCGCAAACCCATGGCGCTGGTGCGCGCGCTGCTGCGTTCGGACGTCACCGACCTGACGGTCGTCTCCTACGGCGGCCCGGACGTCGGGCTGCTGGCCGCCGCCGGAAAGATCCGCAAGCTGGTCACGGCGTTCGCCACACTCGACTCCATCGCCCTCGAACCGAACTTCGGGGCGGCCCGGCAGCGCGCCGCGTTCGAGATGGTGGAGCTGGACGAGGCCATGGTCATGTGGGGCCTGACGGCCGCCGCGAACCGCCTGCCGTTCATGCCGATCCGCGCCGGTCTCGCCTCGGACGTGCTGAGCGTCAACCCGTACCTGCGCACGGTCACCTCGCCGTACGAGGACGGCGAGGAGCTCGTCGCGGTCCCGGCGCTGCGGCTGGACGCCGCGCTCGTCCACCTCAACCGGGCCGATGCGCAGGGCAACGCCCAGTACCTGGGTCCCGACCCGTACTTCGACGACCTGTTCTGCGAGGCCGCGGACACCGCGTACGTCTCCTGCGAGCGGATCGTGGACACCGCCGACCTGCTCAAGGACTCGGCTCCACAGTCGCTGCTGATCAAGCGCGCGTTCGTGAACGGCGTCGTCGAGGCCCCGAACGGCGCGCACTTCACCTCCTGCGTCCCGGACTACGAGCGCGACGAGGCGTTCCAGCGCGCCTACGCCCGGGCAGCGCGCGACCCCCAGACCTGGCGGGCCTTCGGCGTGGGGGCACCTCCCAGCGGTAGCTGGGGGAGGTTCCTGTCCGGCGACGAGGACGCGTACCAGGCCGCGGTGGCCGCCTTCCACAAGGAGGAGAAGTGACGGCAACGCGGGCCGAGTACTGCGTGGTGGCGTGCGCCGAGGCCTGGCGAGGCGCGGGCGAGGTCCTGGCCGCCCCCATGGGCACCGTCCCGACGATCGGGGCCCGGCTGGCGAAGCTCACCTTCTCCCCCGACCTGCTGCTGACCGACGGGGAGGCGCTGCTCATCGGCGGTGTGCCCGCGGTGGGTGCGAAGGCGCAGGTGGTGGAGGGCTGGTTGCCGTACCGCCGGCATCTGGCGATGGTGACCACCGGGCGGCGGCACGTGATGATGGGCGCCGGCCAGCTCGACCGGTACGGCAACCAGAACATCTCCTGCATCGGCGACTGGGCCCGGCCCACGCGGCAGCTGCTGGGCGTGCGCGGTGCTCCCGTCAACACCTTGAACAACCCGACGAGTTACTGGATCGCCAAGCACTCCCGGCGGGTCTTCGTCGAGCGGGTCGACATGGTGTCGGGTGTGGGGTACGACCGCGCCGCCGCGGCCGGCCCCTCCGCGACCCGCTACCACCGCATCCCGAACGTCATCAGCAACCTGGGCGTCTTCGACTTCGAGACTCCGGACCGCACGATGCGGCTGCGCTCGCTGCACCCCGGCGTCACGGTCGAGCAGGCCGTGGCAGCCACCGGCTTCGCGCTCACCGTCCCCGACGAGGTGCCGCCCACCCGCGAGCCCACCGCCGCGGAGTTGCGGCTGATCCGCGAGGTCATCGACCCGAAGGCGCTGCGCGACCGCGAGGTGCCGGCCGCATGAGCGACGTCACGATCAGCACCCCGCTGACCGAACTGGTCGGTGTCCGCCACCCCATGGTGCAGACCGGCATGGGCTGGGTGGCCGGCCCCCGTCTGGTCTCGGCCGCCGCGAACGCCGGGGCGCTCGGGATCCTCGCCTCCGCCACCATGACCGTCGACCAGCTCCGCTCCGCCGTACGCGAGGTCAGGTCCCGTACGAACGCGCCCTTCGGCGTCAATCTGCGAGCAGACGCAGGGGACGCCCGCGAGCGCGTGGGGATCATCATCGACGAGGGCGTGAAGGTCGCCTCGTTCGCGCTCGCGCCCTCCCGGGACCTGATCGCCCGGCTCAAGGACGCTGGTGTCGTCGTCATCCCGTCCATCGGCGCCAGGCGGCACGCCGAGAAGGTCGCCGCGTGGGGCGCCGACGCCGTGATCGTGCAGGGCAGCGAGGGCGGCGGCCACACCGGCGACGTCGCCACCACCGTCCTGCTCCCCCAAGTCGTGGACGCCGTCGACATCCCGGTGATCGCGGCGGGCGGCTTCCACGACGGCCGCGGTCTCGTGGCCGCCCTGGCGTACGGCGCCGCCGGGATCGCCATGGGCACCCGCTTCCTGCTGACCTCCGACAGCACCGTTCCCGACGCGGTCAAGGCGACGTACCTGGCCGCGGCGGTCCAGGACGTCACCGTCACCACCAAGGTGGACGGGCTGCCGCACCGGATGCTGCGCACCGAACTGGTCGACGCCTTGGCGCGTTCCGGCAGGGCCGCCGCGCTGCTGCGGGCGGTCCGCCACGCCGCGGCCTTCCGGCACGAGACCGGCATGAGCTGGGCCCGGATGGTTCGCGACGGTCTGGCGATGAAACACGGCAAGGACCTGACGTGGAGCCAGGTCCTGCTGGCGGCCACCACCCCGATGCTGCTCAAGGCCTCGATGGTCGACGGCCGTACCGACCTGGGTGTGATGGCCGCCGGCCAGGTCGCCGGGCTGATCGACGATCTGCCGTCCTGCGCCGATCTCGTCGACCGTGTCATGGCCGAGGCACAGGCCACGCTTCGGGGGCTGCCCGTCGGCACCTGATATGGCCTGCCGTGACCTCCCGACCGACGCAGGTGCCCCGCGTCGTGCGGCGCGCCGACCCGTCACCGAGACAGGTGCCCGGCGTCGTGCGCGCGGCGACCCGTCACCGACGCAGGTGCCCCGCGCCGTACGCGCGAGGCACCGCCGTGGACCAGGGCCGGTCAGAGGCGCTCGATGACGGTGACGTTGGCCTGGCCGCCGCCCTCGCACATGGTCTGCAGGCCGTACCGCCCGCCCGTGCGCTCCAGTTCGTGCAGCAGCGTGGTCATGAGCTTGGTGCCGGTGGCGCCGAGCGGGTGGCCGAGGGCGATGGCTCCGCCGTTGACGTTGACCTTCTCCGGGTCGGCGCCGGTCTCCTTCAGCCAGGCGAGCACGACCGGCGCGAAGGCCTCGTTGATCTCGACCAGGTCGATGTCGTCCATCGTCATCCCGGTCTTCTTCAGTGCGTACGCCGTGGCCGGTATCGGCGCGGACAGCATCCGGATCGGGTCCTCGCCGCGCACCGAGAGGTGGTGGATACGGGCGCGGGGGGTCAGCCCGCGCTCCCGTACGGCGCGTTCGCTCGCGAGCAGCATCGCGGAGGCGCCGTCGGACACCTGCGAGGAGACCGCGGCGGTCAGCCGGCCGCCCTCGACCAGCGGCTTCAGCCCCGCCATCTTCTCCAAGGTGGTGTCGCGGCGCGGGCCCTCGTCGGTCGTCACGTCGCCGTACGGGACGACCTCGCGGTCGAAGCGGCCTTCGTCGATGGCGCGGATCGCCCGCTGGTGCGAGCGCAGCGCGAACTCCTCCATGTCCCGGCGGGAGATGTCCCACTTCTCGGCGATCAGTTCGGCGCCGTGGAACTGGCTGACCGGCCGGTCGCCGTAGCGGGCCCGCCACCCCTCGGAGCCGGCGTACGGGCCCTGGTCGAGTCCGAGCGGCAAGGCGGCCTGCCGGCTCGCATAGGCGATCGGCACCTGCGACATGTTCTGCACGCCGCCCGCCACCACCAGGTCCTGGGTGCCCGAGAGCACGCCCTGCGCGGCGAAGTGCACGGCTTGCTGCGAGGAGCCGCACTGCCGGTCGACGGTCACACCGGGCACCTCCTCCGGCAGCCCGGCGGCCAGCCAGCAGGTGCGGGCTATGTCGCCGGCCTGGGGGCCGACGGTGTCCAGGCAGCCGAAGACGACGTCCTCGACGGCCGCCGGGTCGGCGCCGGATCGCTCCATCAGCGCCTTCAGGACATGGGCTCCGAGGTCGGCGGGGTGCACGGCGGCGAGCCCGCCGTTCCGCCTGCCGACCGGGGTGCGTACCGCCTGGACGATGTATGCCTCGGCCATGGCCGCTCCTTCTCGCTGTCTCCAGTGTCGGTCATTCGCGGAGGGCGATGCCCTCCAGCACCATCGACAGGTACTGGCGGGCGATCTCCTCCGGGCTGTGCAGTCCGCCCGGCCGGTACCAGGACGCGGCGACCCAGACGGTGTCGCGCACGAAGCGGTAGGTGAGCCGGACGTCGAGGTCGGCGCGGAAGACCTTGGCCGCCACTCCGCGCTCCAGCGTGCCCAGCCACGCCTTCTCGAACTTCACTTGCGATTCGGTGAGATAGCCGAAGCGCGGCTGGGTCCGGAGGTGCTTGGACTCCTTCTGGTAGATGGCGACGGCGGCGCGGTGCCGGTCGATCTCCCGGAAGGACTCGGTGACGAGGGCCTCGATGGTCTCCCTGGGGCCGAGCCCGGCGGCGAGCACGGCGTCGTACCGGGCCCAGAGCTCGTCCAGGAAGGTGGAGAGGATCTCATCGAGCATCGACTCCTTGGAGTCGAAGTGGTAGTAGAGGCTGCCCGCGAGCATCCCCGCCGCGTCCGCGATCTTGCGGACGGTGGTGGCGTTGTACCCCTGCGCGGCGAACACCTCGGCCGCGGTGGCGAGGAGTTCCTCGCGCCGCTCGGGCGACGGGCTCATCGGGGTCTTCTTGCTGCTGCCGGCTTTCGGCACCTGCTTGCTGCTGCTGTTCTTCTGCACGCGGCCATTGTCGCCTCACGCGTGCTGGCTGCTGACGGACAGGATCTCCCCGGTCATGTACGAGGAGTAGCCGCTGGCCAGGAAGACGATGACGTTGGCCACCTCCCACGGCTCGGCACAGCGGCCGAACGCCTCGCGGGCGGTCAGTTCCTCCAGCAGCTCCGGCGTGGTGACCTTCACCAGGTGCGGGTGCAGGGCGAGGCTGGGCGAGACGGCGTTGACGCGTACGCCGTACTCGGCGGCCTCCAGCGCGGCGCACCGGGTGAGCGCCATGACCCCGGCCTTCGCGGCGGCGTAGTGGGACTGGCCCTTCTGCGCCCGCCAGCCGATCACCGAGGCGTTGTTGACGATGACGCCGCCGCTGCCCGCGGCCTCCATGCGCCGCAGTGCGGCGCGGGTACAGCGGAAGGTGCCGTTCAGGGTGACGTCGAGGACCCTGTCCCATTGTTCGTCGGCCATGTCGACGAGGTCGGCCGTGCCGCCGAGACCGGCGTTGTTGACGACGATGTCGAGGCGTCCGTGCCGCTCTTCGGCACCGTCGAAGAGTGCCGTGACCTGGGCCTCGTCGGTCACGTCGCACGGCAGCGCGGTGACCCGGTCCGCGCCGAACTCGGCCGCCAGCTCGGCCTCGGACTCCTTCAGCCGACGGGCGTGGGCGTCGGAGACGACGACGCTCGCCCCCTCCTCCAGCAGGCGTCGGGCAGTCGCGCCGCCGATGCCGGCGCCCGCGGCGGCGGTGACGACGGCGGTACGGCCGGTGAGCAGGCCGTGTCCGGGCACGTACGGCGGCGTGGTCACGGGCGTTCCTCCTTGGGCAGGCCGAGCACCCGCTCGGCGATGATGGTGCGCTGGATCTCGTTCGATCCGGCGTAGACGGTGTCCGCGCGGGAGAAGAGGAACAGCCGCTGCACGTCGTCGAGTTCGTACGGCTCCCCCGCGGCCAGCATGCCGCCGGCGCCGCGGACCTCCATGGCGAGCTCGCCCAGCTCGCGGTGCCAGGTGGCCCAGAAGATCTTGCCGATGGACGCCTCGGGCCCGGGCGCCCCGGCGGCGACGCCACTGAGCATGCGCAGCGCGTTGCCGCGGATGGCCTCCAGGCCGATCCGTGCCTGGATGATCCGGTCCCGGATCAGGGGGTCCTCTGCCGCGCCGTTGCGCTTGGCCAGCTCGACGACCGACGCCAGTTCGCGGCGGAAGCCGACCTGTTGGCCGAGGGTGGACACGCCGCGCTCGAAGCCGAGGGTGGCCATGGCGATCTTCCAGCCGTCGCCCGGCGCTCCGACGATGTTCGACGCCGCCGTGCGGGCGCCGTCGAAGAAGACCTCGTTGAATTCGGAGGTGCCGGTCAGCTGGGTGATCGGCCGGACCTCGACACCGGGCTGGTCCAGCGGGACCAGCAGGTAGGACAGGCCGTGGTGGCGGGTGGACCCGGGCTCGGTGCGGGCGACGACGAAGCACCAGTCGGATGCGTGCGCGAGTGAGGTCCAGATCTTCTGGCCGGTGACCACCCACTCCTCGCCGTCGAGCTCGGCCCGGGTCCGTACGTTCGCCAGGTCCGATCCGGCGTCCGGCTCGCTGTAGCCCTGGCACCACAGTTCCTCGACGGCGACGATGCGGGGGAGGAAGCGCTCGCGCTGCTCGGGCGTGCCGAAGGCGATGAGGGTGGGGCCGAGCAGCTGCTCCCCGATGTGGTTCACGTGCGCGGGGGCGTCCGCGAGGGCGTACTCCTCATGGAAGGCGACCTGCTCCTCAAGCGTCGCACCGCGCCCCCCGTACTCCTTCGGCCAGCCGACGCAGGTCCAGCCAGCGGCGGCCATGTGCCGCTCCCAGGCAAGGCGTTCGGCGAAGGCCTCGTGCTCCCGGCCTGGCCCGCCCCGGCCGCGCAGGGCGGCGAACTCCCCCGCGAGGTTGTCGCGCAGCCAGCCGCGGACCTCGGTGCGGAACTCCTCGACGCTGCTCATGGGCGGCTCCGGACGACTCACGAACGGGCGACTCGACTTCTCGACGGCCGAAGGCGGCTACGTTAATCTACCAAACACTTGTTAGGGAAGGAGCGGGATGTCCGCTGCCCACACCGCATCTTCTGAGCCCGTCCGATACGAACGCCGCGGCTCCGTCGCCGTCGTCACCATGGACCGGCCCGACTTCCGCAACGCCCAGAACTCCGCGATGACCTATGCCCTGGACGCGGCCTTCTACCGTGCGGCCGACGACGACGAGGTCAAGGTCGTCGTCCTCGCCGGAGCGGGGCAGCACTTCTCGTCCGGGCACGACATCGGCACCCCGGAGCGGGACGCGCATCTGCCGTTCGACCGCAAGGCGGGCCTGTGGTGGGACCACTCGGACAAGCAGGGCGCGGAGAGCCGCTACGCCCGCGAGTCCGAGGTCTACCTGGGCATGTGCCGCCGCTGGCGCGAACTGCCCAAGCCGATGATCGCCTCGGTGCAGGGCGCGTGCGTCGCGGGCGGTCTGATGCTCGCCTGGGTCTGCGACCTGATCGTCGCCTCCGATGACGCGTTCTTCGCCGACCCCGTGGTGCGCATGGGCATCCCGGGCGTGGAGTACTTCGCCCACCCGTGGGTGATGCCGCCGCGCATCGCCAAGGAGTTCCTCTACACCGGCGACCGGATGAGCGCACGGCGCGCGTACGAGGTCGGGATGGTCAACCGGGTCGTACCCAGGGCGGAACTCGCGGATGCCGCCATGGAGTTGGCGAACCGGATGGCCGAGATGCCGCGCCTGGGGCTGGCCCTGACCAAGCGAGCCGTCAACCAGGCCGAGGACCTGCAGGGCCTGCACACCGGCATGGACTCCGTCTTCGGGCTGCACCACCTGGCACACGCGCACAACGCCGAGACCGCGAAGGACTCGCTCGGCGGCATGGACATCCGTGCGATGAAGGCGGCGGGCGCGCAGGAAGCGGCCGACGCGAAGGACGGCTCCTCCTGATGGACCTCGACTTCACTGCCGAGGAGGAGGCGTTCCGCGCCGAGGCCCGCGACTGGCTCGCCGCCCACGTCCCCGCCGCTCCCCTGCCGTCCCTGGAGACCGCCGAGGGCTTCGCGGCCCACCGCGCGTGGGAGCGCACGCTGTCCGCGGACCGCTGGTCGGTGGTCTCCTGGCCGGAGGAGTACGGGGGGCGGGGCGGCTCGATCCTCCAGTGGCTGATCTTCGAGGAGGAGTACTACGCGGCCGGTGCGCCCGGCCGCGTCAGCCAGAACGGCATCAACCTCCTCGCTCCCACCCTCTTCGAGCACGGGACGGCCGAGCAGCGCGCCCGCGTCCTGCCGCCCATGGCGAGCGGCGAGGTGATCTGGGCGCAGGCGTGGTCCGAGCCGGAGTCGGGCTCGGATCTCGCCTCGCTGCGCGCCACGGCCGTACGGACCGACGGCGGATGGCGCTTGAGCGGCCAGAAGACGTGGTCGTCCCGGGCGGCATTCGCCGACCGCGCGTTCGGCCTCTTCCGCAGCGACCCGCACAGGGAAAAGCCCCACCAGGGCCTGACGTATCTGATGTTCCCGCTGGACGCGGACGGCGTGACCGTACGGCCCATCGGCCGCCTCGACGGCAAGCCCGCCTTCGCCGAACTGTTCCTCGACAACGTCTTCGTGCCGGACGAGGACGTCATCGGTGAACCGGGCCAGGGCTGGCGGGTCGCCATGAGCACGGCCGGCAACGAGCGGGGACTGACCCTGCGCAGCCCCGGGCGCTTCACCGCCGCGGCCGACCGCCTCACCGCGCTGTGGCGCTCCACCGCGGACCCGTCCGACACCGCGCTGCGCGACCGGGTCGCGGACGCGGTGATCGGCGCCCGCGCCTACCAGCTGTTCACCTACGCGGGCGCCTCCCGCCTGGCCGCCGGAAGCTCGATCGGCGCCGAGTCGAGCCTCAACAAGGTCTTCTGGTCCGAGCTCGACATCGCCCTCCACGAGACCGCCCTGGACCTGCTCGGCCCGTACGGCGAACTCGCCGACGACGCCGAGGAGGCACCCGCACAGGGGCGTTGGTCCGAGGGATACACCTTCTCCCTCGCCGGGCCCATCTACGCCGGCACCAACGAGATCCAGCGCGACATCATCGCCGAGCGGCTGCTCGGCCTGCCGAAGGGTCGCCGGTGATGCGGTTCCTCCTCGACGACGAGCAGCAGGCGTTCGCCCGTTCCCTGGACGGCATGCTCGCGGCGGCCGACACCCCCGCCGTCGTACGGGCCTGGGCGTCCGGGGACACGGCACCCGGCCGCGCGCTCTGGTCCCGGCTCGCGGAAGCGGGGGTCTTCGCCCTCGCCGTACCGGAGCAGCACGACGGCCTCGGCCCGCTGCCCGTAGAACTCACCGTCGCGTTCACCCAACTGGGCTGCCACGCCGTGCCGGGCCCGCTGGTGGAGACGGTGGCCGCGGCGGCCTTCCTCGACCGGCTGGGAGACGAGGCAGCGGCCGCTGCATGGCTGCCGGGCATCGCGTCCGGCAAGACCGCCGCCACCCTCTGCCTGCTCTCCCCCGACAGCCCCTACGCACTGGACGCCCACGCCGCCGACGTGGTCTTCGTCGCGGACGGCGACACCGTACGCCTGGCGGAGACGGCCGGGCCCGTCCAGTCGTCGGCCGACCCGGCGCGCCGGCCGGCCCGCCCGCTCGGCGGGACCGTCCTGGCGCGTGGGCCCGGGGTGGCGGCAGCGGCCGCGCACGCCGCCGATGTCGCAGCGCTTGCCACGGCGGCGCAGGCCCTCGGGTTGGGCCGCACCCTCCTGGAACGGACCGTCGAATACGCCCGGCAGCGCACCCAGTTCGGGGTGGCCATCGGCTCGTTCCAGGCGGTGAAACACCGCCTGGCGGACGCGTTGATCGCCCTGGAGTTCGCCCAGCCCCTCATCCACGCCGCGGCCCTGGCCCTGGCGTCGGCGGCTCCGGGCGCCGGGCGCGAGATCGCGGCGGCGAAGGTGAGCGCGTGCGAGGCCGCGTACACCGCCGCCCGCACCGCCCTGCAACTCCACGGCGCCCTCGGCTACACCGAGGCGCCGGCCCTCTCCCTGTGGATCCGCAAGGCCCGCGCGCTGCGGTCCGCCTGGGGCACACCGGCCGCCTGCCGGGCCCGGGTCCTGGCGCCCTGAGCGCCCGGATCGCCCCCGGCGGACGGCGCCCCTTGTCGGGGCTCTGCGAGAGCGAGCGAAGGGAACCACGGCGTGAAGACCACCGAGGAACAGGACGAACTCCGCGGCACGGTAAGGGGATTGCTCTCCCGCCTGGAGGGTGAGGCGGCGTGGCGGCCGCTCGCCGAGCAGATCGGGGTGGCGGCGCTCGCGGTCCCGGAGGAGTACGGGGGCGTGGGCGGCAGTGCGATGGATCTGCTGTTGGTGGCGGAGGAGCTGGGGCGGGTGCTGAGCCCGGTGCCGTTCCTCGGGTCGTCGGTTCTGGCGACGTACGCGCTGCTGGAGAGCGGCGACGAGGCCGCGTGCGCCGAGCTGCTGCCGGGCCTCGCGGAGGGCTCCGCGCTGGGCGCGCTGGCGTGGGCGGAGGCGGACGGGTCGTGGGATCCGGCCGCGGTACGGGCCACGGCCGTGCGGGACGCCGACGGGTGGGCGGTGACGGGCGTGAAGGAGCACGTCCTGTCGTCCGGTGAGGTGCTGCTGGTCGCGGCCCGCACGGCCGCCGGGGTGTCACTGTTCCGCATACGACCGGAGGCGCGGAGCGCGCGGGTGACGCCGGTTCCGGCAATGGACGACTCGCGCCCCCTGTACCGGGTGGTCCTGGACTCGGCCCCGGCCCGGCTGGTCGGCGAGGACGGAGACGGCGAACGCGTCCTGGGCCGCGTGCTGGACCGGGGCTGCGCGGCGCTCGCCGCCGAACAGGTCGGCGCGGCCTCGTACGCACTGCAGGCGACCGTCGAGTACGCGAAGACGCGGGTGCAGTTCGGGCGGCCCATCGGCTCGTTCCAGGCGGTGAAGCACCGCCTCGCCGACCTGTACGTGGCGGTGGAGTCCGCCCGCTCCCTCGCCCTGGCCGCCGCCGTCTCCCCCGGCGACCGCATCCTGGCCGCCGCCGCCAAGTCAGCTTGTTCGGAGATGTTCTCGCTGGTCGCCGGAGAGATGATCCAACTTCACGGCGGCATCGGCCTCACCTGGGAGCACATGGCCCACCGCTACTTCAAGCGCGCCCACGCCACGGCCCAGCTGCTGGGCCCGGCGCGCTGGCACCGAAGCCGCATCCCCCTGGCGGCCTGACCTTTCCTCCTACGGGCCGCCGGCTGCCTGAAGCCGTCATCCTCGAGGCTCAGGCCACCAAAACCGCAAGCTGCTCGTCCCCCACCCTGACCAAGACTCAGCCGCCATCGACGTGATCCGAGCCCCCGTGTCGACGGCCGACTGCAGACCGGTGCGGCTGAAGCTCGGCCGGGCCGAAGGCAAGCCGGGCGGCGAGCTCGGCGGCCGCCGCGGCCGTCCGCTTCAGCGGCAGGGTTCGGGCGGGGACCGGTGCCCAGCGGGCGGCGCATCGTGCTCACGCGGTCAGTCTCCCAGCGCGTGGGCCTGCTCGGCTGCGTCGACACCCGCACCACCCCATACGACAACGTCGGCCTTCAAGACCACAACCAGGTCTTGAAGGCCGACGTCACGCGAGCCCCCGAATTGACCAACAGCGTCCCGTGAGGGGCGGGGCTTCCGGGCATTGCCAGGTACGCGGATACCTATCAGTCTGCGCCGACGCGGGTGATTTCCTGCCCGCGGCCTGCAGCGTGTCCGGGTACCTGAACTGCCCCGGGTGAAAGTGCTCCCAGGGCGTTCTATCCCTTGACCTTCTCCCAGCGAATCGAGGTGTAGGAGGCGGAGTCACTGCGGATCTCAGCGATCGTCGTCGAGTTGTAGCGGAGGTCGTAGGTGCTCCTGGCCTGCAGTTGGATCCTGGTCGGCGTCTGGATCTCGATGCGCTCCTGGATGGGCGTCGTGTCCCTGTGGCCGATAGCGCCGTCGTCCGCGTTGTAGGACTGGAGGTGGTCGATCATCCGCTGGCTGCCCGGCAGGACTGCGCCGTCGGCGGTGAGCCGGGCGGAGATCCAGGCGTTGATCGGAGCAGGACCCCACAGTCGCCCGTGGACGTCAAGGTCGAGGTGGTACGTGCCGGGCTGGAGCTCGACCGCGAGGCCGGTGTTCCTCCAACTTGAATTCAAGTTGACGACGGTGGTCGGCAGGTAGCAGATGCCTTCGTCGGATGACGTGACGGTGGCGGCGCACGTCTCGTGGGCGACTGCCTCGCTGCCGGTAGCGACACCGGTGGCGGCGGCGAGCAGCCCGGCTGCGATGACAGCAGCCATGCGGGTACGCAGATGTGACACAGCCCCTCCAGGGCTAAAGAGCCACAATTCGATGTGTACCCGCATATTGATACAAGAGTCAGAGGGTCAGCGGAGTCGGTTCTCGCCGACACGTCGTTCACGACATCCCTGCATCAGGCGCTGCCAGGAGGCGCGTAGGTGGTGCTTACGTCTCCGGCGGAGGTCGCGGCCAGGGCCAACGACCTCCCAGATCGCGGCGGGAACGCCGGCCCGGGGGCCGTCGCAGGCGTCGTTGAGGGGATCGACAATCAATGGCGGCCGGTTCCTCGACGGGGCGAGGAGGGCGGCGAGGCCGGCCCGGTCCTGCCAGGTGGCGTCCTGGCGGCGGCGCTCGTCTGCGGCCGGCTGAGCGTCGACGACGGCGTGTTGGGGGAGCGCATGCCGGATGAACCCGGCCGGGTGCTTGGGCTTCCGGCCGAGCCGTGATCCTCCGCCGGCGGGCCGAGCCCCCGACCGATGACCACGGAGGTGGCGAGCCGTGCGCGTTCAGGTGGCGTTGAGCGTGACCACGTCCCCTGCCGGGCCGCCCGCGCGGACCTCGATGCGGACGCCGGTGTCCGGGTCGGTGAAGGTCTGGCCCGGCCGGTATGCCGCGAGGTCGAGCGGGGTGCAGCCGGGGCGCGGGGTCGCGGCGGGGTTGCCGTTCATGATCCGGACCGGGCCCTCGCCGGTCGGGGTCGCGGAGTCGATCCGGTGGATGAGGACGCCGCTCGAACAGGCGGAGGCGTCGTTGCGCCGGGGGCGGCGGGACTCGGCGACGTAGGCCGTGGTCTCGCCGGTGCGCAGTACGGCGATCTTGGTGCCGCCGGGGCGTTCCACCGGGGTCAGGCGTACGGTGCGGCGTCCGGGTCCGGCGAGGCAGGCGACCTGGTGGTCGCGGACCCAGCCCAGTTTCCACGAGTGCCAGCCGAGGAACTGCGGGGCGGCGCCCGCGATGTTGCCCATGACGTCCCAGCCGCCGACGTACTGGTGCGTGGGGCCGGTGAAGGAGTAGAGGTCGGGCAGGCCGAAGGTGTGGCCGGTCTCGTGGGCGACGACCTTGTGGCCCCAGCGCCACATGTCCTGACCGAAAGTCACGGCCCACTTGAGGCGGGTGCCGTCGGCGGTCACGCCGGGCGTGGCGGGGTCGTAGAGGTAGGTGGGGGAGAACGGGATCGCTGCCGCGGTCCTGGTGGGGACGATGTAGACCATGTCGTAGCGCGAGAGGTCCGCGAACGGGTCGGCGGCGGCGATCGCGTCGCGCACGTACCTCTCGTGGGTCTCGAAGGTGAGGCCGCGTGCGAAACCGTACGCGGTCGAGTCCGCGGGCATGCGGATCCACTGGTGCAGGGAGTCGACGGAGAGGCGGAGGCGGCCGTGGCTGGCCGTCCGCATCCAGTCGGCGGCGGGGGCGAGGTGGGCGGCGTACGGCTCGGTGGCGTCGGTGGCCGGCGCGTCGGGGAAGTCGACGAACAGGTTGAGGACACGGCGGGTTCCGGTGGCGGGCTGGAACTGGACGCGGTCGGTGTCGTGCCCTTCGTCGGTCCAGCCGGTCCGGCCGGGCAGCGCGCAGTCGGCGGCCGGGGCGGCCGAAGGCGACGAAGGAGTCGTGGAGGCAGGTGGCGCGGCGTTGGCCGCGGGAGCGAGGGCGAGGCACGAGGCGAGGGCGAGGACGGCGGCCAGCGGGCGCGGTCGGGGGCTCGGGACGGGCATGTCTCTCCTGTCGGGGAGGAGGGGGGAAGGTGAGCGGGGGTTACGCGCGGCCCGCGGCCAGGTCCATCAGGCGGGCGAGGACACGGCCGCCGGAGGCGGAGACGCCGTCGTGCTCCCACTCGTTGGTGACCCAGACGCGGGTGGCGCCGACCTCGCGTGCCGTGCGCAGCGAGAGGCCCGCGTCGACGTACATGTCGTCGTGGTAGACGATCGCGGCGAGGGGGGTCTCGTTGGCGGCGAGGCGGTGCGGGTCGTAGAGGGGCGGCCAGTCGGTGCGGGCGGCCAGCAGGTCGGCGGCATCGGCGAAGGGGCGCAGGCCGGTGATCTCCCGGAACATCCAGGGGTAGATCATCTCGCCGGTGAGCAGCAGGGGGTCGGCGTCCGCGGCGAACTCGGGAAAGGCGGCGAGGGCTCGGGAGGCCGCCCAGCCGGCCGGGCCGCCGCCCTGCCCGTACAGCGTCTCCTGCAGGACGGCGAAGAGCGGGTTGTCGGTGAATCCCGTCAGGGTCATGGCCTGGTGGAGGAAGGTGTCCGTGGGTGCGCCGTCCGGGTCCAGGGCTTCGTCGAGCAGCCAGTGCAGGCGCTCGAATCCGTCCCCCATGCCGAGCAGGAGGCCGAGCGTGCGCAGGCGGTGCGGGGTGAGCCTGTCCCCGTTCGGCAGGCGGATGTCGGCGGCGAGGTGGTCGGCGAGCTTGCGCAGGCGGGCGGCGTCCTCGGGGTAGCGGGCGTAGAAGTCGAGGACCCGGTCGCGGACGCGGGGGTAGGTGCGGGCGTAGACGTCGTCGGCGGTGGCCGTGAGGCCGGGCAGGCCGCCGGTGACGTAGCAGGCGCGCAGGCCCTCGGGGGCCTGGGAGAGGTAGGTGAGGGTGATGAAGCCGCCGTAGCTCTGGCCGAGCGTCTCCCAGGGGGTGTCGCCGCAGAGTCGCCGGCGGATCAGTTCCGCGTCGGCGACGATCGCGTCGGCACGGAAGTGGGCCAGGTGCGCGGCGAGTCGGCCGGGCGTGGGAAAGCGGGCTGCGGAGCGGGCGGTGACCGGGCTGGAGCGGCCAGTGCCGCGCTGGTCGAGGAGGAGTACGCGGTGGGTTTTCAGTGCCTGGTCGAGCCAGCCGGGCGAACCGGCCGACGGGCGGGGCGACTTGCCGCCGGGGCCACCCTGGAGGTAGAGCAGCCAGGGCAGTTCCTCGCTCGCGCGGGCGGGATCGGCGACCTCGCGGGCGAAGACGTCGATGGCGGGGCCGTCGGGGGCGTGGTGGTCCAGGGGAACGGTGAAGGTGTGGTCGACGGTCGCGTAGGCGGGGTTCATGGATCCCTTTCACGGTCCACAGGAAGGGTGAGGTGTGACATTGCATTGCAGTGTGCGTGCGCGACACCCGGCACGAGGAGCCCTCAGCCGCCCATAACCCCGTGCTATGCCCCGGCCGGGCCCTCTCCCCCGGCCCACAGGGAACGGACATGGCCCAGATGCCGGGCCATGCACGCCTGTGCGCCCTCGGCGTCGCCCGCGAGCATGATGTCGAGGAGTTCCAGGTGCTCCTCGGCGGACGGGATGAGGTCGCCGCGCTCGTCCAGGGCGGTGAGGCCGTACAGGCGGGTCCGCTTGCGCAGGTCACCGACGGTCTCGACGAGCCGTTCGTTGCCCGCGAGGCCGAGGAGTCCGAGGTGGAAGCGCCGGTCGGCCTCCAGGTAGCCGATGAGGTCGTGGTCCCGGGCGGCGTGCACGATCTCCTCGGCGACCGGACGCAGCGCCTCCAGCTCCTCGCGGGCGGCGGTGCGGGTGACGCGCCCGACGGTCGGGATCTCGATGAGCGCGCGGATCTCGGTGTACTGGTCGAGGTCGCGCTCGTCGACCTCGGTGACGCGGAACCCCTTGTTGCGGACGGGCTCGACCAGGCCCTCACGGGCCAGGTCGAGCATCGCCTCGCGGACGGGGGTGGCGGAGATGCCGAAGTCCTCGGCCAGGGTCGGCGCGGAGTACACCGCTCCCGGCCGCAGCTCCCCCGAGATGAGGGCGGCGCGCAGGGCGTGGGCGACCTGGTCGCGCAGCCGCTCCCGGGACGCGTTGAGGTCACGGCGGGTCAGGTGCCCCATGGTGGTGGTGATCCTTCCGTCTGGTCCGGACCACCACAGTACGATGTCACGTTGCTCACGTGGGGGACAGGGTGTAGGTGCGGGTGGAGGTGTAGAACTCCATGGCCGCGCGGCCCTGTTCACGCGGCCCGTGGCTGGATGACTTGGTCCCGCCGAAGGGAAGGTGGAAGTCGACGCCGGTGGAGGGGGCGTTGATCCGGATCATCCCGGTGTCGACCTGGTCGAGGGCACCGAGGGCCGTTCCCAGGTCGGCGGTGTGGACCGAGGTGACGAGGCCGTACGGCACGGAGTTGGTGATCCGTACGGCGTGGCCGAGGTCATCGGCGGGCAGCAGGGCGGCCACGGGGCCGAAGACCTCCTCGCGCAGCAGCCGGTGCCCCGGGGAGACCTTCTCGACCAGGGTGGGTGCCGCGTACCAGCCGGGACCGGCCACAGCCGTGCCGCCGGCGAGGACGGGCAGCCCCTTCCACGCCTCGACGGCCTGGTCGCGGGCCTGCTCCGCGATCAGCGGTCCGCAGACGGTCGCGGGGTCGGACGGATCACCGACCGGCAGTGCCCGCAGCGCCTCGGTGAGTGCCTCGCGCAGGGGGCCGAGCGCCGCGCCGACGGCGATCACCCGGCTGGTGGCGGTGCACTTCTGGCCCGCGTAGCCGGCCATGGCGGCGGCGATGTGGCCGGCCGCCCGCTCGATGTCGGCGTCCGGCAGGACGATCGCCGCGTTGAGGCCGCCCATCTCGGTTTGGACCGGGACGCCCCGCGCCGTCGCGGTGCGCGCGACGGCCTGCCCGACGGGGGTCGAGCCGGTGAAGGAGACCACGTCGGCGGCGGATACGAGTGCGTTGCCCTCGGTCGCGCCACCGGGCAGAACGGTGAACACCGCCGCCGGGACGGCCTGCTGGACGATCTCGGCGAGGCGCTGGGCACAGGCGGTGGCCTCGGGGGCGGGCTTGAGGACGACGGTGTTGCCGGCCGCGAGGGCGGGGGCCGCCTTCCAGCTCGGGATGGCGAAGGGGAAGTTCCAGGGCGTGACGAGTCCGGCCACGCCGTGCGGGCGGCGGCGGGTCAGGAGGAGCCCGGGGCCGGCCGCAGGCTCGTGCACGGCCCCGGTGGGCTCGTAGGGGGCCTGGGCGTAGTGGCGCCAGATCGCGGCGGCTCGCACGATCTCGGCCCGGGCCTCGGCGATCGGCTTGCCGACCTCGCGTACGGCGAGAGCGGTCAGCTCGTCGGCCGCCTCGTCGAGGGCGGCGGCGATGGCGCCCAGCGCGGCCGAGCGGGCGGCGGCCCCGGCGTGCAGCCAGCCCGGCTGGGCGGCGCGGGCCCGCTCGACGGCGTCGGCCGCCGCGAAGGCGCCCGCGGACACGATCCGTACGACCACGTCGGAGGGGTCGGCCGGGTTGCGGGAGACGAGGGGCGCAGCAGCGGTGGTCACAGGAGGAAACCTCCGGGGAAGGGGTCGTCCGGGTCGAGGAAGTACTGAGCGGTACCGGTGATCCAGGCGCGGCCGGTCACCGTCGGGACGACGGCCGGCAGGCCGCCGACCTCCGTCTCGCCGATGAGCCGGCCGGTGAAGGAGGTGCCGATGAAGGACTCGTTGACGAAGTCGGCGCCGAGCGGGAGTTCGCCACGGGCGTGCAGCTGGGCCATGCGGGCGCTGGTGCCGGTGCCGCACGGGGAGCGGTCGAACCAGCCGGGGTGGATGGCCATGGCGTGCCGGGAGCGGGTGGCGTCGGAGCCGGGGGCGGCGAGGTAGACGTGCTTGACCCCGGCGATCTCCCGCTGCTCCGGGTGGACGGGCCGGTCGGCGGAGGCGTTGATCGCCTCCATGATCGCCAGTCCGGCGGCGAGCAGGTCGTCCTTGCGCGCGCGGTCGAAGGGCAGCCCCAGGTCGTCGAGGCGGACGAAGGCGTAGAAGTTGCCGCCGAAGGCGAGGTCGTAGGTGACCGCGCCGTACCCGGGGACGGTCACCTTGCGGTCCAGGGCGACGCAGAAGGCGGGCACATTGGTGAGCGTGACGGACTTCGCCGCGCCGTCCTCGACGCGTACGTCGACGGAGACGAGGCCGGCCGGGGTGTCGAGCCGGACGGTGGTGACCGGTTCGGTCACCGGCACCATGCCGGTCTCGACGAGGACGGTGGCGACGCCGATGGTGCCGTGCCCGCACATGGGGAGCAGGCCGGAGACCTCGATGTACACCACGCCGTAGTCGGCGTCGGGGCGGGTGGGCGGCTGGAGGATCGCGCCGCTCATCGCGGCGTGCCCGCGCGGCTCGTACATCAGGAGCGTACGGAGATGGTCCAGGTGCTCCGTGAAGTACAGCCTGCGCTCGGCCATGGTGGCGCCGGGGATCACTCCGACGCCCCCGGTGATCACACGCGTGGGCATGCCCTCGGTGTGCGAGTCGACGGCGTGGAAGACGTGACGCGTACGCACGGGATTCCTTTCGGGCTCGAACTGACGGGTCGGGAGGCGGGACCCGCCGGCCGGGTGGCCGGCGTGGTCCGTCGGTCGGGCGCGTCAGCGGTGTCCGGTGGCGACGGCCTTCTCGGTGGCGGTCCGCACGCCGGCCTCCATGGTGCCGGTGAGCGGGAGCCGGGGCGGGCGCGTGGGGCCGCCACGGCGGCCGACGATGTCCATGGAGAGCTTGATCGACTGGACGAACTCGGTCTTCGAATCCCAGCGCAGCAGGGAGTGCAGGGACTTGTACAGGGGCAGGGCGGTGTCGAGGTCGCCCGCGACCGCCGCGTGGTACAGCGCGGCACAGCTCGTGGGGAAGGCGTTGGGGTAGCCGGCGATCCAGCCGACCGCTCCGGCGAGGGCGAGCTCCAGGAGTACGTCGTCGGCGCCGATCAGCACGTCGAGCTCCGGGGCGAGTTCGGTGATCTCGTACGCCCTGCGGACGTCGCCGGTGAACTCCTTGACGGCGACGATGCTCCCCTCGGCGTGCAGTTGCGCGAGGAGCCCGGGAGTGAGGTCGACCTTGGTGTCGATGGGGTTGTTGTACGCCACCACCGGGACTCCGGCCCCGGCCACGTCCGCGTAGTGGGCCCGTACGGCCGCCTCGTCGGCGCGGTAGGCGTTCGGCGGCAGGAGCAGCACCGAGCCGCACCCGGCCTCGGCGGCCTGCTCGGCCCAGCGCCTGGATTCGCGGCTGCCGTAGGCGGCGACGCCCGGCATGACCCGCGCGCCGTCGCCCGCCGCCTCGACGGCGGTACGGACGACCTGGGCCCTCTCCTCGTCGGTGAGGGTCTGGTACTCGCCGAGCGAGCCATTGGGGACGACGCCGTCGCAGCCGTTGGCGATGAGCCAGGCCACGTGCTCGGCATAGGCGTCGTGGTCGACCGTCAGGTCGTCGCGGAAGGGAAGGGTGGTGGCGACCATGATGCCGCGCCAGGGGCGGGTGCTGTGCCAGCCGGTGGTGGTCATGTGGGATCGGAGCCTTTCGGTAACGTGTGACATTTCACTTCGTGCCGCGCGGAACCACCGTGGTCCCGGCGGGGGCTGTGGGGGCCTTGCTCTCAGGGCGTTCGGGGCTTCACGTCTCCCCTGTCTCCCCCGCCCCGGTGCCCGGCGGGGTGGTCGCGTCGAGCGCGGCGAGCGCCGCCAGCGGGACCGGCGCGGCGAACGGGCGGCGCTCGGCGGGGGGTTCGGCCCGGCCGTCGCGGGCTGCGAGGCAGGCGACGGCTGTCCCGCACATGCGCCCCTGGCACCAGCCCATCCCGGCCCGGGTGAGCAGCTTGACGGTCCGCGCGTCCCGTGCACCGAGGGCGACGACGGCCTCGCGGACGCGCCCGGCGGTGACCTCCTCGCAGCGGCACACGTCCGTGGCGTCGGTGAGCCAGTCGACCCAGCCGGGGCCGGGAGCGTGGGCTGCGGCCATCACCTCGGCGAAGGCGCGCATCCGGTCCCGGCGACGCCGCAGGCGCGCGGTCGGGCCGGTGCCGGCCGGGCGGCCGAGGAGTCGCGCGGCCACCGCCCGCCCGGCCAGCTCGCCTTCCGTACGGGCGAGTTCCGCTCCGCCGACCCCTCCGGTCTCCCCCGCCGCCCAGAGGCCGGGGACGGAGCTCTCCTGGAAGTCGTCCAGAGCCAGGCCCAGCGTGCCGTCCGGCAGCGCACGGGTGGCGCAGCCGAGTGAGGTGGCCAGCTCGATCTGGGGAACCAGCCCGTGTCCGACGGCAAGCGCGTCGCAGGCGATGCGGCGGCCCGTCCCCCGCACGGGCCGCCAGTCGTGGTCGAGGCGGCTGACGGTGACGGCCTCGACCCGGTCGGTGCCGTGCACCTCGGTGACCGCGCTGCGGGGGCGTACGCGGACCCGGTGGCGGAGCAGGGCGGCGCCGTGGACCAGGGCCTCGGCGGCCTTGCGCGGGTTGGTGAAGAGGACCCGGGGCCGGCGGGCGTACCGCAGGTATCCCGACGCCTCCACCACGGCCGGCACGCGCGCCCCCGCCGCGGCCAGCGACGAGGCGACGGCGAGCAGCAGGGGGCCGCTGCCCGCGACGACGACGCGCCGGCCGGGGAGTACGAGACCGGACTTGAGCATGGCCTGGGCCCCTCCGGCGCCCACGACGCCGGGCAGTGTCCAGCCGGGGAAGGGCAGTTGACGCTCGTGCGCCCCGGTGGCCAGGAGGACCGCGCGGGCGCGGGTCCGGACGGGCCGTTCCGCGGTGCCGTCGGCGCCGGTGACGGCGTTAACCGACCACGTGCCGTCGGGTTCGCGGACGACGGACCACACGTGGTGGCCGGTGAGGTGGGCGATGTCGCTGTCCGCCAGGCGCCGTCGCAGGTCGGTGAAGGCTGACCAGTCGTGGTGCAGCGCCTCGGGCCGTACCGCACCCAGGGCCGGTGCGGGATGCCGGTAGAACTGGCCGCCGGGCTGGGGGGAGGCGTCCAGCAGGGCGACGGAGAGCCCGAGTTCCCACGCGGTGACGGCGCCGGCGAGCCCGGCGGAGCCCGCTCCGATGACGGCGAGATCGTACGGACCTGACGATTCAGTCGACGCCGAGTCGGTCATGACCGTGTCCTTCCTGTGTGGTGATCACGTCGCCGGGCCGGGCAGGGACCAGGCAGGCGCGCCGGTTCGGTTCCCCGTTGACCGTGGCGAGGCAGTCGTAGCACTGGCCGATGCCGCAGAACGCGCCGCGTGGGCGGCCGCCGACCCGGGTGTTGCGCCAGGCGAGGATGCCGGCCCCCCACAGCGCGGCGGCGAGGGTCTGCCCGGGCAGGGCGGCGACAGGGCGTCCGTCGAAAGTGAACTCGAACGGCGGACCGGGCTGTGCGCCGACCACGTCGGCGGGGGTGCGGGCCACGGGGCCTCCTCGGGGGTTTGATGTTCGGAACACGGCGGGACACGGCGACTCACGGCGGGGACGGACCGAATCGCTCCGGCCTGAAGGGGTGGATGTCGAGGGGCGGTTCGCCGTCGGCCAGACAGGCGGCGACGATCACTCCGGTCGCCGGCGCCAGTCCGATGCCCGCGCCTTCGTGCCCGCAGGCGTGCAGCAGTCCGGGAACCCGAGGGTCGGGCCCGATCGCCGGAAGATGGTCGGGCAGGTACGGGCGGAAGCCGGCGTAGGTCCGCATGGCCCGCACGGTGGCGAGGACCGGGAACAGCGCGGTGGCTCCGGCGGCGAGGCGGCGCAGGACCTCGGTGGACAGCGTCCGGTCGAAGCCGACCCGCTCCCGGCTCGCGCCGATCAGGACGGGGCCCGCCGGGGTGCCCTCGACCACGGCCGAGGTCTGCAGCGCCGCCGAGCCGCTGGCCACGTCGGCCACGTAGTCGGCCGCGTACACCTTGTGCCGCACCACGCGAGGCAGCGGCTCGGTGACGAGGACGAAGCCCCTGCGGGGCAGTACAGGAAGGTCCACTCCCGCGAGACGCGCGAGTTCACCGCCCCAGGTGCCGGCGGCGTTCACCACGTACGGGGCGTGGATCTCGCCGGTCGGTGTACGCACGCCGCGCACCTCGCCGGCGGATCCGGTGAGCACGCCGGTGACCTCCTCCCCGAGTCTCAGGCGCACCCGGTCGCCGCCCGCGCGGAGCAGATGCGCGGCAGCGAGAGCGGGCATGACCTGGGCGTCCTGAGGGTAAAGGAAGCCACCGGCCAGGCCGGAGGCCAGATGAGGCTCCAGCTCGCGGAGCCGGTCCTTCGGAACCTCCTGGGTGGTGACACCCGCTTTCTCCTGTCCGGCAGCGAAGTCGCGCAGGGCACACATCGCGGCCTCGCCGGAGGCGACGACGAGGCCACCCTTGGGCTCGTACTCGATCTCCTTCGGCAGGTCCGCGGCGAGTTCACGCCACAATCCGGTGGAGAGAAGGGCGAGTTCGAGCTCGGGTCCCGGCCCCTTGTCCGAGACCAGGAGGTTCCCCTCCCCTGCACCGGTCGTGCCGCCCGCGACGGAGCCGCGGTCGACTACGGTCACGGTGAGGCCGGCTCGTGCGGCATAGAAGGCGCAGGCCGCGCCGACCACGCCGGCACCGATGACGATGACGTCCGAGCTGTTTCTCGTGGGCACAGCAGTAATATTTCACATTGCATTAAGCTTGCCAAGACCCTGACGGGAACCGACCGGAGACGTGTCGAGCTCGCCGGACCGGCGGGCCCTGTTCGGCGGCGCCGCCGAACAGGACCGCGCTGGATCGTGATCGTCGTGGAGGTCCGTCTGCCGCGCGCTGACCGCCACCACCGTCGGTGCCGCGCTCACGGTGACCGGCGTGCCGATGTGCTGTTCGCTGATTGTCGGTCCGTTGTTCGGCTCCAGCGGAGCGTCATGGTCGGCATCGGCCCCAGAAAGGCGAAGCGGTCCGCCGAAGCCGGGTGCGGACCTGCGTCGCCGCGGCCAAGACGCGGAGGCGGTCGCGTTGCTCTCCCGGCTGCTGGAGCGGCGACCACCCCCCTCCCCAACAGATCGGCGACAGTACTGGGGCGCGGACCGTGCGCCGGTACGGGTCAGCTCCGAGCGGATGGTCCGCAAGCTCCGGGCCGTGGATGCCGTCGATGCGGCCTTCGCCGCCGCCGGCTGCCATGGCGAGGCGAGGGCGACAGTCGGGGCCGCGCGCACCCCGGCGCCTCCGGGCAGGTTCTGGTTGCCCGCTTCAGGTGGGCGTCGCCTCGAAGCACGCCCCGGTTGACCCAAGTTGCCGAACGGCTCCGCCACTTGACGACACATCATTTTCATTTTGTTGCGTGCAGCCCCCTCCCACTCCGGCATGGAATGTGAAATTGTACGGTCACACTTTACGAGGCCATGACAGCTCCGCACTGCTCAAGTCTCGCTGCCGTCACGGTCCGCACCCCCCACCGCCGTGCCCCCACGCACGGCTGCCGACCGGCCTGGAGGCCATTGCCATGCGCAAACCCCCCACACCCTGGAAACTCGCCCGCCTACTGATATCCACCGCGGCCGCCGCCGGCCTGGGGCTCACGATGCTCGCCCCGAATGGCGCGGCGGCCCCGGACGACGCCGGGACACCCCAGCCCGCACCGAGGTCGGCCCTCGCCCCGCAGCCCTCCTCCACCACCGTGCTCGACGCCGATCTCGCACCCGGACACGCCGCCGACCCCGGGCGATCCGCTGCGAAGAGCCGGCACCCCGCGCAACGCCCTCCGCTCCCCGCGGCCCAGAACGCCGCGGAGCGCAAGCAGGCCCGCTCTGCGGCGCAGGCCGCGGCGGACTGCAACGTCAGCGACTTCGCCTCGAAGACCGGCGCTGCCCTGGTCGAGCAGATCAAGCAGTCCGAAACCACCTGCGTCAACACGCTGTTCAGCGTGACCGGTGAGGACTCCAAGGCCCTCTTCCGCGAGGAACAGATGGTCACGGTGGCGAACGCGCTCGAGGATGTCGCGAGCAACTACCCGGGGGACAACAGCACTTCCGCAACCCAGATGGTGCTGTACCTGCGCGCCGGCTACTACATCCAGTACAACCAGCCGGACAACGTCGGCGAATACGGCCCCACGCTGAAGAGCGCCATACAGGGCGCCCTGGACGGCTTCTTCGGCTCGTCCCACGCCTTCGACGTCACCGAGGCCAACGGAGAGACCCTGGCCGAGACGGTCACCCTGATCGACAGCTCCGAAGAGAACGCCCGCTACCTCGACGTGGTCAAGCGTCTGCAGAAGGACTACGACTCGTCGTACGACCCGTTTTACGGGATGGTCGCAGCCGTCAACAACACCTACACCGTGCTCTTCCGCGGCCACCAGCTGCCGGAGTTCGCGCAAGCCGTGAAGGCGGACCCGGCCGTCCTCACCGGACTGCGTGACTTCGCCGTCGCCCACGGCGATCTGCTCGGCACCGACAAGTCCTACCTGACGAGCAACGCCGGACGCGAACTCGGCCGCTTCCTGCAGCACGCCGAGCTCAAGGACACCGTCAAGCCGTTGGTCAAGGAGCTGCTCGGCCGCAGCGAGATCACCGGGCGCACCGCCCCGCTCTGGGTCGGCCTCGCCGAGATGACGGACGAGTTCGACAAGGACAACTGCGCCGAATACGACACCTGTGACCTGCAGAAGCGCGTGCGCGACGCGGTTTTGACGGTCGAGCACTCATGCGGTCCGAGCGCGAGGATTCTCGCGCAGGAGCTGACCGCGTCCGAACTCTCGGCCACGTGCGACAGCGTCCTCAAGCAGGACCCGGTCTTCCACGCCGTCGTCAAGGACAACGGCCCGGTCAAGGACGACAACAACACCAGCATCGAGATCGTCGCCTTCAACTCCAGCACCGACTACAAGACATACGCCGGTGTCGTCTTCGGCATCGACACCAACAACGGCGGCATGTACCTGGAGGGCGACCCGGCCGCCGAGGGCAACCAGCCCCGCTTCATCGCCTACGAGCAGCCGACCGAGGACGGCGCCTTCCAGATCTGGAACCTCAACCACGAGTACACCCACTACCTCGACGGCCGCTTCGACATGTACGGCGACTTCGCGGCCGGGCAGACCACCCCGACCGTGCTGTGGATAGAGGGTCTCGCCGAGTACGTCTCCTACTCGTACCGCGGCATCACCTACGACAGGGCGATCGAAGAGGCGGGCAAGAACACCTACAAACTCAGCCAGCTCTTCCAGACCACCTACGACAACGCCGACACCACCCGTATCTACCAGTGGGGCTATCTGGGCGTCCGTTACCTGCTCCAGTCCCACCCCGAGGACGTGGCCACCCTGCTCGGCCACTACCGCGCAGGCGAGTACGAGGCGGCCCACAGCCTGCTCCGGGACACCATCGGCACCAAGTACGACGCCGACTTCGCCGCCTGGCTGAGCAAGTGCGCCGGCGGCGACTGCGGCCGGCTGCCGGCCCGGAGCGGCCGCTGACCGGAGCATCAGTCACCGGCAAGATCTAAGACGTCGTCTCATTTGGGGTGCTGGGTAGTCTGCACGGCGTGGTGATAGTTGAGCGCTTTGTGCCGGACGAGTTGTGGGAGCTGTTCGAGCGGGTGGTTCCGCCTGCTCCATCGCGGCCGCAGGGT